>NZ_JBITXV010000022.1:0-152090 GCF_044544845.1 Streptomyces sp. NPDC053474
GCCACCCGCCAGGCCAGAGCCGCCCACCGCGCCACCGCCACCTGGGCCCGCCACAACGCCGCCGACCTACGCCGCCTCGCCGGACAAATCACCGCCCTCACCGACCTGCCCGCCACGGCCCACCTCCCGCTCGGCCAGCTCCACGCGGCCCTCGCCCACGACGACCCCGCCGAGCTCATCCGCCCCCTCAGGAGCACCCGCCCCCACCTGGCCGCCACGCACCCCGACCTGGCCGCACAGCTCGATACCCTCACGCCACCCTGAAGCCACACGGTGAGCAGGGGCCGGTGCCGGAAGGCGGGGGGTGAACCACAGCAACCCACCGCCATACAGCGCCAGATGACGGCCGGTCAGGGGGCTGTGATCAGCCACAGATTGAGCGCTGCGGCCGGATCTCGGCTGCGGTGAGCAGTTGTTGATCACTTGTTGATTGCCCTGGGTCAGGTTGTGGTCGCAGGCCGTGGCGCAACGCTGCGTCGCGAAGGGGTCACCCCTAGGTGTCCCGAGCCTGCGCATGACCGCGATCAACCCACCAAGAAGGGTATGGATCCATGCCGTCCACTCTGCTGGAGGCAATCAGCCGCCGTACGGCCCGGCAGCCGCATGCCACAGCCCTGGATCTGAACGGCCGCACGCTGACCTATGCCGAACTGGGGCATCGATCCGGCGCGTTAGCCGCGGAGTTAATGGCCGCCGGAGCAAGTCCTGGGGACGTGGTCGGGATACTGACCCACGCCGACCTGGACTTCGTTCCGGCGCTGCTCGGCGTCCTGCGATCGGGAGCCGCCTACCTCCCTCTCGACCCTCGTAACTCTCCTGCCCAGATCGCGCGGCTGATGGCCGCGGCGGGCAGCCGGTTCGTGCTCTGCGCCGACTCGCTGCGGCACCGGCTGGACGGGGCGCCGGATGTCACCGTCGTGCCGCCCGAGCAGCCCTCGGACCGCCACGATGCCGACCATCCTCCCGCGCGGCCGGTCGACCCGGCGTACGTCGTCTTCACCTCGGGGACGACGGGGGAGCCCAAGGGCGTGGTCGTGCCCCACCGCGCCCTGGCCCATCACGCCGGAGAGATGGCGCGGTCCTTCGGGCTGACCTCCGACGACCGAGTCCTCCAGTTCGCCACCATCGGGTTCGACGTGGCGGCCGAGGAGATCTTTCCCACCCTGGTGGCCGGCGGCTGCGTCGTCCTGTGCCCCGATCCTCCCGCCCCCCGGGACCTGACCCGCGTACTGGCCGACGGGCGGATCACCGTCGCCAACCTGCCGTCCGGGTACTGGCAGCAGTGGAGCGCCGGCCGGGACGGCGGCCCGCCGCCCCCGCGGCTGCGGCTGGTCGTCATCGGCAGCGAAGGGGTGGACGCGTCTGCCGCGGTCGCATGGTGCGGGTCGACCGATGTCGCGTTGGTGAACGCGTACGGACTGACCGAGACCACCATTACCTCGCTGGTGCACCGGGTCGACGCGGACGCCGACACAGAGGTCGTCGCCGTGGGCCGCCCGATCGTTGGTGCGACGGCATACGTTCTCGATCCGAACCTGCGGCTGGTGTCCGACAGCAGCGAGGGAGAGCTGTACATCGGCGGTGCCGGTGTGGCGACGGGCTACCTCGGCAGGCCCGCGGAGACCGCCCAGAGGTTCCTTCCGGATCCGTTCGCCACAGTGCCCGGCGCGCTGATGCACCGTACGGGCGACCGGGCCCGCCGCCGACCGGACGGCGCCGTGGAAGTCCTGGGCCGCATGGACGATCAGGTCAAGGTCAACGGCCACCGGATCGAACCGGCACAGGTGGAGGCGGCCCTGTCGGCGCACCCTCTGGTCGCCCTCGCGGCGGTCGCGGTGCACCAGGACCCCGCCGGCGGCCGGAGGCTGGTGGGTTATGTGGTCCTGCACGACGGCGGGACGCGGGTGCCGACGGACCTGCGCGCACACCTGTCGGAGCGGCTGGCGGCACACTTGCTGCCCGCCACGCTGGTGGCGGTCCCTGAACTGCCGGTGACCAGGAACGGGAAGCTGGACCGGGGCGCTCTGCCCGACCCCGGGCGCCACGTACGGCGCGAGCCGCTGGCCGACCCACGCTCCGCGTTGGAGTCCCGGCTGCTGGACATCTGGCGGGAGGTGCTGGGGACCGATGACATCGGGGTCCGCGACAGCTTCTTCGACGTCGGCGGAACGTCGGGCTCGCTGGCGGCCGTGCTCGCCCGCGTCAACGCGTTCCGGACCGACCAAGTCGGCTTGCTGACCCTGTTCGAGCATCCGACGATCGCCCAACTCGCCACTCATCTGGCCGAGTCGGTTCCGGGCCCAGCGGCACCGGAGCGGCGGGTGCGCCGGGCGATCCGGCGCCGTCGTGCGGCCGGCTGAGTCCGTGGCGCACGCACCGGCCGGGCACCGGACGGTCAGAACTGACGGCACAACCGAGGATAAGGGAGGGGGCACTCATGTCCGCAGTCTTCGGATGGTGGACCCACCGGGGAGGTCTTGACCGGACCGGTCCGGCCGCGGTCGCGGCGATGGTGGAGAGCAGCCGACGCGGCGGCCCGCACCGATCGTGGACGTCCGAGCACGCGGTCCTGGCCGCCGGAGGCGAACCGGCGCGGGGGAACGGCCCCCTGGCGTCGCGGGGGACCGGACACCCTGTCGTGGTAGTCGTGGACGGCTACATACACGGAAGCCGGAACCCCGCCCAGACACTGCTCGACGGCTACTTGGCCGAGAACGAGGTGGCGGCCGAACGGTGGCAGGGCGCCTTCGCGTTCGCCGTCTGGGACGGCCGCACCGGAGAACTGGTCCTGGGACGCGACCGGTTGGGCATCAAGCCGCTCTCCTACGTACGGCAGGACGACGGTGTGGTGTTCGCGTCCGAGGCCGGGGCGCTGGCGGCACATCCGGGCGTCCCGGTGGAACTCGACGGCGCCGGGCTCAGCGCGCTGCTGACCCAGCTGCGCAGTCCGGGACACGGCGCTCTGCGCGGGATGCGGGAGATACCGCCCGGCTCCACGGTGCGCTTCTCGGCCGCCGGTGAGCGGCGACAGCCGTACTGGTCGCTGGAGGCGTTCCCGCACACGGAGTCCCGCGAGGAAACGATCCGCCGGGTGCGGAAGCTGCTCGACGAGGTGGTTCACGACGACCTCGGGGACGCGGATCCCGCCGTGCTGCTGTCGGGCGGTCTCGACTCCAGCGTGCTGACCGGTCTGGTGGCCGAGGCCGTCGGCCGACCACCGCGGACGTTCACCGTCTCCTTCGGCGGGACGGCGTCGGCCGTACCGGACCTGCCGTATGCCGAGGAGGTGGTGCGGTTCTGGAGTTGCGACCACGAGCGCGTCACCATCGAGCCGGACCTGCTGTCGCGGCCCGACACCCTCACCGAATCGCTCCTGGCCAAGGACTGGCCGACGCCGTTCGGGGACAAGAACATCACCCCGTACCTCTTCAGCGGGCACGTGGGCCGCAGGACACCGGTCGCCCTGAGCGGCGAGGGCGCGGACGCGATGTTCGGCGGCCTGGGACCGGAGGCCGACGACAAGCAGGTGCTCACCACGTTTCCGTGGATCGCGCGGGCACGCGCCATGGGCATGCCTCATGGGCTCGGCACGGGCCTGCTGCGAGCCGAGGTACTGCATGACATCGATATCGCGGGGTACGTCGACAGCCGCTTCGCCGAGGCGCTGGAAGAGGTTCCCCAGGTGCCGGGGGAAGACCCGGTCGACCGTCTGGGGCGGCAGACGGACTACCTGACGGCCACGCGGCTGCTGGAGCAGACCGTGCTCCACTCGGAACGGATGAGCGCCGCCGCGGGTCTCCAGCTGCGCTTCCCCTTCGCCGACCACCGGCTGTTCACCCTCCTGTACAACGTTCCGGCGCGGTGGAAGTCCTTCGACGGCCGCGAGAAGAGCCTCCTGCGGGCCCTCGGCGCGCCCCTCGTCCCGCCCTCGGTGCTGAGCCGCCGGAAGGTGCCCTACCCGATCACCTACGACCGCGGCTACAAGCAGTCCCTCGTGGAGAGGTTGCGGACGCTGCTCGACGACCCCTCCGCTCCCGTGCACACGCTGCTGGACCGCGAGCACGCGCAGCGGTACGTCACGACGCCCCGCCTCTTGGACCGGGGCGGCTGGCTGGGCCGGGCGGACGTGGAGATGGTGCTGCAACTCGACGCATGGCTGCGGCACCTGCGCGTCCGCCTCGCTCTGTGATCCCCCTTCGCCCCACCCCCCTCACAACGATTGGTACACCCCCTTGAACCAGCTGTACGCGTTATTCACCCGGCAGGCACGTGCGAACCCCGAACGGACAGCGGTCCGTGACGAACACGGATCACTCACCTACGAGCAGTTGCTGCGCCGCAGCACGGCGCTGGCCGCAGCGCTGCGCCACCACTGCCCGGCCCCCGGGCAGCGGATCGGGCTGCACCTGCGGCGCACGGCCGACGTGCTGACCGGCGTCCTGGCGGTCTCCGCGGCCGGTCACACGTACGTCCCGCTGGACCCGGCCTATCCCGCGCAACGCCTCGGCTTCGTGGCGGCGGACAGCGCGCTGTCCCTGATCGTCTCGGACCAGGACCTGCCCGAGGTCCTCGCCGGTGTGCCGGAACTGCGCCTCGACCGGACGGCGGCGCCGCCCCGCGTCGAGGAGGCCGCCGAACCCGCCGCGGACGTCCCGACGGACCCGGAGGCCATCGCCTACGTGATCTACACCTCCGGAACGACCGGCCGCCCCAAGGGGGTCGAGGTGCCGTGCGCGAACGTCGCCGCCATGGTGACGTCGTTCTGCGCGCGCCACACCGTCACCCCGGACGACGTGTGGACCCTGTTCCACTCGTACAGCTTCGACTTCTCCGTGTGGGAGATGTGGGGAGCGCTGGCCACCGGCGGATGCCTGGTGATCGTGCCGACGCACGTCGCGTCGTCCCCCCGCGCCACGGTGGACCTGCTGGTGCGGGAGAAGGCGACCGTGGTGAGCATCGTGCCGTCGGTCTTCCGGCACGTCGTCGCCGCCGCGGGCAAGGAGGAACCGCGCCCCGAGAGCGTGCGGCGGATCATCTTCGGCGGGGAGTCGGTCGACGCCGGTGACATCCGACGGTGGCGGGAGACGGTCAGCCGCGACTGCGAGTTCGTCAACACCTACGGCATCACCGAGACGACGGTGTTCGTCTCCTCCCGCGTCCTGACGCCCGAGGAGATCGACGCACCCGCGTCGACCGGCTTCGACCGCGACCTCGGCCGACCGCTGGACGGCTGGGAGATCGCGGTACTGAACGAGCACGACCGTCCGGTCCGGCCGGGCGAGACGGGCGAGATCTGGGTGGCCGGAGCCGGAGTCGCGGCCGGATATCTCGGTCTTCCCGAACTGACCGCGGAGCGCTTCAGGACGCTGACGCTCCCGCCCCGCGGTCCCCGCCGCTACTACCGCAGCGGCGACCTCGCCACCCGGACCGCCGACGACGTCTTCTGCTTCGCAGGCCGCGCCGACGACCAGGTGAAGATCAATGGCTTCCGCATCGAGCTGGGGGAGATCGAGACGGCCCTGCGCCGCCTGCGGGACGTACGGGACGCCGCCGTCGTGTGCGGGAGCAGCCGGGTCGGCGGACCCATGCTGACCGCCTACTACGTCGCGGACGAGGACGTGACCGCCGCGCGGCTCGCCGGACACCTCGCCGAGGCGCTGCCGAGGCACATGGTGCCAAGCCGGTTCGTGCGGCTCGCGGAGCTGCCGCTGAATCCCTCCGGCAAGACCGACCGACGCGCGCTCGCCGCGCGTGGGCCGCAGGGCAGGGAAGCCCCCGCGCCGCAGCCCACGCGCAACGCGATCAGCGACCCCGAACAGGTCGGATTCCTGGAGGAGTTGTACCAAGGCAGGTTCCGCTGGGACCTGATCCGGGACTTCCCGGCGCAGACGGCGGCCGACCGGGCACACGGAGACGCGTTCGTCGAGGAGCTGTCGGCCCTGTTGCGCGACCGGATCGACCCGGACCTGGCGGACCGGGAAGGGCGGCTGCCGGAGGACTTCCTGCCGGAGCTCGCCAAACGCGGGTACTTCAGGCTCCAGGCCGACGCCGAGGCCGACGGCCCTGCGCTGTCGCACTTCAACCTCTTCCGGGTGGTCGAGACGGCGGCGCGCTGGTGCATGCCCGTGGCCATGTCGCTCGCCCTGGAGAACACCCTGGGCACGGGTGCCTTCGCCACGCTGCCGCTCCCGGCGGCGCTGCGCGACCTGGTGCGGGGCCACGCCGCGGCCGGCGGGTTCAGCGCCAGTGCGGACACCGAACCGGAAGGCGCCGGCAACCAGGCCCGCAGCACGACGGCGACCCCCGTCGACGGTGGAGCCGCCTATCTGCTCAACGGCGTCAAGCTGTTCGCAGGGCACGCGCCTGTCGCGGAGCTCGTCGGCGTCTCGGCGACGGTCCGGACGGACGGCCGGGAGGTGATACGCGAGTTCTTCGTACCCACCGACGCCCCCGGTGTCACGGCCGGGGCCTGGCACGAGTACATGGGCATCCGGGGCTTTCCCAACGGATGGTTCCGTTTCGACGACGTCCGGGTGCCCCGGGAACACATGCTGGTCGAGCCGGACACCGCGCACCAGGTGCGGATGACGCAGACGACGAGCCGACTGGTCACCCGGGGACGCCTGCACCACATGGGTGCGCCCTCGCTCGCGGCCGCCAGGCTCTGCGCCGACTGGAGCCGTGAGTTCGTGAACCGGCGCACGATCGACGGGCGCCCGCTGGGCGACCACCGCGAGATCCAGGCACAGGTCGCGCGGACCCTCGCCGACACCTTCGCGATCGAGACGGTGTGCCAGTGGTGCCTGCTGCCGGAGGACCAGGGCGCGGCGCTCAACGTGCGCTTCGAGCAGAACATGGCCAAGAACGCGACCTCGCTGCTGGGCTGGCAGGTCGTCGACCGCACCATGGCGTTGCTGGGCGGCGAGGGATACGAGACCTCGGCGAGCAAGGCGCGGCGCGGGGCCCCTGCCTGGCCGCTGGAGCGGCTCATGCGCGACATCCGCAATGTCCGGGTGGCCGGAGGCGTGGACTTCCAGATCGACAACTGGATAGCGCGCATGTCGATCCTGTCCTACTACTATCCTGAGCCCGCTCATGCCGACGAGCTGCTGTCACCGGCGGCCCCGGGCGACGTGACCGATCCACGGCTCACCGGACGCAATGCCGGGCACCTGCGATGGGTGGCCGATCAGGTCCACGCGTTCGGGCGGCGCTGCCTGACGCTCGCGCGGGCGCACCCGGACAAGGACGCCCTGCTGGAGGACGAGCCGACGCTCATCCGGCTCACGGGCGTCGCCCGGGAACTCATGGTCTGCGCCCTGGTCCTGGCCCGCGCGGCCACCTCGGCTGAGGCGGGTGACTCCTCGGCACTCGCCGTCGCCGACGTGCACTGCACCGAGGCTCGGCACCGCGTCGCGGACCTGCTGCACCGCCTTGACACCCCGGATGCCGCCCCTCATGCCCAGGCCGCCGCGGCGTGGCTGGCGGGCCCCCGTACCGGCGAAGCCACCGAGTTACCCGACGACCGGGACCAGAGCGACAGGAACAGGGAGCGCACGACGTGACCACCCATCAGCAAGTGCCCCTGTCGGTCGGCCAGGAAGCCATGTGGCTGGCCTGGCGGCTCGATCCGCAGCAGTGGATCCACATCATCCCGACGCCGTACGCGGTCAGCGGCGACCTCGATGCGGCGCGGCTGCGGTCCGCGGTCGAGGCGGTCGGGCAGGCCTATCCCCAACTGCGCGGCCGCGTCGTGAAGACCGACGACGGCCCGGTACTGGACTGGGCGGACGCCCCGCCGATCCCGGTGCGCGAGCACGAGACGACGCTGGAACGCGATGACGCCGTACGAAGGGTGTGGCAGCGGCCGTTCGACCTGTGGCAGGGGCCCCTGGCACGCGTCGACGTGATCCGCGGCCAGGGCTGGACCGTGCTGCTCGTCGCGGTGCACCACATCGTCCACGACGGGGCGTCGGCGCTGGTGACCATCGACGCGCTGGCGCGTGCGTACGCCGGGGGCCGACTGACGCCCGGCAGCGACGTCGCCGCCCAGAGGGCCTTCGCCGAACGGTCCCGCCGTCTCGCGGACTCCCCCGAGGGAGACGCGCACCGCGACTACTGGCGTGCGGCGCTGCGGCCCACGGATCGGCCGTTCGCACTGCCCGCCACCGTCGACGAGCCGCAGTACGTCGCGCTCGACGGGCAGGTGCCGCCCGACCTCGCCGGTCCGCTGCGCGATCAGGCCCGTGCCCTTGGTGTGAGCTACACCAGTGTCCTCCTCGCGGCCTACTGCGCACTGCTGCGCCGGCACAGCGGAGCCGACGAGGTCCTCGTGTTCGTGCCCTTCCACGGCCGGACCCTGGAGGCGGTGAAGGACACCGTCGGCTATTTCGTCAACACCCTGCCCGTCCGGGTCGAGGTGGCCGCGTGCGACAGCTACGCCGACCTCGTCCTGCGGGTACGCAAGCGGGTCAAGGAGGCGATGGCCCACGGTGACCTGCCGCTGCCGGCCATTCTCCGCGCCACTGGGGCGACTGGCCCCCAGGCGCAGGCCGACACTCTGCAGACGGTGTTCCAGTTCTGGCATGCCGGGCTGCGTGACGGCGTCGACGTGCAGCACGTGGAACTGCGCACCGAGCGTTCCCGTGCCCGGCTCAGCCTGCTCGGCATGGAGAGCAGCGCGGGGTTCCCGCTCGCCCTCATGGTGCGCGAGGACAGCGCCGGCACCCATCTGCTGTGGAAGGACCCCACCGGTGCCGTGGGACCGACCCGGGTGAGCGCCATGGCGGCCGACTACCTGGAGATGCTGCGCGACATCGCCGCCGACCCGGGACGGTCCGTGATCGCGGTCGCCGCCGACGCGGTCGTGCCGCCCGCCACCGCCGCGCCGGTACCTGCCGCTCCGACGCCGCGATCCGGCGAGGACGGCCGTCTGGACGACATGGTCGCCGTCTGGCGCGACGTGCTCGGTGTCGACGACATCACACCCGCCGACTCCTTCTTCGAGCTCGGAGGCCACTCGCTCCTGGCCGAATCGCTCGTCCTGGCCGTCTCCCAGCGCTTCGGCACCGACGTCTCGATCCGTGCCCTCTTCGACCACCCCTACCTTGACGAGTTCACCGACCACGTCCTCCCTCCGACCGCGCCGTCCACGCCGTCCGTGCCGCCCGCGAGCCGGGAGGCCCCGGCCTCCGGTGTCCAGTACGGCATGTGGCTGGCCGGACTGATGGCGCCGGGCGAAGTGCTCTACAACGTGCCGATGGCCTGGCGGATCAGGGGCGGCGGCCTCGACGCCGACGCCCTGCGGCTCGCCCTCGCCGACGTGGTGGCCCGCCACGAGATCCTGCGCACCGCCTTCCGGCAGCGCGGGGACGAGTTGTGGCAAGTGGTGGGTGAGCCGTGGGAGCCGGAGCTGACCCGCGTCGACCTGGGTGGGGCCACGGCGGAGGAGCTCGACGACTGGCTGTACGCCGAATCCCACCGCGAGTTCCTGCCGGAGTCCGGACGCCTGCTGCGCGCCGCCCTCCTGTACGCCGGAGGCGACCAGGTCTTCTTCCTCTGCCTGCACCACCTGGTGTGGGACGCGGCCTCCCTGGACGTCTTCCTGCGCGACCTCGACACGGCCTACACCGGCCGCCGTGAGCACGCGGCACCTGCCGCGCCGCCGGAGGCCCTGGACCTGCCGGTACGACGGCCCGAGCTGCCCGGGACGGGCATCGGCGAGGTCACCTTCACCGTGGCCGACACCCCCGCCCTGGCGGCCGTCGCCCGGAACTCGGGGAGCACCGTCCGCGACGTGCTCCTCGCCTCCTGGGCCGCGCTGCTCGGCTGGTACACCGGTCGGCAGGACCTGGCCGTGGCGTGCGACGGCCGCGTCATCCGGCTGCGGCCCGCAGCGGCGAAGTCCTTCGCCGACCTGCTGCGTGACGTCCGCACCCGCACTCCGGACCCGGCCCCGGTGGCCGACGCGGCGTTCTCGTACGCCGACGCACCGGCCGTGCCCGGCCGTCCCTCCGTACATCTGTTGCTCCGCCCCGCCGACGGAGGCCACACCGGCCGACTCGCGTTCGACACGCGCCGGTTCGACCACGACCAGATGGCCGCCGCCGCGGAGCACTACGTGCGGATGGTCACCGCCCTCACCGAGGACCCCGAACGCCCCTTGGCGGCCGCCGAACCGCTGACGGACGTCGAACGGCACACACAGACCACCGTGTGGAACGACACCGCCGCCCGGTACCCCGACACCCCGGTCACCGAGCTGGTGCGGCAGCGCGCGGCGGCCCGCCCCGACGCGGTCGCTCTCACCGCCCACGGACACGACGTCACCTACGGCGAACTCCTCGACCGCGCCGAACAGCGGGCCCGCGGGCTCGTGGCGGCCGGAGTCCGCCCGGGAGACCTGGTCGCGCTGCTGCTGCCGCGCGGAGCCGAGCAGGTCGTCTCCGTCCTGTCCGTCCTCCTTGCCGGGGCGGCCTACCTCCCGATCGACCCCGCGTATCCGGCCGGGCGCGTCCGACTGGTCCTCTCGGACGCCGAGGTCCAGTGGGTCCTGGTCCCCGAGACCACCGACCGCCACGAAGGGCTGGGTGACTTCACCGGCGTGGTCCTGGACACCGCTGTGGCCGCGGAGGCGGACGCGTGCGACCTGCCGGTGGTGCACCTGGACACCCCCGCCTACTGCATCTACACCTCGGGCACCACCGGCCTGCCCAAGGGGGTCGTGATCAGCCACCGCAACCTCGTGCGGCTGCTGCGCAACGACCGGTTCCCGTTCTCCTTCTCGGAACTGGACGTGTGGACCATGTTCCACGCCTACACCTTCGACGTGTCGGTGTGGGAGATGTTCGCCTGTCTCTCCCACGGCGGACGTCTGATCGTCGTGACCGACGAGGAGGCGGACGACCCCTGGTTGTTCTGGGAGCTGCTGCGGCGCGAGGGCGTCACCGTGGTGTGCCAGACGCCCAGCGCCTTCTCCCGGCTGCTGACGCTCGAAGCACCGTCGGGCGCCTTGAGCCGTCTGCGGCACGTCATCCTCGCCGGTGAGGCCCTGCGTCCCGCCACCCTCCGGCCATGGGTGCGCCGGTTCCCCCACGTGCGCCTGGTCAACATGTACGGCCCGACCGAGACCACCGTGTACGCCAGCGTGCACACCGTCGACGAAACGGACATCGAGACCGGCGCCAGCGTCATCGGCACCCCCTTGCCGACGACGACGCTGCTGGTGCTCGACCGGCACACCGGCTCCCGGCTGCTGCCGGTCGGAGCGGTGGGGGAGCTGTACATCGGCGGAGCGGGCCTGGCCGACGGCTATCTCAACCGGCCGGAGCTGACCGGGGAACGCTTCGTGAAGTCCCCTGTCGACGGCCGGACCCTGTACCGGACCGGCGACCTCGTGCGCTACCGGCCGGACGGCGCCCTTGAGTACCTCGGCCGCGCCGACGACCAGGTGAAGGTGCGCGGCTTCCGCATCGAGCCGGGCGAGGTCGAGGCGAACCTGCGCACCCATCCCGCGGTCGCCGAGGCAGTGGTGCTCGCTGACGAGGACCGGCTGGTCGCCACGGTGCGGCTGTCCGCCGAGGTGTCCGCCGCCGAGCTGCGCCGGCACACCGCCGAGCAGTTGCCCGCCCACCTGGTCCCGTCCCTCTTCCGGCGGGTCGACCACATTCCCCTGACCTCTCACGGAAAGCTCGACGTGCCGACGCTGCGGGCGACGGCCGTCACGCTCGCCGAGGCTCCCGCGACGCCGGACTCCGCCGCGAACGGCACCGGCACACGACCCGCGAGCCGTACCGAGCGGATCCTGGCGTCGCTCTGGTCCGAGCTGCTCGGTGTCGACGACGTGACCCCCGACGACTCCTTCTTCGCCCTCGGCGGTCAC
Source organism: Streptomyces sp. NPDC053474 (assembly GCF_044544845.1). Lineage (NCBI taxonomy): Bacteria > Bacillati > Actinomycetota > Actinomycetes > Kitasatosporales > Streptomycetaceae > Streptomyces > Streptomyces sp. NPDC053474. Next base: position 11,882 of record NZ_JBITXV010000022.1, read on the forward strand.
TCACTGCTCGCCTTCCGCCTGCTGGGACGGCTGGAACGCGTCCTCGGGATACGGCCCGGCATGCGGGAGCTGTTCGATCGTCCGCGCCTGAGCGATCTGGCCGCGTACCTCGACGCCCACGGCGGGGCCGCGGGCCCCGACGCGCCCGCGCCCGCACCGGCCTCCGGCACCCGACAGCCCCTCTTCGCGTTCCAGGAGCGTCTGCTGCTCGCGGAGCTGTCCGACGAACGACGGGCCCACAACGTCTTCCTGGCCTGGACGACGACCGGCCGGATCGACCCTGCCGCACTGGACCAGAGCCTGGCCGACCTGGTCGCAGGCCACGAGATCCTGCGCACGGCCTTCGTCGCCGACCCGGAGGGGATGTACCAGAGGACCGTCGCGCCCTGGCGGCCGGAGCTGCAACGCCTCGACCTGAGCACGGCGCCCGACGTCGACACGGCGCTCACCGAGTGGCTCGGCCAGGCGGCCGGACGGCGTTTCGACCTCACCCGGGGCGAACCGCTCCGGGCGGCCCTCGCCGACCTCGGTGCTCGCGGCCAGGCCCTGCTGCTGTGTCTGCACCACCTCGTCATCGACGACGGAGCGATTCCCGTACTGCTGTCGGAACTCCAGCGCTACTACCTCGCCGCCAGGGACGGCCGTCCGGCCGCGCCGCCGGCCCGGCAGTACCGGGAGGTCGCCTCCCACGGGCCGCAGCGGACCACCGACGGCGCGGCGGGCCTCGCCCACTGGCGCTCCCGCCTGGCAAACGCCCCCGCCCATCTCGACCTCCCGCCCCAGCCGGACCGCGCGCCGGACGGCGTGGTCCGCGTGGACCTGCCGGAGGCCGTGACACAGCGGCTCAAGCGGATCCGGGAGACCCACGGGGCGAGTTGGTTCATGCTCTTCGGCGCCGCCCTGGGCACCGCACTGCACCGGTGGACGGGACAGGCCACGCTCACCCTCGCCGTGCCGGTCACCGACCGGGCCCGCACGGGTGCCCAGGACGTGCTCGGTCCCCTCCTCAACACGGTGGTGCTGCGCTCGGACCTCACCCCCGGCGCGACTCCCGCCGAGTACCTCGCCCGGTTCCGTGCCGAACTGCTCGACGCCATGGAGCACATGGACGTCCCGTTCGAGGAGGTGGTGCGCGACCTGGCCCCCTCGCGCCTGCCCGGACGGACGCCGTACGCCGACGTCCTGCTGAACCTGAACCTGCGTGACGACCGCACGGCACTGCTGGGCGACGCGACGCTGAAGCCCTTCATCGCCGAGTCCGTGTGGGCCGGCGGCACCGCCTTCCCGTTGACGCTGACCGTGGCCGAGCAAGAGGGCGGCGTCACCGCCCTCCTGGCCCACCAGGGGGCGCACGTGGCGGGGGAGAGTGCCGCCGAGCTCGGGCAGGGCATCGTACGGGCCCTGACCGAGCTGGCCGACGCGCCCGATGCCGTGCCGCACGCGGCGGCCGGTGCCGGACTGCCGCAGTACGCCGATGTCGCCGCGGTCGAGGCGCAGCTCCGTTCCGGCGCCGACCACCAGGATTCGCTGGACTACTGGGAGCGTCAACTAGCGGGCGCACCCTGCTGGTTGGAGCTTCCCGACCCCGACGAGCCCGAACCCAACGGAGCGGTCGACGTACCGTTGCCCGCCGACCTGACCGCGGCGCTGCGGCCGCTGCAGGCCGAGTACGGCCTGTCGTCGTACATGATCGCGGCCGCCGCCACCGTGCTCGCGCTGCACCTGTGGACCGGCCGGTCGGACCTGGTGCTGACCAGCGAGACGAGTACCCGGGGGGCCGAGTACACCGATGTGATCGGTCCACTGCTCAACACGGTGGTGTTCCGCCACAGCCAGGGTGGCGACGACACGGTCCTCGACGTCCTGCTCGCGGTGCGCTCGACCGTGGTCGACGCCCTGGCGCACTCCGGAGTGCCGTTCGCCGACGTCGTCGCCCGGCTGGCACCGCCACGCCTGCCGGGCCGCACACCCTGGGGCGATGTCGCGTTGGCGTTCGAGGTGCGTCCAGAGCGCGAACGGACCCTGGGCGGACACCCCTTGGCCCCCGTCGACATGTCGCGTGAGGACGCCGACTACATCGGCAAGACAGCTCTGACCCTCTCGTTCGTGCAGTGCGGTGACCGCCTGTCGGCCCGCGTGGCTCACCGTGGCGACCGGGTGGCCCGGGCGCGCACGCAGGACCTTGCCGCCGTGCTTGGCCGCCTGATGACGGACTTGCCGGCCCTCCTGGACCGCCCCGTGTCGGCCTTGCCGCGCACGGTGGCCGAGCCCGACGGGAGTACCGCATGAGCGTCAAGGCGGCGGTGCCGCAGCTTCGCGGGCAGCCCGGGTTGCGGGGTCTTGTGGCCGCCGAACTGACCTCCATGACCGGCACCCAGCTCAGCGCGGTGGCCATCCCCTGGTTCGTGCTGGAGGCGACGGGTTCGGCCGGTGACATGGGGCTTGTCATGGGCGCCCAGTGGGTCGGCATCGCGGTGATCGGTGCGGTCGGCTCCAACTGCGCCGGGCGGTTCGGTCCGCGCCGGACCATGCTGGCGGCGGACCTGCTCTGCGCGTCGCTGCTGGCCCTGGTGCCCCTGCTCCACTGGTGCCACTGCCTCCCGTTGCCCCTGGTGATGGCGGTCATGTTCGTCGTGGGAGGGTGCACCGCGCCCTACCTCACCAGCCAGCAGCTGGTCCTGGACTCCTTCGGCGGGGACGAAGCCCTGCTGAGCCGTGCCAACGCGGCCCTCCAGACGGCCACCCGGCTCGCCATGCTCGTCGGTCCCGCCGTCGCCGGTGTGCTCGTGTCGACCGTGCGGGCGCCCGGCGTGCTGCTGCTGGACTCCGCCAGCTTCGCCCTGTCGGCCGCCATCGTGTGGCGATGCCTGCCGGCGGACGCTCCCGAGCAGCCTGACCGGCGTCGGCCGGCGCTGGCCGCCGGAGTGCGCGCGCTGTTCAAAGACCGTCTGCTGGGGGCCTGGTCACTGGGCCTCGCGCTGGCCGAGACGGCATGGCAGGCCCTGTTCGCGCTGATGCCGCTCCTGGCACTGGCCCGCTACCACGACGCCCCGTCCGTGGCCGGTGTCCTGCTCGCCGCGTTCGGCGGCGGTGCGATCCTGGGAAACCTCCTGCTCCATCCCGCGCTGCGGGTCACGTCGGCCCAGCGCCTGGCGGTGGCCGGACGCGTCGCCCTGGGGCTGGTCTTCCTCGTGCTCCTGGCGCCGTTGAACCTGGGGCAGCTGATCGGCTGCCTGGCCGTGGTCGGGCTGCTCAACGGGCTGTCGGGGGCACCGCTCGTCTCCGTGCGCCTCACCCGCGTCCCGGCGGCGACCCGGTCGGAGACCCTGACCGTGGCCACCGCGGTGGCGCTGTCCGGTGGGGCACTCGGATGGGTCCTGGCCGGAGCGACCGTGCAGGCCGCAGGGGCGGATACGGCCCTGGCCACGACGGTGGCGGTACAGACCGCCGCGACGCTCCTCTTCGTCTTCGGCGCGTACCCCGCCCGCGCCGCCACCGCATCGGAAGGCTGAGATGTCCAGCACTGCACCAGAAGACGGATTCGTCGCGGTCATCGGCATGGCCGGCCGGTTCCCCGGCGCGGCGGACGTCGACGCCTTGTGGGCGAGCCTGTGCGCCGCACGGGAGTTGCTCACCCCGCTGCCCGAGCTGGCCCCGCCCGACCAGCCCGACTACGTCCCCGCGTACGGGGTCATCGACCGGGCCGCCGACTTCGACGCACCGTTCTTCGACTACCCGCCACAGTCCGCGTTGATCATCGATCCGCAGCAGAGGGTGCTCCTGGAAGTGGCGCACGAGGCACTCGACCGGGCCGGATACGGCAACGCGGACCGGCCGCTGACCGGCGTGTTCGTCGGCGGAGCCAGCACCCGCTACGGCGAGCGCCTGCGTGCCCTCGGCGACGGTCTGCCGTTCGTCGACGACTGGCAGATCAGCCACGGCAACGACCCTGACTTCCTCAGCGGCCGACTCGCCTACAAGCTGGGTCTGAGCGGCCCCGCCGTGTCCGTGCAGACAGCGTGTTCCACCTCGCTGGTGGCCGTGCACGTCGCCATCCAGGCGCTACTCGTGGGCGACTGCGACATCGCGCTCGCCGGCGGCACCGCCGTGCTCGCCACCCCGCCCCGCACCCGCCATACACCCGGCGGGGTCCTCTCGCCGGACGGGCACTGCCGCGCCTTCGACGCGTCGGCAGCGGGCACGGTCAACGCCAGCGGCGCCGGCATCGTGGTGCTCCGTCCGCTCGCCGACGCGCTGGCCGCGGGCGACCACATCCACGCGGTCATCCGGGGATCGGCCGTCAACAACGACGGGCGGGACAAGATCGGCTTCACCGCGCCCAGTGTGACGGGACAGGCGGCCGCCGTCCTGGCGGCACACTCCGTCGCCCAGGTCGGGGCGGACGAGATCGGCTATGTGGAGGCCCACGGCACCGGCACCGCTCTGGGCGACCCGATCGAGGTCGCGGCGCTGACCCAGGCCTTCCGCGAGACCACGGACCGGCGCGGATACTGCCGTATCGGTTCGGTCAAGACCAACCTCGGTCACAGCGACGCGGCGGCCGGAGTCACCGGTCTGATCAAGGCCGTTCTCGCCGTGGAGCACGGTGTCCTGCCAGCCAGTCTGCACTTTGAGGAGCCCAACCCGGCGATCGACTTCGCCGACTCCCCGTTCCAGGTCAACGCCACCACCGTGCCCTGGCCGGAGAACGGCGGGCGTCCCCGGATCGCGGCCGTCAACTCGCTCGGCGTCGGCGGCACCAACGCCCACGCGGTGGTGGCCGAGCCGCCGCGGCGCGAGCCGACGGCTTCCTCGCGGAGCCATGTGCTGCTGCCCGTCTCCGCCAAGACCGCCTCCGCGGCCGATGCCGCGATCGGCCGCCTCGCGGACTTCCTCACCGAGCATCCCGACGTACCCCCGGCGGACGTGAGCTGGACACTCCGGGCCGGTCGGACCCACCACGCCCACCGCCGGTTCGTGGTGGCGCGGCAGACCGGCGAAGCGGCGGCCACGTCGAGCGCGGGGCCGGTGCGCACCGGGACCGCCCACCGTGACGACCGTCCGGTGGTCTTCCTCTACGCCGGCCAGGGCGGTCAGCACGTGGGCATGGCCCGCGAACTGTATGCGCAGGAGCCTGTCTTCCGCCGTCACCTCGACGAGGTCGCGGAGCTGGCCGCCTCCCGGCTCGGGGCCGACCTGCGGCACACCCTGTTCGCCGAGGGCGATGACGCGGCCGCGGCGTCCGTCCGGCTCGCCGACATCGCGGTGGGACAACCCGCGGTCTTCGCTGTGCAGTACGCGCTGACCGGCCTGCTCGGCTCCTGGGGGCTGACGCCCGACGCGGTGACCGGTCACAGCCTCGGCGCGTACGCGGCGGCCTGCGCGGCCGGGATCCTCACCCCGCCTGACGCCGTGCGCCTGGTGGCCGAGCGGGGGCGGCTCCTTGCCAGCGTGCCCGCCGGTGCCATGGCCGCGGTACGGTTGCCGTACGCCGACGTGGTCGGGCTGCTGCCGCCCGGGCTGAGCGTGGGCGCCGTCAACGGTCCCGGGCAGTGCACGGTGTCCGGTCCGGCGGACGGGGTGCGGAGGTTCGTCGAGGAGCAGACCCGGCGCGGAGTGGAGACGCGGCTGCTGCGGATCTCGACCGCCGGGCACTCCCCGCTGACAGAACCGATTCTGCCCGCCTTCGCGGAGCTTCTGCGCGAAGTGCCGCTGTACAAACCGGAGATCCCCTTCCTCTCCGACACGACGGGAGACTGGTCCGAGCCGTCGGAGGTGACGTCGGTGTCCTACTGGACCGAGCACCTACGGCGGCCGGTGCGCTTCGACGCGGTGTTGTCCAGGCTGTTCGGCACACCGGAGAGCATGCTGGTGGATCTGGGTCCGGGGCGTGCCCTGTCCTCACTCGCCCGGCAGCATCCGAGCCGGGACGCGGACCAGCCGATCGTGGTGCTCACGCCGCATCCCACGGAGGAGGAGGCGGACGTGGCCACGTTGCTGACCGGGGTCGGACACATCTGGGCGGCCGGAGGACGCGTCGACGTCCGGGCCCTGCACGACGACGAGCGGCATCAGCGGGTCCCCTTGCCCACCTACCCCTTCGAGCGCACGCGGCTGCTGGCGGGCGAGGACGGCGGCACCGGCGCACCGCCGACACCCACGCCTGCGCCGCCTCGGCGTGCGGAGGACGCCCACGCGCCCCGTCCCACGGTGCTCGACGCGGTCCTTGACGCCTTCGGCGGGGCCCTCGGGCTACCGGACGTGGAGCCCGAGGACAACTTCTTCGACCTGGGCGGCGATTCGCTGATCGCGACCAAGGTCGCCGCGTGGGCCTGGGCGCAGTTCGCGGTCACCGTCAGTGTGGCGGACATCATCAGGAGCGGCGACGCGGGCCGACTGGCCTGCCTGATCGAGGAGCGCATCGCCGTCGGCACACAGGAAGAGGAGGTGCGGCCATGACCGGCCGACTGGCATCCGTACGCAGCTCGTGGACTGTCGGGAGACTCCTCAAACAGCCCCCGCTGGTGCGTCTGTACTGCTTCCCGCACTCCGGGGGACTGCCCAGCGAGTACGTGCGGTGGGGCCGTGAGCTGCCCGGAGTGCAGGTGTACGGCATCTGCCCACCGGGTCGCGGCCCCCGGGTCAGCGAACCTTCACTCACCCGGCTGCCCGATCTCGTCACCGCGCTGCTGGACGAGACGGAATTCGAGCCGCCCTTCGTGTTCTTCGGGCACAGCCTGGGAGCACTGGTCGCCTTCGAGACGGCACGGGCCCTGCGCGCCCGCGGCCGCGCACTGCCTCGACGGCTCATCGTCTCCGCCCACGCGGAACCCGGCACGCACCTGAGACGGGCCCCGTGGCACACCCTGCCGGACGGCGAGCTGATACGCGTACTGAACGAGTCGTACGACAGCATTCCCGAGCACGTGACCGCCGATCCGCACCTCACGGCCATGTCGTTGAAGGCGCTGCGCTCGGACTTCGCCTTGCTGGACGCTCACCGGCCTCGCGCCGAGGATCCCTTGGCCCTACCGATCGACGCCTTCTACGGCGAAGCCGACACCGTGCCCCTGTCGTCCATCGAACAGTGGCGGCACCACACCACACGTGCCTTCCGTACACACCGATTCCCCGGCGGGCACTTCTACTTCCGGCACGCGGACATCTTCGACGTACTCGCTCCTCTGATCCACGAAGCAGCCGCCGAGCACCACCCGTCATAGAGCCCACGGCCCGCAGGCGTCCGACGACATGGCCGCTCACGCGCGCTGCCTGCGGGCCAACGGTGCGGCACGTACCTGTGGCCCGGGACCGTGGTTGCCGGTCGTGCCTCGCCCTCCACTTGGAGGGAAACCCCAGTCCGCATTGGCTGAACTGTGACGATGCCAAGGGGCGCGTCGGGCCCTCAGGCCCTGCGCCGGTGCAAGCGGTCCGCGAGTCGGTCGATGGTCCAGGCGGCACGGAGTGCTGGCGCGCTGAAGACCGGCATGGGGGCGAAGCGCGGCCGCGCGCGCCATACGGCGGCCAGGTCGTCGTGGGCCTGGTCACCGGCGAGCCGGTCGGCGAGCAGCGTGCCGAGGTAGGGCGACTGGGCGAGGCCGTGGCCGTTGCAGCCGATGGCGTAGAAGACGTTCTTCGTCGCTTCTCCCGCGACCGGCAACAGCGAGGGCGTCATCGCGACCCACCCGCCCCACGCCCGCCGCGGCGCGATGTCGCTGAGCGTCGGGAACCGCTCGTGGAAGCCGCGGAGGAGGTCCGCCACGACCGCTTCGTCCGGCTCGCGGGCGCCCAAGGCCCCGCGTGCCGTGCGGAGTTGGCGGGTGCCGAACATGATCGTGCCGCGCGGCGTGGGCCGGTAGTTCTCCAGGATCGTGTGCGGGGTGACGATGCCGATGCGTCGCGTCCAGCCGGTCGCCGCCAGGCGTTCGGGCTCGACCGGTTCGGTCTCGACCAGGCTGGTCCAGATCGGCGTGACCATCCGCCGCGGGGCGAACGGGAGATCGCGGGAGTAGGCGTTGGTGGCGAGAACCACCCGCTCCGCGCGCACGCGGCCCCCGCTCACGCTGACGACCACTCCCGAGGCGTGCGGCTCGATCGCGCGCGCGGCCGTGTGCTCGTACACCCGCACGCTCGACCGCAGCAGCGCGTCGCGGAGACCGAGCGCGAACTTTCCGGGGTTGAGGAGACCGCCGGCGCGCTCGAAGACGCCGCCGAGGAACGACCGTGGCAACCCGAAGTCGCGGCCCTCGACGAACTCGGCGTCCGCGCCCGCGCGTTGCAGGATCTCGGCGTTCCGTCGGGTGCGCCGGAGCTGCCCGGGAGACACGGCGGCGATGACGTTGCCCGTCGGCTCGTAGTCACAGTCGATGCGGAGCCGCTGGATCAGCTCCTCGGTGAAATGGGCCGCGCTGTCCGCGTAACGGATCAGGGCGGGCAGGCGGCGTGCGTGCAGCGCGTTGAGGAGTTCGGGGTCGCCCGCCAGGGCGTTCGACAGGTACCCGGCGTTGCGCGAGCTGCCGCCCCAGCCGCAGTGCCCGGACTCCAGCAGGACGACGTCGGCGCCCCGATCGGCGAGGCGCAGCGCCGCCGCCATGCCCGCGTACCCGCCCCCGACGACGGCGACGTCGCACGTGACCTCGCCCTCCAGCATCGGCGTGACATCGGTGGGCCGGTCGACCCAGCCGGTGAGCGCCGAGTACGTCACACCGGCGGCGGTCTCTCCCAGGGGCATGACTTCTCCTAGAGTTAAAACCCAATCTCGAATCGAGTTCGAATTTAACTCCCGGGTTGGGCAGTGTCAATGCCTCATCGTCGACCGTCAGTTACTTTCGGTGATGGATGCGGGGCGCGCGGTAGCCGCAAGGCGAGGGGTGTGGGCGGGCGGTCATTCCACGTACGCGGAGGCGCGGTACCGGCTTCCTGGCCGGGCGCCTGCGTCAGGCGTGCCGCGTCAGGCGTGCTGCTTCAGCCCTGGCGCGGCGTAGGTCTGAAGGTAGGCGGTCACGAGGCGCTTGGTCTCGGCGATCGTGGCGCCGTCACCGGCCGGACTGCGTCGGAACGCCGTGCCGAAGAGTCGGTTGGCGACCTCGAAGGCGAGCTGCACGGCGAGGCGGGGGGTGTCGGCGGTGACGAGGTTCCGCTCGGTGAGGGCGCGCCAGAGCCTCTCGGCCTGCGCCCGGTCGAAGGTGCGGACCAGTTCGTCGAGCGCCTCCTGGCGTCCCGGGAACCACAGTTCGGCGCAGCTCGGGTGCTGGCGGAAGTAGGCGAACGCGGGGTCGATGACGGCGTCGACGGCGGCGCGCAGCGTGCGCAGCTCCGGGTCGTCCAGGGCGGCGCCGATCAGGACGTCCAGCTCGCGCGCCTGGCGGCGCAGCAGCTCGGCTTCGACCTGATGGCGGTCGGAGAAGTAGTGGTAGACGGAGGCGGTCGGGATGCCCGCTCGCTGGCCGATCGCCTTGAGCGTGGCGGCCTGATAGCCGTGCTCGGCGAGCAGCGCCTCCGCGGCGTCGAGAATGGCCTGTCTGCGCCGCACCCCGCGGCGCTGCACCCTGGCCGTGTGGGCGGGCGCCTGACCTGCCGACTCTTTCTCGAACACGATTCGGGATCGTATCAGCCACCTACGACACCGGTGAGGGGCCGGGATGTACGCGGTGCCTCAGCGCCCCTGGACAAGTCGCCTCACTGCCGGGGCCCCGTCCGCCGCGCGTGCGGGGCGGGGGTGATCAGGGTGATGGCGGCGTCGACGAGGGCCTGGAGGCGGTCGGGGGTGAACCGTTCGGGTTCGATGGGAAACATCATCATCCAGCCGTCGCCCATGGCGCTGAGCTGGTCGGCGAGCAGGTCGGCGGGAATGTCGTCGCGGATGCGGCCCTGGGCCTGCCCGCGCTCGAGGATGGTGGTGCACACCTCGCGGAAGCGGGTGTAGCGCCGCTCGATCAGCGCGGCGAAGCCCGGCTCGTACCGTGCGTGGGACAGCAGTTGGAACATCACGGGCCAGAACTCGGGATCCCCGGCGGCCGGTGCCAGCCATCGCTCGAACATCGTCCTGATGTCGGCCCCGGCCCCGCCGCCCTCCAGGATCGCGTCGTACTGGTCGAACCGGCTCTCCGCCAGAGCGATGACCAGCTCCTCCTTGCTCGCGAAGTAGTACGTCACCGTCCCCGTGGTACATCCCGCGCGCTGGGCCACCTTGCGCAGCGACACGCTGGCGTAGCCCTCCTGCGCGATCAGCGACGCCGCGGCCGCCAGCAACTCCGTACGCCGCGCGGCACGGTCACCGGTCGGCCGTCCGCGCCGCGCGACCGGCTCGGCTCCGTCGCCGCCGTCACTCGCTCGTCGTGTCGGAGTGGTGGGCATCCCGTGATCCTGCCACAGGATTTATCGTAACGACTGTTGCGATAAATGCGGCGGGGCCGTTAGCGTCCTTGCACCATCCGGTACGACAGGCCATCCGGCGCGACGGAGGGAATCGCCATGCACGTGCACGAGTCGGCGCGAGAAGCGTTCTGGAACGACGGTGCCGTCCTCGTCGAGAGGTGTCTCGACGACGCTCAACTCGCCCTGTTGCGCGAGGCGTTCGACTGGGCGGTGGAGCACCCGGGGCCGAACGCGTCAGGGATGTTCCGCGGCACCGAGCGGCAGTCGCACGTCGACAACGCCAACCCGCTCGCCAAGGACCGCCTCGACGCCATGGTGTCGTCGCTGCCGTTCGGTGAGCTGTTCGCCGAGCTGTGGGGTTCGCGGCACGTCTGGTACTTCGCCGAGGAGATCTTCCTGAAGGCGGGCGGGCTGGGCGCCCGTACCTGCTGGCACCAGGACACCGCGTATCTGCCCTGGGGCGGCGAGCACTGGGGCAACGCGTGGATCAGCTTCCAGGCGCTGCCGAAGCGGAACGCCCTGGAGATCGTCCGTGGCTCCCGGCACGGCGTCCAGTACGACGGGACCACCTTCGCCAACCCCGACGATCCGACCGAACCCCTCCACGGTGGTGGCGTGCTGCCCCGCCTGCCGGACATCGACCGCGAGCTGGCGGCCGACCCCGACGCCTACGACGTCCTGTCCTGGGAGACCAGGCCCGGCGACGTCGTCGTACTCCATCCCCGCTCGCTGCACGGCGGCGCCGGGGTCGACGCGGGCTGCCCCGAGCGCCACACCCTCGTCTTGCGCTTCTTCGGTGACGACGCGACGTTCCGCCCGCTCCCGGACGTGCACAAGCGCTTCGCCCGCAACGGCACCCTCTTCGCCGACGAGATGGCGAAGCTCAACCCGGGGGACCCGTTCCGCTCGCCCGTCTTCCGCCAGGTCCTCTGAGTCCTCTGCGTCCTCTGAAGGGAGTCCGTGATGAATGCGCGTGACCTGAAGCGTCAGTCGGTCAACCCGCCTCCCACGCAGGAGTTGTACGAGACGCTGCACTTCTCGCAGGCGACCCGCGTCGGCGGCGTGATCTGGGTGTCCGGCCAGGTCGGGATCGACCTCACCACCGGGGAGCTCGCCGAGGGCATGGACGCCCAGGCCCGCCTCGCGTTCGACGGCGTGCGGGCCGTCCTCGACGCCGCGGGAGCGAGCCTGGCCGACATCGTCGAGTTGACGACGTTCCACACCGATCTGCGGGGCGGCATCGCGGAGTTCGCCCGGGTGAAGGACGAGTACATCGCCGCGCCCTATCCCTCGTGGAGCGCGGTCGGCGTGACCCAGCTCGCCCGGCCCGAGCTGCTGGTCGAGATCCGCGCGGTGGCCGTGGCGGGCAGCGGACCGGGCTAACGCGTCCAGCGACACGATGTCCCGGAGGCGGGCGAGTCCCTGCTCGGTGATGCCGGTCGGCCGCAGGACGGCGTTCCAGCCGTCGACGTCGGTACGAGTACGGGAGCGCCACGGTCGCGCTGTCGCCGCCCGTGAGGTACGCGAAGCTGTCGACCGCGCCGGGGCCGACCCAGCCGCTGCCGGTGGTCGTCACGACGAGAGGTCCGGCGCCGGAAGCCCCCGGCGCGCTCCAGGTCGGCCACCGCGCAGGCGACCTGGGGTTCCGTGTCGTCCGCGGTCTGGAGCCCGCGTACGTGCGGATGGGCGTCGGCGCACGGCGGCCGGTGAACCGTGTCGCGCAGCGAGAACGCCTGGTTCGCCGTGGCGACCAGACCGTCGACGAGCACACCGCTGAGGACCAGGACGGACGCGACCGCCACGAGGATCCGCCGACCGCCTTCGCCGCCCACCAGCCACCGCTCCGTTCCGCGAGGTCCGGTTACGGAGGGCACACGGCTCAGCGGCGGTCAGGGTCCACCCGGCCGAGGCGCCGTCAGGCAGGCGGGCCCGATGCCGCACGAGATGCGTCCCCCTCACCTCAGCCCTAGCATCGCCGTATCAACCCGTGAGGTCAGAGAGCCGATGCGCATGGGATCGTCAACGACACCCCCCGACGCCGCCGCACAGGGCACCGGTCACGCCGGATCGGGACACGGTGTCTCCGCCTACAACAGCGTCGCGGAGCTGCAAACGGATCTCTGGTGGTCGATCGCGGACAGCGCGCGCAGGCTGGCGGCGCCCGCCCTCGACCCGGCCGAGCGGGCGGAGGCGGAGGCCGCCCTCGACCGGCATCTCGCGAACGCCGAGGTGCTCACGTACTTCTACAGTCGTCCCGGGCGGCACGTAGCGGCGACGCTGCGCGCACAGGCATCCGAGTCGTACCTCGAACTGAGCCGGACGGCGGAGCGGATCGGCCGCGGCCTGATCGGCGAACTGCCGATCTCGGCGGCCGGGGTGACAGGCGGGGAGGGGAGGGGCGCCGAAGCGGCACCGCCCGCCGCGCCCGACCGGCGCCCCGGGTTCGACGTGCTGGTGGTCGCCGACCTCTCGGCGGCCGAGGAGGCGAAACTCCTCAGCGGCCTGCGCGCCTTGCGCCGCCCTGAGGACGCGTTCGTCTACGACGCCGTCACCGTGCGCAGCTTCGTCGACGCGATGGTCGCGGTCATGGTCAATCCGTGGATCCAGGCGGTCGTCGTCAGGCCGGACTTCCGCACCCGGTCGGCCGTCGACCTGACGTTGCTCCAGGAGCTGGTGCCTGCGGTCGGCATTCCGGACCTGGATCACTCCACCGCTGCGGACCGGGCCCGTGAACTCGCCCGCCGCGTCCGCGAGGTGCGGCCCGAGCTCAACCTCTACCTGGTCGAACAAGCCTCGATCGAACAGCTCACAGCGCAGGTAGGGCGCGCGTTCGACGCGGTCTTCCTGCAACAGGAGGACGTGCTCGATCTGCACCTGACGATCCTGCGCGGGGTCGCCCAGCGGTTCCGGACACCGTTCTACTCGGCGCTCGTCGAGTACTCCCGCAAGCCCACGGGAGTGTTCCACGCGCTGCCGGTCTCCCGGGGAAACTCGGTGGTCCGCTCGCCGTGGATCCACGACATGTGCGACTTCTACGGCCTGAACATCTTCCTCGCCGAAACCTCGGCGACCGCCGGCGGCCTCGACTCGCTGCTTGAGCCGCACGGCGCGATCAGGGAAGCGCAAGATCTCGCCGCTCGCGCCTTCGGCGCCAGGCGGACCTACTTCGTGACCAACGGGACCTCCACCGCGAACAAGATCGTCACACAGTCCCTCGTAGCCCCCGGCGACGTCGTCCTGGTCGACCGCAACTGCCACAAGTCGCACCACTACGCGCAGGTGATGGCCGGTTCCCACGTCGCCTACCTCGACAGCTACGCGCTCGACGCGTACTCCATGTACGGCGCGATCCCACTCTCCGACATCAAGCGGACACTGCTGACCTACCGACGTGAAGGCAGGCTCGACCAGGTCACGTTGATGTCCCTCACCAACTGCACGTTCGACGGCATCGTGTACGACGTCGAGCGGGTGATGACGGAATGCCTCGCGATCAAACCCGACCTGGCGTTCCTGTGGGACGAGGCATGGTTCGCGTTCGCCCGCTTCCACCCGGTGTACCGGCGGCGCACCGCGATGGCGGCAGCGGCCCGCATCGCCGAGCGCGTCGGCACAGCGGAGTACCGAGCCGAGTACGCGCGCCACCTCGAACACATCCGCGGCATGACGGACGACGAGCTCGCGCACGAGCCGCTCCTTCCGGACCCTGACAAGGTGCGGATCCGCGCGTACGCCACGCAGTCGACGCACAAGACCCTGACGTCGTTGCGCCAGGGATCGATGATCCACGTCTACGACGACGACTTCGGCCGACGGAGTGAGGATGCCTTTCACGAGGCCTATATGACACACACCTCGACCTCTCCGAACTACCAGGTCCTCGCGTCGCTGGACGTCGGTCGGCGGCAGGTCGAGCTGGAGGGGTTCGAGCTGGTGCTGCGGCAGGTCGAGCTGGCCATGACGCTGCGCGACCGAGTCGCCGGACACCCGCTCCTTTCGAAGTACTTCCGCGTACTCGGCAGCAGCGACCTGATCCCGGACCACTACCGGTCCTGGGGTCGCACGTGCCCGCTGCGTGCCGGGCCGGTGTCGATGGAAGAGGCATGGAGCGTCGACGAGTTCGTCCTCGACCCCTGCCGGGTCACCATCGAGATCTCCGCCACGGGCATCGACGGTGACACCTTCAAACACACCCAGCTCATGGACCGTTGGGGCGTCCAGGTCAACAAGACCACGCGCAACACCGTGCTGGCGATGACGAACATCGGCACGACCCGTAGTGCCGTCGCGCATCTGCTACGGGCGCTGATCGGGATCGCGGAGGACTTGGAGGCCGCACGCGACCAGATGGCGCCCGAGCAGAAGCGCGCCGTCGACCTCCAGGTCGACGCGCTCGCGCACGACCATCCGCCGCTGCCGAACTTCTCTCGGTTCCACACCGCGTTCCGCGCCGACCCCGCTGGCGCGGCGACGGACGGGAACATGCGCAAGGCCTACTACATGGCGTACCGGGAAGAGCTGTGCGAGTTCGTGTCGTCCGACGAGGCGCGACGTCGGGTCGACGCCGGTCAGCCGGTGGTGTCGGCGATCTTCGTCACCCCGTACCCGCCCGGCTTCCCGATCCTGGTACCCGGCCAGGAGTTCAGTACGGACATCCTCGACTTCATGGACGCCCTGGACACCAAGGAGATCCACGGGTTCGACCCGGAGCGCGGCTACCGGGTGTTCGTCCAGTCGGCCCTGACGGGCGAGATCGGCGATGCGGCCGCCGACAAGGTCGACTCGGCAGGTTTCGATAGTTAGCCCCATAATGTGTCATATGGGACACATAGGTGAAGTGGGTCGTCCCCACCGGGGCGACGCGGGTAACCCTCTGGAGCGGCTGGGCAAGGTCGCGTGGCAGGCTCTGATGCTGTTGGGCTTCGCCGCGATCGCGATCGGTGTGGTCGCGCTGGTATGGCCGGACCGGACGCTGCTGGTGCTGGGTGTGCTGTTCGGCATCTACCTGTTGATCAGCGGCGTGGTGGAGATCGTGGCCGCGTTCGGCACCTTCGTCAGCGCCGGGATGCGCGTCCTGCTCATCGTCACCGGCGCGCTGTCGATGGCCCTGGGCCTGCTGTGCTTCCGCAACTCGCTGCACAACTCGGTGCTCCTGCTGAGCCTGTGGATCGGCATCGGCTTCCTGATGTACGGCATCGCCACCATGGTGACCGCCGCCGAGATGCACAGCGGCTGGGGCGTGTTCCTGGGCCTGCTGGCCACCGCCGGCGGCGTCATCGTCCTCGCCTGGCCCATCGGCTCCATCGTCACCCTGGCGGTCTTCACCGGCATCTGGCTCATCGCGGTCGGCCTGACAGAAGTGATTCACGCCTTCACCCTGCGGGGCCTGGTGCGCTCGGCCGGTAGCTCCAGGAGGCACGCGACCGCTGTCGCATGACTGCGGGTGTGCCGGTTGGCGGGGAGCAGCAGGGCGGCGGATGAGACACCCGTTCACGCGGGTGTGACTCTTGCAGTCCAGGTGCGTCGATGGTGTCGGAGACACCTGTCGGGGCCGCGTAACGGTGTGTCAGTCGTTGACGCAGGTGTTGCCGAAGGCGGGGTTGAGCAGGCCGATGATGTCGATGCTGTTGCCGCAGACGTTGACCGGGACGTGCACCGGCACCGGCGACGCCAAGGACGGCACCGCACGTAGCGGCAGCGGCGATACCCAGCTTGACCGTGGTTGGCCCGATCACCAGCGGATCGGCAGGGCAGTGGGTTTGGTGAAGGACGATGCGTGGTCCCACCGGACTTCCGCTGCGGGTACGGCAAGCTCAACGGTGGGCAGACGGTGGAAGAGCGCGGTGAACGCGGTGTGCAGGATGCGGCGGGCGAGCGCCGCGCCGAGGCAGTAGTGCGGGCCGGCGCCGAAGGTGGCGGAGCCGTCGGTGGTGCGGTGGATGTCGAACACGGCCGGGTCGGGGTAGTGAGCGGGATCCCAGGTCGCGCCGAGCGCGGGGGTGCACACGCCGTGGCCCTGGCGGATGGTGACGCCGTGGAGGACGACGTCCTGGGTGGCGAGGCGTGGTGGCCCCAGGACGCCGTTGTGGTGGTAGCGCAGGACTTCCTCGACAGCTCGCGGCCACAGGTCGGGCCGGTGGCGGCACTGCTGGAGTTGGTGAGGATGCCGGAAAGGGTGTAGATGCCCGCTCCGAGGGGGGGCAACCAGGGCGTCTCCGCCGGTGAGGAGAAGGATCACGACAGTAGAGCGAAGGTCATCCGTCGAGAGAGTTTCGTCGTCGTGGGCGCGGATGAGGGCGCGCACAGGGCTGTCGGTGGCGGCGGGGAAGCGGCGGCTGTGGGCGATGACGCGGTCGGCGAGTTCGAGGAGCCGCCGCGTGGCGCCTGTCACCGCGGTGGTGCCCGCGGTGAGGTCGGCCGCGGTGCTGAACGATGACTGGTAGGCGGCACGGAGTTCGTGCGGAACACCGAGGATGTCGCAGCTGATCAGCGCTGGCAGCGGTGCGGTGAAGGCGGCGACGAGGTCGCCCGTGCGGGCTGTGGCGGTCAGGGAGTCCAGCAGCGCGATGGTGTGCCGCTCGACCAGGGGCCGCCAGCTGTCGACCTGGGCGCGGCTGAAGTAGCCGCTGACGATGCGCCGGATCCGGGTGTGTTCGGGGCCGTCGAGGTTGAAGATCCCGCCGGGCAGACAGCTCAGGTCGCCCTCGACCAACCGGGGGGCTTGCTGGTGGCCGACGGCGCGGGAGAAGCGTCGGTCGGTGAGGACCGCCCGGATGTCGTCCTTGCGGGTCACCATCCACGCGGTGCCGCCGCTGGGCAGCAGCACGGGGCACACGGGATGGTGCGTGCGCGCCCATTCCAGGGCCTGTGGCGGTGTGCCGTGCGGGCCTAGGGCGAACGGATAGCGCAGCGGCAGCGTGTGAAGGCTGCGCTGGGCGGGCGCGGCTGCCGTCATGGCGTCACCACGCCCGTACCGGCCAGGGGATGTGTGCCAGGCACCGGTGCCGTGTCCGTCGGAGCGGGTGCGACTTCCGGCGGCTGCGCGGTGACCACGCAGTAGCCCTGGCCGGGCGCGGACCGCAGCAGCACCGCCTCGCCCGTGATCACCGGGGCGAGCAGGTCCATGGGCCGGTGGTAGACGAACACCGAGGTCTCCACTCCGTACAGGGCGGGGCCGTCCAGCACGACGGGGAGCTCGGCAAGGGCGTAGGGCACGGCGTGATCGACCTGTCCGGGCCCAGGCGCCTGCCCGCCGACCGCATGCTGGACGGCCAGGGCAGCGGTGCGCCGACAGGCGGCCCGCACGGCGGGGTCCTCGTGGTAGGCCAGCTCCATCGCTTCGCGCAGTTGCAGGTAGCGCGGCAGACACGCCAGCTCGGTCCAGCTGCTCACATGCCGTTCCGGCACGCTGACGCCGCTGCGGTCGAGGGCACGCAGCGCGCTGTTGCGCAGCACCCTGACGGCACGTCGGCCACGTCGGCGGGCGCGCTCGGGGGGCCAGCCCGCCGCAGTCATCGCGAGGGTCAACCTCGTCGCCGGGCACCAGCACGTCCACCCGTCCGAAACGAGTTCCGGCCCATCTCACGAGCGCCTCGACGGTGCGGGGTTTGTAGTAGCTGTTCCAGGCGCTGATGCCCAGCACTACGTGCTCGCCGGTCTCCAGCAGGCGGGCGCAGGCCGCGGTGCTGGGCTGAACGCTGAACGTCCACCCGGTTTCCGGCCCGTTCACGAGGCGGGACGCGGGTTCGTGGCCGCCCGCCCGGCGGGCGGACTGGTCCTGGCTTCCACGACCAGGGCGTGTGGTCGCTGGAGGTAAGGGCGCCAGAATGCCTCCCCGAAGCGGTGCAGGCCCCGGGCGGAGACGCCCGGGCGCGACCACCGCACCTCCGTGAAGCCCGCTTCCCGAAGTGCCTGCTCGTGTGCGGCCCTGGACCAGGTGAAGAAGTCCAGTTCCAGTACGTCCTGACCGACCCAGGCCGTCAGATGCCCAGTTGCCCCTTCCACGCCGCTGCCCGTCACGGTGAGGGACATCCCGTAGGGCCGGTACCAGTGCGGGTCTGTGGCGAAGTCAGGGTTGAGGACCACCGCGACGAACCGTCCCGTGGATTCGTGCAGAGCGCGGCGTGCCGCCGTGCACATGCCCGCCAGTCCATCCCAAGTCGAGGCGTAGGGCAGGAGGTAGACGGCCGTCACCGTGTCGCAGGTCCCGGTCACGCCCACCACGTCGGCGCAGACCGCATCGGCGGCGCACACCTCGTACCGGATGCCTCGAGGCGGCGGATGCTCCTCGCGTGACCGGGCGAACTCCACCATGGCCGCGGAGGCGTCCACCCCACCACCCGCGCTGCCCCGAGCGCCTTCACCCGACGGGCGTACAGGCCACTGCCGCAGCCCAGATCCAGCACGCTCTGCCCGCGGACGTCCCCGAGGACCCGCAGGAAGCTGTACGCCTCGACATGCTCGCGGAACGGCAGCACGCGGACGCTGCGTTCGTATGTTTCCGCGAGGGCGTCGAACTGGCTGCGGGCCTCCGTCGTGCTCCCGTCGTGAACGGCCTCCTCCGACGGCTGCCGCGGGCGGATCGCTGGGGAGGTGGCCATCAAAGGCGCACGCCCGCGGCCGTGATGGCGGCGATGCCATGGCCGTCGAACATCTCCCCGCCACTCGGGATGGGGACGACCCCGAAGACGGAGCGGAACGCGGCGGCACCGCCGTCGGTGAGTGTGAAGGCGATGTGTGCCTTCAACTCCGCGGGTCCGAGCTGCATGCGGGCCGGGTCGATGGCGAAGGACAACACCTCGCTCCTGCGCTCCTCGGCGCCGTGCACGTCAGCGGAGATCAGCCCCGTGGGCACGTCCCCCTTCAGCCCGGTCATGACGAGCCGCCTGCCGTCCTCGTGGGCGAATTCGAAGCCGCCGTCGAAGGAGATCTCACCCTTGGTGAAATCCGGGCTGAACGACCCGCCCACGATCTTCGCCGAGACACACGACATTCCCTCCCTCGTGGTGAGCTCGGCAGGGGCAGCCGCCCTCAACGCGATACCCGCCCCTTCCAGGGCGTCCGCGGCAGACGGGACCAAGCAGTAGTGCGCCATGCCGGCGCCCATCCGCAGCAGATCTCCCAGGGGCAGTGCCATGGTCGTACTCCGCTTCTCCTGCGGGGCTGGCGAGCAGCCGCGGCAGGCTTCGCGATGACCCAACGACGACCATCGTGCGCCTCCTGCCCCCCGCCCTCAGGCCAGCGCACACCTACAGGTCGCCGCAGAAACGATTGGGCCCCGCTCAAGCAGACGAATATGCACACCACCGCACCGGCTACGGAGTCGCCCGTCGCCCGATTCGAGAAATGTCCGAGGAGCATCGCGCAACCGTCACCGGGGCTGGATTTCCTCGCGATCGCACAGGCGGTCAGAGTACTCAAACGGGTGTAAGCCGGGGTTGCTCACCTGCTCTGAGCTTGATTCTTGACCCGAGGACGCCAGAGAAGGAAGCCGGGAAAGCCGATCCGCAGTGGATCAACCTCTGGCCGGTCTCTGGCGTTCGTCGCGGACACGTCCGGCGAAGACGGTAAGGCGGCGGGCCTGTGCCGGTGTACGTCACCGCTTTCCATCCCACGCCTACGATCAGCGAGGGCCTGGTCCCCGCTGCACAGCGGCTGGGCAGCGGGGTGGTGGTGCTGACGAACCAGCCGGAGGCCCACCGTGCCGCCTGCCGCGGGCATGCGGTGCGGCCGTTGGCCGTGGAGGCGGCGGAGGTGCGCGACGGCGAGGCCGTGGCCTCCCGGGCGATCCAACTGGCCCGTCGCTATGGGAGACCGCAGGCGCTGCTGAGCAACAGCGATCTGCTACAGCCCCCCACGGCGCTGGCCGCGGCTCTGCTGGGTCTGCCGGGCAAGGACTGGCGGGCGACGGTGTGCTGCAAGAGCAAGGCCCTCACCCGGTGGGGGCTGGCCGAGTCCGGCCTGGACACAGTGATCAGCGTGAAGCTCGGGCCGGACGACGACGTGAGCGCCGTGGCCGCCCACCTTCCGTTCCCCGCCGTCGTCAAGCCACAGGAAGGAGTGGCGAGCAAGGACGTGTGGCGCGTCGAGAGCATGGAAGAGCTCGCGGACCGGGTCGCGCGGATCCGCGCTCGCCGCCGCGGCGTGACGCTGGTGGCGGAGGAGTACCTGCCCGGACCGGTACACACCTTCGAGACCCTCGGAGATGGCCAGTCGCTCTACCACTTCAGCTCCTGGCGCTGCACGCTCGGCGCGCCCCCGTGGTCGACCACGGTAGGGCGGCGTGACTGGGCCCCGTGCCTGCCAGAGCCCGTCGAACAGCATCTACGAGCACAACTGACCGCGCTCGGCGTGGGCCTTGGTGCCTGCCATACCGAATTCGTCATCGATGGCGACCGAGCCCGGATCATCGAAGTGAACTACCGACTCCTGGGCGACACCATGGATTTCCTCTGCTCCGACCTGCTCGGCATCGACCTGTTCACCGAGGTGATCCGCCTGCACAGCGGGCAGCGACTGCGCACGGACCTGCCGTGTGTGCGCCGACTGCGCCGCCACGCCCGCCTCGCCCTGGTCGTGGCCGACCGCAGCGGGACACTGGCGCAATCCCCAGCTCCCCTGGACTCCCAGCTTCCGGGTGGCATCCTGCTCACCCACCGCAGGCTCCGCGAACCCGGCACCACCGCTCCGCTGCACCACGACAGCCGGGACTTCCTGTCCACCATCCGAGCCACCGGCCCCGGTCTCCCAGGGGGCCTGAGCTGTCCGGCCGTGCGGAAGGGCCATCGACGTCGCTACCGGCGAGGACGGCGTCGGGGCTGGCCCGCCTTCCTGCGCTCGCTGATCGCCCGCCGCCTGTCCGGCGTCCAACTCGTCGTCTCCGACGCTCACACACGTCCCGTAGACGCGATCGGCTGAGCCTGGTTCCGAGGTCGGCCCAACCCTGGGTCGCGACGTCGGTGTCGGACAGGTTTCGAACAGTCCCCAAGTACGGCCAGTTACTGAGGTAACTGAGCGTGTCCGCTGTGGGCTCGTCCAGCAGTGGCCAAGTTCGCGATGCGCCTCGCACTCCTGACAGACTGCACAGATGATCGACGATCTTCCTGCTGGCCTGAGGGCCCGACACCTTGCCGTCGAAGACCATCACCGCGTGCTCGCCGTACTGGACACGTGGTGGGGTGGCCTGAAGGGGGAGGCAGGGGCGACGGAGCGTGCGCTGCTTCTGCCCCGGCTGTACTTCCAGCACTTCACCACCACCAGTTTTGTGGTCGAACGCGGCAGTGGAGAAATTGCCGCCTTCCTGGTTGGTTTCCTGTCGCAGACAGAGCCCGAAACCGCCTACGTGCACTTCGTCGGCGTCGACACGGCGCTGCACGGACAGGGTGTCGGGCGTGCCCTTTACCGGGCCTTCTTCGCGCTCGCTCGGTCACACGGGCGCCGTTACGTTCATTGCGTCACCAGCCCGGAGAACAGCGCGTCGCGGGCATTTCACATCCGACTCGGTTTCACGGCCTCAGCCGTGAAACCGGACTACGACGGCCCCGGACTCGACCGGGTGGCGTTCACCATCGACCTTTCCGCGGAGCCGGTGGCCATCCCCTAGAGGTGGTCCCGTACGAGGCGTGAGTTATCCGGTGAGGGCCAGGAGGGGCGCCAGCTGATCGAGGATGCGGTCGCGGGACAACATCTAGCGCGGTCGCCCCGCCCGCGATTGATGCTCCGGCGGCCGACTGGCGATCGAGGTCGGCCAAGGCGGACCTTCGGGCCGGAATCAGGAGGCGGGCGCCCTCGGCACGCAGGGAGCGGCCGGGGCTGAGGGGTCAAGGGCCCGTTTGACCAGTCCGATCGCGCGCGGGCTGTACGACATGCTCAGATGGGCGGAGAAGTCGACGAAGCAGCCCTCCTGCAACGTGATGTTCTGCACCGTGGCTCCGGGGCCCGCCGTCATGAACGTGTTCTGCCAGGGGGTGCTGATCTCGTCGTACTTCGTGCCGATCACGGTGTACTCGACCCCGGGAACGGTGTCGCCGTCGGCGTTGAGCTCCTTGATGAAGTCGGACTTCTCGTACTGCTGGATGCCCGCTTTCCCGAAGGGCTTCTCCCCGAGTCCCAGCACGTGGAGCATGTCGGCGAGGGTCTCGATGCCGCCGAGGGTGGTGCCGTGGTTGGTCGCGCCGAGCTGGACGACCTTCTTGACCTTGTTCTTCGAGGGGTCGGCCGGGTTCGCGCCTCCGTCGGCCTTGAGATACCAGCGGGCCAGGATCCCGCCCTGGGAGTGGCCGACAAGGTCCACTTGGTCGGAGCCGCTGGCAGCGAGCACCTTGTCCACGAAGGCGGCCAGCTCCTTGGAGGACTTCTTGATGTCTCCGTAACCCTTGACGGTGGGAGCGAGGCCCACTCCGGCGTCGTCGGTGTCGCCGTAGTCGAGGGCGTAGACGCAGTAGCCCTGGGCCTTCAACTCGGGGGACATCCGGGCCCAGTTGTTGTAGCGGTTCTCGTAGGTCCCGTGGACCAGGACGACCGGACGCGGGTGGGCGGCGCCGGGACGGCAGTTCCAGTCGTCGGCGCCCGGTGGATCGATGTCGAGGTGGAGGATGGAGTGGCCGAGGGCGGGAAGGAAGTTGTCCTGCGCGGGGCCGGTCTCCGCTGCCGCGGACGTGGAGGTGGCCAAGACCGTCGCCGCGGCGGCAGCACAGACGGCGGTGACGTATCTGGGTATGGGCAAGACGGCTCCTGAGAAGTGCGGAACTCGGACCACGCGCGATGTCTCTACCGGCCGAGGAGGATCCCGGACCTTCGGCCACGTGTCCCTGGGGTGACCTTCTGGGCCCTCAGTGTGCACGGTGAGGCGGGAGGCTTAAAGGGAGGGAAGCGCAGGCGCGTACTCACACCCCGCGAATGGCCGGATCATCGCACCAGTCACACCCGGCCATCACGTCTCTACAAGCTCGCGTTACGAGCTCCGGAAGCCCCGGGAAGCAGGTGGTCAAGGAAGGCGAGCGGTTCTGGTCCCCCTGGTGTGGGCACCTCAGCCACGGCGAGCGGGGCGCTCTATGCGCTGCTGACCAGTTTGGGGCTGATGCTGACATCGAGCGGGCGCGGGTGGACTGGATGGCGGGTACGCGGTTCGGTGAGGTGAAGGGGTACGACGGGGGTCGCTTCCTGCCCCCGAGTTGCCGGGGGTGCCGTTGAAGCCTCGGGGCGGGAGCACCCCATCGAAAGGCTCGGCTGTTGGGCCGTGAATGGTCCGGATCTTGGCGCAGGGTCAGACGGCGGGGTCGCTGTCGTGCCCGTGTCCCCAATTCCCCTGCCTCAGCCGCCTATCGGCCGTAGCGCTGCGGAGGGTGTGCGGGGCCGTGCACGCCGATGGCGGTGAACCGGAGGCGGCGTACCTGGACTAGAGGCGGCGTACCTGGACTATGGGTCGGACGCCGACTGCTTCACGACGCGGGAGTGGTGGGCGTACAGCGGCCGCCTGGGCAGGCCGTAGGCGGCCGGGGCGCGCCGCCGACCCGCTGCTGGCCGCTATGTACATCGAAGGGGACACCGTTTCGCAGGAGGCAGTGGCGGCGGCCCTCGGTTGGCCAGGTGCATGGGCATGACGGCGATGGCCGCGACCGGGAGGAGCCACCAGCTTCTTCCGGGAGAGACGAGGGCGCCCGCCGGTGTGGCGAGGACGAGGGAGGGCACTCTGCGTGCGCCGTACTCGGGCCAGGCGCCGGGACGCCCGGACCGGCCCTCCCCTCGGCGTCCGGTCAGCCGTGCGGCTCGGGCGCGAAGTTGTTTGGCGGGGCGGTCCGGTGGGCCGCCGCCGTGAGGCCGACGAGCAGGTGCAGACCGCCTCGAACTCCGTCCCCGTCACCGGCCTGGACCCGCCCTGGTGGGGCGGGTAGACCCAGGCGGCAGAGTCAGCGGCCCAGGCTCGACAGAACGGCCTTCGCCGCGTTCTCGCCCGACGTGGCCGCGTCGGCGAGGGACGGCATGTCGAGCTGGTAGTCGCCAGCCAGGTGGATCGGACCGACGGGCTCGCGCAGCGTCGGCAACGACTCGCGACCCCGGGGTGCCCAGAACGGGACCACGCGGTGGTGGCGTCGCACGATCCCGTCCCCGAGCTTCCCTTCGAGCTGGGGGTAGACCGAGAGCAGGTCCTTGGAGAACCGCGCGACGATCTCTTCGTCGGAGAGTTCGAACAGGGCGTCGGCCGAGGCGCCACCGGCGAAGCACGCCAGCGCACCACCCGGCTTCCGCGGGCCGTCTTTGCGCAGGGCGGCGGCGTGGTTGAACATCGCCTGGAAGGAGAGCTGCGGCGTGGACACGGCGAGGAGCCCGTCCCACGGCTGAGGGCCCTCCTCTTCGGTGAAGAAGCCGACTATCACGTACCGGCCGTAGCGGATGTCGGCGAACGCCTTGCGGTGCGTCTGCGGAAGCTCGGGAAGGATCCGCGAGGCGACGTCACTGGGAACCGAGACGATGGCGCGTTTCGCGCGCATCCGCGCCGGGCGCCCGGCGACGACGTAGTTCACGACGACCCCGTCTCCGCTCTCCTCCACGGACCGGACGGTCGACCCGAGCCGAAGGCGTTCGCCGAGGTCCGTGGCCAGGATGTCGGTCAAGGTCTGATTGCCGCCGACCGGCAGGGCGAAGTTCGGCACCTTGGCCGGGTCCGTCAGGGCGATTCCGATCGACACCACGAGCTGGGTCGCCGCCGTTTCCTCCGGCTCGCACCCCATCCACTGCCCCGACCAGGACCGGACCACGGCCCGGGTCAGCTCGGAGCGGACACCGCGCAGGAGGTCCGATGCGGGACGCCTGTCGAGCCTGGCTCGCACCTTCCGCGCCAGGCGGCCGTCCGACTTCAGGAACGGGGCCGCGGCAAGGATGCGGGCACCGACCATGGCCATGCCCACCCGGTCCATGAAGCTCATGCGGGTGCGGAACATGAGGGCGAGCACGTCGGACGTGTCGACCAGCGCGCGGTTGAGTACGAGCGCCACGCTCGTGTCGGCCAGGGACCCCATCTCGATGCCGTGCCGGTCGAGAGCGTCGATCAACGGCCCGGTCCCCTCGGTGAACTGGGTACCGACGTTGATCCAGTAGTCGCCCTTCCGGACCGTCTCGACGCGTCCGCCCGGTCGGGCCTCTGCCTCAAGCACCACGACGTCGGCCTTGTCCGCGAGGGTCGTGGCCGCCATGAGGCCCGACATTCCCGCGCCGATGACCACGACGTCGCAGGTCTCCTCGGCACTGTGCTGCGTTGTGGCCATGACTCGCGACTCCCTGTACCTGGCTGGTGAAGCTCAACGACTAGAACTCGAATCGAGTTCGAGAATAACAGGGTCGTCGACTCCACGACACCGGGACGGTGCCCGCTACGTGGCGCGAAACCGTCCGGGTTCGACCTCGGCGACCCGCCCCGCGCCGGACAGGCGGTCCAGGTGCCGCACCGCGGTCCGGCGCTCCACCGGCATCACATGGGGGCCCTCGACGTGCGGGCGGTACACCAGTCGGCGGCGGGCGATCTCATCGACGGTCCGGGGTTCCGAGAGGAACGCCAGGAGGGTTTCATCGCGTGCCGCCATCACGTCGGCGAACGCGTCGAGGCGCTCCGAGAACTCGGCGGCGCCCTCGATGACCCCCTTCTGGTGGGCCGTGCCGTACCACCGGGCGTCGATCTCCCGGCAGCGGCGCATGGACGCCTCGAAGTCGACGAGACTGCTGCCGACGTCTCCGTAGAAGGGGCCGAACGAGGTCAGGTCGATGTCCGCCACGAAGAGGAACCCCTCCGGCTCGATCAGGAAGCCGCAGTGGCCCGCCGTGTGGCCGGGCAGGTGCACGACGGTCACCGTGCGACCGCCGAGGTCGAAGACGGTGCCGTCCTCGAAACCCGTGGCCGCGGTGCGGTCTTGGACATGGAAGCGGTCGCGCAGCATCAGGTCGGTGCGCGCCGCGGCGTCCGGGGGGAGGCCGTAGCCTTCGACCATGGCGGCGCGGGAGCGCAGCGCGGCCAGATCCTTCGCGTGGACGTGAACAGGGGCCCTGTAGTCGCCCAGAGCTGCGATGTGGTCCTCGTGAGCGTGGCTCACGAGGACCACATCCGCAGGGGGTGCGGTTCCGACGAGCGACAGCGATGGGTCGATGACCAGTGTCTCGCCGGTGCCCTTGACGAGGATCGAGTTGGCGTAGGGGTAGGCGCCCGACCTGGAGCCGACCAGGACGGTGACTCCGCCGCCGTACTTCTTCTCCGTGTATCCGGTGCTGAGCAAGGGCGAACTCCTTCATGTGCGGGCGGACTGCGGTACGCCGCGTCGGTGGCGGGGGTCAGCCGCGCAGCGCGGAGGCGAAGGCCTTCGGCGGCGCGGTTCATCGGGGTGCGGGGGAGGAACGGGTCCCGAACGACGGTGCTGTTCCGGCCCGTCCAGGAGCAGTGCGTTGTGCCCGACGCCGATGCCGCTCTGCGCGTCGTCGAGGGTGTGCCGGGCAAGGCGCCCCAAGGGGCCGTGGCGGTGAGGTGGCCGACCCAGGTCCAGATGTTCAACGCGGCTGTGCCGTGGGGGAGGTCGGTGATCGCCTCGTCCGCAGCGGAGTTGAGGACGACCAGGCGTCGTACCTCCCGATGCCGGGCTCCGGCCGGATGCCGCTGAGCGAGGCCGCGTTGACGACCGCCCCGCCGTGTCCGCACGTCCATGCCTTGTAGGTCTTCTGGGCCCATGGCGGCGCGGAGAGGGCGTTCGTTGTTGCCAGCAGGTCGGCGCTGCCGAAGGTGGAGCGCTTTGGTGGCCACCTCGTCCTGCAGGGGTGTGTCTGGCGACACCGGGTGCGTGGTCGGCGCCGCCGAGCGTGGTGACGGCCGTGGCAGGGCCCGCGGCTTGCGTCCGGTGACGATCACCTTCGCGCCCTGGGGGGACCAGCCGCTCGGCGACAGCGAGTTCGACGTAGCGGCTGCCGCCCGTGATGATCGCGGTCCGCCCCGCGCACGTTTCGGCCACGACGTGCCCCCTCTGGGCCAAAGGGCTGCTCCCTTCCGTCCGGCTCGCTTGCTCCTCAAAGGAGAATTCGATTCGGCTTTGAGTTTATGGCGGGTTCGGGGCGCGTCAACGTGTGCCGGGCGGGAGCTTCAGCCCGGAGGTTGATACGATCTCGAATCGTGTTCGACGAAAATGCGTCAAGCCGGACCCCGGCCCGCCCGACGGCCCAGCGCCGCGGGCTCGAACGCAGGAAGGCCATCCTCGACGCCGCCGAGGCCCTGCTCGCCGAGCGGGGGTACGAGGCCGCCACCCTGAAGGCGACCGGCGAGCGGGCCGGAATCCCGATCGCCTCGATGTACCACTACTTCGCCGACCGGTACCAGGTCGACGCCGAGCTGCTGGAGCGACACCTAGCCGAGCTGGACAGGCTCATCGGCGCCACCCTGGCTCAACCCGCGGCGCGCACACTGCGCGAGGCCGTCGACATCGTGATCGGCCTGATCCTCGACTACCTCCGCCGCCACCGCAGCTGCAAGGAGCTGTGGTTCGCCGGACGTCACACCACGCTCGACGAAATGGTGCGCGCCTTCGACGAGGCCCAGGCGGAAAGGCTCTGGCGCCACCTCGTCGAGCGGCGCCTCGTGTCGGCCGACACGCCGCTGCTCGCCCTGCTCCTCGCCTTCGAGGTCGGCACCCGCCTCTTCGACATCGCGTTCCGGCGCTCGCCGGACGGGGACGACGCCACGATCGACGAAGCGCGCCGTCTGGTCACCGCCTACCTGGAGACGTACGTCTCCGAAGCCGCGCGGTGAGGACCTCGGCGCGCAGGGACCGCCTTCGGCCGCCATCCAACACAGCAGGTCGCCCCACCGTGGCTGGTCGCGCAGCCGGTTCTTGAGGAGTTTCCCTCCGGCGTCGCGCGGCAGCGCCTTGGTGAGGGCCGTCGCGTACGGCAGGACCTTGAAGTCGGCGAGCCGGTCCCGGCAGTGCGCGATCACCGCGGCGACATCGACCTCCGGCCCGGCCCCGCCACCACGAAGACGATCGCGGCCAGCACCTCACGGTCACCTCGCTGCGATGGCCCCCACCCTGCGGCCGCTACGAAGCAGGCGCAACCACCCGCTGCCGCAGCGCGCTGCCGAGGACCTCCAGGCGGCGGGAATGCCAGGGCTGCACTGCGGCCTGTTCCTGCTCGCCCTGCTGAGGCTGTGCCTGGTGCACGACCGGCCCGCGCCCACCGACCCGTGCCTCGCGGCGTCGCCATTGGGCCATCCTCGCGTGAAGCCGCCGCGCCGCACCCTGGACGCCGGTGCGTCTCCGCTGGCAGGAGCGGCACGGTCGATGGCGCAAAGCGCCCCGGCGGCGGTGTGGTCCGCCGCGGGGTGTGCTTCGCTCGGCCCTGACGGCCCGGCGACGGTGGCGGGTCGCCGAGGCACGGGCCCGGCCGCCGCGGTACAGGCCCGAGCGGAGCTCAGACCCCCAGGGGAGGGAAACCCCCGTGCCCGTGAACCCCCGTCCGGCGCCGTCGTCTTTACTGCCCGCTGCCGCCGCCCGCCTGGCCGCATGGGCCGACGGGCGTTCCGGGCGCCGCGCCCTGGCGGCCGCGTCCTGGCTGACGAGCCCGCTCTCGCCGGACGACTACCTGGGCCTGCTCGATCCGCTCTGGTCGGCGCGGCACCCGAGCGGCCGGGTCACCGCCGTGCTGCGGGAAGGCCCCACGGCGGTCACCCTGGTGATCCGTCCGGGCCGGGGCTGGAAGGGGCACCGGGCCGGGCAGTACTTGCCCGTCGGCGTCCAGATCGACGGCGTACGGCACTGGCGTACGTACTCGATCACCTCACCGCCCGCCGACCCGATCGCCATCACCGTGACGGCGCGGCCCGGCGGCCGGGTGTCCTCGCACCTGGTCCACCGGACCGGGCCGGGCTCCGTGCTCCGCCTGGGACCGGCACAGGGCGAGTTCGTGCTGCCCCGGGTGCTGCCCGACCGATTGCTGTTCGTGACGGCAGGCAGTGGCATCACGCCCGTCATGGGCCTGCTGCGCACCCTTGCCCGCAGCCCCGGCCCCGTACCGCACACCGTGCTCCTGCACAGCGCGCCACGGCCGGAGGAATGTCTCTTCCTGGCCGAACTCGCGGCCCTGGAAGCCCGGATGGCGTGGCTGACCACCCACCTGACGTACACGCGCAAGGAGGGGCGGCTCAGCCCGGACCGCCTCGCCGCGCTCTGTCCGGACTGGCGCGCACGGGACGCCTGGGTGTGCGGTCCTCCCGGGCTGCTGGAGGCGGTCGAGAGAAGCTGGACGGCCGCGGGCGTACGGAAGCGGCTGCGGGTGGAGAGCTTCCGGCTCGCGCCCTTCCTGCCCCGGGAGAGCGCTGTCGGCGGTGCGCCGGTCCTGTTCGGCCGCAGCGGTGTGGAAGCGGACGCGGGGGCCTCAGCGCCCCTCCTCGACGTCGGGGAGGCGGCAGGCGTGGCGATGCCGTACGGGTGCCGCCGCGGCATCTGCTTCGGCTGTCTGGCTCCGCTCGCCGAGGGGCAGGTGCGCGACCTGCGCTCCGGTGAAGTGCACGGCGAGCCGGGCGCGTTGATACAGACCTGCGTCAACACGGCGGCGGGCCGCGTCGTCCTCGACCTGTGACCGTCCGGTTCGCCGAGGACATCCGAACGACGGCCCGCCCGACGACCAACGGAGACATCATGCCCACGACGGCCGTCCCTTCGATTCAGCCCCCGCCTCCGGCCACGGACACCGACCGCGCCGAACAGCTGGGCCGCGAACTCGACCGGCTCCGCGCCGAGGTCCTCGCGGCACGAGGGGCGGACGACGCCCGCTACATCCGTACGGTGATCGCCGTGCAGCGCGGCTGCGAGGCGGGCGGCCGGGCCGCGCTCGCCGTGTCCCTCCTCCCGCCCGCCTGGATCGCGGGCACCGCGCTGCTCACGGTCGCGAAGACGCTGGAGAACATGGAGCTCGGCCACAACGTCCTGCACGGCCAGTGGGACTGGCTGGGCGACCCGGGCATCCACTCGACCACCTGGGAGTGGGACTTCGCCGCCCCCGCCGCGGCCTGGAAGCACACCCACAACCACCTGCACCACACGTACACCAACGTCGTCGGCCGCGACCGCGACCTCGGGTACACGATCCTGCGCATGAGCCCGGACCAGCCCTGGCGCCCGTTCCACGCCGCGCAGCCACTGTACGCCGCTCTGCTCGCGCCCGTCTTCGAGTGGGGGATCGCCCTGTACGACCTGGAGGCCGACGCCGTGACGCGGGGGCGCAAGAGCGTGCGCGCCCTGCTGCGCGACGCGGCGGGCCTGGTGCGCAAGGCAGTGCGCCAGGCGGCCAAGGACTACGTCCTGTTCCCGCTCCTGGCCGGTCCTTCAGCGCTGCCCTGCCTCCTCGGCACCCTCACCGCCAACACCACCCGCAACATCTGGGCGCACACCGTCATCTTCTGCGGGCACTTCCCCGGCGACGTACAGACCTTCACCGAGGAGCGGCTCGACGGCGAGACCCGAGGCGAGTGGTACCTGCGGCAGATCCAGGGCTCCGCGAACATCGAGGGCGGCCCGCTCCTGCACCTCCTCACCGGCAACCTCAGCCACCAGATCGAGCACCACCTCTACCCCGACCTGCCGAGCAACCGCTACGCCGAACTCGCCCCGCGCGTACGCGAGATCTGCGCCCGCTACGGACTTCCGTACGTCACCGGGCCGCTGTGGCGCCAGTACGCGTCGATGTGGGGCCGCGTGCTGCGCCACGCCCTGCCGTCGCGCCAGGGGCTCGGGGGCCGGGACGCCCCGGTCGCCTGACGCGCCACGGCGCAGCCGTCGGATCGTCACTCCTCCACGAAAGCGGCGGCCATCAACCGCAGGCCCTCCGCCGTGTCGGTGAGGTGCGGTACGACCAGCAGGTCCCAGCGTCCGGCGCCGGGTGCGAGCAGGCAGGCCGTGGCGGGGGCGTGGACGGCGGCGTTGCCGTGCAGGTGGAGCACCTGGCCCGCGCAGAGCATCCGGCCCGGGAAGGCGGCCCAGGTGGCGGTGCGCACGGTGACGTGGACGATCCGCGCCCAGGTCCGCGGCAGCGCGCGCAGTAGCAGGGGGA
The DNA here is from genome assembly GCF_044544845.1 of Streptomyces sp. NPDC053474. Lineage (NCBI taxonomy): Bacteria > Bacillati > Actinomycetota > Actinomycetes > Kitasatosporales > Streptomycetaceae > Streptomyces > Streptomyces sp. NPDC053474. Next base: position 43,331 of record NZ_JBITXV010000022.1, read on the forward strand.
GCTCGGTGACCAGGTCGTCGGTGTGGGGCCACCAAACCCCGTCGATGCTGCGGGGACCACCACCGGCGGGGGCCAGGCGGAGCCGGGCGGAGGTACGGGGGTCGGCGAGCGGCGCGGTCATGGTGATCTCCCTTGGGGGGACGTCGAGGTGGCGTGCGCGGCGGGTGGGGGCCATGGGGGCGCGTCGGCCGACGTGCGTGCCCTGGGCAGGGCAGGGCGGCCGGGGCAGGGGGTGAGGGGCAGCTCAGGCGGGGGCTGTCTCGTCGGCGTGGGTGCGTCGTGCCTGCGATCTGCTGTCGCTCAGCCAGGTGTGCGGGGCGTACGGGGCCGGGCGCGGCCGCAGGGTGTCGACCGTCAGATGGAGGCGGATGCCCTCGCCGTCGTCGCCGGTGGGGTAGCTGCGCGGTTCGTCGCAGACGAGGCGCTCGCGCAGGACCCGCGCCACAAGGCGGGCCGCTTCGGGGTCGTCGGAGACGATGCGGACCTGGACGCTCCCGTCGGCCATCGGGCGTGTGCCGGTGCCGCTCATGGCGTCCGCCCGGTGGCGGCCCGTGCGTCCCGAAGCCTTGGGCGCGGTCGCTCACGGTGCGACCCTGCGGAGGGAAGGGGCAGCGGAAGTCGTGCGGTGATCACCCTCATGGTGAGACCCGTCCCCGAACCCGCAGCTGCCGAGCCCGGTGCTATGGCCGAGAGAGCGACCGGCAGGAAAGGCGGTCGGGAAACGCTCTCAGTCCCTGTCAGCCTACTCCTGGGGTCGCCTCCACCACGACCGCGCGCACGGCCTTGCCGGGCGGACGACGGCCGCTGGACGCACGCTGACCAGGAGTAGGCTGGAAAGACCGAGGTGTCCTCGCCGCTCGGTGGCCACGTGTGAGCACCGTGTGCCGCGGTGGCCGCCGCTCCTGGGAGGTGTGCCATGAGTGACGATCCGGCCGGTCCGGTCGAGCTCCCGGCGGAAACCGGAACCCCTCATGGGGTGCTCGGCGCGAGCCTGCTCAGAATGGCGACGACGCCCCGGCGCGACGGCACCTTCGACGGGGCGTGGTGGCCCAGGTCCCGGAACCTCGCGGTGCAACTGCCCGGTCTGATCCGCGCGTTGACGGAAAGGCTCGGTTCGGTCGCCCGGATCGGCCTGGACTCCGGGGCGTGGGACGTGCGGCTGCGCTCCATGGCCGTCGACGGCAGCCTGGTGCGGATCGACTGGTCCGAGGTCGACGACCACACGATGCTCGTCACCCGTGGCCGTCAGGACATCTTCTCCTTCCTGATGCTCCCGTGGTACGCCGACGAGACGGCCGCCCGTGCCGCCATGACCCTCGCGGTGCAGGATGGCAACAGCGCCTCGGCCGCGGAGATCCTCGCCGCCACCGGCATTCCCGCCCGCTGACGGCGGACGCCCCTCACTCCAGCTCGTCGAGGCGCCAGTGCTGACTGGCGTCGTCGGTGTCGTCCTGCTGGACGATCTTCGCTCCGTCCGCGGTGGAGCCCGACGCGACACCGAGGACCTTTCCGCTGTGGACGTTGACGAGTTTCACGTAGCCGCCGCCGACGTCGGTGAGGCGCCACTGCTGGTTGGCGCCGCGCGTGGCGGGCCACTGGATGACGGGGGCGCCGGAGCTCGTGGACTCGCCGTGGACGTCGATGTGCTGCCCTGAAAGGGAGTTGGCGAAGGTGGTGAGCCCGTGGGAGAGGGTGGCGCGCCGCCACCGCTGGTTGGCCTTGCCGTGGCGGGGCCACTGGATCAGCTGGACGCCCTGGGAGGTCGACTCGTCGGGCACGTCGAGGGCCTTGCCGCTGCGCCGGTTGATGAGGACGTACGTGCTCTGCAGGACCCCGGAGAAGCCGATGGGCGCGGGCGTCGTGCGGTGCAGGTCGAAGACGACGATCTCGTTGCGGCCGGTCCTCAGCCAGGGCGCGGGGCAGTACAGGCGCTGCTGCGGGCCGATGGACCAGTAGCGCCCGAGGTGGTGGCCGTTGACGAAGACCACGCCCTTGGTCCACGCGGACAGGTCCAGATAGGTGTCGCCGGTCTCGTCGAGGGTGAGGCTGGCGCGGAAGAAGAGGCCGCTTCTGTCGCGGTCGCTGATGACCGGGCGCAGGGCGGCCACGAACTTCTCGTCGACGGGCAGGGAGTACGTCTGCCACCGCGTGAGCGGGCCGTCGAGCGGACCGGCGCCGGACAGGGACACCTGCCCGGTGATGCCCTTGCGGTCGACGTAGTGGCCGAAGTTGACCCGCCCCAGGCCCTCCACGAGGACGTCGAGCGTCGGGGACTCCCCGGCGTCGCCGAGCGGAAGGCTGCTCCCGGTGGTGACCTTCAGCGGTTCGGCGTACGCGGGCCAGAGGGCGACCCGGCTGAAGCCGCCCTGGTAGGCGCCGTCGAGGAAGACCGTGGCGTAGTCGTGCACACCGGTCACGTGCAGGGTCGCGCCGCCGTAGCCGGACAGCGGGCGACGGTAGAGGACGAAGCCCGCGTTCTGGCCGTAGGTCTCCATCGGCTGTGCGGTGACCGTCCGGGCCGGGGGCAGGGCCGGGGGGAGGTTGTCCCACAGCGAGGCGTACGCGGTCGGTGTGACCGGGCTCGGAGCGATGGTGGGGACGGGGTCGGGCAGCGGGGGCAGCGGTTCGTCCAGGTAGCTGCCGATGAGGGTGCGGTACGCGGTGTGGCTCGCGGTCGGGCGGCCCTGCTCGGTGATCGCGGCGCTGTAGTCGTAGCTGGTGATGTCGGGGGTGTAACCGCCGCCGTCGTCCGCGGAGTTGGCTCCGGCCCAGTAGCCGAAGCTGGTGCCGCCGTGAATCATGTAGATGTTGAAGGACAGCTTGGACCGCATGAGGCCGTGCAGGATGGGGGACTTGTCCTTGCCGATGCCGCCGAATCCGCTGTCGCCCCACGCCGTGAACCATCCGGCCCAGGACTCGCCGATGAACGCGGGAACCGCGGGGAAGGCCCGTCGGCACTCGGCGATGGCCGCGGCGTCCCCGTCGGACAGGCCGATGGCTCCGCCGGGCACGTTGGTGCGGTTGGCCTTGACCTGGGCCAGGCCGTCCTGGGTGTAGAACGGGCCGGGGACGCCCGCGTCCAGCCACGCCTGGCGGAGCTCGGCGAGGTAGGTGGCGTCGTTGCCGAACGAGCCGTACTCGTTCTCGATCTGCACCATGAGGACGGGGCCGCCGCTCGCGACGAGGAGGGGCTTGACCACGGGCGCGATCGCGTTGATGTAGCGGCGGACCGCCGCCATGTACTGCGGGTCGGCCGCCGCCCGTACGCGGATTCTGGCATCGGGGTCCTTGAGCAGCCAGGCGGGCAGGCCGCCGAGGTCCCACTCGGCGCACACATAGGGCCCCGGGCGAAGGAGCACCCACATGCCCTCGTCCTGGCACAGTCGGACGAACGCGGCGAAGTCGCGCCGGTCGGTGGTCAGGTCGAAGACGCCGGGGCGCTCCTCCAGGTAGTTCCACATCAGGTACACGCCGATGGTGTTGAGGCCCATCGCCTTGGCCATCCGGATGCGGTGGCGCCAGTACCGCACGGGGATGCGGCACGGGTGCAGCTCGCCGCTGCGGATCTGGAAGGGCCGCTCGTCGAGCAGGAACTGGCTGCCGTCCGCGGAGAACCCGAACGTGTGCCGCGCGGCGGCCGCGTGGCTCTCGGTGGCCCAGGTGGCGGCGAGCGGTGTGAGGGCGCTGATGATCAGGAAGTCGCGTCGATCCATGGGGCGCTCCAGGGGGTGAGGGGAAGTCTCTGGCCCGGCGAACGTGGAGTGACGTCAGCTGCCTGTCGGCAGTGTGGGATTACGGTAGGGCGTGTTCGAGTGTGTTGGAAGGGGTGCGGTAATGGTTGTGTGTCGTACCGTCAGATCCCTTCGGGGCGCGCCGAGTTGACGGGGAGCCACCCCGGCGGCCGCCGCGCGGCGATGGCCTGGGCGGCGACGGCCCGTACGTGCTCCGCTCGTGCCCTCAGGACGTGTGGGGCGGGTCCTCGCGTCGGCCCCCGTCGGGGCCCTCCGGATCGCGGCGCTGGACCAGGACCTCGTCGACCCCCGTGATGTGGAGCACCCGCCGGACCGGCTTCGAGGCCTCGATCACGGTGATGCGGCCCCCCGCGACGCGGCAGTGCCGGTGGTGCGCGGCCAGGGCGTTGATCCCGGACGAGTCGATGAAGGCGACGTCGGTCAGGTCGAGCTCCACGCGGCGGTGCAGCAGGGGGGCCAGGGCCGCCCGCAGGGAGGGCGCGCTGGCGATGTCCAGATCTCCGTGTACGCGTACCAAGGCGGGGTCGAACCCCGAGACGATGTCCACGCGCAGGGACGAGGGAGAGGCGGCGGCCATGGTGGTGCCTTCCGGAGATACACGGCAGTGCCGGTCAAAGACCATGCATACGGTAGTGATACCCACCAGGCCTGAGCATTTCCTTGGCGGAGACGTACCGGAAAGGTGCAAGTGAAGGGGCTGAGCGGACGCGCGACTGAACTGTCCTCGAACGGCTTTCCGGTCGTTCGAAGGGCGAGCGACGGCGGACAGCGGGCGGTGCCGCGGCGCCGCCCGGGGTCTCCCGGGAGCGGGCGCCGTGGCCCCGTGTGCGTCAGATCCCGTCGTCGGGACGCTTGTGGATCTTCAGGCTCTTGGGGATGGCAGGCAGCAGCCGCTGCTTCGAGGACACCTCGCGCAGGGTGCGGGGATCGGTGAACGTCTCCTGGCGCGCGGGGCGGAAGGTGAGGGCCGGACCGCCCTTGCGCAGGTTGCCGCCCTTGGGCGCGGGCCCGTCGAGGGCGGGGAGGCGGTAGGAGGGGGCCTTGCGCAGGGCCTGCTCCAGGAACGCGGCGGTGAGCTGCGCGGCCTGGGCGCGGGCGGCGACCGGGGACGCGACCTGGGAAGCCTTGCAGGAGCCGATCCCGCCGCCCTTGTCGGTGGGGGCGAGGTTGGTGTTGATCATCCGGTGGCCGGTCCCCGCGAGCAGGACGTCCGCCGCGACCCGGGTCGAGCCGGACCGCGCGAGGGCCTTCATCGTCGCCCGCCCGGCCTGCGGCTCGACGTCCTCGTCGCAGGCGCCCCGGATGTTGAGGACGGGCACCTTGTGCGGCGCGGGCTCGGCGTTCTCGGCGGGCTCGATGGCCACGGCACCGAAGAGCCCGGCGCGCTGGGCCGCCTTGGGGGACAGGACGTAGCCGCCGCCCCTGCTGTGCCCGACGAGGCCGACCCGGGAGGTGTCGATGCGCCCCTTCACCCCGGGGAGCCTCAGGCCGTGGTCGACGCCCTTGTTGAGGTCGGACAGGAGTCGCAGATGGGCACTGACCAGATCGGTGTAGCCCTTGATGGGGTCGGTCTCGCCGCCCCACCAGACCTCCGGGGACACGACGTCGATGGACACGGCGACGAAGCCCTTGCGCGTGAGCGCCTGCACGACGTGCGACAGGCCCGCGTTCTGGCGCAGATAGTCCGGCCCGAGGCCGCGCTCCGGCTTGCCGGGCTTGGCACAGACCAGCGGCCAGTGGGTCTTGACGGGGGTGTGGGTGACAACGTCGGACGCGTCCTTCGTGGTCACGCAGTTGTGGTGGGTGCCGTGCAGCACGACGACGACCGGGTGGGGCCCCTTGCCCTTGGGCATCCCGAGCACGCCGTGGACCTGGGACGGGTTGCCCGCCGTCCTGCCACCGGTGATCTTGAGGAGCCCCGGGGCGAGGCGATAGCTGGCCAGGCTCGCCGCGTTGCCGGTGGTCCCGGCGGTGGCGGTCGGCCGCGGGGACGCGGGCTTGCCGGGGGCCGCCGCCCGGGCCGCGGCGGTGCCGCAGGTGAGCGTCAGGGCGAAGGCGGCGGTGGCGGCCGTCAGGTGCGCCGCCCGGCGGGTTGTGGTGGTCATGGCTGAGAGGACGGTGGAAAGGGAGGGCGCGTTCCCCTTTTCGCGGCGCCATGCCGCCGGGGGCGGTCGCTAGGACCACGACTCCGTACCTGGTCAGCGGCGTGATCCCACGCGACGCTTGACCGTCCTTAGAGGCCTCTCTAAATTTATCCCACTCTCTGACTCTCTTCCGGAAGGGGCGTGGGCGGATGCGGCCGGTCGACGGGGGACTGCGTGAGCGGCACAAGGCCCAGCGGCGGGGCCGGATCCTCGAAGCGACGCGCGAACTCCTCCGGGAAGGCCCGGAGTCGGTCCTCAGTACCGAGCGGATCGCCGCGCGGGCGGAGGTCGCCCCGGCCACCGTGTACAACCTGATCGGCCCGCGCGAGAGGATCTGGGAGGCGCTCGCCGAAGGCTTCATGGACGAACTGGAGCACCGCCTGGCGGCGGCGGAGGACAGCGGCCCGAGAGAGGTCGTCCGGTCGACCGTCGAGCTGTTCGTGGGCGACCCGGTGGTGTCGCGGCGCATGGTGCGCGCCTGGGAGGCGAGCGGCCTCGTGTTCGCCCGCAGCCCGCTGGTCCAGCTCCGCCGGGCGATGGCGGACGCCCGGGCGCGGGGCGTGCTGCGCGCCGACGTCGACACGGACGCGCTGGCCTCCGCCGTCGGCACCTCGTGCGTGGGCGCGCTGCACCAGTGGGTCGCCGCCCTGATCGACGACGACCGGTTCCTCGCGCGCTCCCTGTTCGCCCTGGACGTGGTGCTCGCCGCGGCCGCCGCGGACACCCACCGCGACCGGCTCCTCGCGCCGCTGCGGACCCGGGGCGCGGCATGACCGCCGGTGCCCTGCCGCGGCCCCGGCGGTTCACCGGCCGCGACGGGATCCGGCTTGCGGCCGACGTGTGGGGCGAGGCGTCCGCGCCGCCCCTCCTGCTGCTGCACGGCGGCGGCCAGACACGGCACGCCTGGGACCGGACAGGACCCCGCCTCGCCGCGCTGGGCTGGCGGGTCGTCGCCCCCGACCTGCGCGGGCACGGCACCAGCGGGTGGTCGGCCGACGGCGACTACGACCTCGACCTGTTCGCCGACGACGTACGGGCGCTCGTCGCCGAGCTCGGCGAGCGGCCGGTGGTCGTCGGCGCCTCGCTCGGCGGCCTGAGCGCGCTGCTCGCCGCCGGAGAGCCGCCCGGGGCTGCGCTGCGCGCGCTGGTCCTCGTCGACGTCGCCCACCGGCCCGACGACCGGGGGGTCCGCCGGATCGTCGCCTTCATGCGCGGCCGACCCGACGGGTTCGCCAGCGTCGAGGAGGCGGCCGAGGCGGTGGCCGCCCACCTGCCGCACCGCCCGCGCCCCGACGACCCCGAGGGGCTGCTCAAGAACCTGCGGCGCCACGGCGACCGCTGGGTCTGGCACTGGGACCCCCGGATCCTCGACAGCTTCGAGGGCCGGACGGACCCGCCCGGCAGGGCGGAGCGCGTCCTCGCCGCCGCGCGCCGCGCCGAGGTGCCGATCCTGCTCGTACGCGGCGGCGTCAGCGACGTGGTGCGCGAGGACATCGCCGAGGAGTTCCGCGCCGGGGTCCCGCGCGCGCGGCGCGTCGACGTGGCGGGCGCCGGACACATGGTGGTGGGCGACCGGAACGAGCACTTCATCGACGCGATCGTCCCGTTCCTGGAGGGGCTCGCCTGACGGGGGATCCGCCCGGGGCGGCCCCCGGCGGGACTACCGTGGAAACCCGTGGAAGCCCGCCCCCCTCGATCGGTGCACGGTATGGAACCTCTGGCCGAGCTGGACGCCCGCGTCACGCGGTGCGCGGCCTGCCCGCGCCTGGTCGCGTGGCGCGAGGAGGTCGGGCGGGTGAAGCGCGCCGCGTTCCAGGACTGGACGTACTGGGCCCGGCCGGTGCCCGGGTTCGGGCCGCCGGACGCCTCGCTGCTCGTCATCGGCCTCGCGCCCGCCGCGCACGGCGGCAACCGGACGGGCCGGATGTTCACCGGCGACCGCTCCGGCGACGTCCTGTACCGCGCGCTGTACGACCTGGGCCTCGCGTCGAGCCCGCTGGCGGTGTCCCTGGACGATGGCCTTACGCTGCGCGGCGTCCGCGTGACCTCGCCGGTGCACTGCGCGCCGCCGGAGAACAAGCCGACGCCGGGGGAGCGGGACACCTGCCGACCCTGGCTCGTGCGGGAGCTGGAGCTGCTCGCGCCGGGGCTGCGGGCGGCGGTGGTCCTCGGGGCGTTCGGCTGGCAGGCGGCCCTGCCCGCGTTCGCGGCGGCGGGCTGGCGGGTGCCGAGGCCGCGCCCGCGCTTCGCGCACGGCGCCCGCGTCACCCTGGAGCGCGCCGCACCGCTCGCGGACGGACCGGGCCCGGTCACCCTGTACGGCTGCTTCCACGTCAGCCAGCGCAACACGTTCACCGGCAGGCTGACCCCGGACATGCTCCGGGACGTCCTGCGGACGGCGGCGGGCGAGGCGTGCGTGCCGCCCTACGCCCCGCTCGACTCCCCGCCGTACGCGCGCGGTTGACCGACGTCAGGCGCCGACGTACGCCGCCAGGTGCTCACCGGTGAGCGTGGAGCGGGCGGCGACGAGGTCGGCGGGCGTGCCCTCGAAGACGACCTGACCGCCGTCGTGCCCGGCGCCGGGGCCGAGGTCGATGATCCAGTCGGCGTGCGCCATGACCGCCTGGTGGTGCTCGACGACGATGACGGTCCTGCCGGAGTCGACGAGCCGGTCAAGGAGGCCGAGCAACTGCTGGACGTCGGCGAGGTGCAGGCCCGCGGTCGGCTCGTCGAGCACGCAGACGACACCGTCGCCGCCCTTGTCGGCCAGGTGCGCGGCCAGCTTGAGCCGCTGCCGCTCGCCGCCCGAGAGCGTGGTCAGCGGCTGGCCGAGGCTGATGTAGCCGAGCCCGACGTCGACGAGCCGCTGAAGGACCTTGTGCGCGGCCGGAGTACGGGCCTCACCCGCGCCGAAGAACTCCTCGGCCTCGGTCACCGACATCGCGAGCACCTCGCTGATGTCGCGGCCGCCGAAGCGGTACTCCAGGACCGAGGCGTCGAACCGCCTCCCCTCGCACTCCTCGCAGGTCGTGGAGACACCGGCCATCATCGCCAGGTCGGTGTAGATCACCCCGGCGCCGTTGCAGTGCGGGCAGGCGCCCTCGGAGTTGGCGCTGAAGAGCCCCGGCTTCACGTCGTTGGCCTTGGCGAACGCCTTGCGGATCGGGTCGAGCAGCCCCGTGTACGTAGCCGGGTTGCTGCGCCGCGAGCCCCGGATCGGGCTCTGGTCGACCGACACCACGCCCTCGCCCGCGGGGATCGAGCCGTGCACCAGGGAGCTCTTGCCGGACCCGGCGACGCCCGTGACGACGGTGAGCACCCCGAGCGGAATGTCGACGTCGACGTCCCGGAGGTTGTGCGCGTTCGCGCCGCGGATCTTCAGCGCCCCGGTGGCCTCGCGCACCGTCTTCTTGACGGCGGCCCGGTCGTCCAGATGGCGGCCGGTGACGGTCCCGCTGGCGCGCAGGCCCTCGACGGTGCCCTCGAAGCAGACGCTGCCGCCCTCCGCACCGGCGCCCGGGCCGAGGTCCACGACGTGGTCGGCGATCGCGATGGTCTCCGGCTTGTGCTCCACGACGAGGACCGTGTTGCCCTTGTCCCGCAGCCGCAGGAGCAGCTGGTTCATCCGCTGGATGTCGTGCGGGTGCAGACCGATGGTGGGCTCGTCGAAGACGTACGTGGTGTCGGTGAGCGAGGAGCCGAGGTGGCGGACCATCTTGACGCGCTGCGCCTCGCCGCCCGAGAGCGTGCCCGAGGGCCGGTCCAGCGCCAAGTAGCCGAGACCGATCTCCACGAACGAGTCGAGGGACTGCTGGAGCGCCGTGAGCAGCGGCGCCACGGACGGCTCGTCGAGGCCGCGGACCCACGTGGCCAGGTCACGGATCTCCATCGCGCACGCGTCGGCGATGCTGAGCTTCTTGATCTTCGAGGATCTGGCCCCCTCGCTCAGCCGGGTGCCGTCGCACTCGGGGCAGGTGGTGAAGGTGACCGCCCGCTCCACGAAGGCGCGGATGTGGGGCTGCATCGACTCCTTGTCCTTGGCCAGGAACGACTTCTGGATCTTCGGGATCAGCCCTTCATAGGTGAGGTTGACCCCGTTGACCTTGACCTTCGTCGGCTCGCCGTAGAGGAAGTCCCGCATCTCCTTCTTGGTGAACCTGCGGATCGGTTTGTCCGGGTCCAGGAAGCCCGACTGGGCGTACAGCCCCACGGTCCACACGTTGTCCGACTTCCAGCCGGGGATGGTGAACGCGCCCTCCGCGATCGACTTGGAGTCGTCGTAGAGCTGGGTGAGGTCGATGTCGGAGACGGAGCCGCGGCCCTCGCAGCGCGTGCACATGCCGCCGGTGCGGTTGAAGGTCGCCTTCACCGTCTTGGTCTTCGCGGCGCCGCGGTCGACGGTGATGCCGCCGCTCGCCCGCACCGAGGCGACGTTGAAGGAGTATGCGCTGGGCGGGCCGATGTGGGGCTTGCCCAGTCTGCTGAAGAGGATCCGCAGCATCGCGTGGGCGTCGGTGACCGTGCCGACCGTGGAGCGCGGGTCGGAGCCCAACCGCTGCTGGTCGACGATGATCGCGGTGGTCAGACCGTCGAGCACGTCGACCTCGGGCCGGGCCAGGGTCGGCATGAAGCCCTGCACGAAGGCGCTGTAGGTCTCGTTGATCATCCGCTGCGATTCGGCGGCGATCGTGTCGAACACCAGCGAGCTCTTGCCCGAGCCGGAGACCCCGGTGAACACCGTGAGCCGCCGCTTCGGCAGCTCGACGCTGACGTCCTTGAGGTTGTTCTCGCGCGCTCCGTGCACGCGGATCAGGCCGTGGCTGTCGGCGACGTGCGGAGCGGGCGGCTGCGCGTGCGTCTCGGTGGCCTTGCTCATCGTGTCTCCCTGTGTGTGCGGGCCGCCCGCGCGGCCTGTGCCCGTGTCGCCCGGCCTGATCCGCTCGCCGGAGCCCTCCGCGGCACTGGGCCGGGACCCTACCGCAGGGGGCTTCGAGGTGGTCCTACTGCTTGCGGGGCTGGTTGAAGCGGACCATGTTGCCCGCCGGGTCGCGGAAGGCGCAGTCGCGCACGCCGTAGGGCTGGTCCATGGGCTCCTGGAGCACGTCGGCGCCCGCGGCCCGCACGCGTTCGAAGGCCGCGTCGACGTCGTCCGTCGTGAAGATCACGCCGCGCAGCAGGCCCTTGGCGAGCAGCTCCGCCATCGCCTGCCGGTCGGCCACAGCGGCGTTGGGGTCGGCGAGCGGCGGCTCCAGGACGATCTCCACGTCCTGCGCGGGTGACCCGACGGTCACCCAGCGCATTCCCTCGAAGGCGACGTCGTTGCGGACCTCCAGACCGAGGACGTCGCGGTAGAAGGCGAGCGCCTGGTCGTGGTCGTCGACGGCGATGAAGCACTGTGCGAGCTTGATGTCCATGCCTCGACGCTACGAGGCGTCGGCCGCATCCGCTTCTCCGATCGTGACCGGTTTCCCGGCGGCCCCCGACGAGCCGTTCGCGCCCGCTGCCCGGTCGCCGGTCCGCTTCCCGGGGCCCTCCGGTGCCAGGGCCGGTTCCCCGTTCTTCACGGGCCGCGTGTGGATCTTGGCGACGCAGGCCGGGATCCCGGCGCCCGCCCCGTGGTCCCGGGCCCGGTACGCGCTCGGGGACTCGCCGACCAGCTCGGTGAAGCGCGAGCTGAACGACCCGAGCGACGTACAGCCGACCGCGAAGCACACCTCGGTCACGCTCATGTCGCCGCGCCGCAGCAGCGCCTTCGCCCGCTCGACGCGGCGGGTCATCAGGTAGTTGTACGGCGTCTCCCCGTAGGCGGCGCGGAAGCTGCGCGAGAAGTGGCCGGACGACATGAGGGCGACCTTCGCGAGCGCCGGGACGTCCAGCGGCCGCGCGTAGTCGCGGTCCATCACGTCCTTGGCGCGGCGCAGCCGCACCAGGTCCTCCAGGTTCATGGCCACAGCATCGCACGGGCGGTCGATCCACCGCCCTGACCTGCTACGCCCCGGGCGGCGCGGGTTGTGCGCTGCCGTGCCAACTCCTGGGCGCGGGACGAAAAGCCGGGCCTCACGGCCGGTCGTAGCTTCCTGGTGTGCCGAGCCGCGGACGCGGTCGGCGCGCTACCGAACCGCCTGTGAAAGGACCCCTCATGTTCGACGTCACCAAGGTGCAGGCCGCCCCGGGCTCGGACCTCCTCACGCCTGACAACGCGGTCATGCTCTTCGTGGACCACCAGCCGCAGATGTTCTTCGGCACCGGGAGCGGCGACCGCTCCTCGATCATCAACAGCACGGTGGGCCTGGCCAAGGCGGCCCGGGCGTTCGACGTGCCGGTCGTCCTGACCACGGTCGCCGCCGAGTCCTTCTCCGGGCCCCTGCTGCCGCAGCTCGCCGAGGTGTTCCCCGGGCACGACGTCGTCGACCGCACCTCCATGAACGCCTGGGAGGACGAGGCGCTCGTGGCCGCGGTCAAGGCGACCGGACGCAAGAAGATCGTCCTGTCCGGCCTGTGGACCGAGGTCTGCCTGGTGCTGCCCGCGCTCTCCGCCCTGGAGCAGGGCTACGAGGTGTACGTCGTCTCCGACGCCTCCGGTGGCGTCAGCCCGGCCGCCCACGAGCACGCGCTCCAGCGGATGGTGGCGGCCGGAGCCGTCCCGGTCACCTGGGTCCAGGTCCTCCTGGAGCTCCAGCGCGACTGGGCGCGCCAGGAGACCTACGGCGCGGTCATGGACATCGTCAAGGCCCACGCGGGCGCGTACGGCCTGGGCGTGGTGTACGCGCAGAGCATCCTCGGCGCGCACGCGGCGGGCTGACTTCCTTGGACACCGGCATCCTGCTGCTTCGCTTGCTCGCGGGCCTGCTCGTCGCGGGCCACGGGGTGCAGAAGATCAGCTCCCACCTCGGCGGCAAGGGTCTTGAGGGCGGCACCGAGGAGTTCCGTGCCGACGGCTTCCGCGGCGGTGTCCTCACCGCCCTCGCGGCGGGCGGCGGCCAGATCGGATCGGGACTGCTGCTCGCCGCGGGCCTGCTGACCCCGCTCGCCGCGACCGGGGCCATCGGGGTCATGACGGTCGCCCTCACCGTGAAGTGGCACAACGGCCTCTGGGTGCAGAACGACGGATACGAGTACCCGCTCGTCCTCATCGGCACCGCCACCGCCCTCGCCGCCACCGGGCCCGGCGCCTACTCCCTCGACGCGGCCGTCGGCCTCACGCCGTACCCGCTGTGGTGGGCGGCCGTCGCGCTCGTGGCCGGTCTCGGCAGCGGGCTGCTCACCCGGCTCGTCCTGCACCGCCCGGCCCCGGCGACGCCGGTGCCCGCCGCCCGCGCCGAGGGCTGATTCCCGCCCCACAGACCGGGCCCGGCCGCTCCGCGACCCCCGACCGGACGGCCGGGCCCTCCCTCCTTCCTCCCGACTCCTTCTTCCCGACCAGGAGCACTCGATGGACACCGTGACCACCGCGCCCCCACATGGCGGCGGACAGCCGCTGCTGCACCAGAAGGGCGCCGAGACCCAGGCCTTCGGCACGCTCAAGCAGCTGCCGATCGGCCTCGGCCACGACACCCGCGGATACGCCTGCCAGCGCCTGAACCGCGTACTGGCCGACACACAGATCCTGTACTCCCTCTACAAGAAGCACCACTGGCTGATGCGCGGCGCGACCTTCTACGCGCTGCACCTCATGCTCGACCGGCACGCCGAGGCCCAACTGGCCCTCGTGGACGAGCTGGCCGAGCGGGTCCAGAGCCTCGGCGGCGTCGCGGTCGGGGACCCGCGCCACGTCGCGGAGCTGACCACGATCCCCCGGCCGCCGGACGGCGTGGAGAAGGTCCCCGTCATGCTGTCGCGGCTCCTCGACGCGCACGAGCGGATCCTCATCGACGCGCGGGACGCCGCCGCGCGGCTCTCCGCCGAGGGCGACGAGGGCGGCGCCGACCTGCTCGTCTCCGGTGTCATCCGCACCGGCGAGGCCCAGGTGTGGTTCCTGGCCGAACACCTCGTCGACACGCCGCTGGTGCGCGGCTGATGGAGAACGCGTACGACGTCGTCGTGGTCGGCGGCGGCCCCGGCGGCGAGGTCGTCGCCGACCGGGCCGTCCGGGCGGGACTGACCACCGCCGTCGTCGAGGGCGGGGCGGTCGGCGGCGAGTGCTCCTACCGCGCGTGCGTGCCGAGCAAGGCCCTGCTGCGGCCCGGCGCCGCCCGGGAGGCCGCGCGGTCGGTCGACGGGGCCCGGCAGTCGGTCACCGGGGCGCTCGACGTGGGGCGCGTCCTGGCCCGCCGGGACCGTTTCACCGCCCGCGGCGACGACTCGGGCCAGGCCGACTGGCTGACCGGCGCGGGCATTTCCCTCGTCCGCGGGCACGGGCGGCTCGCCGGGGAGCGCCGGGTGGAGGTGACCGGGGCCGACGGCACGGTCCGCACCCTGCGGGCCCGGCGCGCGGTCGTGCTCAGCCCCGGCACGGACCCCGCGCTGCCGCCGGTCGAAGGCCTCGACCGGATCGGCGTGTGGACCAACCGGCAGGCCACGACGTCCGATGCGCCGCCCGAGCGGCTCGTCGTCATCGGCGGCGGAGTGGTGGCCTGCGAACTGGCCACCGCCTGGCGCTCCCTCGGCTCCGCCGTGACCCTGCTCGTCCGCGGCCGGTCCCTGCTGAGCGACTGGGAGCCCTGCGCGGGCGAAGAGGTCGCCCGGGGCCTGACGGCGCTGGGCGTGACGCTGCGCTTCGAGGCCGCAGCCACCCGGGTCACCCGCGACGCGGCCACCCGCGCCGTGACGGTCGAGACCGCCGACGGCGCCGCCCTCGGCTGCGACGAGGTCCTCGTCGCCGTCGGCCGCCGCCCGCGCACCGAGGACCTCGGCCTGCACACCGTCGGCCTCACGGCCGGTGACTGGCTCCCGGTCGACGACACCTGCCGGGTCACCGCCGTCGACGGCGACTGGCTCTACGCAGTCGGCGACGTCAACCACCGCGCGCCGCTGACCCACATGGCCAAGTACCAGGCCCGCGTCTGCGCCGCGGCGATCGCCGAACGGGCCGCGGGCCGCCCCGCCGACACCGGCGGCTGGCAGGCCTGGGACGCGCGGGCCGGCCACACCGCCGTCCCGCAGGCCCTCTTCACCCGCCCCGAGGTCGCGAGCGTCGGCCTCACGGAACGCGCGGCGCGCGCCGCGGGCCTGGCGGTCCGCGCGGTGGAGTACCGCGTCGACGACGTCGCGGGCGCCGCACTGTACGCCGACGACTACCGCGGCCGCGCCAAGCTCGTCGTCGACGAGAGCCGGGGAGTCGTCGTCGGCTGCACCCTCACAGGGCCGCTGGCGACCGAACTCATCCACACCGCCGCCGTCGCCGTCGCCGGCGAAGTCCCTCTGGAACGGCTGCGCCACGCCGTCCCCGCCTTCCCGACCGTGAGCGAGGTCTGGCTGCGGCTCCTTGAGGCGTACGGCCTCTGAGACGCCCCGCCCACCCCCGGGGACGCGCCGCGCGCCCGCGCCCCACCCCGCACATCCGCAAAGGAGAACCCCCGATGCCGAACCCGCCGACCCCCGAACCCGCCGCCCCGCGCCAGGAACACGCGCGGGCCGACCTCCTCGTACGCAACGCGAGGGTGTACACCGGCGACCCCGGGCGCCCCGAGGCCCGCACCGTCGCGATCCGCGACGGACGGATCGCGGCCCTCGGCGACGACCACGACCTCGCCCACCTCGTCGGGCCGGGCACCACGGTCGTCGACGCCCTCGGCCGCCGGGTGATCCCCGGCCTGAACGACTCGCACCTGCACGTCATCAGGGGCGGCCTGAACTACGTCCTGGAGCTGCGCTGGGACGGCGTGCGCAGCCTCCGCCACGCCCTGGCCATGCTGCGCGAGCAGGCCGGCCGCACCCCCAAGGGGCAGTGGATCCGGGTCGTCGGCGGCTGGACCGCCGAGCAGTTCGCCGAGCGAAGGATGCCGACCGTGGCCGAGCTGAACGCCGCCGCCCCCGACACCCCGGTGTTCGTCCTGCACCTCTACCAGTCGGCCCTGCTGAACCGGGCCGCCGTACAGGCCGCCGGATTCACCCGCGCGACCCCCGACCCGCGGGGCGGACAGATCGTCAGGGGCCGTGACGGCGAGCCCAACGGCGTCCTCCTCGCCGCGCCGAGCGCCCTCATCCTCTACTCGACCCTGGCCAAGGCGCCCGCCCTCGACGAGGCCGACCGGACGACCTCGACGCGGCACTTCCTGCGCGAGCTGAACCGCTTCGGACTCACCTCCGCGGTCGACGCCGCGGGCGGCTTCCAGAACTTCCCCGACAACTACGCCACGGTCACCGACCTCGCCGCTTCGGGTGAGCTGTCCCTGCGGATCGCCTACCACCTGTTCCCGCAGACGGCCGGTCAGGAACTCGCCGACCTCAAGCGCTGGATCGAGACGGTGAGGCCCGGGGACGGGGACGAGTGGCTGCGCCTCAACGGCGCGGGCGAGAACCTGACCTGGGCCGCCGCCGACTTCGAGAACTTCTCCGAACCCCGTCCCGCGCTCGCCGAGGGCTACGAGGCCGAGTTCGAGCACGCCGTCCGGCTCCTGATGGAGAACGGCTGGGGCTTCAGGCTGCACGCCACGTACGACGAGACGATCCGCCGCGACCTCGCGGTCTTCGAGAAGCTCGCCGCCGAGGGCCTCTTCCCCGGCGACAACCGCTGGCTCTTCGACCACGCGGAGACCGTCTCGGCCGACAGCCTGGACCGGATCGCGGCCCTCGGCGGCGCCCTGTCCGTGCAGAACCGCATGTCCTTCCAGGGCACCGCCTTCCGCGAACGCTACGGCGCCGAGGCCGCCGCCCACACCCCGCCCGTCCGGGCCATGCTCGACCGGGGCCTGACCGTCGCCGCGGGCACCGACGCCACCCGCGTCTCCTCCTACAACCCGTGGGTGGCGCTCCACTGGCTGGTCACCGGGCGCACCGTCGGCGGCACCGCGCTCTACCCGGCCGGGAACCTGGTCGACAGGGAGACCGCGCTCGGCCT
The DNA here is from genome assembly GCF_044544845.1 of Streptomyces sp. NPDC053474. Taxonomy (NCBI): domain Bacteria; kingdom Bacillati; phylum Actinomycetota; class Actinomycetes; order Kitasatosporales; family Streptomycetaceae; genus Streptomyces; species Streptomyces sp. NPDC053474. The sequence continues at coordinate 60,226 of NZ_JBITXV010000022.1, forward strand.
CTACACCCGCGGCGGCGCGCGCCTCACCGGTGAGCAGGACGTCAAGGGCATCCTGCGGGAGGGCTACTACGGCGACCTGGCGATCCTGTCCGACGACTACCTCACCGTGCCCGACGCCGCCATCCCCGACATCGAGGCCGTGCTCACCGTCGTCGGCGGCCGCGTCGTCTACGCGACCGCGGAGTACGAGGGACTCGACGAGGCCGTCCCGCCGGTCAGCCCCGAGTGGAGCCCCGTGGCCCGCTTCGGGGGCTACCAGGCCGGTGCCCGGCAGGCGGCGCTCGTCGCCGAGGCCGCGGCCGAGTCCGAGGAGCACCGCCGGTGGCGGGTGGCCCGCGGCTCCACGTCCGACACTCCGGCGTCGTTCCTCGACCCCTGCTTCGACCACTGAACGGGAGATCTCCACGATGAGTACCGCTTCCTCCGTCCCTGTCGACGGGACCGACGACGGGCCGGACGGCCCGCCGGACGCTCCGCGGGGACGCCACTTCGAGCCGGACCTCCGGCCGATGACCCGGATCAATCTGCGCCCCATCGCCTCACCCATGCCGCTGGGCTTCTTCACGGTGGCGATCGCCTCGGCGATGACGGGGTGCCTCCAGCTCGGCGTCTTCGACTCCGCGGCCCGCGGCGCCGTCGCCCTGTGCGTCCTGCCCGCCTTCGCGCTGCAGTTCCTGGTGAGCGTGCTGTCCTTCGGCGCCCGTGACGTGATCGCGGCGACCCTGATGGGCACGTTCGCGGGCAGCTGGCTGGCGTACGCCCTGGTCATGGCCAGCGGCGCGGCCGAGGGCCCGCGGGTCCTCGGCGTGTTCAACCTGGCGTTCCTCTGCTTCGGGGCGCTGATGACGGCCGTGACGCCGCCCAAGCGCGCGATGTGGCTGGTCCTGGTGGCGTCCCTGCCCCGCTGGGCGGCCACCGGCCTGTCGGGCCTGACCGGCGTCGAGTGGCTCACCCGCACCTCCGGCGCCCTCGGCCTCCTGGTGGCGCTCGTCGCGATGTACGCGGCCTTCGCCCTGATGCTGGAGGACATGCGCGGCGAGGAGGTCCTGCCCATTGGCCGCAGCGGGCCCGCCCACACCGCCGTGACGGGCGACCTCACCGTCCAGCTCCGCAACCTCGAACGCCACGCTGGCGTGCGCCGCACCCTCTGAACGCGCCCACCGCACCCGGACCCCACGCCCGTGGGGGGGCGGTGCCTGCACGCGGGCCCGGGTCGAACGATTGGTCGATGGCGTCCGTGCGCTGGTAACTTCTCCTCGCCCCCAGGATCGCTCGGGGGTGTGATCGGAGGAAGCACACCCATGAGGTTCGGCGCGAGGTTCGCGCTCGCCGTCATCGTCCTCGTAGCCACGGTCACCGCCTGCGGTGCCCCGGACGGCGGCTCCCGGCCTCGTGGAGCCGGGGACTGTGCGTCCTACGCGCGATACGGCACCCATCCCGGCACCGAGGTGTCCGTCTACGCGTCCAACCAGGACCGGGAAGCGGACCTGTTCGAAGCGGCCTGGGCGGACTTCGCGGCCTGCACCGGCATCGACGTCCAGTTCGAGGGCGACGGCGAGTTCGAGGCCCAGATCCAGGTCAGGGTCGACGGCGGCAACGCCCCCGACGTGGCGTTCTTCCCGCAGCCCGGCCTGCTGGAGCGCTTCGCCCGCGCCGGGGACCTCAAGCCCGCGAGCCCCGAGGTCGCGTCCTTGGCGCAGCAGGGCTGGTCGAAGGACTGGAACAGCTACGCGACCGTGAACGGCACCCTCTACGGCACGCCGTTGGTCGCCAACGTGAAGTCGTACGTCTGGTACTCGCCGACGTTCTTCCGGGACCGCGGGCTGAGCGTGCCGCGCACCTGGAAAGAGCTCATGGACGTGACCGAGAAGGTCGCGGCGACGGGCGTCAAGCCCTGGTGCGCGGGCGTCGAGTCCGGCGAGTCGACCGGCTGGCCCCTGACGGACTGGATCGAGGACGTCCTGTTGCGCCAGAGCGGGCCCGACGTCTTCGATCGCTGGGTCAGCCACGAGATCCCGTTCAACGACCCCCGCGTGATCAGGGCCATGGACACCGTGGGCTCCGTCCTCAAGAACGACCGGTACGCCAACGGCGGCTACGGCCCGGCCCGCTCGATGGCCTCGATCGCCTACCAGGAGGGCGGCACCCCGATCGTCTCCGGCGACTGCGCGATGCACCGCCAGGCCTCGTTCTACGCCGAACACTGGCCGGAGGGCACCGAGATCGGCCCGGACAAGGACGTGTTCGCCTTCCTCCTGCCGGGCCGGGACCGGGCGAGCCGACCGGTCCTCGGCGGCGGCATGTTCGCCGCGGCGTTCTCCGACCGGCCCGAGGTGCGGGCCTTCCAGGAGTACCTGGCGACGGCGGACTTCGCCAACGCGCGGATGAAGAAGGGCCCGTTCGTGTCGGCCAACAAGGGCGTGGACCTCGCCAACGCCGCCACCCCGGTCGACAAGCTCTCGATCCAGCTGCTCCAGAACCCCAGGACGCAGTTCCGGTTCGACGGTTCGGACCTGATGCCCGCCTCGGTGGGCGCGGGCACGTTCTGGAAGGAGGCCGTCGACTGGATCGGCGGCAAGGACACCGAGCCTGTCGCCGACGCCATCGAACGGTCCTGGCCGAGCCCCTGATGACGTTCGACCCCCTCGCCCAGCAACCCAAGCTCCTGTACCTCCTCCAAGGCCTCGCCACGTTCGCCGCGGTGGTCGTCCTCGTCCTGGTGCTCCTGCACCAGGGGCCCGTACGGAGGCGGGGCGCGGCCTTCCTGCTGCTGGCCCCCGCCCTGCTGTTGCTCACCGTCGGCCTCCTCGTACCCGGCCTGCGCACCCTGCTGCTCTCGTTCAAGGACGGCGCGGGGGAGCGGTGGGTCGGACTCGACAACTACGTGTGGCTGGTCACCGACCCCGGCGCGCTGACCGTGCTGCGCACCACCCTGACCTGGGTGGTGCTCGTGCCCCTCCTGGTGACCGCGGCCGGCCTGCTGTACGCGGCGGCCGTCGCGCGGTCGCGGTACCGGGCGCTCGCCCTGGCCCTCGTCTTGCTGCCGATGGCGCTCTCGTTCGTCGGCGCGGGCCTCATCTGGAAGTTCGTCTACGCCTACCGGCCCGCCGAGGCGGACCAGATCGGGCTGCTCAACCAGCTCGTCGTGGCGTTCGGCGGCGAGCCGCGGCAGTGGCTCGTGGACTCCCCCTGGAACGTGCTGTTCCTCGTCGTGGCCATGGTGTGGGCCCAGACCGGCTTCGCGGCCGTGCTGCTCGCGGGCGCGATCAGGGCGGTCCCCGACGACGTCGTCGAAGCCGCTCGCCTCGACGGCGCGTCGCCCCGGCAGATCTTCTGGCGCGTCACCGTGCCGCTGATCAGACCCACGCTGCTCGTCGTCGCCCTCGCCGAGGTGATCGGCACCTTCAAGGCCTTCGACATCGTCAGAACCATGACCGGCGGCCAGTTCGACACCGGTGTCATCGCCCACGAGATGTACGCCCAGTCCTTCCGCTACGGCCAGACAGGCCGCGGCGCCGCCCTCGCCGTGCTCCTCTTCGCCCTGGTCACCCCGGTCGTCGCCTACAAGGTGCGGGCCCAGCGGAGCGCGCGGTGAACGGCGTACGGGAGCGGCTCTCCTCCCGCGCCTTCTCGCTGGCCGCCCTGCTGATCGCGGTGCTGTGGACGACACCCACCCTCGGCCTGTTGCTGTCCTCCCTGCGCCCCGAGGACGAGATCAAGACGACGGGCTGGTGGACCCTCTTCGGCGCGCCGCACGTCACCCTCGACAACTACGGCGACGTGCTGCTCGGCAGCGGCAATGCCTCGGGACGGCTCGCCGACCACCTCGTCAACTCCTTCGTCATCACTCTGCCCTCGGTCCTCTTCCCCCTGGTCCTGGCCTTCTTCGCCGCGTACGCGCTCGCGTGGATCGACTTCAGGGGGCGGGACGCGCTCGTCGTCGGCGTCTTCGCGCTCCAGGTCGTACCGCTCCAGATGGCCCTCGTCCCCCTCCTGAAGCTGTTCTCCCAGGGGTGGCTGTTCCTGCCCGCCTGGGACGCCACGGGACCGGCCCGATTCAGCCACGTCTGGTTCGCCCACACCGCCTTCGCCCTGCCCTTCGCGGTGTTCCTCCTGCACAACGCCCTGGCCGGGCTGCCGCGCGAGCTGATCGAGGCCGCGCGGGTCGACGGCGCCTCGCACGCGACGCTGCTGCTCCGCGTCGTCCTGCCGCTGGCCCGGCCCGCCCTGCTCACCTACGCGATCATCCAGTTCATCTGGGTGTGGAACGACCTCCTGGTGGCGCTGACCCTGGCGGGCGGCACGGCCGAGACCGCGCCGGTGACGGTCCGGCTCGCGACGCTGGCCGGGACGCGGGGCGACGAGTGGCAGCGCCTCACGGCGGGAGCCTTCGTCTCGGCGTCGGTTCCGCTCCTCGCGTTCCTCGCCCTCCAGCGGTACGTCGCCCGGGGCCTGCTCGCGGGATCGGTCAAGGGATGACCGCGGCGGAGCCCCGGAGCACGGGCCTGAGCAGACCCGGACTGCGCGGCAGGGAAGCCGAGCTGGAGCGGCTGCGCACCCTCGTCGAGGCCGTGCGGGACGGCGAAGGCGGGGCGATGGCGCTGCTCCTGGGGGAGCCGGGCATCGGCAAGACCGTCCTCCTGGAGGAGACCGTCGCGCTCGCGCGGGCCCAGGGGTTCGTCGTCAGCCAGGGCCACGCCGAGGAGCTGCACGAGCTGGCGCCGCTCGCCTCCCTGGCCTCGGGCCTGCTGCACGGGGACCCGCCGCTGCTGTCCGGCGAGGACTTCGCGCACCTCGCGGGCCACCACGACCAGCGCATCTGGCTGGTCGAACGGCTGGCCCAGCTGATCGAGGAGCGCTCGGCGGGCACGCCCACGCTCATCGCGATCGACGACGTCCAGTGGGCCGACCCGCTGAGCCGGTTCGCCCTCAACGTCCTGCCGGCACGCCTGTTCACCTCCCCGGTCCTGTGGCTGCTCGCGGGCCGCGAGGACCCGGACCTGCGCCGCGACGGGCCGTGCCTGACGACCGTCCCGCTGCGGCCCCTGACCGACGCGGCCCTCGCCGAGCTGGCCCGCGACGCGCTCGGCGACGACGTACCGCCGAAGGTCACGGAGCTGCTCGACGGCTCGGGCGGCAACCCCTTCCTCGCGACCGAACTCCTGACGGGCATCGCGGCGTCGGGGACGGAGGGGCCCGAGCAGCCGCCGGAGCGCCTCGTGCTCGGGGTCCGCGGCAGGCTGGCCGCGCTGCGCCCGGGCACCCTGGAGTTCCTGCGGGTCGGGTCGGTCCTCGGGCGCGCCTTCCGCCTCGGCGACGCCGCGGCCCTGTGCGGGCGGCCCGCGACCGCGCTCATCACGGAGCTGGACGAGGCGATCGCTGCGGGGCTCGTCGACGACGACGGCGAACGCCTCGTCTTCCGCCACGACCTGCTCCGCCAGGCCGTGTACGCCGATCTCGCGCCCTCGGCCCGCCGGGCCCTGCACCGGGAGGCGGCACGGCGGCTCGTCGCGGTCGGCCGCACCCCCGTCGACGCGGTCCCGCACCTGCTGAAGAGCGCCGAACCCGGCGACCACGAGGCGGCCCGGCTGCTCGGCAGGGCCGCCACGGACGTCCTCTCCGTCATGCCGGACCTCGCCGCCGACCTGGCGCTGCGCGCCCTGGAACTGCTCCCGCCGCACGAGCCCACGGCGTTCGTCGCGGGGGAGCGGGCCATCACCGCGCTCACCCGCGCGGGCCGCTACACCCGCGCCCGGGAGACCGGCGACGCGCTGCTGGCCCGCAGGCCGCCCCTGGACGTCTTCGCCCGGCTGCAGTCCGTGCTCGGCGACACCCTCTGGCACCTCGACGACGTCCACGAGCTGACCCGCCGCACCACGGCGGGCCTCGCCGTCGTCACCGACCCGGCGATCTCCGCCCGGCTCACCGCGCGCCAGGCGCTCGCGCGCTCGCGCGGGCGTGACCTCGACGCCGCGCGGAGCACGGGCGAGCGGGCCCTGGCCGAGGCCGAGCGGGCGGACGACCGGGAGGCCCGCGTCGTCGCGCTGTGGGGCCTCGGCGAGATCGCCCTCAACGCGGGCGAGTGCGCCGCCGCCGTCGCGCACCACACGGCCCTGAGCGCCTTCGACGCGGCCTTCCTGCCCGAGGAGGTCGTCGCGCGGGTCCACCTGGACGACTTCGCCATGGCCCGGCAGCTCCTCGGTACGGCGGGCGACGCGCCCCTGCGCCCCGCGATGCTGATGTGGGCCCAGGGCACCCTGCACCTGGGCCTCGGCCGCCTCGACGACGCCGAGGCCGACTTCGTCACCGCCGAACGCCTCGAGGCGGACCTCGGCGTGCCCGGGAACCTGGTCAACATCCGGGTCAACCGGGGCCGCCTCGCGCTGCTGCGCGGCGACCGCGACGCCGCGCGGCACCACCTCGAAGCGGTCAGGGCCGCCCTGGCCGAGCGGCCGAACACGGGCAACCACGCGGCCCACCAGTACCTGGAGGCCGTCATCGCCGACGCCGCGGGACACCACGCGGCAGCGGCCGAACACCTCCGGTCCGCCCAGCGCGACCATCCCTTCGTCCGGTGGCGGATCCTGCGCACGCGCTGCGTCGACGCCGTGCGGATCGCCCTGCGCGCCGGGGACAGGGCCCTGGCCGACGACCTGGCGGCCCAGGCGGCCACGCACGCCGCCCGCAACCCCGCCGTGCCCACCGCACAGGGCATCGCCGCCCACACGGCGGGCCTGGTCGGCGCCGACACCGCGCTCCTGGAGCGGGCCGTCCGCGTCCTTCGGACCGGGCCCCGCCCCCTGCACCTCGCGGCGGCCTCCGCCGACCTGGGGCGCGCCCTCCTGCCCACCGGCACCGCCGCCGCGATCCCCGCACTGAGCACGGCGTACGAGCAGTTCGTACAGATGGGGGCGGGCTTCGAGGCCGACCGGGTGCGGGCCGATCTCGACCGGGCCGCGACCCGCTCCGGCAGGCGCGCCGCGGCCCGGCCGCGGCCCAGCCAGGGCTGGGAGGCGCTCACGGCCTCGGAGCGCAAGGTCGCCCGTCTGATCGCCGACGGACACACCAACCGGTCGGCCGCGGCCGCCCTCGTCGTGTCCCCGCACACCGTCAACACCCACCTGGCCTCGGTCTTCCGCAAGCTCTCGGTCACCTCACGGGTCCAGCTGACCCGGCGCGTACCGGCGCAGGCCGACGCCCCGAGCTGACGCCTGACCCCGGCGAACTCTGCGCGCACGGGCAAGCCACGGTGCGTCCGGCGACAACGGGCGGCCCGGCACCGGCCATAGCGTGACGGCGTTCAGTGCCGCGCGACAGCGCGGACCAGCCGACATGAATCGAGGAAGCCACCCATGCCGTACATCACCGTGGGCCAGGAGAACTCCACCGCCATCGACCTGTACTACGAGGACCACGGGACCGGGCAGCCCGTCGTCCTCATCCACGGCTTCCCGCTCGACGGCCACTCCTGGGAGCGCCAGAGCGCCGCCCTGCTCGCCGCCGGATACCGCGTGATCACATACGACCGCCGCGGCTTCGGCCAGTCGTCCCAGCCGACGACCGGCTACGACTACGACACCTTCGCCGCCGATCTGAACACCGTGCTGGAGACCCTCGACCTGCGGGACGCCGTCCTGGTCGGCTTCTCCATGGGCACCGGCGAGGTCGCCCGCTACGTCTCCGCGTACGGCTCGGGCCGCGTCGCCAAGGTGGCCTTCCTGGCCTCCCTGGAGCCCTGGCTCCTGAAGAGCGACGACAACCCGGAGGGGGCCGCGCCGAAGGAGTTCTTCGACGGCGTGGTCGCCGCCGTCAAGGCCGACCGCTACGCCTACTACACGGCCTTCTTCAACGACTTCTACAACCTCGACGAGAACCTGGGCAGCCGCATCAGCGAGGAAGCGGTCCGCAACAGCTGGAACACCGCGGCCGGCGGCGGCGCCTTCGCCGCGTCCGCCGCCCCGGCGACCTGGTACACCGACTTCCGCGCCGACCTCCCGGCCGTCGACGTGCCCGCCCTGATCCTGCACGGCACGGCCGACCGCATCCTGCCCGCCGAGAGCACCGCGCGCCCCTTCCACCGGGCGCTGCCCGCCGCCGACTACGTCGAGATCGAGGGCGCCCCGCACGGCCTGCTGTGGACCCACGCGGAGGAGGTCAACACCGCGCTCCTCGCCTTCCTGGCGAAGTGACGCGCAGGAGGGCCGCCGGGAATGTCCGGTGGCCCTCCGCCGCTTCCCCCAGTGCACGACCGCACGATCCAGCCAGGTTCAGGAGAGCAGAGACCCCCATGCAGTTCGGCATCTTCACCGTCGGGGACGTGACCCCCGACCCCACCGACGGCCGTACTCCCTCGGAGCACGAGCGCATCAAGGCGATGGTCGCCATCGCGCTCAAGGCCGAGGAGGTCGGCCTCGACGTCTTCGCGACCGGCGAGCACCACAACCCGCCGTTCGTCCCGTCGTCCCCGACCACCCTGCTCGGCTACGTCGCGGCCCGTACCGAGAAGCTGATCCTGTCCACGGCCACGACGCTGATCACCACCAACGACCCGGTGAAGATCGCGGAGGACTACGCGATGCTCCAGCACCTGGCCGACGGCCGGGTCGACCTCATGCTGGGCCGCGGCAACACCGGGCCGGTGTACCCGTGGTTCGGGCAGGACATCCGCCAGGGCATCAACCTGGCCAAGGAGAACTACGCGCTGCTGCGCCGGCTGTGGCGCGAGGACGTCGTGGACTGGGAGGGCACGTTCCGCACGCCCTTGCAGGGCTTCACCGCGACGCCCCGGCCCCTGGACGGCGTCGCGCCGTTCGTCTGGCACGGCTCCATCAGGTCCCCGGAGATCGCGGAGCAGGCCGCCTTCTACGGCGACGGCTTCTTCCACAACAACATCTTCTGGCCCGCCGACCACACCCGGCGCATGGTCCAGCTGTACCGACGCCGGTACGCCCACCACGGGCACGGCCGCCCCGAGGACGCGATCGTCGGCCTCGGCGGGCAGGTCTTCATGCGCAAGAACTCCCAGGACGCCGTCAAGGAGTTCCGCCCCTACTTCGACAACGCGCCCGTGTACGGCCACGGCCCGTCCCTGGAGGACTTCACGGAGCAGACCCCGCTGACGGTGGGCTCGCCCCAGCAGGTCATCGACCGCACCCTGTCCTTCCGTGAGACGGTCGGCGACTACCAGCGCCAGCTGTTCCTGATGGACCACGCGGGGCTGCCTCTGAAGACCGTCCTGGAACAGCTCGACATCCTCGGCGAGGAGGTCGTGCCCGTCCTGCGCAAGGAGTTCGCGAACGGACGCCCGGCCGACGTGCCGGACGCGCCGACGCACGCCGCGCGGGTCGAGGCCGCCCGGGGAGTGACCGCCCTGTGAAGCTGGTCGCCGTCTCCGCGGGCCTGAGCACGCCCTCCTCCACCCGGCTGCTCGCGGACCGGCTCACCGAGTCGGTCCGCGACGAGCTCACCGCCCGGGGCCACGACGTGTCGACCGAGGTCGTGGAGTTGCGGGAGCTGGCCGGTGCGATCGCCGACCACCTCGTGACGGGCTTTCCCCCGGCGCGCCTCGCCGCCGCGATCGACGCGGTCACGGGAGCCGACGGACTGATCGCCGTGACGCCCGTGTTCACGGCCTCCTACAGCGGCCTCTTCAAGTCCTTCTTCGACGTGATCGACCCGGCCGCCCTCACGGGCAAGCCGGTCCTGATCGCGGCGACGGGCGGCACCGCCCGCCACTCCCTGGTCCTCGACCACGCGATGCGTCCGCTCTTCGCCCATCTGCGCGCCACCGTCGTCCCCACCGCCGTGTACGCGGCGTCCGAGGACTGGGGATCGGGCGGCGACGCGTACACCGAGGGGCTGCCCGCCCGGGTCCGCAGGGCGGGCGGCGACCTCGCCGCGCTCATGGCGGCCCGCCCGGCCGCGGCCGAGGCCGACGACGACGTCACCGCCCTCGAACAGCAAGTGGCCGACCTGCGCTTCGACTGAGGCCCGACGGTCGTTCATACTGATCCGCCGTACCGTACGCGGATCACAGCATCGTCCCGTGCGGCCCCGCCCGCGGAATGAGCGTGAACCGGATTGACCACATGGCCCTTTCCCGAGGACGCCGACGGTGCCTGTCCACCGCTCCGCGGCAGACAGGCGGAGCTGGCGTTCGTCGAGGCGCGGCTCGACGCGCTGGCCCGCGGGGAAGGCGGCGTCGTCCTCGTCGAGGGCCCCGCGGGCAGCGGCAAGTCCAGGGTCCTCCAGGAGGCGTCGGCCTCCGCGCGGCGGCGCGGGACGCGGGTGTTCCACGGGGGAGCGGACCCCGAGGACCAGTTCGTGCCGCTCGGCCCGCTCCTCGACGGGCTGCTCACCGGGGCGGCGCCGCTCTCGGACGCCGCCCGGCTCCGCGACCTCGCCACGGTGCCGGGGCAGCGGTTCTGGCTCCTCCAGGAACTGGGGGACCGCCTGCGGGAGGCCGCTCGCACGGGCCCGCTGCTGATCGTCCTCGACGACCTCCAGTGGTGCGACGAACTGACACTCCTCACCCTGCACACCCTCGCGGCCCGGTTCGCGTCGGACGCGATCCTGTGGCTGGTGGCCGTGTGCCGCGGCAGCGTGCCGCCGCGCGTGCGCACCACCCTCGACCGGATCCACCGGGGCGGGGCCCGCGCGGTGGTCCTGGGGCCGCTGGGGGACCGGGCGGTCGCACGGATGACGGAAGACGTCCTGGGCGCCGTTCCCGACCGGGACGTGCTGCGCGTCGCCCGCCGCGCCGAGGGCGTGCCGCTGCTCCTGAGGGAACTGCTCGACGTGCTGCGGGACGAGGAGGTGGTGGCCATCGACGACGGCACGGCCCGGCTCACCGCACCCCTTCCGGCCCGGCCGCTGCCCTCGGTCGGGCGCCGCCTGGGCCTGCTGTCCGACGCGGCCCGGGCACTCGTGGAGACAGCGGCCGCCGTGGACCGCCCGGTCACCGTGAGCCTGCTGGCCGAGCTGCTGGGCAGCTCACCGGCGGCACTGATCACCCCGCTCCGCGAAGCCCTCGATACCGAGTGGCTCGCCGAAAGGGGCGACCGCCTGGAGTTCCGCAACGAACTGGTCCGCGAGTCGGTGGCGGCCGGGCTTCCCCTTCCCGTACGGCGCTCCCTGCGCGGCAAGGCGGCGCGGACGCTGCCGCGGAGCGGCGTGGCCGCGGGCGCGCCTTCGAAGCCACCGACCGCCGACGCGCAGCCCGAGAACCGGACGGACGCCGATAAGACGGACGCCGACCGGACGGACGCCGACCGGCTGCGCACCGCCGCGGCCGACCTCGCGGCCACCGCCCCCGGACCGGCCGCCGAGCTCGCCCTCAGAGCGCTGGAACTCACCGCGGAGGAAGCCCCGGAACGGCCACGGGTGATCGCCGAGCTGATCCCGCTGCTCTGGCAGACCGGGCAGGCGGCCCGCGCACGACAGCTGGGGACGTCGGCCCTGTCGACCGGCGGACTCGGGCCGCGGGACGAAGCATGGATACGCCTCGGCCTGGCGCGTCTGTCCACCCAGTACGACTTCTCCGAAGCGGTCCGGCAGGCCCGCGCGGGAGCGGCGCTGCCCGGCCTGCCGGAGGACCTGCGGGCCCGGCTCCTCTCGCTGCTGTGCCTCGGCCTCGCGCTGTCGGGCGACGACGAGGCGGTCGAACAGGCCCTGCCCGAGGCGCGGGAGACCGCCGAAGCCGCCGGGGACCGCACCGCCCGGGCCACGCTGACGGTCGTCGCATCGGCCGTCCGGTTCCGCCGGATGGACTGGAGCGAGGCCCTGCGCCTGGCGGACCTGGCCACTGCCGTGGGCGCGGCCGACTCCCTGTGGGGCCCCGAAGGCCTGTGGCAGAGCTCCCTGTTGAACGCGGCAGGCCGCTCCGAGCAGGCGCTCGCCGTCGCCGACGCCGCGCTGCGGCAGACACGGGAGCAGGGCCGGACGGCCGCCACGCGCATGTGGCGGATGTACCGCACGCGGCTCCTCCTGGACGCCGGACGGCTGACGGACGCCCGGGCCGAGGCGGCAGCCGCCGCGGCGGCGCCCGAGGAGCCCGGCCCCGACCACCTCGCCGACGTCACGCTCCGGTACGCGCTGGCCCGCGTCGCCGTCCATACGAACGACCAGCGGGCCGCACGCCGCCACGCGGCCGACGCGCGGCGGATGCGCACCGACGGCGCGCCCCTCGTCCGCCAAGTCGGTGCCTGGGCACTGGCGTTGCTGGCTGACGTCGACGGCCGCGCCGACGCTGCCGCACTGGCCGACGTGGTGAGCGCGCTCGACGAGGAGCGGGCGTCCCAGGGCAGCCCGCTCGACCCCGCCGACGCCCCCGGTCTCGTCCGCGTGGCGCTGCGGGCCGGTGCGCACGACGCGGCCTCGCGGGCGGTCGGCGTGGCCGAGCGCCGCGCCGCGCTCAACCCGGGCGTCACGCTCCTCGCCGCCACCGCCGCGCACGCCCGCGGGCTGCTCGACAACGACCTCGACCACCTGGTGCGCGCGGTCCGCCTCTACGAGGACACCTCACGGCCGTTGGCCCGCGCCTCCGCCCTGGAGGACGCCGGGCGCAAGCTGGCGGCCACTCGCAGGCCGGAGGCGGTGCCGTACCTGGACAGGGCCCTCGGCCTCTACGCGCGAGCGGGCGCCGAGCGGGACGTCGCCCGGGTGCGCCGACGCCTGCGCGCCGCGGGCGTCCGCCGTCGGCCCGCACCGGCCGGATACGTCGCGCGGTGGCCCGAGCTGACCGCGTCCGAGCTTGGCGTGGCCCGGCTCGTGGCCCAAGGGCTGACGAACCGCCAGGTGGCCGAGCGGCTCTCCGTCTCGCCGCACACGGTGAGTTCGCATCTGCGCCGCGCCTTCACCAAGCTCGACCTCACCTCGCGCGCGGAGCTGACCCGCCTCGTGAAGACCCGCGACAGCGGAGAGTAACCCCTTCGTATCCCCTACCGGCGCCGTATCGATGGACGGTTCGTGCGATGTGCCGAGGGCGGCGCTTCCTCAAAATGATCAAGAGCTGCGGAACGGGAGCCACCCTCCGCAGGGAACCGATGGTCGAGAGAGGAACAGCGCATGACCGCAGGGCCCCAGCGAGCCCGTCCTGGCAGCGCCGAGCTCCAGGCACTCGTCGACGAACTCGCGGAGAAGCTGGGACGGTCGGTCGCGGTCGACGATCCGCTGGTCCGCATGGTGTGCACGAGCCGCCACTTCGGCGACGAGGACCCGGTGCGGATCGGCACGCTCCTGCAGGGCCGCGCCGACAACGCGGCCGTCCGCCACGTGCTCGCCCAGGGCGTCGCCCGGTGGTCGCGGCCCGGATTCATCGACGGCCGCGACGACCTCGGCATGCTGCCGCGCTACGTCGTGCCACTGCGCGAGCGCGGACACCTCCTCGGCCTGCTGATGGTCGTCGTGCCGGACCGCGCGCTCGACGAACAAGACACCGAAGCCATCGCCTGGGCCGCCGACCTGATGGCCGCCCAGATGTACCTGGAACACCTCGCCGCCGACACCTGGAAGACCGAAGAGCGGACCCTGGTCCTGGACCTGGTCGACTCCAACCTCGCCACGCGCACCGCCGCCCGTCGGCGCGCGAGGGAGCGCGGCCTGCTCGGGGAGGCCGAGCACGTCCTCGTCACCGTCGTCCGGCTGAGCCGCGGCACGGAGCCCGTACGGCAGTCCGAAGCGGCCCTGTGGGGGGCGTTGGAGGGCTTCCGTCAGACGCGTTCGGCGCAGGGCATCACCGCGATCGACCAGGAGCGGGCGATCCTGCTCCAGCTGCGCGACCGGCCGCCGCGGCCGACGGAGATCGCCGCCCAGTCCGCCCGCGTCCTGGAGGAACTCGCCACCTTCCTCGACCCGTCCACGGCCCCCGTGATCGGCGTCGGCGGCAGACACCCGGGCCTGCACAACGCCTGGACGTCGTACGAGCAGTCGCTCGTGGCGGCCCGCGCGGCGCGGCGGCTGCCCTCGCTGGGGGGCGTGGGCGACTGGGACCGGCTGGGGGAGTTCGCCGTGCTCCTCCAGCTGCCCGAGCACGCCCTGAACGCCTCCCTCGTGCCGAAGCCGCTGCGCACCCTGACCGACGCCCACGGCGGCGAGCGGCTGCGGGACACCCTGCGGAGCTTCCTCGAACACGCCGGGTCCATTCCCCGGACCGCGGACGCGCTGCGCCTGCACCGCACGTCGCTCTACTACCGGCTGCGCCAGATCCAGGAGATCACCGGACTCGACCTGGACGACGGCGCCCACCGGCTCACCCTGCACCTGGGGCTGCGGATCGAGGAACTCCTCGCCACGGGCGACGAGGCGGCCGCGTGACCCGACGTGCTCCCGGCCTCCGCAGGGCCGGGAAGCGGTGCTTCGACAAAACGAGGATGACGTCCCGCCGGATTCCTACAGCACGCGGTGGTGGCGGCGGAGCGCCGCGTCCGAAGATGTGCGGGACGGGGCGGGCACGCGGATAAACCGCCTGTGACCAGGGAAGAGGCCATGAAGGAACTGATCACGACGGACGGGGCGCGGCTCGCGTACCGGGACAGCGGCGGCGGGGGAGTCCCCCTGATCATGCTGCACGGCTGGGGCCAGACACAGGCGATGTTCCGCCACCAGTTCGCGGACCTTGCGCCCGGCCGTCGCGTCGTCACCGTCGATCTACGCGGCCACGGCCTCTCCGGCAAGCCCCGGCACGGCTACCGCGTCGCCCGCCTGGCCCGTGACGTGCTCGAACTCGTCGACCACCTCCGCCTTCCGCGTTTCGACGCGCTTGGCTGGTCCATGGGCGTCTCGGTGTGGTGGAGCTTCATCGACCAGTACGGGACCGGGCGGACGCGGCGCTTCGTCGCCGTCGACCAGCCCGCGGCCGTCGCCGCCGTGCCCTGGATGACCGAGCGGGAGCAGCGCGACTGCGGCGCCATCTTCGACGTACCGGCACTCCTGGACCTGGGGGCCGCGCTCGCGGCGCCGGGAGGGGACGAGGTGCGGGCCGACTTCGTCCGCGGCATGTTCTCCGGCGAGCCCGACCCGGAGCTGCTGGCCTTCGTCGCCGGGCAGATCGCCGCGACGCCCGCGTACGCCGGGGTGCCGCTGCTGTTCGACCACTGCGCCCAGGACTGGCGGGACGTGCTGCCCAGGATCGACGTGCCGACCCTGGTGATCGGCTGCGAGGGAAGCCACGTCCATCCCGACTCGCAGCGCTTCGTCGCCGAGCGCATTCCCTATGCGCGGCTGCACGTCTTCGCCGCCGACGTGGCGAACTCGCACTTCCCCTTCCTGGAGAACCCGGCCGCCTTCAACGCCGTGGTGGAGGAGTTCCTGGCCGAGGAGGCGGGCCCGTGGGCCTGACCCGTCCGCCGCGCTCCGCGAGCGCCCCGCCCCACCACGAAGAACCGTACGGCCTGGAGTTCCCATGACGCAGCCAGTGATGTCCCCCGTGCCCGACGCGACGACGCGGCCCGCGGCCGCCGACGCCGAGTGGCTCGTGCGGACGCTCTCCGACATGCCCGGCGAGCAGGAGGGCGCGTTCCTCTACCTCGGCATGCACGTCCGCGGAGCGGTGAGCAGCCTCCGTGAGGGAGCCAGGACGCTCCTGGAGCCGAACGACCTGGTCTTCTGCGACCCGGCCCGGCGCCACCTGTTGCGGTTCGGCGACGACTGCCAGATGCTCTTCTTCCGGATCCCCCCGTGCTATCTGGGCGTCACGGAGGCCGAGCTCCAGCAGGTGGTGGGCGTCCCCGTGCGTGGCGGCGAGGGTCTCGGGGCGCTGGTGTCGGACTTCCTGTCGGCGCTCGCCGCCGAGGCGGAGCTGCGCCGGACCCCCGTCGGCGACCGGCTCTCCCGTACGGCCGTACACCTGCTCTCCGTCCTGGTCGTGGAGCTCCTGGAGACGGACGCGGCCGACGGGGCTGCGCGCGGGTCGAGGGGCGGCCACGAGACGCTGGTCCGGATCCGGGCCTTCATCGAGGAGCGTCTGACGGACCCGGACCTCTCCCCGGAGTCGATCGCGCGCGCCCACCACATTTCCGTCCGCTATCTGCACAAGCTCTTCCAGAACGACGGCACCACGGTGAGCCAGTGGGTGCGCCGTCGCAGACTGGAGTCCTGCCGGATCGAGTTGGGCCGGTCCCACCGGAGGTTCACCATGGCCGCGGTGGCCCACCGCTGGGGCTTCAGCAGCCCCTCGCACTTCAGCCGGGCGTTCCGGGGCGCGTACGGGATGTCCCCCAGCGAATGGCAGTCGCTGGCCACCTCCGCCGTCACCCCGAAGGCGGCCTGAGCCCGGCGTGCGCTCTCGTGGCAGCGGTGGTGCGCCGCCGTGCCAGCGGCGCCGCCGCACCCGCCCTACCGTGGGCGACCAGCTGCACGGACCTCCTTCGTGGACCACGGCGTGACGCCCCGCGCGTGGCCCGACACCGAGAAGAGAGCTGCCCATGACCACCCCCCTGCCCACCGTCGTCCTCGTGCACGGTGCCTTCGCCGACGCGGCGACCTGGATCGGCGTCATCTCGGAACTGCGGAGCGACGGCATCCCGGTCCTGGCCCCGCCGAACCCCCTGCGCGGCCTCGCGTCCGACGCCTCCTACGTCGCGTCCGTCGTCGCCCAGATCGAGGGGCCCGTGGTCCTGGTCGGACACTCCTACGGCGGCGCGCTGATCACCGTGGCCGGTGCCGCGGAGAACGTCGTCGGGCTCGTCTACGTCGCCGCGTACGTGCCGCACGAGGACGAGAGCCTGGGCGAGTTGCAGGGGCGCTTCCCCGACTCGCTGCTGCCGGGCAGCCTGAAGGAGTGGACCTACCCCCTCCTCGACGGGGACAGCGCCGTCGAAGTCACCATCGACGAGGCGGCCTTCCCCGCCGTCTTCGCCGCGGACGTGGCCGTGGAGGTCACCAGGGTGCTGGCGGCGGCCCAACGCCCCCTCGCCGCCGCGGCCTTCGCCGAGACGGCCTCCGCGGCGGCCTGGCTGACGAAGCCGTCCTGGGCCCTGGTGGCGGGGGCCGACCGGGCGATCCACCCCGAGGTGCAGCGCTTCTGCGCACGGCGGGCCGGGGCCGTCGTCGTCGAACTCCCCGACGCCTCGCACGCCGTCGCCCTGTCCGCGCCCCGGCAGGTCGCCGAGCTGATTGGCGACGCGGTGCGGGCGACGCGCTGACCGGCCCCGACGGGGCCCGCAGGGGCGCTGGTTATGCTGCGGCATGGACATAGTGATCCCGCTCTTCGACGACTTCGAGCCGCTCGACGCGATCGGTCCGTACGAGATCCTCGCGTACGTGCCCGACGCCACCGTGCGGTTCGTCACCGCCGAACCCGGCCCGGTGCAGGACACCCTGGGCTCCCTGCCGGTGCACGTCGCGACCCGGTACTCCGAGGCGGAACACTGCGACGTCCTGCTGATCCCGGGCGGAGGCAGCGCCGGGACCATGGCGCGGAGCCCCGACTTCCTCGACTGGGTGCGCCGGATCCACACGGGCACCCGCTTCACCACCTCGGTCTGCACCGGCTCCCTGGTGCTCGGCGCGGCGGGCCTGCTGGACGGCCTGACCGCCACCACCCACTGGGACGCGGCCGCCCAACTGGAGTCGTACGGCGCCACGTACACCCCCGAGCGGGTGGTCCGGCACGACCGGGTGATCACCTCGGCCGGGGTCTCCTCCGGCATCGACATGGCCGTCCAGCTGGCTGCCCTGCTCACCGACGAGGTGACCGCGCAGGCGATCCAGCTCTACACCGAGTACGACCCGCAACCGCCCTTCGACACCGGCTCGGTGGCCAAGGCCCCGGCCGAGGTCCTCGCCCGGGCCCGCACCCTGTGCTAGGGCCTGTCCGGTGGGTCGGCGCCGTCGGCGCCCGTGTCAGCCGGGCCACGTACCGGTCAGACGGCGCACGGCGGTGGCTCCGGCGCGGTCCACCGCCGCCTTGGCCGCGGCGAAGATCGCCCCTTGCAAGGTGGCGGCGAGCAGCACCTGGCTCCAGGCGCGCTCCTCGTCGGTGGCGTCCGGGGCGTCCTCGTCGCGGCCGACCACCTTCCAGACCTGCTTGAAGAGCGACCCGGCGACCATGCCGCTGACCGCGCCGAGCAGGAGACCGACCGGCTTGTAGGCGATCTTCGACGCCTTCATCCACTCATCCGTTCCGCCGGCGGTACGCCAGCCACAGCAGGGCGGCCGCGCCACCGGCGGCCAGCAGCACGACGCGGTTGTTCCTGGCCGCCCGCGCGCCCTGGGCGGTGGTGGCCCGCAGGGGCTCGGGCGCCTTCTCCTCCCACACGCGTCCGGTACGGGCCGCCTGGACGCGGGCCTGAACGGCCTTGTCCTTGACGGGGTCCGGCAGCTTGTCCTGCGCCCGGGCGGCGGCGTCGGCGGCCTTGCCCTTGAGTTCCCTCGCCTTGACCACGGCCTGTTCCTTGAGCTCGCCCGCCTTGGCGACGGTCTGGTCCTTGACCTCGGCGGCCTTCTCCTGGGCCCGGGCCTTGACGTCTGCCTTGGCCGCGAGGGCCTCCACCGTCCCGGCCAGCTCGTGGCGGGTCCGCTCGACCTGGTCGCGCAGTTCCCGCGGGGACTCGGCGGGCTCGTCCTCGTGCGGCAGTTGGGTCATCGGTGCGCACTCTCCTTGATCTCGGCCACGTCGGCCTTCACGTTCTCGATCGTCTTCTCCGGCACGGGCGGCGCGGCCCGGGAGACCTCCTTCTTCCCCGTCACCGCCATCAGCGCGGCGACCAGGCCGAGCACGGCACTCACGACGAGACCCGCCGCCCACACCGGCAGCGGCACCGCGAGGGCGGCGATCGCGGTCGCCACCAGGGCCTGCAGCATCAGGAACCCGACGAGACCCGCTCCGCCGAAGAGGCCGCCGCCCTTGCCGTACCGCTTGCCCTTCTCCTTCATCTCCGCCTGCGCCAGGCGCATCTCGCCCCGCACAAGGTCGGTCAGCTGCTGGGACGCGCGCTGCACCAACTCACCCACCGGCTCCGCGGCCGACGGGGGCGGGGCCTGTCCGCTCTCGGGTCGCGTACGCGACACAGCGGTCACCTCCTGTCTTGAGCTACCTCCCGGCCCGGTGCGCCGCTGCGCCCGGCCACCCGTGGGACGCGAGTACCCCGATCCGGCCGGATGCTGCCTACGAGATCCGGCGAAGCACCACAAGGGGCCGCTCA
Source organism: Streptomyces sp. NPDC053474 (assembly GCF_044544845.1). Lineage (NCBI taxonomy): Bacteria > Bacillati > Actinomycetota > Actinomycetes > Kitasatosporales > Streptomycetaceae > Streptomyces > Streptomyces sp. NPDC053474. The sequence goes on from NZ_JBITXV010000022.1 coordinate 79,368, forward strand.
GGCGGCGTTCCTGCGCGCCCGCCGCTCGGCGCGCCGACGGCGCCCCGGCAGTTCCCCGGCGCTGTGCACCAGACGCAGATGCCGCCCCCGCGCGTGGCGCGCCCTCGGCGCGTCGTCGAACAGGCGGCCCTCAAGTCGATCCATCGCGTACAGCAGCACCGCCAGGACCGGTAGCAGCAGAAGTGCGACGGCGATCACCACGTGGATCCCTCCCAGCAGGCGACACTCCTTCGGGTGCCCGTCGCGGCGCCGCGCACCGGCCGACGGATGTGAAGTTCTGGTGACCATCGGGCGCCCGACCCGTGGGCGCCAACGGCGCGGGAAGCCCCGTCACCTTCCTCGGAGCGGACGGCGGACGTTGAGGGCGACGCGTTCGCCGCAGGCCTCGACACCGCCCCGTCCGTCACCGTCCGCGCTGCGCGCCCAGTTCCTCGCATCGGGCAAGTGGGTCGCCCGCTCCGCGTCAGGAGGCGGATACGGCTCGGAATCGGATCGCGAGAGCTGACCCGCGCGGCGGCGGTCCGCCTCCGGATGCGCACCTCCGGGATCGCCCATAGCGTGACAGACCTCCCCAACCCCACCAAAGGAGTGACCATGGGCGTGGACAAGGCCAAGGGCAAGGCCAAGGAGATGGTCGGCAAGGCCACCGGGAACGACCGCATGGCGGCCGAGGGCAAGACCGACCAGGCCAAGGCCAAGATGCGGGAGGCCGCGGAGGAGGCGCGCGAGAAGGCCCAGGGCGTCCGCGACTCCCTCCGGGACCGCGACGACCGCTGACCACGCGCTGAACGGCCGCCCCGCCCTCGCGGCGGGGCGGCTCGCGCGTGTCCGCCCGGTACGGCCCCCCCGCTACGGCAGCGGCGTTCCGCCCGTGGCGTTGAGGATCTCCGCGGTGATGAAGCTGGCCTGGTCCGAGGCGAGGTAGACGTAGGCCGGTGCCATCTCGGCGGGCTGGGCGGGGCGGCCCAGCGGAGCCTGCTTGCCGAACTCCGCGGTGTCGGGCAGCGTCGCCGGGATGAGCGGGGTCCAGACCGGGCCCGGCGCCACGGCGTTCACCCTGACCCCCTTCTCCACGAGCATCTGGGCCAGGCCCTGGGTGAACGTGACGATGGCGCCCTTGGTCATCGCGTAGTCGAGCAGGTGGGGGCTCGGCTTGTACGCCTGGACGGACGTGGTGTTGATGATCGTGCCACCGGGGCGCATATGGGGGACGGCCGCCCTGCACAGCCAGAACATCGCGTACAGGTTCGTACGGACGACCCGGTCGAACTGGTCCGTGGTGATCGCGGTGATGCCGTCCGGCTGCGACATCTGGTACGCGGCGTTGTTGACCAGGATGTCGATCCGCCCGAACTCGGCGACGGCGCGGGCGACCACCCGCTCGCACGCTGACTCCTCCCGGAGGTCGCAGGGCACGGGCACCGCGGTGCGGCCCGCTTCCTCGACGAGACGGGCCGTCTCGCGGGCTTCGTCGGCTTCCTCGGGCAGGTGGGTGAACAGGACGTCCGCGCCCTCGCGGGCGAAGGCGAGAGCCACCGCGCGGCCGATTCCGGAGTCGCCGCCGGTCAGCACGGCCTTGCGGTCCACGAGCCGGTCCGCGCCCCGGTAGGACTCCTCCCCGTGGTCGGGCGGCGGGTCCATGGGCCCGGTCCAGCCGGGCGGCTCCTGCTCCTGCTCGGGGAAGTCGGGCCGGGGGTGCTTCGTGGCGGGATCCTGGGGCTCCTCGGGGCCGGGCATCAGGGACTCCTCTGCGTATGGATCTTGGGGGGATCCTTGGGTACCCCGCGGAAGGGGCGGGCACACCTCGCGTGCGCCGCCTCCGGCACCCGCGTCAACGCGTGTCCGACCCGCACGCGCTCACACGGCCTGTCTCCGCGGTCGGAGGCCCGCGCGCATGGCGGTCGGGGCCCTGGGCATACGGGTCGCTGTGTGACCCGGGGAAGTCCGGTGACTAGGGAGGTTCTCATGCTCATGGCCCACCCCGCGATCCTGCGCGACCTCGTCGAGCAGTACGAGACGCTGCGGATCCTGCACGCCGAGGACGGCCGCCCGCAGGTCCGCCAGCGCATGGACGACGTCGCCTACACGCTGTGCGTGTCCACGGGCACCCGCGATGTCGACGCCGCCCTCATCGCGGCCCGCTACCGGCTGCCCGGCGCCCGTCCCGAGGACGACTCGCTCCTCGACGCGTGAATCCGCGGCCGCCGGGTTCCCGGAAGAGACCTGTGTGAGAGCACGCGCGCTGGCGACTCGTGGGGGACAGGGTTGGGGCAACAGCCCTGAGGCTCTTCGCCGCCACGTGCCTACGGTGGCGAAGGGCCGCGCCGGTCAGGGTCCGGCCCGTGCCTATCCGCCGGTCGTGAGACGAACTCCTGGAGCGAGCGCGGCCGCGGCAGCCGACCAGGTGTCCCGCTCCCCGACCCGCGGGGCGGGGAGCGGTAGCGGGCTCACTGCCGAACCCACCCAGGAGGGTAGTTGCCCGGGCGGTGGTAAGTCAGCCACACCGTGTGCGACTTCTTCAGGCGAAGTACCGGTGTACGTCCCGCCACGACGAGAGCCGGTGGAAGCGGTCCTCGGCCACGTTGTGGTGCGCGTCGAAGAGGAGGCCGCGCCCCGGGAAGACCTCCAGGTTGCGGGGGTTGTCGTCAATCAGGTAGTCCGCGTTGACGAACCGCTTGGAGCCGCAGAAGACATAGCCGCGGTCCGGTACGAAGGGGAAGGACTCCTGGAGCCACAGATACCGGTCGTGCAGGGACAGCGGGTGGTCCATCGCCGACGTGGCGAAGATGATCTCGAAGCGTTCGGCCAGGTCCCGGAGCACCGGGTGGGCGTCCGCCATCACGGGCACGTCCCGCGAGAACCCGGGCTCGTCGAGGCACGCCTCGACCTGGACCCTGCGCCCGGGAGGCACGGCGTCGCGGATCTGCCTGCCGTGGATGGCCGCGCGGGACAACGCCTCGCCGTAGTCGGCCTCGTAGCGCCGCAGCCGCTTGGCGACCGTGTCGGCCGACACCTCGTCCAGGTCGACGGCTAGCACCTTCCTGCCCCGCGCCGTCATACGAGGCGCCTCTGACCGCGGTTCTCGATGTTGCGCCGGAGCTGGCGTACGACGCACTCGCCGGGGCCGAGGACCGGCAGCCGCTCCAGCGCGTTGACCACGGTGTAGAAGGTCGGCAGTTGCTCCCACGTCGACCTCACGAAGCGCACGCGGCCCACCGCCGTCGCCTGCCGGACGACCTCCACGGCGTCGACGGCGGGCGTGAGCACCGCGCCCGCGCGGTCGGGCCGCGCCCCGGCGTCCACACCGGGCACGTAGGCGAAGTTGAGCACGCCGCCCTGTGCCGCCGACGCCGCGGGCTCGGGCCGCACCTCGGTGATGCGGTCGAACTCCAGCTCCGCGAAGGTGTGGCCGTCCCAGGACGCCGCACAGCGGTGCGCGTCTGGCCCCGCGGGCCGGGACGTCAGATCGGCGAAGAGCTTGGCGTAGCCGAGCTCCTCCCGGCCCGTGATGATCGGGTCGGCCATGTTCTCCCAGACGACGGCGACGAAGGAGCCCGTCACCCGGTCCTCGCGGCCCTCGAAGCGGACCGGGAGCTTGACCGCGAAGGTGTCGTAGCCGCGCCCGGCCAGCCAGGGCACGTCGGTCAGTTCGGTGTACTCGATGGTGACGACGGGCTCGCCGTGCAGTGCGAAGCCGGGCGGAAGCAGCTCGGTGAGGGCCTCGGCCGTCGTCGGGAAGCGGAGCACGTACGAGGTGAGGGACGCCTCGCCGCCCAGGGGCGCGGAGCCGGGCAGCGCCTGGCGCGGGCCGGGCAACGGCCCGAACGCGACCGGCATGCGATACGTGTAGCCGGGATCGAACCTCATCGCTCCGCCCCCTCAAGCCGACCGGCGACCGGATCGTGTGCCGGGCCTGCCTGCCGCGGCTGCCCCTTGAGCAGCAGCGCCAGCAGGCTGATCACCACGCCGACGACGACCACCGACCCCAGCGCGGCCCGCAGTCCGAGCAGGTCCGCCAGGACGCCGACGAGGACAGGACCCACGAGGAAGCTCGCGTACCCGGCGATCGCCACGGTGGAGCTCACCTCGCCGACCCGGTCGGGCCGCAGGTCACCGGCGACCGAGAAGCCGATCGGCGCGATGCCGGACAGCAGGATCCCGACGACGAAGAGCGCGGCCACCGCCTGCACCGGGCCCGGCGCGCACAGCGACCACACCATGGCGGCCGCCATCAGGAGCCCGCACGCGGCGATGGTCGTCAGGCGGTCGGCGTAGCGCAGCACGGCGGACGTCAGGACGCGGCCGAGCCCCATCGCGCCGTGGAAGCTCGCGAGGCCGACGGAGCTGATGACGGCCAGGTCGCTGACCGTGTCCCGGACGTAGAGCGCGGACCAGTTCTCCAGGATCCCCGAGCCGAGGAAGGAGACGCCGACGATCCCGGCGACCAGGATGACATCGGCCCCCAGCAGGACGCGGCGCTCCCGCGGCCCGGACGCGGGCGCGGGCGCCGACCGCGCCTCGGGCAGGGCGCGCCAGCGCGCCATCCACCACACGAAGAGGGCGAGGACGACCGCGACCCCGAAGTAGCCGACGCGGAACCCGAGTGGCCGGTAGGCGCTGAAGCACAGCGCGCCCGCGGCGGCGGACAGGCTGAACGCCCCGTGCATGAAGGCGAGGATCTGCCGGCCCGAGCGCTGCTCGATGGCGATCGCCACCGCGTTGATCGCGACGTCGAAGGAGCCCTGGCAGCCGAGCAGTACGAGCACCAGCGGGACGAGCACGACGTACGAGCCCGTGCACCCCACGCCCACGAGCGCGACCGCCATGCCGGTCGCCCCCGCCATGAGCAGCCCCTTGGCGCCGAACCGCGCGATGAGACGCCCGCCCAGGAACATGGCCGGAAGCGCCCCGGCGAACCCGACGGTCAGACACAGGCCCAGCTCCAGCGGGGACATGTCCAGGTCGCGCACGAGGTCGGGGAGCGACGCCTGCCAGCTGCCGAGCGTGAAGCCGAACACGCAGAACAGGGCCGCGCACAGGCGGATCATGCTGCTCTCCTTCATGCTTCGGAGGTGTCCCACCAGCCCAAGGAGGCCGAGAGGCCGGTCGACATGCTCGTCGCGAAGTCGATGACGCTGCCCTTGACGATCCCGCCGCCGTCGTCCGCCGCGCGCAGCATGGCCTCCGCCATCTCCCGCGCCCGCAGCGGGGCGAAGCCGAACGTCTTGGGCTGGTCCCGCAGGAGGTGGCGCATCGGCGGGATGTCGTGCCACGCGATGCTCACGTCCTCGTGGCCGAACGCGAGGGCCTCGATGAGCGTGAGCGGCCCCGCCTCGAAGCGGGAGGCGAACACGCAGATCTCCAGCGCCGGGCTGGCCAGGATCCGGAAGGGCAGCAGCGGCTCGAAGTGCTCCACGAAGGTGTAGCTGCCCGGCGGCAGTTCCCGCAGCTGCGCGTGCAGCGACGCCACGTACTCCGAGGCCGCGACCTCCTGGGGCGCGAGCAGCACCAGATGCCAGTCCTCGGCGTCGTCGCGCTCGCTCAGGAAGGCGCCGAACGCGGGGATGACCACGTCGAAGCCCTTCTGCGGCACGCACCGGCCCCACGAGAAGACGAGCCGCTTGCCGCCCGGCACCGGACCCAGGTCGGCCGCCGTCGTGGGGTCCGAGAGTTCGCCGAACCGGCGCGAGCGGATGTAGACCGCGTTCTGGAACGGGACCAGGTCCTGCTCGCGCCGGTCGTACTCGGTGAGCAGCACATCGCGGTAGTAGGTGCCGACGAAGCCGATCCTGTCCCGGGTCGCGGTCCGCATCAGGGCGAAGCCCTCGTCCTCGTACGACGTCCTGTTGCGCGAGTTGGCGTCGAGGAAGACGCGGCCGAGGGTGTGCGTCATGTAGATCAGCTGCACGTTGGGCCAGGCCGCCAGATGGGACCTGAGCGTGGCGAACATCGTGCCGTGCGCGAGGACGGTCACCTGCTCGCGGCCCTCGGCGAGTCGGCGGATCTCCGCGGCCGCGTTGTGGCACATCGAGCGCCAGCGGTCGACGTCGTCGAGCGACCAGACGCTCTTGAGGGAGGAGTTGTCCTCCACGTCGAACCACCGGAAGTCGCCGCGGTACCTGGCGCAGGCGGTGGCGACGTCGGCCACGACGTCGCTCGCGTAGTCGTCGGACGCCGGGTCCAGACGCGGGCTCAGCGCGTGCAGCGACCAGGCGTCGTGCCGCAGCTCCGGGGTCGACGCCACGATCTCGTCGATCGCCTCGAAGAACCAGTGGACGACACAGCCGATGCCGCACTTGAGCGAGGACAGGCCGTCGATGGAGACGACGACGAGCGCGGCCTGCGGCACCTCCTCGGCGTCGCCGTGCGCCGGACCGCCTCCGGCCGGTGCCCCGATCGCGCTCGGCCCGTCGTGCGCCGGTACCGCCATAACCGCCTCCGTCTCCTACGGGCGCTCCCGCCCGTCAGCTCATCCAGTTGCCGCCGTCGACGTTGAGGGTCTGGGCGACGATGTAGTCCGCGTGCCGCGAGGCCAGGAACACCCCGGCACCCACGAGGTCGTCGGCCTGGCCGATGCGCCCGAAGGGCACGGCCGCGCCGACCAGCCGCTTCTTCTCACCGAGCGGCCTGTTCTCGTACTTGGCGAACAGCGCGTCGACGTTGTCCCAGGAGGTGTCGACCACGCCCGGCGAGATGCCGTTGACGTTGATGCCGTGCTGGATCAGGGCGAGGCCCGCGGACTGCGTGAGGCTGATGACCGCGGCCTTGCTCGCGCAGTACACCGCGACGAGCGGCTCGCCCCTGCGACCGGCCTGGGACGCGATGTTGATGATCTTGCCGCGCACGCCGCGGTCGACCATGTCCCTCGCGACCGCCTGGAGGGTGAAGAGCAGGCCCTTCACATTGATGGCGAAGACCCGGTCGTACTCGGCCTCGGTGATCTCCAGGAGCGGCTGCATGTCGAAGACGCCCGCGTTGTTGACGAGGACGTCGATCCTGCCGAAGCGGAGGGCCACCCGCTCCACCATGCCGCGCGCCGCCGCCGTGTCCGCGACGTCCCAGGCGAAGGCCGAGGCCCGCTCGCCGAGCTCCGCCGCGGTCTTCTCGGCCGCCACCGCGTCGACGTCCGCGACGGCGACGAACGCGCCTTCCTCGACGTACCGCTGCGCGATGGCCCGGCCGATGCCGCGGGCCGCGCCGGTGACCACCGCCACCTTGTCGTTGAGGACCTTGCTTTCCACGACACACCTCCATGGGTTTCAGCGGGCAGAAGGGGAGGCCCCGTCCGGGTGCTGCGGGCCGAAGCAGTAGTCCATGTCGCGCGGCCCCGGGGGCGCGCCGTCCTCGGCGGGCAGGCCGGTCAGCTCGACCGTGTCCAGGGCCGCCCGGGCGATCGTGTCCGCGTCGCGGAAGAACTCGCCCCAGGGCCCCGGCCGACCGATGCCGACCTGCATGAACCAGCGCGTGGACTCCGTCGGGATGCCGAGCACGTACATCCGGCGCTCCACCGAGCCGTCGGCCGCGATGGGGTGGTAGGGCGCGGTGGTGACGTCGACGCCGCCCGTGCGGAACGCCGGATCACCGGCGCACACGTGCGGGCGCCAGGCCCCCGTGTCCCGCTGCCTCTTGGCCAGCGGCCCCGGGTCCCTGTCGAGGTCGGGCTGCCGGACGCGGGCGTCGATGACGTCCGAGCAGAAGACGCTGTAGCCGTCGACCAGCGGCGAATGGCCGACGAAGCCGTCGTCGTGGGCCGTGAACCGGGCCTGGGGCCCGAGGACGTCGAGCAGACCGCTGCGCATCAGCGCGATGAGCTGGCAGGTCCGCACGGCGGAAGGGCCGGTCGAGAGGAAGGCGAGCATCGGACCCACGCACTCCACGAAGTCCTTGTGGGACGCGGCCGTGAGACCCCCGAAGTCCACGGCGGCCCGCACCGTCGGCCGTACGTCCCTGAGCACCTCCATGGCGGCCTTGAGGGCGCCGTCGACCTCGCCGCGCATCGCCTCGTCCACGTCGTGCGCGAGGAGCCGTCCGAGCTCGCCGCGGAACGCGGCCTGGTCGGCGAAGACCTGTCCCCTGAAGGGATGGGCGAGGCCCTCCAGGGACAGCACCTCGGCGCAGCCGAGGTCGGCCGCCGTCCGGCGGAGCCTGTGCATCACCTCGACGCCGGTGGCCGGAAGGCTCGCGAGCTGCCGCTCCAGGACGGCGAACGAGTCCGGGGCGAGGCGCCGCCGCCAGAAGGCGAGGTTCACCTCCGCCAGCAGCCAGGGCGCGACGTCCGCGCGGAAGTCGAGCGGTCCCGCCGCCCGGAGGCGGGCGATCAGCTCGGGCGTGAAGAGGCGGGGCGCGTACCGGAAGTCGAAGGGCCGCTGCGCGGCACCGCGCGTCGGGATGGGCAGCGCGCTGCGCGAACCGGCCACGATGAGATCGGGCTCGTCCCCGCTCGGTACGTACACGCAGTCACGGCCCCGCCCGACGAAGCGGCCGCCGCGGCCGACCGTCAGCATGGCGACGACGTCGTGGAAGGTGAGGCCGAGCCCGCGGATGCCGATCACGCTGCCCGGGAGCACGCCCAGGCGGCCGGTGCCGTCGAAGGCGCGTGCCGGTGCGCGGCGCCGCTGGCGTCCCGGCGCGGTCCGCTCCGCGCGGGCGGGGCGCTCGGGCTGCTCGCGGGGGTGGCCGCTGCAGACGGCGACCTGGTCGCAGGCGATCCTCCGGTCCCCGACGCGGAGTTCGAACCGGCCGTCGCGCTCGTCGATGCCGCTGACGAGGCCGGGGACGCGAACCAGGTGTACGTCGGGCGGCAGGTTCGTCTCCACGACGTCGAGGACGAAGCGCAGATAGCGGCCGTAGAGGCTGCGGGGCGCGTACGCGTCGGGCCCGGGGAAGCGGGCGTCCACGCGCTGCCACCACTGGGCGAACGTCGGCCCGGCGCCGGGGCGCCAGGCGCCGTCGTCGGCGGGGCCCGAGAACATGGTGACCTCGCCGCAGCGGTTGTTCATCGACAGCCACCGCGGCTGGCCCGAACGCCAGACCCGGCCGGAGCCGACCTCGTCCGCGTCGATGGCGTAGATCGTGAGGGGGCGCGCGGGCCGCTTGCCGAGCAGCCGCGCCCCAAGCCGTTCGAGGATGGAGATGCCCCGCGGGCCCGTGCCCACCACGGCGACCGCGTAGCCGTCCCCGAGGCCGGTCGGTGCGGGGTCCGGGCCTGCGGCCTGCGCCTGCTGGGCCGCGAGCGGTGCGGGACCGAGAGGCCGGTCGTACACCGGTACGCGCACGCTGACTCCAGGCACCGGAATCCCCCCTCAGGAAGTGAGCAGTCATCGGCCCGGTGGCGCGTTCAGCATTCTGGGCGGACTCGGGGGCGGGCAAGGAAGCCCGTTTCACCGTGGCAACTCGCCGAAGTCGTCACGCTCCGGCGAGGGCCCGGGGGCGGTCACCGCCCACGGGGTCCGGGGGCCCGGCCGGTCAGATGTAGCCCTCGCGGAGCGCGTAGGCCACCGCGTGCGCCCGGTTGCGCAGGTGCAGGCGCGTGGTGAGGCCGTGCATGACGTTCTTGACGGTGCGTTCGGAGTACGACAGCTTGAGGGCGATCTCCGCGGTGTCGAGGCCCTCGGCGACGAGCCGTACGACGTCCACCTCGCGCTGGGTGAGCCCGCGGAAGCCGCCGGACTGGTCGGCGCAGCCCCGGTGCAGGCGTCCCACCTGGCTGATGAGCCGTCCCAGCAGGTCAGCGGGTAAGTCGCCGCCGCCCTTGGCGGCGGTGAGCACGGCGTGCACGAGACGGCGGGCGGTGGCCTCGCGGCGCCAGACGACGGCGCCGACGCCGCACTCCAGGACGTCCAGGAGCTCGTGCTCGCGAACCGTGCCCACGACGAGCACGGCGCGCGCGCCCTCGCTGCGCATGGTGCGGCGCAGCCGGGAGAGCGCGGCCTCGTCGAGCACGTCCTCGATGAGCAGGGCGACCGTGGCGGGACCGGAGTCCTCGGACAGTTCGATCTCCGGGTAGCGGCGCAGCTGGCTGAGGACTCCCTCGCGGCTGATCGGATCGGGGGCGGTGACGGTGATCCGGACGCGGTTCGGCTTCGGTGCGGAGGTCACGGGGGCCGGGGACGAGGCGGACAAGCGGAATCCTCAATTCTGCGACGGCGACGGCGACGGCGACGACGGCGGCTGCGGCTGCGGCGGTGCGCGCCTCGCGGCCGGGGACCGCGCACGGCCGCGGGGCCGGGCGCCGCCGGTGCCCGGAGGCCCGGCGGCGCCCCGCGGAGGTCAGGAGCAGGGCTTGTAGAAGTGCTTCCAGCCGCTGGTGGGCATGGACGGCGGCTCGGCCGGGGTGCCCCAGGCGCCGTACCGCTGCTCGTGCTCGGAGTTGTACGTGCCCGGGCCGCTGCTCGCCTTCGACAGGCGGACGTTGCGCTCCCAGACCCCGTCACCGGCGTTGCTGAGGATCGCGAGGTCCGGGTAGGCGTCGCCGCCGTAGTTGGCGACCCGGAGCTGCTTGGCCTCGCGGGAGTCGCCGATGTCCAGGTGCCGGGTGCGGGTGGAGCTCAGGTTCGACCGCTTGAGCGGCCCGGGACGGTAGTCCGCGACGCGGGCCGTCGCGGGGTCGTCCACGCCGGACGGCTTGACGATGTTGACGACGATGTCCAGCTTGCCGTCGTTCTGGAAGTCGGCGACAGCGGCGGTCGCGACCTCTCCGGTGCGCGCGCCGACGAGCTTGCTGACGTTCTGCTTGCTGCCGAACGTGCCGTCGGCCTTGCCCCACTGGATGGTCATCTTGGTGCCGGTGTGGCCGGGGTTGCTGATCTTGTCCGCCCGGCCGTCGCCGTCGAGGTCGCCGAGCAGCGTCGTGGTGCCGGACAGGCACGCGGCCGCCGCCCGAGCGGCCGCGCCCGACCGGTCCGCGTCGCCCGAACCCGACGACCCGGCCGCGCTGGCCTGGTAACCGGCGACCGTCAGGGTCAGGGCGACAGCCGCGACCGGCGCGGCGATCAGACGTGAGCGCTTGCGAAACATCTACGAACTCCTCAAGTCATTGCTGCTCTGTCGTGCTCCCGAACCGGGCTTCGCCCCGCGTCCCGTGCGGTGGGGAAGCCCGACGCCGGACGCAGGGTCCCGTCCGATGAGCACCTTTCGAGCATGTGCGCTTACCCGCCTCGACCGCTAGGAATGCCCGGGAGTTGGGGACACTGGAACGCCAAAACAGCACCTGACCAGGGGAAACGCTAGTCGCCTGGAATGCGGCCGTGGGACGCTCCGCACCGCGCGAAGGACAGCGGAAGGGCGGTTTCCACAGCTCGCCGCAGCTCAGGCAACCAGCCCTGCCACGAGGCGCTCTAACTCTGTTTGAGGGGAGCGTCCACCGGCAGCGGCACCAGGGCGCGGAAGCCCTCGCAGCGCTCCAGCGCGTCCTCGCGGGAGCACGTCAGCAGGCCGCGCAGATAGGCGCGGGCGGTGTCGAGCTGGGCCATCTCGGCCTCGATGGCGGCCAACCGGGCGGTGACCGTATCCCGCCAGTCGGGAGCCTCCGCGTGCGCGGCGAGGACCGCGGCGATCTCGTCCAGGGACATCCGACCCGTGCTCCGCCACAGCCGGATGAGCGCGATCCGGTAGAGCTGATCGGCGCTGTAGTAGCGCTGCCCGGAGCGCCGGTGGGGCGCGAGGAGCCCGCGGCGCTCCCAGTAGTGCAGCGTGGACACGGGCAGGTCGAAGTGGTCGGCGACGCGCCGGATCGAGGCCAGGTCGTTCATCGCGCCAGTTGAACTCAACCCCGGTTGAGCGGGCAAGGTCGCCTGACCGAACGCCGGAGGCCGCCGCTCCCGTTGACGGCCGCGGCCGCCCTCACGAATGAGGATCGTTATGTCGATAAATCTTGGAGTCTGCCTTCCGACCTTCGCGGCGCGTGGCGAAGGGAGCCTCCGGGAGATCCCCGCGCTGGCCCGCCACGCCGAGCAGGTCGGCCTGGACACGGTGTGGGCGGGCGACCGCCTGTGCGCGCGTACGCCGTTCCTGGAGAGCGTGGTCGCGCTGAGCGCGGCCGCCGCGGTCACCGCGCGCGTGCGCATCGGCTTCGCCGTCATGCTCCTGGCGCTGCGGCAGCAGGCCTGGGCGGCCAAGCAGCTCTCGTCCCTGCAGTATCTGTCCGGCAACCGCGTGGTCCTGGGCGTCGGCGCGGGCGTCCACCCCGAGGACTGGCCCCTCGGCGGGGTCCCGTTCGCCGGGCGTGGCCGCAGGACCGACGCGGTGCTGCGGGCGCTGCCCGAGCTGTTCGCGGGCAGGGCGACGGCCTTGCTGACCGAGCCGGACGGGCCGGTGCTGACGCTGGAGCCCGCTGTTCCCGCGCCACCGGTGTGGGTGGGCGGCATGTCCGACCGCGCGCTGCGGCGCGCCCTGGACCACGGCGTCGGATGGCTCGCGTCGCTGCTCGAACCCGTCCAGCTGGGCGAGCGGGTCGGGAAGCTGGCCGGTCTTGCGGCCGCAGCGGGCACGCGGGCACCCGAGGTCGGCACCACGGTCTTCGCCGCCCTGAGCACCGACCCCGAGGAGAACCGGCAGGGGAACCGGCGCCTGGTCCGCCATCTGCGCTCGCTCACCGGGGAAGAGGGGCTGTCCGAGCGGCAGGCGGCCCGCCTGGTCGTCAGCGGCCCTCCCGAGCTGCTGGCCGAGCGGCTCGACCAGTACCGCCGGGAGGGCGCGAGCACCTTCGTCGTCAATCTGTCCGGCGGGGGCCTGCGGCGGCAGTACGACCTGCTCGCCCGCACCCGAGAACTCCTGCTGTGCTGAGTACGCGCGTCCCGACGGCGGAAGGACCCGGCGCGGCGGACGTCAGCGAGTCGCCCACACGAGCACGCCCCCGACGACGAACAGCAGCAGGACGGCGGCGTTGGTCCGTCTGTAGGCGGCGAGCAGGGCGGTGAACTCGCGGATGGTCGCGTTCGGCCAGAAGTACGTGGCGGTGGGCGAGCCCACCACCTGCCCCCGGATCCCCATCCGCCGCGCGGTGAGGGCGGCGCGGAAGGCGTGGTAGTTGTTCGTGACGATGACGCAGCGGTAGTCGGGGTTCGCCTTCTCCATGATCGCCTTGCTGAACCGCAGGTTCTCCTCCGTGGTCGTCGACCTGTCCTCCCGCTGGATCAGGTCCTCGGGGAAGCCCCGGTCCGTCAGATAGGCGGCCATGGCGTGGGACTCCGGCAGGTCCTCGTCGGGCCCCTGCCCGCCCGAGGTGATCACGACGGGGGAGTTGCCGCGCCGGGTGAGCCGCGCGTGCACCTCCCGGGCCCGGTCGAGACGGCTCGCGAGCAAGGGCGGAACGGTGGACCCGCCGATCAGGCCCGAGCCGAGCACGACCACGTAGTCGGCCCTGCGGCGGACGTAGAGGCGGCCGTAGAGGAACGAGTAGCCGACGAAGCACAGAAACAGGAACGAGAGGTAGCAGGTCAGGCCGAGGGCCGTCGCGCCCAAGCCGAGCAGCAGCGGCGTCCCCGCCACCGCCGCCGTGATCAGCAGGGCGATGACCGCGAGCACCGACACCGCGGCCATCAGCGAGAACAGGTTGGTGAGGCTGCGGCCCTCCTTGCGCACCATCTGCAGACCGTTGAGGAACAGCAGACCCGTGAGCAACAGGATGCCGAGGGCCCCGACCGCGAGGAACGCCCCGGCGACGAGCGTCCCCGAGGCCGAACCGGACCTGATCAGCTCCGCGACCCACGCGACGAGGGCACTGAGCGCGGTGAGGCCCAGAAGCACCGCGTTGCTGAACTTCCGGCGCTCACGCAGCACCCGCCAACAGAAGACCAGGAAGAGCAGCACCGCCGGCGCGTAAACCCACACCCGCACAGCGTAGGCGGCCCGGCGCGAGCCGACGGCCGGTCCCGCACCACACCGCCGCCGAGGGCCCGAGAGGGCGGGGCGGATGTCGTAGGTTGCCGCCTTTGTCCGTCGTACGGTCTCCGCGGACGTGTGCACGAAGGCGCAGCGGGAACGCGGTGCTGCGCGACGGACGGGGCGCGGCCCGGAGCCACCGGACAGGAGGTTCCCGGCCGCGCGGACGAAGGAGGCGGCGATGGCGACGGACGACCCGGTGGACGCGCGGGCCGGCACGATCACGACGGCCGTACCCGCGCGCCTCGACCGGCTGCCGTGGTCGCGCTGGCACTGGACGGTCGTCATCGGGCTCGGCACCGTGTGGATCCTGGACGGCCTTGAGGTGACGGTCGTCGGCAGCATCGCGAGCCGCCTGTCCGAGGAGGGCAGCGGACTGCCCGTCAGCGCGGCGCAGGTGACGGGCATCGCCGCGGCCCTGTACGTGGCGGGCGCCTGCTCGGGCGCGCTGTTCTTCGGCTGGCTCACCGACCGCTACGGCCGCAAGAAGCTCTTCCTGATCACCCTCGCCGTCTATCTGGCGGCGACCGCGCTGACCGCCGTGTCCTTCTCCAGCTGGTGGTTCTTCGCCTTCCGCTTCCTCACCGGCTTCGGCATCGGAGGCGAGTACGCGGCCATCAACTCCGCCGTCGACGAGCTCATCCCCTCCCGCTACCGGGGCCGCGTCGACCTCGTCATCAACGGCAGCTTCTGGCTGGGCGCGGTGGGCGGCGCCCTCCTCTCGGTCCTCGCCCTCGACACCGACCTCCTCGCGATGAACGTCGGCTGGCGGCTGACGTTCGCCCTCGGCGTCGTCCTCGGCCTCGTGATCCTGCTGGTGCGGCGGAACGTGCCGGAGAGTCCGCGCTGGCTGTTCCTGCACGGCCGCGGCGAGGAAGCGGAGGAACTGGTCACCGACATCGAGGAACGGATCACGGCCGAGAAGGGCCGCCCGCTCCCCGCACCCGAAGGCGAGATCACCGTCCATCCGCGCGCGGGCATCGGCTTCGGCGTCATCGCCCGCACGGTCCTGTCCACCTACCGCAAGCGCGCCGCCCTCGGCTTCTCGCTCTTCATCGGCCAGGCCTTCCTCTACAACGCGATCACCTTCGGATTCGGCGCGATCCTCACCACGTTCTACGACGTGCCGAGCGGCTCGACGGGCTACTACTTCGCCGTGATGGCGGTCGGCAACTTCCTCGGGCCGCTGCTCCTGGGCCGCCTCTTCGACACGCTCGGCCGCCGCATCATGATCTCCGGTACGTACGTGCTCTCCGGGCTGCTGCTCTTCGGCACCGCCTGGCTCTTCGACGGCGGGCACCTCACCGCGAAGACCCTCACGGCCTGCTGGTGCGTGGTCCTCTTCTTCGCCTCCGCCGGAGCCAGTTCGGCCTACTTGACCGTGAGCGAGATCTTCCCGATGGAGACCCGCGCCATGGCCATCGCCTTCTTCTACGCCATCGGCACGGCGGCGGGCGGCATCAGCGGCCCCCTGCTCTTCTCGAAGCTGACCGAGACGGGCGTCATCGCGGACACGGCCCTCGCCTTCCGGATCGGCGCCGCCCTGATGACCCTGGCAGGCCTGACGGCCGCGGCCCTGGCCGTCAACGCCGAACGCCGCTCCCTGGAGGACATCGCGGCCCCCCTGTCGACCACGGCCCCTACGGGGGCGCGGAGCTGATCCCCTCCCGCGCCCCGACGGCCGGGACGGCCGGAGTGGGCGAGGGCGGGGCGGGGGAGGACCACTAGCGGGTGGCGGGTGGTGTCGGTCCGGCGGGCTGTGCCGCCGTCCGTAGGCAACGGGTCCGTCGCCCGCAGTCGTCCATAGCCCCCAGCCCCCGGAGAGTGACCGTGCGCACCCTGAGCTTCGTCATCGGTACCGGCCGCAGCGGTTCGACCGCGCTGTCCCGCATTCTGAACGCGCACCCGGACGTCCTCAGCCTCAACGAGTTCACGGCGTCCGTGGGCGACGTGGCCTTCCCTGAGGGGAAAGTGACGGGTGAGGAGTTCTGGCAGGCGCTGTTCCGGCCCGCCCCGCACTTCGAGCGGATGATCCGCAGCGGGGTGCCGCTGCCGGAGTTCCTCTACACGCGCCGCCCCGGACGGTACGCGTCGGAGACCACCGGCATCCCCGCGCTGTCCCTCATGGTCCTGCCCCACCTCAGCGACGACCCGGACGGGCTCCTCGACGAGCTCGGCGCGGCCGTGGCCCCCTGGCCCGAGCGCACCGCCGCCGAACACCACGAGGCGCTGTTCGACCTGCTCTGCGCGCGGTTCGGACGCACCGCCGTCGTGGAGCGCTCCGGCTACTCGACCGGCCGGGCACCCGTGCTGCGGGCCGCCTTCCCGCAGGCGCGGTTCGTGCACATGTTCCGCGAAGGGCCGGACTGCGCCCTGTCCATGAGCCGCCACACCGGATACCGCGCGATCTCCCTGCTGCGCGAGATCAAGGCGAGGGCGGGCGTCGACGACCTCGCCGACCTGACCGAGGCACACGTACGGGCGCTGCCCGAGGACCTCGCGCCGCTGCTCGGGGACCGCTTCGAGGCCGCTCTCGTACGCGAGAGGCACATCCCCCTGCGGACGTTCGGCAGCCTGTGGTCGGAACTCGTCACCGAGGGGGCGGAGTTCCTGGAGACCCTCCCCGCCGAGCAGCGGGCCACGCTCGCCTACGAGGACCTCCTCGACGCGCCCCGCGAAGAGCTGACCCGCCTGGCCGCGTTCGTCGGCGTCGTACCGCTCCCGCAGTGGCTGGACGGCGCCTGCGCGCTGCTCGACCCCGGTCGGCGCGGCTCCGCCCGGACGCTGACGGACGCGGAGTTCGCCGAGCTGAGGGAGAGCTGCGCCGCGGGCACCCGCGTCCTGGCGGGGCACCGAGGCCGGTGAGCGAGACGCGCGATCGCCTTTTGCAGGGCGGTTCTCGGACAGCGGCGGAAGATCCCGTTGCCCCGCCCACGCCCCCGTGTGACGGTCGGCTGGCACGTTCAGCGGATCGAAGCGAAGGAGCAAGACATGAGCATGCAGCGGACCCGTCTGGTACCCGCCGTCGCGGCCCTGGTCGTCGGCGGCCTGCTGGCCACCGGCACGGCCTCGGTCGCGAGCGCGGCGGACACGACGGCGGCGCACGGCGCCACGACGGCACAGGGTTCGGCGACGGAACAGCGCGTCCTGCTCGGCTCCCTGCCGCCCGAGGAGCAGGAGCAGCTGCGCCAGATCGCCGCAGCGATCTGGCCCGACCAGGCCGCGGGCTGGGACATGAACACCGACGTGGCCGACGTGCTGTCCCAGGCCACCGGTGAGATCCTGCGCTGTTCCGAGGCGTTCGCGCTCGTGCCCAGACCCCCGGCGTTCCTGCCGGGGCTCAGCTACCTGCGCAACTACTGGAAGCAGCTGCGCGACTATTTCCTCGTCGTCAAGGAGAACCGCACCTACCGCATCTGCGTCGTGAACGTGGCCCGGAACTACCGGACCGCGATGGAGATGGCCTCCATGGGCATCTGATCCAGCGTCTTTCGGAGCTCGTCGGCTCCGTCGATCCTCTCGATACTTTGTCAGCGCCACCGCACAACGCCACTACACAAGGGGTCACTGATGACGGATCGTACGGAGTCGGTCGAATCGATGGAGCAGCTCGCCACGGTGTGGCGCGCCATGGTGCTCGACCGCGACGCGGGCGCCGATGTGCGGGACCTCCCGGGCATCGCCGTCCGCTGGGCCGACAGCCGGTTCGCCTTCTGGAACTGCGTCACGCTGACCGAGGTCGACGCGGACTCCGCGCTCGTCGAGCAACGCCTGAGCCAGGCGGCGGACATCATGCGCGCGAAGGAGCGCCCCGGATTCCTGTGGCTCTTCGAGGACCTGCTCGGGGACGAGGCGCGCGCGGGCGTGCGAACGGCCGCCGAGAGGGCGGGACTTGAGTACGCCTTCCCCGGCACCGGCATGGCCGGGGACTTCCTGCCCGTCCCGGACCCCTCCCACCCCGAGCTGACGTTCGTCCGCGTGACCACGGACGAACAACTGGAGGCGTACGCGGATCTGAACTCGCGCGCCTACGGGTTCCCGCTGGAGGACGGCCGCGCCGGGCTCGTGGGCTCCGCGCTGTGGAAGAGCGAGGTGTACGCCTACCTGGGCGTCCGGGACGGCGTACCGGTGACGTGCGCCGCGACGGTGGCGGCGGAGGGGCGGCTGTTCGTCGTGCTCGTCGCCACGGACCCCGCGTGGGAGCGCCGGGGCTACGGCGAGGCGGTGACGCGGAAGGCCCTGCACGAGGGCGCCCGCGCCACCAGCCTCACCCGGGCCACCCTGCACGCGACGGCGGCGGGGGCGCCCGTCTACCCCCGCATCGGCTTCAGGCCGAACTCGCCGATCCACTTCTACGGCGTGCAGGGCTGACCTCGGGTCCGCCCCGTCCGCGCACTCAGCCCTGGGCGCAGAACTCCGCTTCGAAGACGTCCTCGTAGGGCTTGCCGTCCTCAAGCCAGTCGCCGTTGAGGTGGAAGGTCAGGGTGTGCTTGCCGTCGGCCGTCGTCGCCGTGCTGGTCAGGGAGCCCCAGACGATGCCGTCGTGGCCGTAGACCTTCACACCGCACGACAGGGTGCGGACGATCAGCCCGGCGCCGTAGTCGAAGAAGGTGCCCGTCTTGACCGTGTCCAGGAGCTCGCGCTGCTGGGCGGTCGGCAGCAGCTCACCCTTGAGCAGCGCGCTGTAGTAGCGGTTGAGGTCACCCGTGGTGCTGATGATCTCGCCGGTCGCGCCGGACCACGCCGGGTTGTACTCCGTCGCGTCGTAGATCTCGGGCCCGGGGTTCGCCGCGTACAGCTTGGAGTACCCGACCGCGTACGGGGCGGGCATCTTCGGGTCGGTGCCGGGGAAGGTCGTCTCGCGCAGCTTCAGGCGCTTGACGATGCGCCGCTCGGCCTCGTGCGCGTAGGTGTTGCCGGTGACCTTCTCGATGACCATGCCCGCGAGCACGAAGTTGGTGTTGGAGTAGTTCCAGCTGGTGCCGGGCTCGAAGTCGGGCTTGTACTTGAGCGCGAGACCAACGATCCGCTGCGGCGTCCAGGCCTCGTAGCGGTGGGCGAGGAAGCCGGGGCCGTTCATGTACTCCCGCCACTCGGGCGTGGACACCATGTCGTGCACGCCGCTGGTGTGGTTGAGGAGTTGACGCACCGTCACCTTGGTGCCGTCGTAGCCGTTGCCCTTGAGGACGCCCGGCAGCCAGCGCTCGACGGAGTCGTCCAGGCTCAGCTTGCCCTCGGCCTCCAGCTGGAGCAGGACCACGGAGATGAAGGACTTGGTGTTGCTGCCCGCCCGCAGGTGGTCCGCGGGGGTGCGCTTGCGCTTGGTCGCGGTGTCGGCGTAACCGGCGGACCCGAACCACTTGCCGCGCGGCCCGCTCACCTCGGCGGCCACGCCCGGCATCCCCGCCCGCTCAAGCGCGTTGAGGGCCTGCTGGGTCGCGTCGTGCCGACCCGCCTCCTCGGCCGCGCTCCCGGTGCCGGTGGCACAGCTGAAGGCCATGGCCGCGCCGATCGCCACGGCCACACCCCGCAGAACCGCCCGCTTCTTCCGCGTCGCACGCTTGGACATCTGTATTCCCCCAGGGCCAACGAAGATCATTTGACGGTGGAAGTGTACGGGGGTGCGACGACGGTCGGGTGGCTGCGGGGGGCCGTGGGCCCGCGGCCCCCGGCGTACGGTGCTGAACCTCGCCTACGCCCGCTCGGACGCGGAAGTCCGAGCGGACACGCCGACAAGCGCGTGATCCGGCCAGGTCCGGCGGCGGTTCTCGTTCGTTCGGGTGCGCGGTGCCGGGATCGCCTGTGCGGAGGGGGTTTTTGCGGTTGGCTGAGGGCGTCTTGGCCGTAGCGGTGAGGAGGTGCGGGCCGGTGGATGCGGAGTCGGATCGCAGGTTGGCGGCGCTGGCGCCGGAGATTTCCGGGGTGACCGCCGCGCTGATGCGGTCGGTGGCCGGAGCGGAGCCGCCGGAGCGGGTCCCCGCCGAGGCCTGGCGGGTGTCCGGGCGGGTCCTTGAGGAGCACGGCGTGGACGGCTTGCGCCTGCTGCTGATGTGCCTGACGGGGTGGGCCGTGGCCCAGACCGAGCGGGTGGCGATGCTCCAGGGCCGGTCGCTGGACGCCGTACTGGACGAGCTGGACGTGGCGCGGTACGAGATCCTCGACGAGGACTGAGGAGGCCCGGGGCCCGGGGCCTGGGGCCACGGTCGCCCTCGTCGGCTGGGAGAGCGACGGGGGCACTCCGCCCGCCCTTTCTTTCCCTGGTTCTTCCTCTTCCGCTCTAGCCAGGCGCTGCGGAATCCCTCGGGCCTTGCGTCCTCCACGCGCGCGTGCCCGCGGCCCGTGCTGTGGGTGTGGTGCTCCTGGTCGACCATCCGCGCGATCACGTGATTGCCCACCAGACCGGTCAGCGCCACGGCCAGCTCCCGGTCCGGACCGCCCTCGCCACGCCGTTCTGGCCAGCCATGCCCGGAGGGCGGGAGGCCCCCGAGGGCGTGCCTGAGGGCAGACCGGCCGGGGCCGCGGGGGTTCCGCTGACAGGGCCTGGCCGGGATCACTGTCGCGATATAGCGTTAGTCTTCAGCGCGCGCGACCGCCGATGTCGCGCGGAGACGTTCGACAGGACCAGGACGGAAGCATGTCGGGAGAGATCTCACCCACCGGGAAGTCCGCCGGGCCCGGCTCGTCGCCCGCGCTGCGTGCTTCGCACGCGGACCGGGACCGGGTGGTGGAGGTGCTGCGCGTCGCGGCGGGGGACGGCCTGCTGACGGCGGACGAGTTGGACGAGCGCCTCGAAGTCGCCCTGTCCGCGCGGACCCTGAGCGAACTGGGCACGCTCACCGCCGACCTGCCGCCCGTGTCGGCCACGGTCGGCGCGGCCGTGGTGGAGGCCAAGGACGTGGTGCGGTTCGAACAGGTCCACAGCAGCGCGATCGAGCGCACGGGACGCTGGGTGGTGCCGCGGAAGCTGGAGCTCGCGGTCATGTACTGCGCTGTCACCCTGGACTTCACCGACGCGGTGATCACGCACGACACCCTGCGGATCGACGTAGGCATGACGGGCAAGACCCTCACGTTGATCACGCCGCCAGGTGTCGTGGTCGACACGGACGGGCTGCACCTGGTGCACAGCAAGGTCAAGCACCTTCAGGCACCCACGGATCCCGGCACGCCGGTCACGCTGCGGGTGGAGCTGGTCGGCCAGAAGGCGCACGGCCGCGTGGTGGTGCGGCCTCCGCGCCGGACGTTCGGGCAGTGGCTGCTGCGCAGGCCCGCGTCCCTCGCTGCGGGCGCGTGACGTCAGCACCGGTAGAGCGGGAGGCCCGGCCCGGAGGCGGGACCTCCCGCTCACCCTCGGCTCAGAGTTCCACGCCGAGCGGTCGTACGCGTACGGCCGCGCTGGTGCGCTCGGGGAAGTCGGCTACGTACTCGGGCACGGCTTCCAGGCGAGTCGGTAGACGCTGCTGACCTTGGCGTCGGTCGAGTCCATGGTCATGAAGCTCGTCCTGCCGGGGTCCGAGGACCCGAGCAGGACCCGCAGCTCGGTGTTGACGTTGAGGTTCCGCCTGGAGCCGCACGGCGCCCAGTCCAGGTCCTCCCACGGTTTCGAGTCGGTCGCTTGCCAGTTGTCGGCGTACGGGCCGCGCCATCGGTGACTCTCGGACGTGGTGTCGGGTGAACCCTGGAAGTAGTACGACGCCTTCTCGACGCCGTTGGCGCCGGACTGCAGTGAGGCGTAGCCGCGGTAGTCGACGCTCGCGATCGCGTAGGTGTAGTCCACCGGGGCGTGCACGATCAGGCTGAGCTGGCAGTTCTTGCGGTAGTCGACGGGGTCGGACTGCTCTCCCGCACGGGCGAGGTAGTCGCTGTAGGTGACGGTGAACGCCGAGTTGTCCGGGGCGGCCGCCACGGCGACCGTTCCTTCCCGACAGCCTGATCCGTTGACTGTGGCGACCTCGACCCGGATTCTCTCGGCGGGCGGTTGGGGAGTCGTGGGGACGTCTTGGGACGTGCTGGGTGGAGCCAGAGCCATGGCGAACAACGCGGTCAGCGCGCCGCTCGCGAGAAGTCCACCGGCCATGGTTTTCCTATCGCGTTGATGGAGCCTGGATCCTGAAGGTGAGGTGAGCGGCTTCAGGAGCGGGGGCATGTGCCCACGAGGAATCAGGTGGGGCATGCCAAGCGGGCGGGCATGGGGGACGAGCGGGCCGCCCGCTGACTGAGGGCCTCAGGCGACACGAATGGTACGTACCAAGAGTGCGGGTGCCTAGGGGAAGTTCGGCCAAGTACGGCGCCGGAAGCGCCCTCAGATCCGTGGGCGCCCTGCCGGTGCGCGACGCGGCACAGGAGGCGTGGCGTCTGCTCCTGGTGTGGCCCCTGTGCCCGGGTGAGACTTCCGCACCGCCCGTCGAACCGGTCCGTCCTCCCGTACGCACTCCGCAGGCGTACGTCATGACGTGACGCGAGGGGCACCGGCCCGACACGGCCGTCGTGGTGGCCGTGCGGTGCCCAAGGGCTATCGCGTTCCGCCCCCGGAAGAAAACCGGGCGACAGCGGGCGCCCCGGAAAACTAGCGTCCCTGGGCATGACCCCTTCACTCGAACGTCCCCCCTTGCAGGCCGACGAACGCACCGCGCTCGTCGGCTGGCTGGATCTCCAGCGGCAGATCCTGCGCTGGAAGTGCGAGGGCCTGAGCGAGGCGGACGCGCACCGCTCCGTCCTCGCGACCTCGCCCGCGATGACGATGGCCGGGCTCGTCCGCCATATGCGGTGGACCGAGCACGCCTGGCTCGAGGTGCTCTTCCTCGACGGCGACAAGACGCGGAGCCCGTCCTTCGACGAGACGGACGAGGACGCCGACTGGCGGACCGACGGCATCCCGCTGGCGCAGCTGCTCGCGGAGTACGAGGCCCAGTGCGCCCGGAGCAACGAGATCGTGGCCGCGGCCTCCCTGGACGACGTCGGCCGCCACCCCGACTACCGCTCCGGCGGCGCCAACCTCCGCTGGATGCTCATCCACCTCGTCGAGGAGACCGGACGGCACGCGGGCCACGCGGACATCGTGAGGGAACTGCTCGACGGGACGAAGGGGTACTACTAGGCGCGAGCCCCTCACGCCCGCGGCGACCGCGGTTCGGGCGCGTAGAGCCCGAGGGTGTGGGTGATCTGGCGCAGCAGGGCACGGAGTTCGTCCTGCTGCGCCGGGGTGAGCCCGGCGACGGCGCGGTCCTCCACGTGCTTGGCCGCGGCCTGGGCGCGTTCGACCAGGTCCAGCCCCTCGGGGGTGATGCGGACTTCGAGGATCCGACCGTGCGTGGGGTGCGGCGTACGGGACACGAGACCCCGGTCGAGCAGGGACGCGACCGCGGCGGACATGGACTGCGCTGTGACGCCCGCGCGGTGCCCGAGCTCGGCTCCGGAGAGGCCGCCCGGCTGCTCAAGGCCCAGCTGGGCCAGCGCGGCGAACTGCGCGTGGTTGAGGGAGAACTGCCGGAGCGTGCGCTCCAGCTGCTGCGACAGCGCGTTGCTGACCATCCGCATGATGTACGGCAGTCGCTGTCCGTAGTCCGTGACCATGGGTGCCGCACCTCCTCTCCGAGCGCCCGAGGGCCTCAGGCTACCGGCTCATGTCTTCTCCACCTTATAAGATGCCTGATACGTTCCTCGGTGTGTTCGCCATGCGGGGCCCACGCGTGGGTCCCCGCTCCGAGAGAGGACGCTCATGCCGTTAGAGATGCTTCCGCCCGGCGAGACCGCCGTCCTGCTGATCGACCATCAGGTCGGCACCATGAGCTGGGTCGGGTCGACCGACCGCGACGTCCTGAAGGCCAACGCCCTCGCGCTGGCGAAGGCGGCCAAGGCCCTCGACATGCCCTTGCTCCTGACCTCGTCCATGGAGGACCGGGCGCAGGGCCCGCTGGCCGACGAGTTCGAGGAGATCGCCCCCGCCGAGTTCGCCGCGCGCGTCCGGCGGACCGGCGTCGTGAACGCGATGGACGACCCCGCCTTCGCCGACGCGGTCACCGCGACCCAGCGGGGCATCCTGATCGTCGCGGGCGTGACCAACGACGTGTGCACCGTCTACCCCACGCTCACCGCGCTGGAGAAGGGCTACACGGTGTACGTCGTCGCCGACGCGGGCGGCTCGACCAGCAGGATCGCCGACGACGTGGCCCTGCGCCTGATGGAGCAGGCAGGCGCCGTGGTCACGTCGACGAACATGGTCCTCACCGGCCTCGCGCGGGACTGGACCAGCCCCGCGGGCCAGGCCCTCGTGCCCGTGGTGGGCGCGCTCGTCCCGGCGTAACCCCGTCCGTCCCGACCCCGGTGACGGTGCGGCGTGCGCCCGGGGTGGCAGTCGGCTCACCAGGGGCGCGGGAACCCTCGGCGCGCCTCAGCTGCCCCGGTCCACCGCTCGCCAGCCGTCGACGCCCGGACGGCGGTCGGGTAGGCATGAGGGGGTCGCGCCGACCGGAGCGATCTCGCCGCGCGCCACGCGCGGGCGGCGGACCCAGTGAACGGGCAGTGGGGGGACCACATGGCCATCATCGTCACCTTCGAAATCCCCGGCGTCGGGCAGGAGCTCTACGACGCCGTCATCGACCGCCTCACCGACGGCGGCGAGTTCACCTCGCTCGCCGACATTCCCGCACCCGGACTGATCTCCCACGTGGCCGGTCCTGTCGACGGCGGCTGGCGGGTCGTCGACGTGTGGGAGTCCGAGGAGGCGCTCGAGAACTTCTCCAAGATCCTCCAGCCGATCCTCGCCGACCTGGGCCACGCCGACGGCGAGCCGCAGATCATCCCGGCGCACAACGTGGTCACCAGCTGATCGCACGGCCCAGCGCTCCACCGCGGCCCGGCGCGCACGCGCCGGGCCGTTCGCGTGCCCGGTCAGGGCCGATTGTCAGTGGCACCTCCTACGGTTTGAGCAGTGGGACCCGCCAAAACGGCCGTGGGTCCGCTCTGGGGAGGGGTCTGCCATGTCTGGGTCCGCCATGTCCGGTGCGCCGGAGTCGACGACGTATCTGGAGCTGTCGCAGGACGGCGGGGGCGCGCACAAGTTCTACGAGGTGACCGTCGCGGGCCAGTTGGTGACGGTGCGGTACGGGAGGATCGGCGCCGGCGGACAGACGCAGAGCACGACGTTCGCCACGGCGGAGAAGGCCCGTGCGGCCGCCGCCAAGAAGGTGGGCGAGAAGGTCCGCAAGGGGTACGCTCCCGCGATCCCCGGACAGCGCGCCCCGCGTCCGGTGACCCGGCGTCAGGTGACCTCCGCCCCGTCCACCGCGCGGTCCGTGGCTCCCGTCCTGTGGCGGTTCCGCACCGGCTCCTCGGCGTTCGGCATCCACGTCGACGCCGACCACTGCTGGATCGGCAACCAGTCGGGCGACGTCTACACCCTGGACCACGACGGCGGCGTCCTCGCCAAGTTCAGCCTGCCGGACGGCGTGAAGTGCCTGGTCGCGGACGACTTCTGGATCTACGCGGGCTGCGACGACGGCCGGGTGTACGACCTGTCGTCGAAGCTGCCCTTCGCCGCGTACGACATCGCGGCGGACGTCGACATCTTCTGGCTCGACATCCACGAGGGCCTGTTGAACGTGTCGGACCGCGAGGGTCGGCTCACGGTCATCGACCACGAGGACGAGCACCAGTGGGCCCGCCGCAGCGGGGGCGAGCACGCCTGGATGGTCCGCGCCGACGACCGGGCCGTCTACCACGGCCACTCCCGGGGCGTCACCGCCTACGCGCCCGACGGGGGCGGCGAGTTGTGGCACACCGCCACCCGTGGCGGCGTCCTGTTCGGCTGGCAGGAGGACGAGGCCGTGTACGCGGGGACCGCACACCGCGCCGTCCAGCGCCTCGCCAAGGCCACCGGCGCGATCGAGGCCACGTACGCCTGCGACAGCGCGGTGTACTCCTGCGCGACCTCGCCGGGCGGCCGGTTCGTCTTCGCCGGTGACGCGGCGTCGTCCGTGTACTGCTTCGACCGGGACGGCACCCGGCTGTGGAAGCTCGGCACGGGCGGCGGCTCCGCCCTGTCCATGCAGTACCACGACGAGCGGCTGTACTTGGTGACCACGGACGGCTCGCTGGTGTGCGTGGACGCGAGCGACGCGGCCGTCTCCGCGGCGGAGCAGGGCACGGTACCGGTCGCCCGGGACGTCAAGCTGGCCGCCGCGGTGCCCACCTACGCGCCGGACAGCGCGGCGGCCGCGGTGACCACCGTCGCCCACGCCCCCGCCGGAGCGGTCGTCGTCGAGTGCGTCCAGGAGGGCGGCCGACTGCGCGTGCACGTGGTGTCCGAGGGCTACGACCCCTCCTGGAGAGTCCAGTTCCCGCGCGCGATGCGGGAGCCCGGGGCCCGCTACGCCGTGGCCGCCCTGCACGCGGCGGCGGGCGGGTTCTACCGCGTGCGCGGGGAGATCCAGCGGCTCCTGTGACCGGGCGGGGGCGGCCCCGCCGCGCCCATGGACCGGTGCGTAGGCCCGTCAGTCGGCGGGCTTGCCCGGCTCGTCGTGGGTCGAGCAGTGGATGCCGCCCCCGCCGGAGGCGATGGTGTCGATGCGGACCGGCACGACGTCCCGCTTGGGGAAGTGGTCCTGGAGGATGCCGCGCGCACGGTCGTCGGCCTTCCGATCGCCGAACTTCGGCATGAACACGGCGCCGTTGGCAATGTAGAAGTTGGCGTACGTCGACACGAAGTCGTCGCCCTCGCCCGTGATCTTGTCGAGGTCGGGCTGCGGCAGGTCGACGATCTCGAAGCGCCGCCCCCGGGCGTCAGTGGCCTTGCTCAGCACCGAGCGCGCCTGGTCGGCGGAGCGCGACCAGGAGTCCGGGGGAGTACCGGGGAAGGCCTGGTCCAGCAGGACCACGCCGGGTGCGGTGAACCGGACGAGGCTGTCCACGTGCGCGTCCGTGATGTCCTCGCCGCGGACGCCCGCCAGCCAGATCACCTTCTCCAGGCCGAGGGTCTTCAGGAGCTCGTCCTCGATCTGGTCGCGGGACTTGCCGCGGTTGCGGTTGTCGTTGACGATCGAGCTCTCGGTGATGAGCAGGGTGCCCTCGCCGTCGGTCTCGAAGGAGCCGCCCTCGGCGACGAGCGGCGCCTCGACGCGGGGGATGTCGTACTCGCGCAGCAGCGTGCGTCCCACGCGGCCGTCGTTGGTGTGCTCCTGCTTGTTGCCCCAGCCGTTGAAGTGGAAGTCGACGCCGACGGTGTCGCCGTCCTCCTCCACGAAGACCGGGACGGTGTCGCGGGCCCACAGGTCGTCGACGGCGAGCGGGATGACCTCGACCTGCGAGCCGCACGCCCGCCGCGCCGCCTTCTGCTGGTCGGGCCGCGCCATCATCACGACCGCCTCGTACTCCCCGACGGCCCGTGCGATGCGGGCGATGTCCTCGCGCACGTACGGCAGGTCCTCCTTCCAGACGGACGCCAGCGCGGGCCACGCCATGAACGTACGCCTGTGGCTCTCCCACTCCGCGCCGAAACGGCGCCCGCTGCCGGTGGCCTCGGCCCGCTTGGTCCCGGCGCCGGTGCCGGACCCCGTCCGTGAGGACTTGTCGGAGCCGCAGGCGGTGGTGGCGCCGAGGCCCAGCGCGCCGCCGATCGCGGCGAAGGCGCGCAGGGCCGCGCGGCGGGAGGGGGAGAGGGGGGACACGGTGCGCTCCGATTCATGGACCGACGAGCTGTCCAGGGGTGGGGGACAGGCGACTGTGACCCCACTGTGGACCTGACTGGATTTTCAGTCAAACTACTGGGATAGTGTGTCCCATTTTATGGTGATTCTCGACAGTGCGCGTCGGAGTCATGCGGTGGGTGCACCCAGGTCGATCCGCCCTAGACTGAAAAGTAAGTCAATCCCGGGAACGGCCCTGGTGGCCTGTGGGGCAGACGGTGACAGGTGTCCGGATAGGGTTCATGGTCATGGCGTCACGCAGTACTCAGATCCTGGAAGCGGCCGCGCGGCTGATCGCCCGTCGCGGTGTGCGCGGGCTCCGCGTGGAGGAGCTCGCGGCCGAGGCCGGGGTCTCCACCGGCCTGATCTACTACCACTTCAAGGACCGCACGGGGATCCTGCGGCACACGCTGGAGTTCATCAACGAGCGGGCCGAGCGCTACACCGCCGCGCGCGGCGAGGGCGGCGCGCCGCTCAGCCCCCGGGAGGAGCTGGACGAGGCGCTCCTCCTCGAGTTCCAGGACTCCCCGGAGGTCCGGGAGAACAGCACCGCCTGGGGCGAACTGCGGGCGAGCGCCGTCTTCGACCCGGCCCTGCGCGAGGACCTGGCCCGGGCGACCCTGGTCTGGGTGCAGGGCGTGGCCGGGCTGCTCGGCCGGGTCCGGCCGCTGGTTCCGGCGGCCTCGCTCGCCGCCGCCGCGGAACGCCTCACGGCCCTGCTGGAGGGCCTGAGCATGCGCTGGCTGAGCGGCGGCCTGTCCCTGGAGCACGCGCGCGGTCTCGTCCGGGAAGCCGTCGACGCGGAACTGGCCCGCCTCGGCCAGCCGTGACGCGACCCGGCCCGTACCGGCGGTGCCGGAAGGGCGCGGCTGTCGATTGAGGGGATTCCGTTCCCAGTAGGGGAACTTGGTGCGGATTTCGTTGCGCTCTAGGGGTGTGGCGGCGGATATCGTAAGCCCACGACCCGTGCCGAACACCGGCGTTGAGAAAGAGGCGACGTGACCGACGAACAACTGCCGTCCGTGCTCCCGGAGACGGCCCGTACCCGCCATCGCCGCCTGCGCGAGCAGGGAAGCCGCGAGCGCGCCCTGCTGGACGCCGTTCTGGAGGCCGGATTCGTCTGCCATCTCGGCGTCGTCGTCGACGGCGTCCCGATGGTCGTGCCGACCGTCTACGGCAGTGACGGCCGGAATCTCTACTTCCATGGCTCCGTCGCCAGCCGCAGCCTGGTCGCCTCGCCCGAGGCGGCGGTGTGCGTGACCGTCACGCACGTGGACGGCCTGGTGCTCGCCCGCTCCGTGTTCGAGCACGGCGTCAACTACCGCAGCGCGATGATCTACGGCGTCCCGCGCCTGGTCACAGACCCGCAGGAGAAGCTGGCGGGCCTGCGCCGCCTCACGGAGCAGGCGGCGCCCGGGCAGTGGGACTACGCCCGCCGCCCCCACCGCAAGGAACTGGCGGCGACCGCGCTGCTCGCGCTCTCGCTGGAGGAGGCGTCGGTCAAGATACGCACCGGCGCACCCGAGGACGGGGACGGGCCTGACGCCGCCCTCGGCATCTGGGCGGGCGTGCTGCCGCTGAACTCCACATGGGGCGAGCCGGAACCCGACCCCCTCCTGCCCGACGGCATCGCGCCGCCCGCGCACATCGCGGCCCGCGGCAACACCCGAGCGGGATAACGCGCCTTCGGGGCCGGGGGAGCAGCCGGGCCGTCCGCGGAGATCCGCGGACGGCCCGGCTGCTCCCGTCGCGCGTCGGCTCAGGCCGTCACGGCTCCGGGGTCCTCACAGCTCGCGGGCCGTCACAGTTCGTGGGCTGCGGGGATGACGACGTACACATACGCGGCCGCGTTCAGGATCTCCTCGGCGTCGTCGACCGGCGGGTGGATCTTCTCCATGATCCACTGCTTGACGAGCTTCCCGTCGGCCCCGGTGGACTCGACCCGGCGGTCCCAGCCCCGGGTGAAGACCGCGCCCGCCCCGCCGAGGTCGATGTCGGTGACGTAGGGCCCGGGGGCGAAGTCGATCAGCGGAAGGCCGAGGAGGTCGGCGGCGGCGTTGTGGCCCGCCGTCCTTCCCAGCGGGACCGCGTACTGGCAGCTCTGCACGGTGACATGATCGGCGTCGAGCCGCGCGGCGGCCGTGTCGCCCGCCGCGAACACGTCCCCGGAAACCCGTAGCTGGGCGTCCACCTCCAGGCGGCCGAGCCGGTCCCGGGGACCCTCGACGCACGCGGTGAGCGGACTGGCCCGCAGCCCGGCGGTCCAGACCACCGCGTCCGCCTCGGTCCAGGTGCCGTCCGCCCACCGCACGGAGCCGTCCTCCACCGCGGTCACGGTGGTGCCGAGGCGCAGCTCCACGCCCAGCCGGTCGAGGGCCGCCTCGATCGCCGGGCGCGGCCCCTCGCCGAGCTCCGGGCCGACGACCGTGCTCCGGTCCGCCAGGATCACCCGGCCCCGCCCGGCCAGCTCCGTGGCGACCTCCAGGCCGGTGAACCCGGCGCCGACGACCACGGCCGTGAAGTCGGTGCGGTCGCGCAGATGTTCCTTGAGGGCGAGGGCCCCGTCCAGGGTGTCGACGTCGAAGACCCGCTCCGCCCCGGGCATCTGCGGACGGATCAGCTGACTGCCCGTCGCGAGGACCAGACGGTCGTACGTGAGCACCTCGCCATCGGCGGTGACGACGCGGTGGCCCGCGGTGTCGATCTCCGTCACCGTGGCCTGGACGTGCGCGACTCCGACGGGCTCCAGGATCCGCTTCAGGGGCACCACCGCCCGCTCCGGCTCGGCCTCGTACAGGCGCGGCCGCAACACCAGGTCCGTGGTGGGCGATACGAGGGTGATCCGCAGGGCGGCGTCGCCGCGCACCCGGGCGGCCGAGGCGGCGCTCCAGACGCCCGCGAAGCCGCCGCCGACGATCACTATGTGGTTCATGCTCTCTCCTTGGTCCGGATCCCTCTACGGGTCCGTCGATGGATCCGTCGATGGATCCGTCGATGGGTTCGTCGATGGATCCGTCGATGGGTTCGCCAGGGAGACAACACAGGAGCGTCAGGTGTGACAGGCGTGCGCGAGCATTTCTGTATTGGCCACCCGCCAGACCGTCGTGATCCGGCCGTCGACGACGTCGAAGCAGTCGATCCAGCGCAGCACGCCGTCGTGGTACGTCGCCAACGCCCGCTCGCCGCCCACTTCGACGGGCTCGATGCGGGTGCCGGGTGCCCGCTCCGCGCACCGGCCTGAGCGACGCGACGACCTTGCCCCCGCCGTCGGCGACGTACACGGCGGCGGGGTGCAACAGCCCGACCAGCGCCGCGAGATCACCGCTCCGCGAGGCCAACTGGCGGGCGGCCGGTCGAGTCCCTCCGCGATTCGGCCGAACGGCACGTCGAAGACGTCGTGCAGCACCAACGCCACCCGTTCCGCCGGGTCGAGCCGACCTCGGCTCCCCGCCCGCCGGGCCGTCCGGCGTCGACCGCTGGTTCTTCATCCGGCACGCGGACCCGGACCCGCACCTGAGGCTGCGCTTGCACGGCGCCCCGGCGGAAGGCCCGTACCAGCACCTCGCCCGGGAAAGGGCCGGAGCATGACAGAGAACCCCCTCGGGCACCTCGTGGACCGCCTCGCCGACCCGGTTGCGCTGGCGGCCCGGGTGACCGCCGCCGAAACGCCCGAGCTGGCCGGGACCCGCTCGCTGGGGCACGCGCAGTCCCTTGCGGGAGGGCCTGTACGGGGGGCTGCCCGCGGTCGCCTTCGCCGCGCGGACGGCCGTCACCCGGCCCGGCGAATACGCGCTGCTCCTCACCAAGCTGGACGCCCAAGTCGCCCTGCTGGCACGGCGCCTGGTGGCGGAGCACGCGCCCCGGGCGGGCGCCGCGCTGGCCCTGCGCTGCGCGACGAGCCCCGACGCCCCGCTCGGCGAACCGCCGTGGCAGGCGGCGCTCTTGCTGTGCTGATCAGCCCGACCGGGGCGGGACACGGACGGGGTCGAGGACGAGCCTGCCATCGACGCGAGCCGTACCGCCGACGTGGACGAGACGCCCCCGCGGGCCCGTCCTGCTGCCCGCGGTGATCGTGGCGGGGTGGCCGAGGGAATCACCCATGTCGACCGCGACGCGGTCGATCCCGCGGGTCGCCAGAAGCGCGGCGAGGCACGCGGTGCTGTTGGCGTTCGCGATGTCTTCCGGGACGCCGATGGACGGGGCGAACAGGCGCGCGGCGCTGCGGCCGTCGGCGCCCGGTGCGCAGTGGACGTAACAGCCGAGCAGCCCGAACGCGTCACACGCGGCGCGCAGCCGCTCCGGATCCGGGGCCAGACCGGCCAACGCCGCGCGGGACGGGAGCGGGAGCAGCATCCGCGGCCGCCCGAGGGTGGCGACGTACGCCTCGCCGACGGCGGCCGCGTCGAGGCCCAGGGCGGGCAGGACGAGTCCGAGTTCGGCCGGGTCGGCGGCGCGCAGCGTGACCGAGTCCGTCTCGAAGGAGGCCTCGGCGAGCCCGCCCGGGCGGCGCACCGCGCGGCCTGTGAACGTGGCTTTCGCGGTCCGGAGCACGGCACGGTACTCCGCCGTGGACGCGCGGTCCGCGAGGAACGCGAGCGCGGCCACCGTGCCGTGTCCGCACGCGGGCAGATCACCTTCAGCGGTCGCGAACCGCAACGACACAACGGGGAGGCCGCCCTCATGACCCTCCTCGCGCCCTTCTTCGCGTACGAACACGGCGTGGGAGGTGCCGAGAAGGGCCGGTATCCGCCGTCGCTCGGCCTCGTCGGCGGGCATCCCGTCGACCACGGCGGTCGGGCTCCCGCCGCGCCCGTCGCGCAGACACGCGCTGACGACGGCGACGGGCAGGCCGCGGCCGCTCGTACGGGGGCTTGCGGATCCTTCGGTGAGGGGCATGGGCCGTAGCGTAGACGGGACGGCAGCGGCCCTATGCCAGGGCCTGCGCCCACGTGATGGCCCGTTCGGCGAAGGCGCGGGCCGCGGCGCTCTGGTAGGTGCTTTCGCGGCGCAGGAGCGTGACCGTGCGGGAGGGGAGCGCGGGGGTGAGGGGGATGGGGGTGAGCTGGGTGTGGTCGTGGGCGATGGCGTCGGGCAGGACGGTGGCCAGCGGGGCGCGCGCCACGATTTCGGTGAGGGCGTTGATGGAGTTGGCCTCCAGCGCGATCCGCAGCCGCACGTGGTGGTCGGCGAAGTGCTGGTCGATGTGCCTGCGGGTGGCGAAGTCCCCGCTGAGCAGCGCGAAATGACGTTCGCCGAGGCCGGTGACGGGCAGGGGCCCGGGTGCGCCGAGGTCGGGGTGGTGGGGGCCGACGACCAGGCTGAGGGCCTCGGTGAACAGGGCGGTGGCCTCGATGCCGGGCAGGTGGTCGCCGCTGAAGGCGATGCCGAGGTCGAGCCGGTCGGCCAGGAGGTCGGCCTCGATGCGGTCCTGGGTCATCTCGCGCACGTCCAGGGTGATGCCCCGGTGGTGGGTGTAGAAGCCGGCGACGAGCGGGCCGGTGAGATAGGCGGTGAAGGTGGGGGTGACGGCGAGGCGCAGGTGCCCGCGCGAGAGGTCCCGCACGTCGAGGACCGCACGCTCGCCCGCCGCGAGGTTCCGTAGCGCGCGCCGGGCGTAGTGGGCGTAGGTGGCTCCGGCGTCGGTCAGGCGAACGGTGCGGCCGGTGCGCTCCAGGAGCTGGACGCCCACGGCCTTCTCCAGCTGCTTGATCTGCTGGGACAGGGTGGGCTGGGCGATGCGCAGCTCCTCGGCGGCGCGGGTGAAGTTGGCGTGCTCGGCGACCGCGAGCAAGTAGCGCAGATGACGCAGTTCCGGCTTCATACGCTCAACTATAGATGAGAGCAATAGCAGCGAGTGATATTCCGTCTTGGACGCTATAGGTGCAGGTCGTGCACAGTGAATGACGTCGGCCCGACCGACAGACCGAACGAAGGGAGTCAGGGCCATGCGTCACCTCGCCCAGGGCGTCGACCGGTTCCAGCGGGAGGCCTTCCCCGCCAGGGCCGGGCTCTTCGCCCGCCTGGCCACCACCCACCAGCCCGGCACGCTGTTCATCGGCTGCTCCGACGCCCGCGTCGTCCCCGAGCTGATCACCCAGACCGACCCCGGCGAACTGTTCGTCATCCGCACCGCGGGCAACCTCGTCCCCGCCCACACCCCCGGCGCCGACGGCGTCGCCGCCAGCATCGAGTACGCGGTCACCGTCCTCGGCGTACGGGACGTCGTCGTCTGCGGACACTCCGCGTGCGGAGCCATGACCGCCCTCGCCGAAGGCCACGACCTCGGCGGTGCCCCGGCCATCGCGGGATGGCTGCGCCACGCCGACGCCGCCCTGGCCCGGGCGGCGGCCACCGGCGACGGCCACGGGATCGCCGCGCTGATCCGGGAGAACGTGGCCGCCCAGCTGGCGAACCTGGCCACCCACCCGTCGATGGCCCGCGCCCTGGCCGAGGGCAGCGTGCGGCTGCACGGCTGGGTCTTCGACATCCCCACCGGCACCGTCGAGGAACTCACCCCCGACGCGCGCCCGGCCCACGCGGCCTGACCTGCCTCTCCCTCCCCACTCCCGGCCCGGCCCGACCGGTTCACCGGGACCCCCTCCGCCCGATCCCCGCGACAACCAGGGGACGGACCGTACGAAAGGAAACCCCTCCCATGGTGCACGCTCAGTTCGACAACAGCGCCCGTCAGCAGCTCGCGATCGCCGCGGTCGAGGCCAAGACCCGCCGTGACCTGTCCTGGCGGCAGATCGCCGACGCCGCGGGCCTGTCCGTCGCGTTCGTCACCGCCGCCGTCCTCGGCCAGCACGCCCTGCCCGAGCCCGCCGCGCAGGCCGTCGCCGAGCTGCTCGGCCTGGACGACGACGCGGCGCTGCTGCTGCAGACCATCCCCACCCGCGGCTCCATCCCCGGCGGCATCCCCACCGACCCGACGATCTACCGCTTCTACGAGATGCTCCAGGTCTACGGCACCACCCTCAAGGCCCTGGTCCACGAGGAGTTCGGCGACGGCATCATCTCCGCGATCAACTTCAAGCTGGACGTGAAGAAGGTCGCCGACCCCGAGGGCGGCGAGCGCGCGGTCATCACCCTGGACGGCAAGTACCTCCCGACCAAGCCCTTCTGAGACACCCTGGCTCCGGGGCGGGCCGGACCACAGCCCCGCCCGGCCCGCCCCGGCCGACGCCCGCCCCGGCTGTCGACGCGGCAGCCCCCACCTCCGTCTGGAGAACACCCATGGACTTCGCGCAGCGCACCATCGACATCGCCCGGCAGAACGTCGCCGAGGGCGGCCGCCCCTTCGCGACCGTCATCGTCAAGGACGGCGAGATCCTCGCCGAGTCCCCGAACCGGGTCGCCCAGACCAACGACCCCACCGCCCACGCCGAGATCCTCGCCATCCGCGAGGCCTGCACGAAGCTGGGCACCGAGCACCTGACCGGCACCACCATCTACGTCCTGGCCCACCCCTGCCCCATGTGCCTGGGCTCGCTCTACTACTGCTCACCGGACGAGGTCGTCTTCCTCACCACCCGCGACGCCTACGAGCCCCACTACGTGGACGACCGCAAGTACTTCGAACTCGACACCTTCTACGCCGAGTTCGCCAAGGACTACTCCGAACGCCGCCTGCCGATGCGCCACGACGCCCACGAGGACGCCACCGCGGTGTACCGGCTCTGGCAGGAACGCAACGGCGGGGAGCGGCGCGTGGCGGGTGCGCCTACCGCCTGACCGATGTTTGAGAAGGTGGTCAGGGCGGTCGGGCCGCGGCCGTTCACATGCGGGATCTCAGTACGTCGACCTCGCAGCCCGGTGCGAACGGGTCGAAGCCGTGCTCGATCAGCCAGCGGACCCCCAGCAGGCTGCGCAAGGACCACCACGCACGGATCACGTCGGGGTCGGCGTCGGTGCCGTAGCCGGAGAGGACGTCGTCGAGGTGTTCCTCGTGGCCGAGCGTGAAGGCGGCGAGGTCGTGCAGGGGGTCGCCCTGGCCCGCTTCGGTCCAGTCGATGATGCCCGTGATCTGGTCGCCGTCGGCGAACACGTGGGCGATCTGCAGGTCGCCGTGGGTGAAGGCCGGGGTCCAGGGCCGCAGTGCGGCCTGGGCGACCTGGCGGTTGCGGGTGACCAGGTCGGCGGGCAGGAGGCGGTTCGCCACGAGCAGCGCGCATTCGCCGTCGAGTTCCGCCCGCACCTCCTCAAGTCCCCGGCCCGCCCTACCGGTCCAGGGTGGCAACGGCGCGTCGTGCAGCGTGCGGATGGCGGCGCCCGCCGCGGCCCACGCCGCCGGGGACGCGGTCGAGGGTTCGCCGAGACGGCCGAGCGGGGCTCCCCGCAGGGCGGCGAGCGCGAGCACGGGCGGCTGGCGCCACAGCACCTTGGGGGTCGGGACCGGCGCCCTGGCCATCGCCTCGACTTCGACGTCGGTGCGTGACTGGTCGGCGTCCACCTTGAGGAACACGTCTCCGACGCGCAGCGTCGCACACTCGTGATGGGCGACGACGACCTTGACCTCATCCATGGGCGACCAGTATTCCGGGGGTGATCGTCGATGTCGCCGGTTTATCGCGCGGGCCTGCGTAGCCGACCGCGTCCCGCTGCCCCGGCGCCCTCGCGCGACACCGGTCCCCGACCGGGGCGACGCGGGGGCCACCCGGCAAGGAAGCGCCCTCCCGCAGCGTCGGGATGAGCCCCGCACGCAGCCGCCGCGACTTGCCGTGCCCGCCCCGCCTGGCCTGCCGTCCGGGTCGCTGGTTCCTCTACGGGACGCTGATGCTGCTGGCCTGCCTGCTGAGTTCGCCGCCCTCGCCTTGGCGGGACACGCCGTGGCGCGGCCCGGCGTCCCTGGTCCGTGGCCGCCACGGGCGTCGCCCTGTGGCTCGCTCCCTTGGTCCTCCTCCGCTGGATCTGGTGAAGTGGAGCCGTGATCGGCCCCGGACCGGGGAACCGGGCGAGAAGTGGGCCTACTCCAACACCGACTACACCGTCCTCGGCATGATCGTCGAGAGGCTGACCGGCCACGACCTGGCCACCGAGCTGCACGCGCGGCTGTTCGGCCCGCTCGGGATGACCAAGACCTACCTCAGGGTCAAGCCGCCGGAGGGCATCAAGGGACCGCACGGCCACGGCTACTACCCCGACGCCGACGGCATGCTGCGCGACGTGGACCGGTTCAACGCCAGCCTCGGCGGCGCGGGGGCCGGAGGCGTGGTCTCCACCGCGCACGACGTGAGCGCCTTCCACCGGGCCTTCACCCAGGGGAAGCTGCTGCCGCCGGAACTCCAGCGGGTCCTCACCGACCGGCTCCCTGCCGCTCCGCGCGCCCGGGGCGAAGCCCGCGGCGGTTGCGCCGACGGCTTCTCCCTCACGGGCGGGCTGGCCCCCGGCTCCACCGCCGTGACTATGTTTCCATGCCGCAGTGAAGAGTGAGAGCACGCCCGGCGCGGGCGTACCAGCGAGTGTCCGACAGCGGGCCGATCGTGACCTCGATGACTGCGCGCGGGTGCTCGCGGAGGTCCATGCGCGCGACGGCTATCCGGTGAACTGGCCCGCCTCGCCGGGCGCATGGCTCACGCCGTCATCCCTCATCGCCTCATGGGTGGCGGAACTGGAGGGCCGCGTGGCAGGCCACATCGGCCTGTCCCGTAGCGGAGCGGGAGACGCGGCTCCCGGGCTGTGGAGCGCTCGCGCCGGGGTGAGCACCGACGCGACCGCCGTGGTCAGCCGCTTGTTCGTCGCCCCGTGGGCCCGCGGCCACGGGATCGGCGCACTGCTCTTGGCGCGGGCCGCCACGGAAGCACAGGACCGTGGCCTGCATCCGGTGCTCGACGTGGTCGCTTCGGACACGGCGGCGACCGTCCTGTACGAGCGGTTGGGCTGGCAGTTGCTGGCCACGGTCGAGCAGGAGTGGAGCCCGGAGCAGAGGGTGGCCGTGCGGTGTTACGCGGCGGCCACCTAAGGGGAGGGGCCCGCCGTGCCAAGGTGGCCGTCCGCTACGAGGCCACCGTGCTGGTCGCGGCACTGGCCGCCGTGCCGGTCGCAGCGCTGAACGGCTTGCTGTGATCAGCAGCAACCTCGTCCCCATCGACCACCTTGTAGCCGGGGACCGAGGGCCAACGGACCGTCAGTACCACGGACTCCTCCTCCGCGAACCAGGAGTGGTCCACGCCCCGGCCCCACACGACGTAGTCCCCCTGCCGGGCCAGGAGAACGCTGCGACCGGGCAGTTCCACCCTGAAGCGCCCACTGATGAGGACCAGCAGGGCGGTGCGCTCTTCGCCGGTCACCCACTGAGCCCGCTCGTCGCCCTGCGGGTGGACGCCCCATTTGATCTCCACGTCCTCGCTGTGCCGAGGATCGGAGGTGTCCTTGAAGTGCCCCAGCAGCCACCCTCGGTCCAGTGCCGCGTCCTTGCCCGCGTTGCCCACGTACACGTTGTCGGTCATGGCTCCGGAAGGTAGCAGCGATCACCTGGGCACTTACCGGCCGACGCGGCTGTCGTCGACCTGATAGTCGGGCAGAGTCACCGTGCTGCTGACCCTTTGGCCCAGCTTGAGCATGCCGTTCAGGAGGAGGCGTCGGGACAGCAGGGTGTTGCGGAGGCGCAGGCCGGTGCGGGTGGCCGGGGCGAGGAACTTTCCGGTGCGGTCGCCACCGGTCTGGCAGCCCTCGGCGTACGTGCGGAGCCTGCTCTCGTAGCGGGTGAAGGCCGCCCGGTGATCGCCTCGGGCCCGCGCGAGTTCACCGGCCAGGACGTACGCCGCGACCACCGCGGTACCCGTGCCCATGCCGCCGATGGTGGCCCCGCAGGCGGCGTCGCCGACGAGGCACACGCGCCCCCTGGACCAGGTGCTCACGTCCGCCCGGCTGATCGAGTCGAAGTACAGGTCGGGGGCTTGGTCCAGGGAGGCGAGCAGGCGCGGCACCTCCCAGCCGAGGCCGGAGAACGCGTCGTGGATGAGGCGCTTCTGCTGTGCGGTGTCGCGGCGGTCGTACGACAGCTCCGGCGCGGCGAAGACGAAGAACGCCCCCGCTTGGGAAGGGTCCCGATGGTCGGCGCCGACCGAGGCGAGCCGCCCCGGCACGTTGTACCCGACGGAACCCCGGCCCAGGCCCAGGGTGTTGGGCAGCCGCCAGGTGGCCGCGTAGTACCCGAGGTGGCTGACGTAGTTCTCCTCGGACCCGAAGACGAGGCGGCGGACGGCGGAGTGCAGTCCGTCCGCGCCGATGACCAGGTCGAAGTCGCGCGAGACGCCGCTGTGGAAGTCGGCCCGCACGCCGGAGGAGGTCTCGGTGAGGGCGGCGATCGAGTCGCCGAAGACGTACTCGGCGCAGGGGGCGCTGTGGTCGTGGAGCACGCGGGCCAGGTCTCCGCGCAGCACCTCTATCTCGCCACCGGCGAACTCGGCGGGCAGGTCGAGGAGCGTACGGCCGCGTTCGTCGACGAAGCGCATCGGGCTGCCGCCGGTCTGGACGCGGCGCAGTGCGGGCAGCAGGCCCATGCGTTGAAGCACGGTCAGGTGCGCTTCGCCGCGGAAGTCGACGGCCTGGCCGCCCTGGCGCAGGGCCGGGGCCACCTCGACGACGGTGGGCCGGAAGCCGTGGCGTCCCAGCCAGTAGGCCAGGGCCGGTCCCGCGATGCTCGCGCCGGAGATGAGGACGTTTTTGGTCATGGTTTGTCTTCCGCTCGAAAAACTGTGTCCGTCGGATACTGAGGCTTACTGTGTACTCTGGATACAGTTGATTGCGCAAGGCAAGGCGAGGCAGAGCCCGGCAAGGCGGGAGGCGGCAGACATGGGTGAGGGACACGCCGAGGTGGTGCGACTGCTGTGGGGGCCGCACCCCAAGCCCGCGCGCGGACCGAGGCCGACGCTCGACCTGAACCGCATCGCACGGGCCGGGGTCGAGATCGCCGACTCGGAGGGCCTGGCCGAGGTCTCCATGCAGCGCATCGCCGCGAAGCTGGGCGTGACCAAGATGGCGCTGTACCGGTACGTGCCGGGCAAGGCCGAGCTGGTCGCCCTGATGGTCGACGCCGCGATCGGCCCCTACCCGGCGCAGAGGGCGCGGCCCGGTGACTGGCGCGAGCAGCTGGAGGAGTGGGCCCGCCAGCTCCTCACGGTCTTCCGCGGGCACCCCTGGGCGCTGGACGCGACCGTCGGGCCGCGGCTCATGGGGCCTGGTGAGCTGTCCTGGCTGGAGCGTGCCGTGTCCGCCCTGGACGGCACGGGGCTGAGCGGCGCCGAGCGGATGGACGCGGCCGTCCTGCTGGTCGGTCACGTACGCGGCATCACCCAACAGGCCCGCGCGGCAGGCCCCGCAGGCAACCCCGAGGCCCAACTGGGCTTCCTCCTCGGCGATGTGATGCGTGAGCACGGCGAGCGATTCCCCGCGCTCACCGCGGCCCTCACCTCGGCCACCGGGTCCGGTGGGCAGGACCAGGCCTGGGAGTTCGGCCTGCGACGGATCCTGGACGGCTTGGCCGTACTCATCGACGAGCGCGCACGGTGACCGTGCGGGTCCCTCCCGGCTGGTGTGCCCGGGCTACGGCAAGCCGCCGCGACTGCCGCCGGTGGCGCGGTCGGCGCGGCGGGCATGGCGGTCGGGATCAGCGGCGCCGCCGCCCACGACCAGACGCTGCGGCTCCACGGCGAGGGCCAGGTGGCCTCCCCGGGGATCGCGTGACGATGCAGCCATCCGTTACGCTCCGGCCGCCACCGCGCCAGGGGCTCCGGCACGCGTGAGCCGGGGCAGCCGCTTCCTCCGAGGGTGGGTCTTCGGCCACCCTCCGTATCGCGCGGCGGAGTCCGTCCGGGCGGGGCGGCAGGCAGGTGGGTGCGCTCGGCACGATGAGCGGGGCCAGCCTCAACGGCTCGAAGACCCTCTCGGCGCTTGGCGAGGGCGGGCTGTTCGCGCCCCGGGACGAGGAACGGTTCAGGATCGTCCGGCGGGTGCTGATGTTCGGCGAGGAACTCCCGGGCCAGGGGCGGGACTACAACGCCCGCATCATGGGCTGGAACTACCACATCGACGTGCTCGCCGCGGCCTTCGCCCGCTCCCAGCTCCGCCGCCTCCCGGAGATGACCCACGCCCGCGAGGCCAACCGCGCGGCGCTCACCGCGGCCCTCGCGGGAGTGCCGGGTATCCGCCCGCCGATCGTCCCGGAGGGCCGTACGCACGTCTGCTTCTTCTACCCGCTCCTGGTGACGCCGGAGGAGCTCGGCCTCGACCCCGACGACGTCCCCGTGGAGGCGCTGCGCGACGCGCTCGCGGAGGCCGTGCACGCCGAGGGCCTCGGCATCATGCGCTGGCAGCCGCGGCCGGTCCCCGCGCAGACCCTCTTCCAGGACCTGCGCGGCTACGGCCGGGGCTGCCCCCCAGGAGTACCCGGTGAGCGAGGAGATCTGCCGCCGCAGGCCGGTCCTCGGGCAGAGCTTCGGCTCCCTGGGCCCTGCCTCTGGTGGGCGGCCTCGTGGCCCGGTACGGCAGCCGCACGGTGCTCCGCGTCGGCATGGCCCTCTACCTGGCGGTGCTCACCGGGCTCGCCTTCGCACCGGGGCTCGCCCCGCTCACGGCGGTGCTCGCGCTGTTCGCGTGCGGCAACACCGCCGTCGACGTGGCGATGAACACCCAGGGCGTCCTGGTCGAGCGGGCGTACGCGCGCCCGGTGCTCGGCGGCTTCCACGCGATGTTCAGCCTCGGCGGCACCGCGGGCACGGGCTTCGCCGTCTTCTCGGCCGGGATGGTCGCCGGACGGCTCTCCGTCGACCGCGTGCGCTCCCGCGTCGGTACGACCCGCTTCACGCTGGGCTGCGCGGCGGTCGCCGGGGCGGGCGCGCTGATCCCGGTCGCCTCGCCCACGGTCCTCGCCGGGTTCCTCGGCTACGGCCTCCTCGGCCTGGGCATGGCCGCGGTCATCCCCCCTCATCGGCGCCCTCACCGAATCCACCACCCTGCGCACCGCGATGCTGGTCCTCCCGGTGCTCATGGCCACGATGGCGGTCATCGCCACGCGGCTGCGGGGCCGCTGAGCACTCAACGGGCGTCCCCACCGCGGAGGGCGGGGCTCCGATACCGGGGCACCGCCGTTCATAGGCCCCGGACCAGGTGTTTAGACTGCGGCGCGTACGAACGTCGCGGCGAACGTGCCGCGACCGAACGACTCTTTGGGGGAACTCCACGTGCGTATCCGTACGGGGGCGGCTTCGGCTGCCCTGGCCACTCTGCTCGCTCTCGGCGCGGCCGTCCCGGCCCAGGCCGCCGGTTCCGACGCGCCGCGGTACCGCAGCGTCGCCTCCGCGCAGTCCGCCCGCGCCGGCTCCGGCGTCGGGGCGTTCCAGACGCTGGGCGACAACGTCCACTTCTCGCACACGGTCCGGGGCCACATCAACGCGCACGGCTGGTGGAAGAACCTCAGCGGCCCGGCCCGGGGCGTCAAGGCCAAGGTCACCGTGTGGCTCCAGGTCAAGCGCGGGGGCGAGTGGAAGACCCTGGCCACGGACGTGAAGAACGTCTACTCCGGCGGTGGCAGCGGCAAGCGCGCGGCGGCCG
Source organism: Streptomyces sp. NPDC053474 (assembly GCF_044544845.1). Lineage (NCBI taxonomy): Bacteria > Bacillati > Actinomycetota > Actinomycetes > Kitasatosporales > Streptomycetaceae > Streptomyces > Streptomyces sp. NPDC053474. The sequence continues at coordinate 121,484 of NZ_JBITXV010000022.1, forward strand.
CGTACAAGTGCACGTACAACGTGGGCCAGTACGACTTCCGCAGCGTCATCGACGTCGACCTGATCGGCTACCCGGACGACAGCCACAAGAAGATCACCGCGACGCAGCGGCTCGGCTGCGGCCTGTGAGCAACGGCTGAGACGGTGCCGGAAGATAGTCTTCCGGCACCGTCTGCCGTTCTTGCCGCCTTTCTGCCTCTCCGCCTCTCCGTCTTTCCGCATCGAGGGAGTGCCCGCCTGTGTTTCCCCCCAGCGTCGTCGTCGGCCTGCACGGGACCCTCCAGCGGCATCCGTGGTTCGACCGGGTGGTCACGCGGGACGCCGACGCCGAGGGCTCCGTCGAGGAAGAGCTCCTCTTCCTCGCCGTCGACCGGGCCGGTTCCTACGGCTGGCGGACCGTGGGCGGTCTGCTCCACGAGGACGGCGAGGTCACGGCCGAGCACGAGCCCACCGCGTGGGCCCACGAAGACGTCGGCGGTGACTGGACGCAGGACGGTGAAGTGCGCCAGCTGGCGTGGCTGGGGGCAGGTGTCCACATCGACCCGCCGCGCCCGGGGCTTCCCGTCCGGCCGATCGCCCTGGTGCTGTCCGACACGCTGGCCCGCGTGGGCACGGTGACGTTCACGGGCCTGCACGCGCTGCTGCCGTTGCAGGCCACCGAGCGGGACACCGCCTTCCACCAGATCGAGCTGGCACCGTGGTTCGACCTGGCCGATCCGGACGCCCGGCACGAGGTCCTTGTGACCGTCTCCTGCCGCCCCGGCGCGGGCGGAGCGGCCGAGCCCGACACGGCGGCCCTGCGCGAGGCGGTGCGGGAGAAGGCGCAAGGGGCGGTGGACATCGCCCCGTCGGTGGCGGAGGGCAGCCTGCCGGGCCTTGCCCTCGATCTCGACCGGTCGACGCACACCCATGGGATGCGCGAGGTGCTCCGCTTCGGCTGCGCCACGCGCGAGTGGTCGCCGGACGTCGCGGTGTGGCTGGTGGAGATGGTCGCCGAGGCTCTGCGGGAGGCGGGGAGAGTGGCGCCGACGGTCGTCACGGTGTCGCTGGCGGCCCTGCCCGCGTAGCCCGATCCCGGCTCACGCCCGGCAGCCGAGTGCCGGGCACGGGCGTCGGCGGCCGCCCCGGAGCGCACCGCGGCCCGGCCGCTGAACTCCAGGTCGACCCCCACCCCGTAGTGCACACGCACCAGACCCTCCGGCCGCCTGATCCGCCTGCACCAGGGCAAGACGGCAGCCGGAGACGATGCTCCGCAGGACACCGCAGGCAAGTGTGGGAAGTGCGCCGATCGCGCGCGTTTCCCCTTGTCTAGCGGTGTCTGGAGTGATCAACAGGTGGCGACATCTCTCTACCGGGTCGGACGGTGGGCCTTCCGGCGGCGTCGGCTCGTGGGCGGGCTCTGGCTGGCCGCCCTGGTCCTCGCCGGGCTCGCCGCCGCCCTCGCGCCGTCGGGGGAGGACGAGGACCTCTCCATGCCCGGCACGGAGTCGCAGAAGGCGTTCGACCTGCTCGACGAGCGCTTCCCGCAGGGCAACTCCCAGGGCGCCGAGGCCCGTCTGGTGTTCCGGGCCCCGGACGGGCAGCGGATGACGGCCAAGGAGAACAAGGCGGCCGTCACGGACGCGCTCGGCCTGCTGGACGAGGGCGACCAGGTGGCGTCGGCCACCGACCCCTACAAGACCGGTGCCGTCAGCGAGGACCGCACCATCGCCTACTCCACCATCACCTACACCGCGGACGCCGTCGACCTGACCGGGCCCACGAAGAGCGCCCTGGAAGGCGCCGCGAGCCAGGCCCGGGACGCGGGCCTGACCGTGGAGATCGGCGGCTCGGCCCTGGAGTCGGAGGAAGCGCCGGGCGGTACGACGGAGATCGTCGGCGTGGCGGTGGCGGCGGTGGTCCTCGTCCTCACCCTCGGCTCGCTGGTCGCGACCGGTCTGACGCTGCTCAGCGCCTTCACGGGCGTGGCCATCGCCTTCGGCCTGGTCTCCGCCCTCGCCGTGCCGCTGGGCCTGACCTCCACCGTCGCCATCCTGGCGCTGATGCTGGGCCTCGCGGTCGGCATCGACTACGCGCTCTTCATCACCTCCCGCTACCGCGACGAACGCGCCCGGGGCAGCGAGCCGGAGGAGGCCGCGGGCCGGGCGGTCGGCACGGCCGGATCCGCGGTCGTCTTCGCCGGGGCGACCGTCTTCATCGCCCTGGTCGGCCTGGGGGTCGTCGGCATCCCCGAACTCACCAGGATGGGCCTGGGCGGCGCGGGCGCCGTGGCCCTCGCCGTCCTCGTCGCGCTGACCCTGGTCCCCGCGCTGTTCGGGTTCCTCGGCCGCCGGGTGCTGTCCCGCACCGCCCGCAAGGGCGCCCGGCCGGACAGCGACTCCGCGGGGATCGGCACCCGCTGGGCGCGGTTCGTGCTGCGCCGTCCCGTCGCGGTCCTGGTGCTCTCCGTCCTCGGTCTCGGCGCCGTCGCCCTCCCCACGCTCAGCCTCGAACTCGGGCTGCCCGGGGACGAGTCCAAGTCGGTTCAGACCACCCAGCGCCGCGCCTACGACCTGCTGTCAGAAGGCTTCGGCCCCGGCTTCAACGGCCCCCTGACCGTGGTCGTGGACATCTCGGAGGACGCGGACCCCCGCGCCACCACGGACCTGGTCGTCAAGACCGTACGAGCCGTGGACGGGGTCGCGTCGGTCGGTGATCCGGTGCTCAGCCGGACCAAGGACACGGCCGTCCTCACGGCCGTCCCGCGGACCGCGCCGAACAGCGGCGAGACCAAGGACCTGGTGCGGGCGCTCCGCGGCGCGGTCTCCGACGTCGAGGCCGACACCGGCGCGGGCGTCCTCGTCACCGGCAAGACCGCGCTGAACATCGACATCTCCGAAGCCATGGCCGACGCCCTCATCCCGTATCTCACCGTGGTCATCGGCCTGGCCGTGCTCCTGCTGACGGTGGTCTTCCGCTCGGTCCTGGTCCCGGTCAAGGCCGCGCTCGGCTTCCTGCTGTCGGTGGGCGCCGCCTTCGGCGTCGTCGTCGCCGTCTTCCAGTGGGGCTGGGCCGCGGACCTGATCGGCATCGAGCAGACCGGACCGGTCATGTCGCTGATGCCGATCCTCATCATCGGCATCGTGTTCGGCCTCGCCATGGACTACGAGGTCTTCCTGCTCACCCGCGTGCGGGAGGCCTACGTCCACGGAGCGTCGCCCGGCGAGGCCGTCGTCACCGGCTTCCGGCACAGCGGCCGCGTGGTGGCCGCGGCGGCCATCATCATGATCAGCGTCTTCGCCGGATTCATCGGCATGAGCAGCCCGACCATCCAGACGATGGGCGTCGGCCTGGCCTCCGCCGTCGCCTTCGACGCCTTCGTGGTCCGGATGGCCATCGCCCCCGCCGCCCTGGCACTGCTCGGCCACCGGGCCTGGTGGCTGCCCCGTATCCTGAACCGCGTGCTGCCGACCGTGGACATCGAGGGCGAGAAGCTGAGCAGACACGCCCCGGCGCCCCCGACCGGGCCGGACGCGGCGGTGTCGCCGCTGCCTGTCGGCCGCCACCGGTACTGAGCCGGTCATGACGAACTCAGATGGCGGCGGCCCGCGTTCCCGCGGCATGTGGCGGCGGGAGACAGCGATCACGGCGACGGCGTTCGCGCTCTGCCTGCTCGGCGGCGTGCTCCACGTCGACGACACGGCGTCGGCGCCGCCCGCCGCCGCCTACCTCATCGCGGTGGTGTCCTGTGCCGTACTTCCCCTGCGGCACCGGGCACCCCTGGCCGCCCTGGCGGCCACCACCGCGAGCGGCATGCTGGTGCCGCCCCTGGGCCTCCTGCTGACCCCGCTCATCGTGGCCCCCGCCGTGATCGCCGCGTACGCGTACGCGCTCACCGTACGCACCGAACGGCGCGCGGAGAGCGCGGTGCTGCTCCTCTCCGCGCTGCTGCTCGTCGCGCCCACGCCGTTCTTCGAGCACCTCTCGGGGCAGGACGTGAGCAGGATGGGAGCGGTGGCGGCGTTCCCGGTGGTGGCGGGCGTACTCGGGCACTCGACGCGGAACCGACGGGCCTACCTGGCAGCCGTGGAGGAGCGGGCCCGGCGGGCCGAGGAGACCCGGGACAGCGAGGCGCGCCACCGCGTGGCCGAGGAACGGGTGCGCATCGCCCGGGAGTTGCACGACCTCGTGGCCCATCAGATCACCCTGGCCAACGCGCAGGCCACCGTCGCCGCCCACCTCTTCGACGCCCGCCCCGAGCAGACCCGCACGAGCCTGCACGAGCTCGTCGAGACCACCGGCCACGCGCTCGACGAACTGCGGGCCACGGTCGGCCTGTTGCGCCAGTCCGGGGACGCCGCCGCGCCCGCCGAACCGGCGCCCGGCCTGTCCGACCTGCCCACGCTCCTGGAGTCCTTCCGCCGCGCGGGCCTGAAGGTGTCGGTGTGCCACGAGGGCACGGCCAGACCGCTGCCCCCGGGCGTGGACCTCACCGCCTACCGCATCGTCCAGGAGGCCCTGACCAACGTGACCAAACACGCCGGTACGAGCAGCGCGCGGGTGCGCCTCGCCTGGAACCGCGATCGCGTGACCGTCACCGTCACCGACGACGGCGGGGGCGCCCGCACGGCACCCGCCACGGGGCGGGGAGCGTCCGCGACGGCGGACCGCGCGCCCGGCTACGGCCTCATCGGCATGCGCGAACGCGCCACCGCGGTCGGGGGCCACCTCTCCGCGGGCAGCCGCCCGGACGGCGGCTTCCTCGTCTCCGCCCAACTGCCCCTCCCGCCCGCGAAGGACACGACGCCGATGCCTGACGGAGCGACACCCCCCGAGCAACGGACAGCCGACGGCCGTACGGGCGACGCGGAGACCGGGGGCGCGCCATGACGCTCCGCGTGCTGCTCGCCGACGATCAGGCCCTGCTGCGCGGGGCCTTCCGGCTGCTGCTCGACTCCGCCGACGACATCACCGTGGTCGGCGAGGCCGCCGACGGCAGGGAGGCGGTGCGACTCACCCGGCAGCTGCGCCCCGACGTCGTGATCATGGACATCCGCATGCCCGAGGTGGACGGTCTCACCGCCACGTCGCAGATCTGCGCCGACCCCGAACTGCGGGCCAGCCGCATCCTGATCCTCACCACGTACGAGACCGACGAATACGTCGCCCAGGCGCTGCGCGCGGGGGCGGGCGGCTTCATCGGCAAGGGCATCGGGGCCGAGGACCTGCTGTCCGCCGTGCGGACGATCGCCGACGGCGAGACCCTGCTTTCGCCCGCCGCGACCCGCTCCCTGGTCGCCCGCTTCCTGGCCACACCGGACGACGCCCCGCCGCGCGACCCCGAACGGCTGGCCGTGCTCACCCCGCGCGAACGCGAGATGGTGGCCCTGGTCGCGACCGGCCTGTCCAACCAGGAGATCGCCGAGCAGATGTTCCTCAGCCCCTTCACCGTCCGCGCCCACGTGCAGCGCGCCATGACGAAGCTGGAGGCCCGCGACCGGGCGCAACTCGTCGTCATCGCCTACCGGACGGGTCTGGCCCAGGCAGCCCCTGAAGGCGGCGCCGCCCCCGGCTAGGGCGGCGCCGCCTCCCGTTCCGCGAAGCCCCCCTCAGATCACGGCAGCGGGGCGAACGCGGGCAGTGTCAGGGCCGAGTGGGCCGGTGGCGCCGTCACCGAGGGCAGGGTGGCGAGGTTCCGCAGCCTGGTGTCGCGTTCCTCCAGGGCCCGCGCCGTGGTGGGCAGGAGCGCGGCCGCGCCGTTGCCGACCAGCGCCTGGTTCATGGTGACGTACGTCCGCAGGTCGCGTTCGTACGCGGCGAAGGCAGCGGTGTGGTCCCCGTACGTGGCCAGGGAGTGGGCGAGCACGTAGGCGCCGGCCAGGGCGAGGCTCGAACCCTGGCCGGTGAGGAACGAGGGCGCGTACGCGGCGTCACCGACGAGCGCGACCCGGCCCCTTGACCAACGAGGCATGCGGATCTGACCGGCCGTGTCGAAGAACAGGTCGCCCGCGTCACGCATCGCCTTGACCATGCCGGGGACCTCCCAGCCCGCGCCCGCGAAGACCGCGGCGACCAGGTCCCGCTGGGCGCCGGGGTCGCGGAGGGCGTCGAGCGGCGGCTCCGGCCGGTGGAAGACCAGGAAGGCGTGCAGCTCGTTGCCGGACCCCACGGCGTAGAGGGCCGCGGCCCTGCCCGGGGTGTTCCACATCATGAGCTCGTGGGAGAGCCCGAAGGTGTTCGGCATGGTGAAGACGGCGAAGGCGTAGCCGAGGTAGTGGTGGAACTGTTCCTCGGGGCCGAACAGGGACTCCCGGGTCTGGGAATGCATGCCGTCGGCGCCGATCACCAGGTCGAACGTGCGCTGCCGCCCGCTGCGGAACGTCACGTCCACGCCGCGTCCGCGCTGGTCGAGGGCGTCGATGGCATCAAGGGTGTCGAGGGTGGCGATGGAGTCGCCGAACAGGAACTCCACGTCGTCGCGGACCAGCGCGTGGAGGACCGCGGCCAGATCCCCGCGCCGCACCTCGAGGTCCTGCCCCTCGACACTGCCGACGACGGCGTGCGGGCCGAGCGAGGCCACCTCACCGCCGTCGGCGTCGAGGAAGGTGAAGCGGCGCGAGTCGATGTGCGCGTCCCTCAGCCGCGGCAGTATCCCCATCCGCCGGACCACCTCGATCGCGCTGCCGCGGATGTCGATCGGGTAACCCCCGTCGCGCAGCGAACCCGCCTTCTCCACCACGGTGACCGCGCATCCGGAGCGGTGCAGCCAGTACGCGAGGGCGGGTCCGGCGATGCTGGCTCCGGAGATCAGTACGGTGCGCTTCGCGGTCGGACTCACGTGGGTCGACGGACCGGTAGACATCATGCCTGGGTTCCCTTCTTGGCGATACGGATCCTGGTGATGCGGACGACGAGCAGTGACAGCGCGGCGACGAGGCCGGAGACGGCGAAGCCCGTGGCGAAGGCCGATTCGGCGGGCAGCCCCATCGTCGGGTCGGCCCCGGCGTCGAGGATCGCGCCGCCGATCTGGACGCCCAGGGCGATTCCGATCACGCGGGTCACCACGAGCAGACTGGTGGCGATGCCGGTGTCCTTGGCCTCGACGGCGGTGGCGGCGCCCGCGAGCAACGCCGTGGTGGCGATGCCCGCGGCGAACGCGGTCAGCGCCTTCGCGAGGACGAGCTGCCATGCCGCGCTGTGCAGCGACGCCAGGGCGATCATCGTGGCCGCCGTGACGACGGTGCCCGCGACGACCACGGTACGCGGACGGAAGCGCCGCGTCGCGATCCCGCCGACCCAGTCGCTGACCGCCCCGGCGACGGCACCGGGTAGCAGGAACAGGCCGATGTCGGTGGTGCTTGCGCCGAAGCCGTACCCGTCGGCCGGTACCGCGAACAGCTGCGGGAGCAGGAAGAGCACCATCCCGGAGCTGGTGGTGATGATGAGGGTGAACACGCACGCGTTCCACATCGCGGGCCGGGCCAGCATGCGGAGATCGACCATCGGCGAGGCGGCCCGGCGCTCGACGGCGACCCATCCGGTCGCGAGGACGGCCACGGCCACCGCGAGGGCGCCGACCGCGAGGGGCGGGAGGTCGCCGCTCGTCACCTTCACGAGCCCGATCATGAGGGTGAGCAACGTGCCGCTCAGCAGGACCGCACCGGGCCAGTCGACCCTGCTGTCCGCTCGGACCGGCTCGTCGTGCGGCATCACCCGGGCCACGACCGCCGTCGCCACGACGACAGCGAGCGTCGGCAGCGCGAACATCCACTTCCAGGACAGGCCTTCCGCGACCGGCCCCGCGAACAGCGTCCCCACCATGCCGCCGCCCGTGAACAGCGCCATGACCAGGCCGATCGCCATCTGTGACGCCCCGGCCGTGAGATGTGTGCGCACCAGGATGAAGGAGAGCGGCAGCGCGCCCACCATGACGCCCTGGAGCACCTGCCCGAGTAACAGCACTGGCAGGTTCGGCGCCAGACTGGCCACCAGACCACCGGCCGAGACCACGGCCATCAGCCGGACGAGCACCCGCTTCCCGCCGTAGCGGTCACCGAGCTTGCCCGCGAGGGGCGCCACGACCGCACCGGTGATGAGCAAGGTGTTGGCGACCAGCGCTCCTTCAGCCGGGCTGACACCCAACTCCCGCTGGAGCAGCGGGAGCGCGGGGTCGAGGACCGACTGGAGGGCGCCGAGGGCGAGCGCGAGGATGCCGAGGGCGCCGAGGGCGCCGAGGGACAGCCTCCCGATGCGCGCCGATGCCCCGCGCGGAGGGCCCGTTCGCTCGACCTCACCCATGGCCTCGGCGCGGCGGGTGCCACGGACCGCGCTGCCCCGCCGGGCCGAACCGCCCGGCAGCGCAGCCGACTCGGCCAGGGGCGCTCGCCGCGCCGTGTCGTCCGTACCGTCGAGAAATGCCGCCACCTGTCGATCACTCCAGACACCGCTCAGCCAAGGGGAACCGCGTGGGATTCACGCGTTTCCACCCTCGCGGGCGGCGCCTTGCGGGGCATCGTCTCCCGCCGCCGTCTCGCCCTGGTGCACGCGGACCAGCCGCTCGGGCGTTCTGGTGCTTGGGCACTACGGGGTGGGGCTCGAGCGGGGGTCCGGGAGCGGGGGCACCGCTTCGAGGCAGCAGCGGAGGCCCCTACAACCTGTGCTACGGCCTCCTGCGTCTGTAGTCCGTGTGCCTTCCTGTCCTCGGCAGGGCATGACGCAGCAAGCCCCGCCGCACAGAAGCGCACCGCACTGCCGCCGCCCGCCCCGGACAGCCGTACCGCCGCCGCATCGAGGAGACGTCCGTGCCCGAGATCCCCTGCACCCCCGTCGGCCTGCCGCGGCCGGACGGCGCCCGCCTGGCCCTGTACCTGCGCGGGCCGCGCGACCCCGATCTGGTGCTCATCCTGGCCCACGGATGGCAGGCGACCTCTGGCATCTGGGACAAGACCGTGGAACAACTGGTCCGTCCCACCACCCTCGTCGTGCGCTACGACCAGCGTGGACACGGCCGGTCCACCACCGGCACCGCCCGACCGGCGATGTCTCTGCTGGCCGACGACCTCCAGGCGGTCATCGCCGCCACCGCACCCGGGGACGTGCCCGTCGTCCTGGTCGGCCACTCCATGGGCGGCGCGGCGGCGCTCACCCTGGCGGCGGCCCATCCCGGGCTGTTCGGGGACAAGGTCATCGCGATGCTCCTGGCCGCCTCCAGCGGCGGCGGCCTCGACCTCGCTGCCGCTGGCTACCCGCTTCGGACGCGCCTGATCGGTCTGCTGCGCCACGCCATGGCCAGCATGTGCATCCGTGCCCCGGGCATGGCGCTCCGCCTGCACAACCTCTGGCAGCCGAGGCTGAGCACGCAGCCGCCCATGGATGTCGCCGCCCGGTGGTTCAAGGCGCTGATGCGCCACGACGTCACCGAGCTGGAGGCCCTGCGGCGTATCCCCGTACACATCCTGGTCGGGGAGGACGACCCCACGATCCCGCCCGCCCACTCGCACCGCCTGGCCGAACAGATCCCCACCGCCCGGCTCCACGTCGTGCCGCGCGGCTGTCACCGTCTGCCCACCCGCCATTCGTCGCACGTGGTCTCCGCCATCGAGCTCACCTGCTCCGACGGGCTCCGCCAACTCCACGACGGCCTGTCACCCTTGGCCGAGCCCGCCGACATCGCGACCGGCCCGGGCCCGGCGGAGGTCCACACGCCGCTCGCGTGAGCGGTCGTGACCCAGGAGGTGTGAGGGAGGAGTGCTGTGGCGGTGGCGGGGAGAGTGACCTAGCGTCGATGGCATCACTCGACATGAGCAGGAGGGCCGCTCGCACATGGCTGTCCATCGGGTTGTCACTCTCGCCTTCCGCGATCCCGGACAGTGCCGGGTCGCCTACGCCGACGCCCTGCGGCTACCGGGGCTGCGCCAGGTCGCGGTCCTCGAACGTGCGACGGACGGCACGCTGGACGTGCCCCTCGGTGAGAACACGGAGGTGGGCGAGGCGACGGTCGGTGCCGGTGCGGTGGGCGGGCTGCTCGGCCTCGCCGCCGGTCCGCTGGGCGCGCTGCTGGGGGCCACGGCGGGCGCCGCGCTCGGCAGCACGCTGGAGGCGCAGCGCGAGGGCGAGGAGTATGCCGCGATGATCCTGCTCAGCGCGGACGTGGAGGACGGCACGAGCCTGCTCGTCCTGGACCTCAAGGAGGCGGCCGAGGGGCCGGTCGACGAGCTGGCGGCCCGCTACGGCACGGCGGCCCGGCGCGAGGACGCGAAGGACTTCGCCGCCCGCGCCCGTACCGCGTGGAAGAACGCCTGATCCCGGCCCTTCCCGGTGGGCCGCCCAAGCGGTGTCACTGGATCGGCTGCGGGGTGCGCGCGAACCTGCGGGCGACGGGCTCTTGAGTGATGCCGTGCAGCGCGACGCTCAGCAGGACCGTCGTACACATCACGTGGATGATGAAGGCGCCGTCGTCCGGCGGCAGTTGGATGGAGGCCAGTAGGGCGAAGACGATGGACGTGACGCCGCGCGAGCCGAGCCAGGCGATGGCCCAGCGTTCGGTGCGGGGCAGGTCGGTGCCCGCCAGCGAGGCCATCACGGGCACCAGGCGGGCCACGGTCAGGGCGAGCAGCCCGTACAGGACGACGCGCCCGGAGACGCCGTCGGCGAACGCGTCGGTGGCCATCTTGCCCAGGGTGAACCACACGGCCAGGGCCATCAGCTCCGAGACCTCGTGCACGAGCCCGAGGTTGTCCCCGTCGACCGCGTGGGCGGTGGTGGCGTACCACAGGCCGGTGACGAAGGCCGCGACGAAGCCGTTGCCGCCCGCGGTGGTGGCGACGGCGTAGGCGAGGAACGGCAGGGCGAGGCTCGCCGTGCGCAGCGCGGCGGGACGGGCCCAGCCCTCGTCCCGCGCCCGCCGGACGAGCCAGGCGGCCCCCACCCCCAGCAGGCTGCCGACGACGACGGCGAGGAGCGCGCCCTTGACGACGCTCCAGAGCAGCTCCGCGAAGGTACTGCCGTGCGCGGTCGCCAGGTTCGCCACGCAGAACAGGAAGAGGGGTGAGATGAGGCCGTCGTTGAAGCCGCCCTCGATGTTCAGCGCCGCCCGCACCCGCAGCGGGACCCGCGCGTCGCGCAGGAATCCGGCGATCGGCGCGAGGTCGACGGGCATGACGACGAGCGCGGCCACCGCCAGGAGCCACCAGCTGGTGCCGGGCAGGACGAGGGCGCCCAGGAGGGTGGCCAGGGCGACGGAGGCGGGCAGCGCGATGCCGAGCAGACGGCCTTCGCCGACAGACCTGCCGAGGCGTTCGTACTCGCGGGCCTCGGTGGCGTCCATGAACAGCATCACGGCCAGCACGATCTCGACGGCCACCTCGAAGCTGTGCGCCTCCAGGTCGAACGGCACGGCCGGGTGCGGGCCACGGGTGAGGACGGCGCCCGCCACGACGAAGGCGATCGGCGCGGTGATGCTCCATCGCGCCAGCCGACGCGAGACGAGGGACCAGAGGAACAGCAGCGACAGCACAACGATGAAAGCCGGCACGACAACCCGCAGCAGAGGACGTGAGGGAACTCCCATGAACAGGGATGACCAGTCTCGGGGCCGCCGCCCTGGGAGGAGGGATTGACACGCCCTGAATGCCGTGGGCGGCGAAGTTCGCCAGCGCGTCCCCTGCCCGCGACGCCTCGGCGTCGGAGGTCAGGCCCTTGCCGCGGCAGTCGGTGACCAGTACGGCGGTCGGGGCCGGTCGCTGTGGCGCATGGCCTCGACTACGGCCGCCATGGCCAACGGCCCTCAGGAAGCATGAGTTCGGACCACCCGAAGCTGGCCGGACCGCCGAGGAGCAGGACAACGCCGTCGGCCGGTGGCGCCCAGGGTGCCAGGGCGAGGCGGGAGCGCTGCGAGGAGCGGGGTCATGGCGGTGCACACTGCGCTGGCCACGGTGACCACGAGCGCGTCGCCGACGGTGAGCGCGTCGCCGGGACGAGGTACACCAGCGCTGCGTGTTCTTCGCCATGCGGGCCTGACCTTGGGGTTTCCGGGCTGGGGCGCGGGCCTCAGAGCGGTCGAGCTGGCGACGGGTGCGCGCTTCGACGCCGCCTGGGTGCAAGGCCCGCATCGTGCGGTGAGGATCGAGCCCGTTCCGGACCACCTGCTGCCCCAAGGCCTCATCGATTCGCCGCTGCTCAAGCGGCAGCCCTTCGCGGGCTACCGGGCGGACCTGGGCCCCTCGCTAGGGCGGATGCGCCGCCACGCGTTTGACCTGGCCCTGGCACACCTCGATCTGCGTGAACACCCGCTGGCCCTGGCAGCCCTCGAGGTAGACGGGCTCGAGGCCGCGACGAGAGTCCGGCTGCGCGACGGACTCGCCGCCACACGCGACACGTACCTGTCCCACGCCCATGCGCGGGCCGAGGCGGACGACGACTTCGTACCCGCGTGGGAGAGTCCTTCCCAGCTCTCCTTCCGAAGGGCCGCCGTGTTCAGCGTCCTGGCCGAGTGTGTGGCCGCCGACTTGCCCGCGGGCTGCCTGCCGGACATCGTCAGCGATCTGGCCACGGTGGTGGTGGGGGACAGCGCACGCGTTCAGGAGTTCCGGAGGGTTGAGCACGTGCACCCGGCAGCCCTGCGCGGCCTTCGATGAACTCGCCGGGGCCGATTCCGGTCGCGAAGGCGTCGTCGACGCGTCGGCTCGCCGGAGGTGCCGCCACGGGAGGTGTCGCCAAGGGTGGCCGAGCCTGACCGGTCCAGGCGCTGCCACCTCGCGCCCCAGTGGCGATCGTGCTGTCCTGGTGGGGCCTGGAGCTTGCGGGTGGGACCGATGAGGTCCGCGGGTGGGGGAGTGACAGCGGACAGACGCTGGTCGTGAGCTTCAGGATGTGCCGGAGTGCCGCTTCACCTGCGTACTCCGGGATGAACTGGCGACTGCAGAGGGGGGAACATGCGGCATGTGGTGGTTCTGGGGGGAAGCATCGCCGGACTCACGGCGGCGCGCGTTTTGAGTCAAGCGGGCGTCCGCGTGACGATCGTGGAGCCGGATGGCCTCTCCGGCGGCCTGCGCCCCGGCGTTCCACAGCGCCAGCAGCTTCACGCACTGCTCGATAGGGGGCGAACTCAGCTGGACCGTATGTTTCCCCATCTCACCCGGGACCTGGTGGCTGACGGCGCGTCACTGGGAGCGGGCGATGAGATCGAGATGTACACAGCGGGGGCGCGCAAGTCCGGGGTACCGGGCAATGAACTGGTCGGCGTGACAAGGGAATTACTAGAGTCCCACATACGTCGGCGCGTATCCGCCGACAAGCACGTGACCGTGGTGCGGGGCAAGGCCTGTGGGCTGGACTTCGCCGGTCCTCGGGTCTCCGGAGTCCGCTATGGGGAGCCGGACAGCGGGGTCGTCCGAGGGCTTCAGGCCGATGCCGTCGTCGACGCGATGGGCCGCTCCAGCCGCTTGCCGACGTGGCTGGAGCAGCACGGCTGGGAGGCCCCTCCGCTGGAGCGGATGCGGATCGACCTGGGCTATGCCACAGCTCAGTTCCGCAGAGGGGGCGACCTGAGAGACCTGAAGATCGTGCACGCTGTCCCGGACACGGCGGCCTCGCTCGCGGAACTGGGGGACACCGGTGCCCTCGCGGCCGTGGAGAACAACCAGTGGATGGTGCTGATCGCCGGATTCGGCGACAGAAAGCCGACGCGCGACCCCGACGAGTTCCGTGAGCGTATGCGGCGCATCGGGCCGCGCCCCTTCCGAGTGATCGCGGAACGTTGCGACATGCTCACCGACGTCACGACCTACAGCATGGCGCACTCCCAGCGCCGCCGATTCGCCAAGCTGAAAGCCCTGCCCGGTGGGCTGTTCGCCGTCGGTGACGCGGTGGCTTCCTACAACCCCGTCTACGGACAGGGAATGACCTCAGCCGTGCTGCACGCCTCGTGCCTGGCGGCCCACTTACGCCGAGGTCACGACCTGCGAGACCCCGCGTGGGCGTACTTCGAGCACCTCGCGGTCTTCGTGGACGCGGCCTGGGACCTGTCGACCCTCTCGGACCTTGCCCTTCCGCATGTGACCGGGCCCTACCCGCCCGGCTATCCGATCACCAGGAGGCTCTTCAACTGGATCAACCGAGCCTCCATAGCCGACCACCGGGTCAACGAAGTACTGCTCGACGTGGTGAACATGAAGACGCATCCCTCCGCCCTGCGATCACCACGCTTCCTGGCCGACGTCGGCCGCGCACTGCTGCCTATGGCCGGGTATCGCTGACCGAGCGTCCCGGTAGAGCCCGAGCGGCACGTACGGCAGTCGTGGTCCGCTGTATCGCACCGCCGACACGCCGACCGCACGTCGGCTGTGTGCATGCCACACGCCGGATCTGTAGCTTGACCGCCGCGGCATCGTGATCCAGGGCCTGTCAGACCGCGGCGGGCCCGCGGCACTGTGGTGGGGCGTGCGAAAGAGCGCGATGTGCCGGGAGCCGGGCCACCCGCAATCGCCTTCCCACTTCTTGAGCGGTCAGACCGGCTGACCTGCGGTAACGCTGAAGTCGTCGGCCCATGCGATCTGCAAGGCCGGGGGAGCGGACCGTGGTTCGCCCACGATGGAAAGCCTCGCTCCTCGGCGTAGGCGTCTGAAAGAGCTTCCTACGCCTCTCTGGAGTACGACAGGCACAGACGGGGCCTCGCACAGTGCAGAGTGGGGGGGGGTGTCAAGCGACGGAAGCCGCACGCATAGTGCCGGGATGACAGAGGTGACCCACCGTCGGCTGTGCCGCACAGCCCTGCGTGCGCGTGCTGAATTCGCTCACCGGAGTACCCAACTTCGCCGCCCTGTTCGTGTACTGCCTGATGACACGCCGCTGTGAGGCCGCCGTGGGCAGCCGCGCCCTTGTGGTCACCGATCTCGGGGACGAGCGCCGGGTGTTGGTCATCCATCCGCTCCGGCCGGGCCCCGGCGATGACACGGTGGCTGACGAACTCACCCGCGTGGTCACCGCTCTGGTACCGGGCACATCGCTGGGCGGCAGTAAGGCGTACGCGATTGCGCTGACCGCCGACGCCCTGCGAGAGGCGGTGCTCGCACAGTGTCTGGCTGTTCACCAGCCCGGCTCGATCGCCATCTCCGCCCACCGCGCCGACCTGGTCACCCTGCTGGAGCCGCTTGCCGCGCAGCGCTGGGCTGAACCGGGTCTCCCACCACGGGATGCGGTGACCGCCGTGCTCTGCTGACCACCGCCACGATCTGGCCTGCCTGAGCGGCCAGCGTGACCCGCAGTACGCCCTGCACGTGCTGACCGGTCAGCCAGGCATCACCGATATCCGTACGTCCAGGCCGCGCTAGCCGCAACACGTCGGCTCCCCTTGGATCAGGTGCGGAGGCACCCGCACGCCCGAGCCAGCCGCCGGTCAGGCTCCCAGACCAAAGGGCGGCGGCGCGGACGACGGCTTGCGGGCGTCGGGCGTGGCCCGGCAGGTGACGTCAGCGCGGGGGAGCTTCCCGGTAGTCAGGTACGCGTCGACGTGGTGATCCGCGCAGGCGTTGCGGGTGTCGGTGTAGAACCGGACGCTGTGTCCTTCGCCCCCGCGAACCGTGACGAGGCGCGAGCCCTTCAGGTCGCGGTGCAGGCTGAGTGCGGAGTCCAAGGGGGTCTGCGGGTCCCACTCGTTCTGCACGATCAGCGCGGGGACGCGGTTGTTGACCGGCCCGGCGGTTTCCGCGGCCTTGGGCCAGTACGCACAGGGGGTGATGCCGGAGACGAAGTCCCCGTACAGCGGATAGCGGATCGAGTCACGGACCACGTCCCGGCGGTACGTCTCGGCGTCGCGCGGCCAGTCGGCGCCGTCCGCGCACACCACGGCCCACCGGCTCACGGCCGTATTGTCACTCGGAGGTGCCGTTGGGTGTGTGGCGGGGCTGGGCGGGACCGACTGCCCCGAGGCGGCCTTCTTCAGCTTGACCACCAACTCGGCGCTCTGGCGTACCTTCACGAACTTCGCTCGCATCAGGCCGCGTATCCCGGCGCCGTCGTACGCCACCCCGTCCAGCTCGATCCGCTCCCGCTCCGCGTGCTTCACCAGGCTCCAGAAGGTGGCACGGACCTGCTTCGGTGACTCACCCAGGTGGTACACAGAAGCGCGCTCGGCGGTCCACTTCGCCCACCGCGCGAACGCCCGCTCCGACGACGGAGCCCAGATGCGGTACATGCCGCGCCACATCCGACGTGAGTCGATGGCGCTGTCGACGACGAACCGGTCGGCGCGCCGGGGGAACAGCTGCATGTAGGTGGCGCCGAGAGCGCTGCCGTACGAGAGGCCGTAGTAGCTGAGCTTCTTCTCGCCCAGGGCCGCGCGCATCACGTCCATGTCCCGTGCGGTGTTGCGGGTGGTGAGGTGCGGCAGCAGACCGCCTGCCCGCTCCCGGCACGCGCGGGCCACGTTCTTGGACCAGGCCGTGTTCGCGTCGAATTCCTGTCGGCTCCGGTTGGGGCGGGGGAAGGTGAGGTCGGTGCCGCCGAGTCCGCAGGTGACGGGCGTGCTCTCGCCGACTCCGCGGGGGTCGAAGCCGATCAGGTCGTAGCGCTCGGTGACCCGCTTGGGCAGTTCCTTGGCGGCCATGTCCGGGAAGTCGAGCCCGGGCCCTCCAGGGCCTCCGGGGTTGAAGGTCATGATGCCTCGCCGCTTACCCGGTACGCTCGTCTTCGCCCGGGATATCGCGATCTCGATGCGTTCGCCGCCGGGTCTGTGATAGTCGAGTGGCACCTTCAGCGTGGTGCACTGGAGCGTGGCGGGCAGGTCTGCCGCACAGGGCTTCCAGGAAAGCTTCTGCCCGGTGAACGGGGCGAGTTGGTGGGCGGCGGGGCCCGCGGCAGGCGCGGCCGAGGCCGACTGGAGGGCTAACTGGGGAACGAGCGCCGCCGTCACGCCGAGCGCGAGCAGCGGCGCGAGGTGGCGGCGTCGTGCGGGGTGGGCCACGGAACGGTCCTTCCGGTCGGTATAGGTGTGCGGATCAAAGGATGTACCAGCCCGGTGGACGCCCGCTCGGCGACCCTGCCCTGGAAGCGCCAACTCCGGTACGCCGTACTCGATGCGCGCGGGGGCGCGCCTCCCCATCGACCTGACCCCGGCGGTCAGCAGAGCCCCGGGTGGGCGTAGAGAACGATGCGGGCCCCGTGGACGCGGCGGGTCGCGCACGGCTCGAAGTACCGTGCCAGCACGTGCCGCTTGACGATCTCGCCCGGTACCGCGTCGACGGGCTGTCCGGCGGGATCGGTGACCACGACGACGCGGCTCTCAGTGAGCAGACGGGCGCGTAGGACGCCGGGGGCGACCTCGGTGCCGTACAGGGTGTGCGAGGCGGCCGGGCGCCGGTCGAGGGCGATGTCGCGCAGCCCGTGCGCGGCCCACGGGTAGGGCAGTGACCACACGCGGCGGCGCAGCGGCAGGTAGAGCACGGCGTCGCCGGGTGTCCCGATGGCGCGCAGGGCTCGTGCGGCCGCCGTGGTGTCGTCGACCCGGCTGGCCGGGGTCCGCTGGTCGAGTGAGACCGGAACCAGCGCCGTGGCGGCGGCGAGCGCCACCGCCACCGTCCCGAGGGCGCGCCGTCGCGTGCCGCGCGTGAGGCGGTCGAGGGCCGCGCCGAGGAGGAGGGCGAGACCGGCTTGTCCGTACAGCACGTACCGGTCTACGTAGAGCGGCTTGACCAGGGAGGTGAGCCACAGGGCGAGCGGGGGCAGGATGAGCAGCGCGAGGCCGAGGACCGGCAGTGAGACGGGGGCGTGCGGCGTGGGCACGCGGTGCGGCCGCCCCCTCACGACCGCCGCCGCGAGCAGCGCGAGCACCCACAGGCCGAGCATCGGCAGTATCACGGACCAGCCGGGGCTGCCGATCCAGTCCACCTGTGCCGCCTGTCGGTGGCTGAGCAGTGCCAAGGGGGCGAGCCCGAGGACGACCGCCAGGGCGGCCACGGACCAGGGGCGCCGGGCCGTGCGGGGCAGCGCCACGGCGTGTGCTGCCAGGGCAAGGGCCGCGAACTCGTGTAGCAGACAGGCCAGCAGCATCAGCGCCCCGTACAGGGCCCATCGGCGTGGACGGCGCGTCCCGGCCGCACGTATCAGCGCGTACGTGGCCCAGACGACCACCGCCAGGACCATCGCGTACGACCGTCCTTCCTGCGCGTGCCACTGCACCAGGGGCAGCGGCGCGAAGGCCATCCCGGTCAGGAGCCCCGCACGCGGTCCTGCGAGGCGTCGGCCGAGGCACGCCACCCCGGCGGCGGCAAGGGCCGTCGCGGCCACGGACGGCAGCCGGAGCACCAGGAGCGGATCGGCCTCTCCGCACAGGGCGAAGAGGCCTCGCATGAGGAGGTAGTAGAGCCCGTGGACGGCGTCCGCGCTCCCCAGCGTGTGCCACAGGTCGGGCAGGCCGCGCCGGGCCATGTCGTAGGTGACGGCCTCGTCCCGCCACAGGGTGCCCTCGCGTCGCACGCCCCACAGGCCGAGGGCCAGGGACAGCAGGGCGCCGGGCGCGGCGACGGCCCACGGCGGTCTCCGCCGAGGGCGCGGGACCGTGTGACTCCGTAGGAGGCGGGGAGGGCGCGGCGAGGTGTCGACGGCGGTGATGGCGGGCTCCCAAAGCGCGAAGGAGGTGAGGAGAAACCCGAGTTCAGCCGCGTGCCGGTTGATAGGCAGCCCTGTCACGGGCCGCTTATCAATTGCTAGCGTCGCTTCGGTCGGCCTGCGGGGCAGGGCGCGGGGAGGGAGATCGATGGGGCGTCGGGAGAAGCCACTGGAGCCCACGGCGGGGCCCGTCCAGCGTTTCGCGTACGACCTCCGCAAGCTGCGCGCCGAAGCGGGCAGCCCCACCTACCGGACCCTCGCCGAGCGCACCGCGTACTCGGCGCCCACCCTGTCCGCCGCCGCCTCGGGCGACCGGCTGCCCTCGCTGCCGGTGCTGCTCGCGTACGTGGAGGCGTGCGGCGGCGACCGGGCGGTGTGGGAGGCGCGGTGGCACGAGACCCTCGCCGCCGCACCCGCCCCGGACGACGGCGGGTCGCCCTACCCCGGCCTCGCCCGCTTCGACCCCGAAGACCGCGACCGCTTCCACGGCCGCGACGACCTCGTCGCCGAGCTCCTGGCCCTGACCGGGCGCCGCCGTCTCACGGCGGTCGTCGGCGCGTCCGGCAGCGGCAAGTCGTCGCTGCTGCGGGCGGGCCTGATCCCGGCCCTACAGGAGGGTGCCTCCTGGGACGGAGGCCCCCGCGTCGCCGCGATCCGCGTCCTCACGCCGGGCGAACGGCCCGCTCGTACGCACAGCGCCCGGTTCGAGGCGGGTGATGAGGGCGGTGAGGTGGCTGGTGAGGCCGGTGAGGTGGCCGGTGAGGCCGGTGACACCTTCCTCGTCGTCGACCAATTCGAGGAGGTCTACTCGCTCTGTCACGACACGGACGAGCGGGAGCGGTTCATCGGGCGGGTCCTCGCGGCCCGCGACCCCGGCAGCCGACTGCGCGTCGTCATCGCCGTACGCGCCGACTTCTACGGGCGTCTGGCCGAGCACGGCCCGCTGGCCGACGCGCTGCGGGACGCGACGCTGCTCGTCGGGCCGCTGCCGCCGCACCGGCTGCGCGAGGCGATCGTACGGCCCGCGGCAGCCGAACGGCTCGTCGTCGAGAGGGCGCTGACCGCGCGGATCGTGGCCGACACCGGTGACGAGCCCGGCGGCCTCCCGCTCATGGCGCACGCGTTGCGCGAGGTCTGGCGGCGGCGCAGCGGCAAGACGCTCACCCTGGCGGCGTACGAGGCGATCGGCGGGGTCCAGGGCGCCGTCGCGCACACCGCCGAGGACGTGTTCGGGCGCTTCACGGAGGCGGAGGCGGCCCTCGCGCGGTCGCTGCTGCTGCGCATGGTCGCGCCCGGCGACGGCACGCAGGACACGCGGCGTACCGTCGAGCGCGCCGAACTCGGCGACCAGTGCGACGCCGTACTGGAACGCCTCGTCGCCGCGCGCCTTCTGACCGTCGACGGCACGCGCGTCGACCTCGCCCACGAGGCGCTGATCAGCGCGTGGCCCCGGCTGCGCCACTGGGTCGAGGCGGACCGGGAGCGCCTTCGGCTGCACCGCGCGCTGACCGAGGCGGCGCTGAGCTGGCGTGACCTGGACCGCGACCCCGGCGCGCTATACCGGGGCACCCGCCTGTCCACGGCCCGCGAGGCCCTCACCGACCCCGTGGAACTCAGCGCCCTTGAGGGCGAGTTCCTCGCGGCGTCCGTCGCCGCCCACGACCACGGCGTGCGCGCGAAGGCGCGCGCCGCGCGCCGTGGTCGCGCGCTCCTGACGGCGCTCGCGGTCCTGGTGTGCCTGGCCACGGTGGCGGGCGCCCTCGCCTGGCAGCAGAACCGCGTCAGCGACCGCCGCGCCGCCGAGGCCCAGGCCCGCCGCATCGCGGGCATCGCCCAGACGCTGCGCGTGTCCGACCCCCGTACCGCCATGCGCCTGGGCGTCGCGGCCTGGCGGATCGCCGACCTGCCGGAGACCCGCGAGGCGGTACGGACAGCGGGGGCACAGCGGGAGGCCGTGACAGTGGCGGGGTTCGAGGCGGGAGACGCCCCGAACGCGCCCGCCTTCCTGAGCGAGGACGGCCGCGTGCTGACCGTCGTCGACCGCGACGAGGTGACCTGGTGGGACGCGCGAGGCGGACGGCGCCTCGGGACGGACGCGTACCCGGGCGTCTTCCGGCGGTACGCGGCCGCCAGCCCGGACGGGCGCCTCATCGCCCTCCATGCGGAACGGGGGTACGTCGTCCGGGACGTGCGGGCAGGGCGCACCGTCACCCCGCCCTTCGGGCCAACCCGCATGGCCGACGTGGAGGGCGAATTCGCAGCCCATGGACGGCTGTTCGTCATCCGAGTCCGGGAACGCGGCCGAATGGTCGTCCAGGTGTGGGACGTACGGCGGCACAAGCGGCTCGCCCGCCTCACGGGGGACATCAGGAGCGCCAACCCGTTTCCCCTGCTCAGCCCCGACGGCCGACGCCTCCTCACCTGCGGGCGGGACGGTCGGCACCTGACCCTTTGGCCGATCGACGGGGGCCGGGCGCGGCACGTGCCGTGGCCGGGCGCCGTACAGCGGCTGGCCTGTGCGGCGGGGAGCTGGACGTTCACCCCGGACGGCCGCGCGCTCTCCTTCGCCGCGAAGGACGGAGTACGGACGTGGGAGGTGGATTCCGCGCGGGAGCGCCCGCGCCTGGACGTGCCGGATGTCGTCGAGCAGGCGGTGGACTACGGCGGGGACAGCGGCCTCGCCGTGACCAGCGGTCCCGGCGTCCTGGCGCTGTGGCGTACGGCGAGCCCGAGCGGGCCGGTGATGCGGTACGCCCCGGCTGAGGACGTGTACGGCGTGCCCCGCCTCGACCGGGCGGACGGGGTGATCAGGTACCAGACCGACGACGCGGTGGTGCGCGTCATCGACGTACGGGACGCACTCGGGAGCAAGGGCCTTAGCGGTGAACGGCCCCTCACTCAGGCGGCGTTCAGCCCGGACGGCCACACCCTGGCGGTCGCTCGGCACGGCCCCTCGGGGCAGACGGTCGAGCTGCGCGATGCCCGCGAGGGGCGCGTACGGGCCCGGCTGCCGGGGCGGATCTGCACGGACTGCCCCGGGCCGCTCCTCCGGTTCTCCCCGAGCGGCAAGACCCTCGTGGCCGCGGCCCCCGGCGAGGACGCGCGCGGGGAGCCCCTCGGGACACGGGTTCTCCGCTGGAGCGTTGGCACACACCGGCAACTCGCCGACAGCTTCGTGCCGTCGATAGTGGAAAGCCTCACCGTGCCCGGGGACGGCACGCCAGCCGTCACCTCCGGCTCACCCGCCGAGATCCGGGACAACGACGCCTGGCACCTCGACGTCTGGAAGGTCGGTCCGCGCGCCACCTCCCGCGCGCTGCGTCGGCCCACGGGCGGCCAATGGAGCAGGATCTCCGACGACGGACTTCTCGTCCTCTCCTCGAACGGCAAGCTGACCAACGTCACGACCGGACACGCGACACGGGTCCTGCGCGGGGAAGGGACGCTGGAGAACGCGGCCTTCAGCCCGGACGGCCGCTACCTCGCCGTACTCGACGCCAACGCCGGGCTCACGCTGTGGAACGCGCGCGGCACCCGCCGCCTCGGCGCGCTCGCCGCCAAGTCCCCCACCTCGTCCGAGAGCGACTCCATGCCGCTCGCCTTCTCACCGGACAGCCGCCTGCTCGCCATGGGCCGCGAGGACGGCACCGTCCGCGTCTGGGAGACCGGCACCCCGCGCCTGACCGGCGCCGCGTACCCCGCCGCCGACGGCCCCGTCCTCGCACTCGGCTTCGCCGACGGCGTCCTGCGGATCGCGACACCGCGCACCCCCGCCCGAGAGGTGCCACTCGCGCCCGACCGGGCGGCGGCCACGGCCTGCCGCCGGGCCCAGGGAGGGCTCACGCGGGCGCAGTGGCGGGCGTATCTGCCGACGCTCCCCTTCCGCGGCACGTGTTGAGGGACGAGCTGCTGGTCACGCGGGACCATCGGAGGAGGGGCCGCGCGATCGTCCATCGGCGCCGGAACTGACCCACCGCGCCCTGGCGATCTGCGGCCAGCGGCCCGCATGCCCTTCGCCGCAGCAAGCATCCGGCCAACATCTCTGAGGGGCAACGGAGTTACCCGTGGTCGCGCCGACCATCGACTATGGTGCTTTGCGCCCTTCGAGCACGGAAACCACACGAGGTTGGGGGGAACGTGAAGACCCGGATGATGCGCACGGGCACAGGGAGGGCCAATCTCGGCTCTACCCCACGTTTTCGGGAGAGAGATGCCCTCCACCACAGTCGCGCGCCTGACGTCCCTGACCCAGGGGTACGGAGCCCAGCGGATCATTGACCGTCTGGACCTGACGATCTCCACGGGAGTCACCGGGCTTCCGGGGCCCAACGGCGCGGGCAAGACCACTCTGCTGCGCACCCTCAACACGATCGCCGCTCCCCAGTCGGGCACCCTGGAGCTCTTCGGCAAGCCCCTTCGAGGTGAGCGCGACGCGCGCCGGGCACGGCGTCGGATCGGCTACCTCCCGCAGGACTTCGGCTACTACCCGAACTTCTCCGTGCGCGACTTCGTCCAGTACTGCGCGTGGCTGCGCGAGGTACCCAGGCGCGAGGCCCACGCGGCGGTCGGTGAGTCCATCGCCGCCGTAGCACTGAGCGACCGGCAGGGCGACAAGATGAAGTCCCTGTCCGGCGGCATGCTGCGCCGCGCAGGCATCGCCGCCGCCATCGTCGGGAAACCGTCGCTCGTGCTGCTCGACGAGCCCACCGTGGGCCTGGACCCGGGACAGCGACTCGACTTTCGTGAGCTGATCCGGTCCCTGGCGCGTGACGGCTCCGCGGTGCTCCTCAGCACCCACCTGGTCGAAGACATCGGTGCCGCGTGCGACAGCGTGCTCGTCCTCCGGGGCGGGCAGGTCATCCACGGCGGTACGCCTCGGGACCTGGCCCTGGCCGCGTCCGCGAGCGCGCCGGGCGACAGCGCGCTGGAACGCGGACACATGACGGTCCTCAACGGTCACTCGGTCAGCGGGTGACCGCGTGCTGAGGATCTTCGCCATCGAACTGCGGCGCTCTCCACTGCTTCTGGCTCTCCCGCTTCTTGTCGTCATCGACCTTCTCGTCCTGTTCGGCCGGTCCCGGTACTGGATCGGCGTGTGGCCCGAAGCCAGTGCGGCCGCGCAAGTGGTGACCCTCTTCCTGGGCCCGGCTCTCGCGGCCGTCTCCGCGTGGCAGGCAGGACGCGGCTCCCGATCCGGCATGCCTGAGCTCGTCCTGGCGTCCGCACGGCCCGCCTGGCACGCGGAGGCCGCGCGCTTCGCTGCGACTCTCACCCTGGGCTGCGCCGCGTACGGCGTCGGTTGTCTCACCGCCGCGGCCGTCTCACTCGAAGACGCAGGCCCTGGATTCCTGTGGCCCTCATACCTGCTGCTGGGCTTCGCCTCCCTCACCACCTTCGCGGCCCTCGGTCACCTCGTCGGACGTATCTGGCCCTCAGCCGCCTTCACACCAGCCGTATGCGCCCTGGGCGGTTTCGTCGCCTACGTAGGTGTCGGCCAGGGCTACGGCCTCTACGTGCTCAGCGGCGGGCCCACCTACACGATCGACGGCACAGTCCTCTCCCAGCGGCTCCTCCTGGCCCTCGCTCTCTCCTGCGTCGCGATCTTCTTCAACCGCGTCCCCAAGACGTACCGGACAGTGGCTGCGTACCCTCCGGTCGGGGCCCGCGCGCTCATGGGCGTATCCATGCTGCTGGCCTTCGCCCTCGTGCCGCTCATCGCCTTGTCGGGACCCGTACGGGTAACGCGTCCGGCCACGGCGGTGGAGCCCCTGTGCGACCGCGGCGGCGGCCGCGGCGCCCAGGTCTGCGTATGCCCGGAACACCGCAAGTACCTGCCTGAACTGACCGCCATGGCCGACCGGCTCGCCTGGATTCCGCAAGGCTGGATCAAGCAGCCCGCCGCGTTCTACGAGTTCGGCCTGCGCCCCACGAGACTGGGAGATCCCGGCTTCGACATAGCCGAGGGGCACGTACGCCCCGCCGCCATCTCCATGGCCGCTCAGGTGTCCACGCACTCCCTGGGCTGCACGCCCCCGCGTGACGCCCGGCGGGCCTGGGAAGCCTCCGACCGCCTCGATCTGTGGCTGGAGTACCGGGCCATGGGCACGGACCCCAAGGCGGCCGACGCGGGCCTGAACATGGTGGGAGTCGCTCAGGAGCAGCGGGCGGCCGGCAAGGCCGTCACCCTCACCGAGGCCGAACAGGAGGCGTGGGCCGCCGAGCAACGCGCTCAGATGAAGAAGGCCGGATGCGAAGGCTGATGCCCAGCCCCCATGCGCTCAGTCTGGCGAGGGTTCACCGGGGCGTCCCCGTGCTGGGGGGGAGTCGTCACCGTCACCGTCGTGTCCGCCGTCCTCGGCGGCACCCAGGTTCCCGTGCCCTCACTCGAAGACGGCGGCGGCACGGTCGGCATCCCGTTCCGACGGGATCTGCCTCTCCTGTCGGCGGTTTTCCTGGCCACCCTGTGGTCGGGACCCATGGCCGCCCACGAGCAGCTCGGCTCGTACGTCTTCCACCGGGCACGCGTCCAACTCCTCATCGGAGGGGTCCTGATGGCCTCCTGCCTCTCCCTGACAGCCGAGACCCTGGCGGTCGACGCGGCAGCCGGGCTGATCTTCGTGCGCGCTCGCTCCTCACCTGGTTCGGCGTGGCACAGCTGTCCACCGCCCTCTTCGGACCCCGCCTTGCCTGGCTGCTCCCTCTGACCTCGGCCTTCCCCCTCATCTGGTTCACCGGCAGCCCCTGGGACTGGACCGACGCGGCTGCCTCTCATCTCGGTTTCTGGGCGCTGGCGGCGGGCTCGGTCGCACTGGGGAGCGCGAGCCTCGCATGGACACCGTGGCGACGGTACGCGTCACGACGTCACAGCCGAGAGCCGAGCTGAGGGCTCAGCCAGCAGGCCCGTTCCGCGAACATCCGGCTGGCCCGACCCAGAGCTCGGCGACCCGTGCCTGACACCGCACACAGGCCAGCCGGAGCCCCGAGCGGCCCGCTGTCCGTCGCCCGCGGAAGCGAGCTTGGCAAACCACGGCAATCGGTCATGCGGGACCACCTGAGGGGCGACCGTGATCCGCAATCGCTTGGCCGCGTCCACCTCGTGGTGTGTCGACGCCGGACCCGGTGTCGGCCGATGCGTCCGCGATGCGCTGGTGGTAGGTCTGACGGTCGATGACCTCCAGTCCGTCGACCTCCCATGGCGGCAGCCTCGCGGAATCCCGGTGCTCGTACCACAACCGCAGAGCGACGGCGGCCGCATCGTGCAGGTCACGAGCCTCCTCCCAGTAACGGATCTC
This sequence comes from Streptomyces sp. NPDC053474, assembly GCF_044544845.1. Classification (NCBI taxonomy): domain Bacteria; kingdom Bacillati; phylum Actinomycetota; class Actinomycetes; order Kitasatosporales; family Streptomycetaceae; genus Streptomyces; species Streptomyces sp. NPDC053474. The sequence goes on from NZ_JBITXV010000022.1 coordinate 147,357, forward strand.
TGCGTGGTCGGTCGTGTGACGGCTGGTCAGTATGAAGGGGTGCTCCTGGGCCAGTTGCTCAAGGGCTCGGCGCACCTCTGCCAGCGGCCTGGCGGGGCCGGTGACAGTCAGGGTGACGTGCCAGAGACGGGGGGCTTCGGTGCCTTGCCCCTCGGTGTAGTCGGGGCCAGTGTCTGTGCTCTTGTCGCTGGCAGTCACGGAAACGTCGGAGCCCCTGGTTTCCTGGAGGCCGACGGCGCCGCGTCCCGGGCTCTCGCCGGAACCTTCACGAGTGCCGTGAGAGGCGGGCTCGCGCGCCTTGGGGGCCGACGTACGGCCTGCGGATGTCTGGCGGCGGGAGGGTTCTCCAGGGTGCCCGGATGCTTGCTCTACGCGGCTTGGGTCGGCAGTCTCCGTGCTCGCTGTGGCCAGTGCCGTGGGGCGAGCCGCCTCGCGCAGATCATCAGGGATCTCGACGTCCGCAGCGTATCCGAGGGATTCCAACAGACGCTGCAGTTCATGAACGGAAGAGAGACGTGCGGCCTTCCCCGCGGTCGGGTGGGCGATGTGGCGGCGCAGATGTGCGATCCTGCGCACTGCCCTGGCCAGGGAGAGCGGAGTGCGTTCACTGAGCTGCCGGGCACCCTCGACCCCCAGGGACGACTGCTCCAACAGAGCGTCGAAGGCCTCGTCCTGGGCGTCGACGGCCTCGTCCTGGTCACCCATGGTGCTCACCCTCCTCCCGCTTCGCCGCCGTCCTCCACCGGTAGAGCAGTCCCTCGATGACGCGGACCGATGACGCGCCCAGGATCTCCTTGATCTCTTCCTGCGTGTAGTCGTCGAGTGTCAGGGCGACGGCTGTCCGCATGCGTGGGTCGCAGATGTTGGTGAGGTCGTCCAGCACCCGAAGCTTGCCCAGGACCTCGGAGGCGACGTTGTTGACCGTCGGCCTCTCGGCCGTGGCCCCTGCCTGGCGCACGGCGCGGTGCCACCTCTCTCGGTGGCTGCGGTGCCTGCGGTATTCGTTGGGAAACTCGTATGCGCAGGCGCCCATGAAGTACGTGGCGATACTGGCGCCGCCCTCGTGGCTCCACCCTCCCTCCACCAGGGCCCGCTGGCGGAACCGCGGCAGGGCGCGAGCCACCGTCATCGTCGCCAACTCCTCCCGCACGTCGCTGTCCCGGGCGAGCTCTTCGATTTCGCGCTCATCAGGCCGGAGGTCGAAGCCGTGCGTGGCGAGGAGCTGGAACAGGAACCCGGAGTGCATCCAGGCGCGGAGCACCGAGATTCCGTACCGGGCCAGTTCCTCCTCGAACCGTTCGTAACGACGACCGGTGAAGCCGTCCTGGGCCAGCAGCAGGACCATCTGCTGGTCGGCCATCCGACGGTCGATGTTCTCTTGTAACCGGCGCGTCTCGCGCCTGTGGGGGGCTCCCACCTCGCGCAGTGTGCTCGCGGGGACCGGAGCGCCGAGCTGTTTCGCGCGGGGCTCACCGGCAGGCTGTAGGTTCTGGGCACGCGTGCCGGCGGACTGCCCGTCACCGGGCCGGCCGTCATCTCGCATCGCCTCCCCCTCTGGTCGTCACCGGCGCGCCCTGACCGGAAGCGCCCGTCTTGGCGGCCGCTGCGGCGCCCTCGTAGGTCGTCCCTTGTATGTCCGACGCGGGCGGGTACCCCACGAGCACTTCCAAGATTCTTTGGGTCCGGTTCGTGTGGAGTCCCTTCGGCGCGACACGCCCGTGGGGTACGCGGAGAGCCGCGACATAGGAGTGGTCGTCACAACCCCGACCCAGTCATGGAGACGTACGTGAGCTCTTCGCCCGCACCCACGCCGCCGAACCGGCCCGAGCGCGGTCCGTTCCTGACGGTGCACACGGCCCTCGTGCTCCTGACAGCGGCCGTCGTCGGCCTGGTCATGGGAGGTCTCATCTTCGTCGGCGGGGGCACGGCCGCCGAAGCTGCCTTCACCGGCCTCACCGCAGGTGGCGTCAGTGTTCCAGTGCTCCGTGGCCTCATCGGCTGATGCCCCGCCTGCGACCGTCTGCTCAGCTGTGCCCCTATCGCCGACCCTTTGGAGACCGGAGCTCCGCTCTCCTGGCAGCCGTGGTGTCATCGTTGCACCGACCGCACGCTGACCCGCAGTTGAAGGAGAGGCGCTATGTCCGAGCCCGGATTCGTCAGCCTCTGAGCTTCCTTCGCGAGCACGCCGCACCATGCCACGCACCAGCTCTATGACTGTGGCGGAACGCCTATCGCTGCTCGACGGTATACAGGGCCAGCTGCACTGGTCTGACCGGCACGCCGACGAGTGATGGCGCTACCGCGGCCCGCCCTGTCGCGATTCCAGGATGCTGGCGGTCCATCACTGCCGGTCCTCGGCACCGTTCGCCCCGATACAGGGCTGATCGCTCGGGTCCGCTGGGCTTCGGCGGTCGGAACGGCGACGTAACATCGCCGCCCTCCCGGGCGTGTACCAGGCAGAGAGCAACCACCGGGCGAGGGAATCGGGGGACGATGGGACAGCGCAGAGAGGGGCCCGACGCCGCGCGGAGGGCGGAGGAGTTCGACGCGTTCTACGCCGCGACGGCCAAGCGGACCGTCGCCGTCGTCTACGCGATGACGGGCGACCTCGCTGAAGCGGAGGACGCCGTCCAAGAGGCGTACGTACGGGCATGGCAGCGGTGGGGGAAGCTCACAGGCGAGGGGGATGACCCGTTGCCCTGGGTGCGGACGGTGGCTGCCCGTCTCGCCATCAGCACCTGGCGCAGGACACGGAACCGGGTGCGCGCCCAGTTCCGGCACGGCCCGCAGGCGGACGTACCGGAACTGTCGGCGGATCGGGTGGTGCTGGTGGCGGCACTGCGGGAACTCCCGCCCCGACAACGACAGGTGGTGGTTCTGCACCACCTCCTGGACCTGCCCGTGGAGCAGGTAGCCCGCGAGACAGGCACGACCAACGGCGCGGTGCGCACCCGGCTGAGCCGGGCACGCAAGCTGCTCGGCGCCCGCCTGACCGCAGACGAGGACACCGGCGCGGCTCGTCGCGCACCCATCACCGAGGAGGTGGCGAATCATGGCTGACGCGAAGGTCGAGGAATTCCTCGACGAGGTGGCGGTACGACTGCCGACTGCCGCGCAGGTGCGCGCACGGGGCGGACGGCGGCGGGCCCGGCGCCGGGTCGCGGGCGCGGCCGTGGCCGCGACGGTGGTCACGGCAGGGGCACTGGTATGGACGGGCACGGCTGACGACGGCCGAGAGGCGCACCCGGCGACGCACCCGAGCACCCCGGCGATCGTCGTCGAAGGCATGCCGCGGATCCTGTCCGCCGACGAGGTTCCCGGGGACGGCCGCTGGCATTGGCAGGCCCAGGATGAGGACACGAAGGACACACCACTGCCGCGGATCGCGGAGAGCGGCACGTGCCCCGACTCGTTCCGCGAGCGGAAGACCCCCGAGCACGTCCAGTACTCCGCCACGTACTACTCCGACGCCGCCGATGGCGAGGCTTCCGCGAGCCACCGCGTCGTCTCCTACGCGAGCGGGGAGGTGGCCGGACGCGAGCGCTCGGCCTACGAGGCGGAACTGGAGGCCTGCGGTCTGACGTACCGGGGCGGAGCGCGGCCGCACTGGTCGGGCACCGCCTCCGGCGACGGCACCCTCCTGCGCGTGAGCGTCCAGCAGGATGGCAGGTGGCTTTCGGTGGTGGAGGTACAGGTGGAGTCATCCTGAGGGCAGGCGAGGCCGCCGCGCGCGCCGGGGCTCAGTCGGAATCGCGTGGCGTCTGGGTGCGGTAGGAATGGCCGAGCTCCGGGCCGAGTCCGAAGTAGTGGCGGAAGTTGTAGATCAGGGGGCTCCAGGCGGCGGGGTCGATGTGGTCGGTGCCCGGCACGACGATGCGGGGATCGGCGTGGACCTTGTGCACGACCGTCTCCACGATGGCGAACTCTCCCGTGACGTCCGGCTGGACACGCGCGGCGCGGGCCTCCAGCTGGATCGGGCACGCGGCGACGCGAGGAGGCCGGACCAGGAGGGAGGGTTCGCCGGTCAGGTCGGCCGCGGCGAACTTCTCCGGCTCGTAGCGACAGCCCTGGGGCTTGGTCGAGGGCACCGGGTTCCGGCCGGTCAGTGGCGCGAGCCGCTCCACCGCGGGCCACTGGGACGGGGAGGGCAGGTTGATCACCAGGTCGGGTCGGCTGCTGAGGTTGAGCGCGGTCTGCCCGTCGCGGCCCAGGCCGATGACGACTGTCTGCCCGAGGGCCCATGCGGAAGAGATCGGGGCCAGGTTGAACGAGCCGTCCTGGTTCTCCGTCGACAGGAGTACCACTGGCGTGCCGAAGTACAGGATGCTCGGTGTGATCTCCACGTGGGTGGCGGCTGTTCGCGCAGGTGGGGCCTTGGGCGGTGCTGTGTTCATGGCGAGGACCCCAAGAGCCGGATGTTTCGGTGGTTGCCGAAGCGTCGCGGGTGACAATGGGGGTATGAGCGTGAAGCGAGCGCCGGGGAGCGGCCCCGATCTGGCCTCCGTGGCGAGGCTTCTGGCCGATGGCACGCGGGCGGGTTTCTGTCTGGCCCTGCTCGACGGCCGGGCGTGGACGGCGACGGAACTGGCCCGTCATGGGGGAGTGGCGCCCTCCACGGCGACCGAGCACCTGCATCTGGTCGTACGGGGAAACCTGCTCGCCGAGGAACGCCAGGGCCGCCATCGCTATGTGCGCCTGGCCGGTCCCCATGTCGCCGAGCTGATCGAAAGCCTC
>NZ_JBITXV010000023.1:0-121913 GCF_044544845.1 Streptomyces sp. NPDC053474
CTGGACTGGACCGAACGCCGCCCTCACCTGGCCGGCGCGGTCGGCGCCGCCCTGTGCCGCCACGCCTTCGACACAGGCTGGATCACCCGCGTCGGTTCGCTGCTCTGGCAACCGCCCTGGGAGCGGGCAGCATCCGGCTGATCGACACCGGTGACGACGCGTTCGCCGTTCGCCGCGAACAGTGGAGCGACGCCGCCAACGTCCTCACGCTCCGCCCGGGAACGGTCATCGCCTACGACCGCAACGCGCTGGCCAACGACCGGCTGAGCGCGGCCGGCATCGACGTGCTCACCATCCCCAGCGCCGAGCTGGTACGCGGCAGAGGCGGGCCGCACTGCTTGTCATGCCCGCTGGTGCGCGACCCCTTACCTGCCGCAGGCCGCTGAACGAGCCGGCAGCACTTCGCCATGCCTCAGCATGCGGGGCACCCCGTACAAGGCACCCCTTCCCGCGACAGGGAACGTTCGCAACGAGAGAAGGAAGCAACGTGACGACATTCCAGCAGCCGACGAACGTGTCGAACCGACACCTTCACGCCGAAGAGCAGAAGGACACCGTCAGGACGGTCTACGAGCAGGTCGCCGCCGAGTACGACGAGCGGATACCCGGCGCCGGTGCCTGTGACGACCTTTTCACGCAATCCGAGCATGAATTCCTGTTCGAAAGCATCCGCTCCGGCGAGAAGGTCCTGGACATCGGATGCGGTACCGGGCGGTTCACCGTCCCCATGGCCGACAAGGGTGCCGATGTCAGCGGACTCGACATCTCGCGGCCCATGCTGGACGTGGCCGAACGGAAGCTCCGTGAGCGCGGCCTGAGCGCCGACCTGCGCGAGGGCGACATGGCTCACCTGCCCTTCGCCGACGCTTCCTTCGACACCGTCACCAGCATGCTGGCCCTGATGCACATTCCCCTCCAGGACAGGCCAGCGGTCTTCGCCGAAGTCCACCGGGTCCTGCGCCCCGGCGGCAGGATGCTGCTCGGTGTGAAGAACTCCGTGTTCGAGGAGATGTTCACCGGTGACCGCTTCGCCTCGGTGGACGTCACCGACGTGGAGAGCAAACGGCTTCTCTTCACCAAGACCCGCAGTGGCCAGGAGTACGTCGCTCCCTGGTACAGCTTCAGCCCCCGCGATCTGACCACGCTCTTCGCCGCCGTCGGCATGACGGTCACACGGCTGCGGGGCAACTCGCCCATCGCCGTATGGCTGGCCGACGAAGTCTTACGCGACGAAGCCGTCCGTTCCTTCGTCAGTAAGGCGGAGCGCTTCCTGGCAGAAGTCCCTCCCTTCAACCACTTCGGATACCACCTTCTGGTGGAGGCGGTGAAGCGTGCCGCGTAGTGCCCACGGCGGGCGGGAGGCGCGGGGGCGGATCCGCACCGCCGCGCATCGCCGGGTGGGAACCGCCATGGCCGTCACCGGCCTCGCGGCCGCTCCTGGCCTTTCGGACAACGAGATCCAGGCCGGGCAGCGCTACGACTCGCCGGTGATCCTGGCCGTGCCGATCGTCGCCGCGGCGATCTCCCGGGCGGCGGTCCGGGTCGACGAGCTGGAGTTCAGGTTGGTCAGCGATGCCTGGTTCAGCGCGTGGACGACGAACTCGTAGGTGTTCACCGTGGAGGGCGAGCACGGCCCCTGGTAGCCGTAGAGGCTCGCGCTGCCGCGGTAGTAGACCTGCCTGGCCCCCGCCGGGGCCGAGGGCCGGTAGGCGTGGTCGACGTTCTGGGGGGAGTGAGGTCGCGCTCGTCGGGATGTCGTAGATGACCCAGTGGATGAGGTTGGAGTTGTCGAGATCGCGCATGACGATCGCGTAGCTCTTCGCGGCGGTCGGCGCACCCGACCAGCTCAGGGGAGGGGATTCGTTCCTCTTGGCGGGGTCGCTTCCTCCGCCGCTGGTGCACTCGTGATGGCGCCGCCCGCCGCCTGCTTTGCCGCCTTCGGCCTGCTGCGCGGAACCGAAGCCCTGCGCACCTTCGTGGCCGCGGAACGCGCGCCGGTCACAGTCCTGGCCGGTATGGCGGGGCTGTCCGCTGGCCGGGACGGGGTGAGCCACCACTGCCTTGAGGACCTGGCGGTACTGCGCGGCATGCCTGCCATCCGCGTCTACGCCCCGTCCGACCGGGCTGCCGCCCGCTGGGCCGTCGAGGACCTGCTGTCCGTGCGGGAACCCGCCTACGTACGCCTGGCCCGCCAGCCGGTACGCGACACGCACGGCGGCCCAGTGACCGGCGGCCTGCGCGTGCTGCGGCGCGGCACAGGCCGGGACCTCGTCGTCGGATACGGTCCGGCCCTTGCCGCCGCCCTGCCCGCCCTGGAAGCCCGCGCCCCCGCCGCCGACGTGGTCGAGGTGGTGCGGCTCCAGCCCCTGCCCGCAGGACTCGCCGCACACCTGAGGAGGGCCCGGCGGGTCAGCGTGGTCGAAGAGCACCGCCCGGAAGGCGGCCTGGCCGACCGGATACGCGCCGCACATGCTCACTTCGCCAGGCGTGTGCGGGCGTTCGGCGTGCCCGAGGACCCCGGCTCCGGCGCGTACCTCGAACTGCTTGAGGCCGCCGGTCTGACGGGACACCCCCTCCTCGACCGTCTCGGCACGGCCCCGAAGCCCCCACGAAGGAAGGTCTCATGACATGACGGAGCACATACAAGAAGCCGTGCACGAGCCGCTGTTAGTCATCGACAGCCATCCTTGGTACGACACGCCACGGGCCTACGACGCGGCGGTGGGTGCCGCCTTCGGCGCGCTGGGTTTCCGCGTCCTCGGCGTCGAGGAAATCGCCGCGAACTGCGACCGGTTGGTGAAGGCCGTGCTGCGCTCCGGCGACCTGGTCGTCCTGCCCCTGATGAGCGGTGCGCTGCTCGCCGAGACGGTTCGGCGGCGGGCCGAGGCCCTGGGTGCCATGGTCTTGGCCCTGCCGCTGTCACGCCACCCTTTCGTCACACTCAGCGCTGATGACCAGGAGACCCTCGCAGACAGCTGCGCCGCCTACGCACGCTCCTCGTCCCTGTGGGTCAGGGACTTCGGAAAGCTGCTGCGCCGCGCCCGGCATCGCGTGGAGCGCGTCGTCTTCCTGGACAGCAACAGCGCCACCGGCAAAGACTTCGTCCTCTTCGGCGAGCGGGCCCGACGGTGCCTCGGCGCGAGCGTGCCCCTGCACTTCAGCGTCCTCATCAGCGAAACGGCCGAAGACGACGCCTACGGGCCTGGTCACCGGGGCGGGCGCAAGCTGCGCCAGCCAGACTCGGCGGCACTCCGGCTGGTGGGCAGCAACACGAAGTTCCTGTCCCACCTGCGATTCTTGCAGCGGGACATGACCGACCAGATTGCGCTCGTCGACGGTCTCCGCGCCGCCCTGCCCGACCTCACGGCCTACTGGGACACCGTTCCCGCCGACCTGCAGTCCATTCACGACTACCGTGCGTCCACCCATGTGATCCACACCAAACGCCTGCACATCAGGTTCGCCGCGGACGACGAGGAGCGCGCCACCACGCTCTCACACCACATCGGCGAACTCGACCGCGCACATCGCCTGACGACCGGCTCCGACGCCATGGCCCGTCGTGCGGCACTGCTCACCACCTGGCACCGCACCCTTGGCGACCTGGCGGAACGCTGAACCTGCCCCACCGGTACAGAGGGACTGGACCACACGCTCCGGAACAGAGGAACGGAATAGAGGAAACGTGGCGAACATCCTGACCACCATGAGCCGGGAAGCGGGAGATGCGCTGCGTGACGCCGTCTCCCACCTGGACGGAGCCGCGCCGGCCCGCGACACTTGGCGCCGTGTCCTGGCCGCCTGCACACAGATCGACAGCGAGCGGTTCCTCGCGGACTTCCTGGACGCCAGCCAGGACCCGGATGTGTTCCGGCAGCTCGCTGACGGCTACGACGAAAAGGAGAGCTGCCTACGACTGCGCCTCACCGGGACGGAAGCCCTGTCGGTGCGCCTGCACATCTGGACTCCGCCCCCGCCGGGCCAGGAACCCTACCTGGAGAACGTGCACGGCCACCGCCGCTACATGGTGAGCAGCCTGATCGCGGGGGCGTACCTCTCTGACGACTACGACTATCACGAGGAGGCCGAGGAACTGTCTCCCACGGGGCGGCGCATCCTGGGAGCGGGCACCTGCTACCTGATCGCCCCCGAGACGGTTCACGCGGTGGCCAACCCCTTCCCGCGCCACTGCGTCTCTCTCATCTACCGGGGCGGCAGCGTTACGGACCGCATCCTGATCTTTGATCGCGACCGCGGTCGGCCCGCCGCGTACACCGGCGTGCGGCCCGTAGGTGACCTCGGCAAGACCACGCGGGAACGCGCCATGTCGCGTACGGAGTACCTGCGTTACCGCCTGGATCGCATCCGCGCGGAGTCGGCCGCCGCGCCCGCCCCGCGGTGAACGGGGCCCCAGAGCATGCGGGTCGCACTCGTGGACATGGACGACACCCTCGTCGACTACCGCTGGGAAGAAAACCTCGCACGCGATACCGTGTGGGCACAGCACCTGCCGCACATGGAGCGTGACGCCTGGCGCATCCACTACCGGCGGGCCAAGGTGGAGGCCCGGATGGTGTACCCCTTACCCTGCGCCGAGGGCTACACGGACCGCCTGCGCCGGGCCCTGTGGCATGCCGTCCCGGCCTCCGCACCCCCGGACGAACGCCTGGTCCAGGCATGCGAGCGCACCTACTGGCAATGCCGGTACGCTTCGGTAACCCCTCTGCCCGGCGCACGGGAACTGCTCGATGCCCTGCGTGCCCCCTACGACAAGCTCCTGTTGTGCACGATGGGCGCCACCGACGTACAGACCCGCCGGGCTGCCCGGGTAGGCATCGGCTCCGCCTTCGACGCGATCTGCACCTCGGAGGCCGCAGGGGTGGGCAAGGACGAGTGGCCTGCCTTCCTCGGCGGCCATTGGCGCGGCGCTTACTCCTACCTGATGGTCTCCGACACGTGCGACCCGGACCTGCGGTCCGCCGCCCGTCAGGGAATGCGAACCGCCTGGCTGCGCCGACCAGGTTCGGGCAGCCAGCCGTCGGCCCTGGCGCACGGCTTCCGCGCGGACTGCGCGGCCGACAACCTGCCGGACCTCACCGAGGCGATCTTAGCCCTCGCCCCCTGCTGACCAGCGCGAGCCCCGAGGTACAGAACGCGGAAAGGACGCCGTACATGACCAGCCAACTCGTGGAGTTCAACGTTCCGAGCCTGCTGAAGGAAGAAGGACTCGCGGGCCTCGTCCGGGCGAGCGGCGTGACCGCCACGGCCTTGGACGTCCGCTATGGCACCGTCTCCATGAAGGCCGCCAGTAACGACGAGCGGGCGCTGACCTGGGCCCGCCTCTACCTGGAGCCGATCCTCTCCTTCGCGGAGTCGGACACGACCGCCGACGCGAAACTGACCGCTCTGCTCATCGACCCCGGCGACGGTGCACGCGGCAGTCGCCAGCCTTCCCTGGGAGGACGAGCCGATCGCGATCCACTTCGGCAAGCGGGCCGCAGTCGCACGCGTACCGGGTTTCACTTGCGTTCACGACACGGGCGACGACCATCTGTACGTGGTCGACGACACCCACGGCAGGGTCGTCTCCCTCGGGGTTCCCAGCGCGGTGAACGCCCGCGATCTGGCCCGCCAGACGCGCGAGCTGCTGCTCGACGGGCTGCTGTCCGACGGCTGGGTGGTCCTGCACTCCTCCGCCGTCGCCCGCTCGGGGCGTGCGCTGGTCTTCGTCGGCGACAAGGGCAGCGGAAAGACGACCCTCGCATTGAAGATGCTGGGCGAGCACGGCTTCGAGTACCTGGCCAACGACCGTCTGCTGGCCCGGGTCGACACCGACGGCCGGATCGAACTGCGGCCTTACGCGCTGTCCGTCAGGCTCGGCGGCGGGACTTTGCGCAACCACCCGAAGCTGCGTCGGCACCTGCACTACTTCGACCACTTCGACGCCGCGGTGCTGCCCCTGGAGCGGCAGTTCGCCCATGAGGACAAGCTGGAGCTGACGGTGGGCGAGTACGCGGACATCCTCGATGTGACCGTGGCGGACCACGCCGTCGTCGACCATGTCTTCCTGCCCACCTTGGACTTCGACGGCGACGACCCGCAGGCGGAAGTGGAGGCCCCCCGACAGGACGACGTGCTCGCGGGGGTGGAGAAGAGCGTGCTGATCCCCGATCCGGACGGGTCGGGGTGGCTACGGGCCCTGACCGGCGGCACGAACGAGCTGACCACACGCATGGCCGCGACCCTGCGTGCCCTGGCCGCCGCGCCCTCACACAGGCTGCGGGGCCACCCCGAGGCGATCCGCGAGGAGATCCGGGCGTTGACCGGAACGCCCGGCGCCGACACGGCGCGGCCCTCGCCCGGCTGGCTGCGTGAGCCCCTGCCCGCCACGACGGTCTGTGTCCTGCACCACCGACGCGTGGATCGGGAGTTGACCCTCGCGCCCTGGCAGACCCGGGCGGTGAACCAGGGCGAGGTGCATGAACTCCTCGTCGTCGACCCCGCGGCCGACCTCAGCGAGCCGATCAACGACGTCGGCTACCTCGGTTTCGCCAGCTTCGACGCGGGTCTGCTGGTCGTGGGGGACACCCTGTTGTGGAACGGCCACCGCGTCGCTGAGCTGTTGGGATTCGACGACACCCACCTGCCCAATCACATGAACATCGTCTTCCGGGCCGTCGACGCACCGCACACCGGATACGAACGAGGCCTGCGGCCGGGTGACGTCCTCACGATAGAGCCCCGCCCGTGACGGCTGCGCACGAGGGGCCGCCGTTGCGCCTGGCCATTGCCGGAATGGGGTGGAGCGGTCGCCGCTGGCTGCGCGTCGCCCAGCGCACGCCGGGCATCTCCCTCCACGCGCTCGTCTCGCGGTCGTCGAGCTGGCCGGACGCCGACACCAGCCCGGGCCCGGTAGCCATAAGGACCGGCAACGACCTGGGCGACGTGCTCGGCCGCGCCGACATCGACGCCGTCGTGGTCTGCACCCCGCCCGAGCACCAGGTCGACGACGCGCTCGTCGCCGTCAGCTCGGGGAAGGCCGTTATCGTCGAAAAGCCGGGTGAGGCCTTCTCTCTCACCACGCCTGACGGCTCCGTCGCCCACACAGGATGTGTCGCGTTCGGCTTGGAGTGCTTCGCGTACGCGTTCCTGTGTCAACACGGCCTGGACGAGGAGGGCTGGCCGGATCTCGTGCGTGAGCGGTTGCTGGCAGCCTGAGGGGAGGGCGCGAGGCACACACCAGAACCACGAGTCGAGCACCGCCGGGAGGCAGCGGGGCGGCCCGACCACTGAGACGGTCAGGGAATCGACCGGCTCACCCTCACGGTTGTCCCGGTTCTTCTTGGTGGTCGTCCGTGTGAGCTGCCCGCTGGGCTTCCTGTGCTCGGCAGGAACGCCCGGATGGGCGAAGGCCCCTCGAATTCGCCTTGCGGGGGGCTTCGTAGACTCGTGCCAGGCGGCCGCGTGCTCGAAGACTCACTGAGCGTTTCGCCCTATCTGAAGCTGTTACGTTCTGGTTCGAGGAGGCTGACAGGGCGGCACTGAAGTGAGAGACGGGCCGCCCGTTCGCCGTGAGACGGCAGAGGGCTGTTTGATCCCGATGCCTCCTGTCTGATCCCAACCCGGCCCCGCCCGGTGGGCTTTGGCCGCTAGCCGGGGCGGCCACCGCGCAGTACATCTGAAACATGACCGCCCACAGCGGCTACCCCAGCGACCTGTCCGACGAACGCTGGCAGCTGATCGAGCCGGTGCTCACCGCCTGGTGGGCCGAGCGCCGCGGCCGCGGCCTGGACATCGGCCGACCGCCGGAACACGACCTGCGCGCGCTGATGAACGTGATCCTGCACGTGGACCGCACTGGCGTCCCCTGGCGCTACCTGCCGCACGACTTCCCGCCCTGGCCCACGACCTACCACTACTTTGCCTGCTGGCAGCAGGACGGCGTCTTCGCCCAGCTCACCGGGCTGCTGCGGCAGATGGTCCGGGAGGCCGAAGGACGCGACGGCGAACCGTCGGCCTGCGTGCTGGGCTCCCAGACCATCAAGAGGTCGGCCAACGTGCACCTGGCCGACCAGGGCACCGACCCCGGAAGGCGGATCATCGGGCGCAAGCGGCACCTGGGCTGCGACACCCTGGGCCTGCTGCTGACTGTCCTGGTCACGGCCGCGAGCGTGTCCGACACCGAGGCCGGGGTGACCCTGCTGTCCCGCATCGCCGCCGCCCACCCGCGCATCACCAACACGTAGGCTTGGCCCGCCGCAGCGGCTCGTGAGCCCTCAGGACTGACTGCAGCCGCCGAGAAGGCAACTCCGGCCGAGCAGTCAAGACGCCAGGCCACAAGGCCCCGGATCCCGAAAGCGGGAACCGGGGCCGCTGCGCGCCCGAGAAGAATTGAAGGCTAGGCCACCTGCTGGCGGCTGCCGTAGTGGGCGGGACCTCAGCCTGCGCGGACCCGGCCTAAAGCCTGTTGCAGAAGGCTGTGAGCTGGGCATTTTTCTTGTATGGGTGGGGTGTTGCGGGCTGAGGCGTTGTGGGTGGAGACGTTCACCGGGCTGCGGTTCGTTGTCTTCCAGCGGCTGCTGAAGGTGGTCCGCGAGCGGGGCGGCAACGGTACCGGGCTGGGGCGTCCGTGGTGTCTGCCGCTGGCCGGGAGGGTGTTGCTGGTGGCGGTGTACTACCGCACCAACCTGACGATGCGGCAGCTGGCGCCGCTGTTCGGCGTCTCGCCCGCGACGGTCTGCCGGGTGATCCAGAAGCTGGGACCGCTGCTGACGCTGGAGCAGATCAAGCGTCCGGCGGATACTGTCGACCGGCTGTGGATCGTGGACGGCACCTTGATCCCGGTGCGAGGTGCTGACCGGGGATGGTGATTCGGCCGCTGGTGAACGCCGGTCCTCCGGCAGGAATAGTCCGCATATCCTGCGGACGTGGGGGATCAACGCTCGGTCGACGTTGGCGGGGTCCAGCTGGCCTATCAGATGTCGGGTCCGCCGGATGCTCCGCCGCTCGTCCTGTTACACGCACTGGGCGAGGATGCCACTGACTGGGAGGCGGTTGTGCCCGCCCTCGCCCGGAGTCGACGGGCGTATGCCCTCGATCTTCGCGGTCACGGCCGAAGCGACTGGCCGGGAGACTACTCGCTCGAACTCATGCAGGCTGATGTGCTCCGCTTCCTGGACGCACTGGGACTTGGCCCGGTGGATCTGATCGGGCACTCCATGGGCGGGATCGTGGCCTACCTGCTCGCGCAGGACCATCCGCAGCGGGTGAGCCGGCTCATCCTGGAGGACGTTCCCATCCCGCGTCCCCGGGAGCAGACCACCCCGACCAAGCCGGACGGCGCCCTGACCTTCGACTGGGAGACGGGCTGGCCGTCAGGCGGCAGATCGACGCGCCGAACCCCAGGTGGCTCGGGCGACTCAGCCAGATCACCGCCAAGACCCTCGTGTTCGCCGGCGGCCCTCACAGCCATGTTCCCCAGGACGGCGTCGCCGAGCTCGCCCGCCGCATCCCCGGCGGGCGAGTGGTCACCATCCCGGTGGGACACCTGATCCACCACGCAGCGCCGGAGACGTTCACCGAGGCGGTTTCGGTGTTCTTGGAGGACAACTTCCGTTCTGCCCGCCAGGAATGAGCGCGATCACTGGCCGTGACGTGGGGACGGTCGCACGAGTTCTTCGAGTGTGACCAAGAAGTGGGCCCGTGCGGCCTTGTCCCATCCTGCCTTCAGTAGCTGACACCCTCTGGGTTGCTCTGGACCGGCTCACGCTGGACGCGGCGGCCCGCGAGTCCGTCAACCAGTCCGTGGTCCCGGATCGCTGCTGCCTTGCCCGCAGCCGTGCCCCGCTTCCTGCTCCCGCAGGGCCGCTCACAGGAAGAGGACGACGCGGCTTTGCAGTTGGCGTGAGTGCAGACGGTCCTGGTGTGGCCGATCGCGGAGATGGTGACGGACCCTGCCGCCGTCGTGACCCGGGACGGGATGCCGGGGGCATCCGCAGCCCGCCGCCGCGGTGACGACGGACGGTGCGCCGGTCTGGCCGGTTCCTGCGGGGCTGACCCAGTGGGTGGTCTCTGCCGACGTCCCGCGGGCGGGGCTGCACTCTGTCTGAGGCGGTCAGTTCAGGAACTCTGGCGCGTGCCCCGGCTCGGCCGCTGCGCCGTGCGTACTGCGGCTCGGGCGGCTCACACCGCCGGGGATGGCGTGGCGCGCTGTCGCGTCCGCGGGCGTTCGCCGCGGACGGGCATCGGGAGCGTCGGCAGCGCGGCGGTGAAGGACTCGATCCAGTCCAGGTCGGCCTTGACCTCCGCTGCGGTGATATCCGTGTGCTGGGGCGCCGACCGTCCTCGGTTCCGGTCATCATGCGAGTCGATCAGGCGGGTGGCGAAGGGCAGATCGTTCGGCCCGGCTGACAGGGCTGCTCCGGCTGCCTCGGCATGTCCCCGCTGATACGCGGTGATCACAACGGGTCAGCGCCGGGCGGGTAAGGCCGTGTCAGTGGCCCCCCGTAAGGTGCCGGACGTGGTCGGAACCAACGAAACGCGTCTGGTCGTACTACGCGGCAACAGCGCCTCAGGAAAGTCGTCCATCGCGGCTGGCCTGCGCGAGAAGTGCGGCGGGAACCTGGCCCTCGTGGCCCAGGACAACCTGCGCCGCACGGTGCTGCGCGAACGCGACCGGCCAGGCGCCGCGAACATCGGCCTGATCGGCTCGGTTGCCTCCTACGCACTCGATCATGGATTCCATACGGTCGTCGAGGGGATCTTGTACGCGGACCGCTACGGCTCGATGCTGCAGGACCTGGTGCGCAGCCATCGGCGTGTCACACGGTGCTACTACCTGGACATCCCCTTGGAGGCGACGCTGGCCCGTCACGCGACCAAGCCCGATCCGCAGTATCTGGCGCAGGTCACCGAACACCATCTGCGCGACTGGTACAGGGACCGCGACCTGCTGCCCGGCGGCCAGGAGACGGTGATCGGCGCGACCAGCACTCTGGACGAGACCGTCCAGCAGTTTCTGCGCGACACCGGCCTGGACCACCTGCCCGCGACCGACCGCTGACAACAGCTGCGCGCCCGGCGGTGCATCCGGTGCCTGTGCGATTGCGATGGAATCGGCCGGTGTGTCACGGCACACGGCATGGCACCGGCTCGCTCTCGCGCGGGAGTCGGGACGTGTGGAACCTGCTCCACGGCGTGCCGCGTTCACGTTCAAGAAAGTGCTCCGCTGGGCCTTCAGCCGCCTCGGCTCACACGCATAGCTCCACTCGGACGGTCCGCCTGCTGCTATCCCTGTCGTTCCCGGTCGTCTGGCGGGGGCCCAGGGGAGTCCGAGGCCCGCGAACAAGGCCTGGTGTTCGGGTGGGTAGGTGGGGCAGCGGGCACGTGCGGCGTTCAAGCGCCTGCGGAGCTGGACGGAGATGCCGCCAACACGGGGCCGGTAGGTGTCGTGGACACAGCGCTGGCCGTCCTTGCCCACCAGCGGCCCGACCTCGTCCAGGTGCTGGCGGGCGGCAGTCACGAGCTCCCTCAGCCGTTCCGTACGGGAGCGCGGCACGCGCACCGCGCCCGTGTCTTGACCCGCCGGTCACCCGTGGCCGGTCCCATCCGCAGCTCCAGCGGGGCCCCGCGCTGCTCGTCCCGCAGCTGGGGCCATCGCTGGTGCTGATCGCACAGCCACTTCCCGAGATCGTCCCCGCGGAAGCCCCGGCTCCCGGTGAGGAGTTCGCCGCCGTGCCCGCCCTCGGCGTGGAAGGCATCCAGGAGGATGAGTCTGCGCTCGAAGGCGGCGTTCCACGGCACGTCTTCCCGTACTCGCCAGAAACCGAGCCTGTCCAGCGCCTGGGCGACCTCACGCTCCTCCTGACGCGCGCCCCAAGAATGCCTGCGGCACTCGCTCAGCGGCCTCCTGCCCGCCCACGCTGATGGTGTCCTCGCCCCCGGGCAGCAAATGCCCGTACCGGTGCGTGTACTCCCGCGCGGCCTCGACCAGGAGCTGCCGGGCTGAGGCCCGTGGTTCCTACACGAACCCGTACTCGCCCAGCAGAGCGGCCAGGTCCGCAGACACTCGCCGCGGCCGCGCACGCCAGACGGACAGTCCTTCCTCGGGGCCGAGTTCGGCGACCAGGGCGTGCAGATCGTCGCGATCGCGGCGCCACTGCCGCCGCTCCAGCTCCAGCCGTACCACGACCCCGGGCTCCTCCGCGACCTCGGGCGCCGGATCCTGCTCGAGTGTGTGCCTTTCCTGGGGTGATCAGCACGGTGCTCGGTCCCCTGAACGAATCGGCCAGCGATCACTAACGTGCGGCAGATGAAGAATTCGGAATGGGATCCGGGGACCCCGGACTGCCGTAGTGCCGCGCGGTACCTGTGGTGGCTGATCACCAGCCAGCGCCGCCGGGTCGCCGTCGGCGCGCTGCTGGGCAGCGCCTGGATGGTCTGTCTGGCTCTGCCGCCGTACCTGCTGTCACGCGCCATCGACGACGGGCTGGAGCGGGGGCAGTTGTCCGTGCTCACCGGCTGGGTCGCGGCGTTGGTGGGTGTGGGGGTGCTGAACGCGTGGCTGGCCGTCATGCGGCACCGCACCATGACCAAGGTGCGGATGGACGCCGCTTTCCGGTCGGTGCGGGTGGTGGTCAGTCAGGCGACCAGGCTGGGCGGGACGCTGCCGCGCCGGGTCATGGCCGGGGATGTGGTCACGATCGGGTACGGCGATGTCGCGGTGATCGCGAGCACGCTGACCATCACCGGCCCCGGTGTCGGCGCGGTCCTCGCCTACGCCGTCGTGGCCGCACTGCTGCTGAGCGTGTCGCCGCTGCTCGCCGTGCTGGTCCTGCTCGGTGTGCCGCTGCTCGCGGTGGTGGTCGGCCCGCTGCTGGGGCGGTTGCAGGGCGCGGAGGCGACCTACCGTGAACAGCAGGGCAGACTCGCCGCCCGCTTCACGGACATCGTCGGAGGACTGCGCGTCCTCAACGGCATCGGCGGCAAAGAGGTGTACGCCGAGCGCTACCGACGCGGCTCGCAGGAGCTGCAGGCCACGGGGTACCGCGTCGGCGCGGTGACCAGCTGGATCCAGGCCCTGAGCGTCGGTCTCCCCGCTCTGTTCCTCGGTGCCGTGACCTGGCTGGCGGCCCGAATGGCGGCACAAGGGGACATCACCGTGGGCGAGTTGGTCGCGGTCTACGGCTATGCGGCGGTGCTGGTGGTACCGGTCACCTTCTTCGTAGAGGGCGGATACGACCTCAGCCGCGGACTGGTCGCCGCCCGCAGAGTCGTACGTTTCCTGGCCATGAAGCCCGATCCCCTCGGCGGGGAGGCGACCTCGGACGGGCCCGGGAGCGCGGCCGTGTTGCGTGATCCCGCATCGGGCGTCGAGGCGAGGCCCGGCAGGCTGACCGCATTGGTGAGCGCCCGGCCCGCGGAGTCGGCGATGGTCATCGACCGTCTCAGCCGCTTCGTCGAATCGTCGGTGACTTGGGGCGGGATACGCCTCGACGAGATCCACCTGACACAGATCCGCCAGCGGATCCTCGTCGCGGACAACGAGGCCGATCTGTTCGCCGGCCCGCTGCGCGAGGTGATCTGCGGCCCGTGGGACCGAGATGAGGAGACCATCGGCCGATGCCTCCACGCAGCCGTGGCGCAGGACATCGTCCGCGCCCTGCCGCACGGCCTCGACTCACCCGTCGGCGCGCAGGGCCGCAACCTCTCCGGCGGTCAGCGGCAGCGCCTCCGCCTGGCCCGGGCCCTGCTGGCCGACCCCGAAGTACTCCTGGCGGTCGAGCCCACCTCGGCGCTCGACGCACACACCGAGGCAGCCATCGCGACCCGGCTGCACACCGCGCGGTCCGGCCGCACCACGGTGGTCACCAGCACCTCACCGCTCCTGCTGGATCAGGCCGACACCGTGCACTACCTGATCGACGGCTCCGTCGCGGACTCGGGCAGCCATCGTGAACTCATAGCCCGCCGACCCGGCTACCGTCTCCTGGTCTCCCGCGGCGCCCCCGACGCGGACGGCGTACACGACGAAGATCGTGAAGACTGCGACCGCACAGAGGACCGAACGGCTCCCGGGTGCCGCAGGACCGAGCGATGACCGCCGCATCCGCACCATCCACGCAGCCCACGGCCCGCCTCCTGCCCGTCGCCGAACCGTCCCGCGTACGCCGGGCGGCACTCCGGCTGGTCCGCCAGGACGGCCGCGCTTTCGCCGCCATGATCGTCCTCAACGCGCTGGCCGCCGGTGCCGGACTCGTCGGCCCGTGGCTGCTCGGCCGCATCATCGACGAGGTCAAGGACGGGGCCCCCGTGGCCTCGGTGGACCGTCTCGCGCTCCTCATCCTCGTCTGCGCGCTGGCACAGCTCGTCCTGGCCCGTTACGCCGCCTACATCGGACACCGCTTCGGCGAGCGGGCCCTTGCGCGCATCCGCGAGCAGTTCGCCGACCGGGCACTCTCCCTGCCCGCTGCCGTGATCGAACGCGCCGGAACGGGCGACCTGATGACCCGTGGCACCACCGACGTCGCCGCGATCGGCGCTACTCTCCGGGACGCCGGCCCCCAGGTCCTCATCGCCGGAGTGCAGTCGGTGTTCATCCTCGGAGCGGTCTTCACACTCGACCCGCTGCTCGGCGCCTGCGCAGTCGTCGGCCTGCTCGGCATCTGGTTCGCCGCCCGCTGGTACCTGCGCCGGGCGCTCACCGCGTACCTCGCCGAGGGAGCCGCCAACTCCGCCCTCGCGGAGCAACTCGCGGCCACCGCCGCCGGAGCCCGCACCGTCGAGGCATTCGGCCTGCAACAGCACCGCATCACGGAATGCCACAAGCACATCGAAGCCTGCCGGACCACACGGAACCACACACTGTTCCTGCGCAGCGTCCTGTTTCCGGCCGTGGACATCTCGTACGTCCTCCCCGTGGCCAGCGTCCTGCTGATCGGAGGCACGCTGTACACCCACGACAGGATGAGCCTCGGCGCGGTCGTCGCCTCGGCCCTGTACCTGCGCCAGCTCTCCCAGCCCCTGGACACCATCCTCCAGCAGATGGAGCAACTACAGAGCAGCCGTGCCTCCCTCGCCCGCGTCGAAGGCCTCGGCGCCGCCACACACGCACCGCCGACCACTACCGCCACACCAGCTGACGACCGGATCGAAGTGACCGACGCCCACTACGCCTACGACGAAGGAGGCGACGTCCTGCACGGCGTCGACCTGACCGTCCAGCCCGGCGAGCGACTGGCGATCGTGGGCCCCTCCGGTGCGGGCAAGACCACGCTGGGCAGACTCCTGGCCGGCATGGCCACCCCGCACACGGGCTCGGTGACCGTGGGGCAGATCCCGGTCGCCGACCTGGACCCCGACCAACTACGCCGACACGTCGTCCTCGTCACCCAGGAACATCACGTGTTCCTGGGCACAGTCCGCGACAACCTGCACATAGCCTCCGCCCGTGCCACCGACGCCGAGCTGCGTGCCGCACTCGCCGCCGTCGGCGCCCAGTGGACCGACGAACTACCCGAGGGCCTGGACACCGACCTGGGCCACGAGGGACACCGGCCCGACGGCGCCCAAGCACAGCAACTCGCCCTGGCACGCGTAGTCCTGGCCAACCCCCACACGCTGATCCTCGACGAGGCAACCGCGCTCCTGGACCCGCGCACCGCCCGCCACACGGAGCAGGCCCTGGCCGCCGTCCTCAAAGGCCGGACCGTCATCGCGATCGCACACCGCCTGCAGACGGCGCACGACGCCGACCGGGTAGCCGTGATGGAGAACGGCCGCCTCACCGAACTCGGTACCCACACCGCCCTCGTCGCGGCCAACGGCACCTACGCCGCGCTCTGGCGAACCTGGCACGGCGAACAGCCACCCGCCGGGTGAGCCGACACTCCCCTGACCGCAGTGAGAGTGAGGGTGTGCGCCGCCTGGCGGGCGGCCTCCGGCGCGAACGGACTGCCCCTGGTCGTCGGGATCTCGGCGGCGAACGTCCACTTCCTCGACCTCGCCGCTGCCCTGTGCTGCTACAAGCGACTACTCCGTCTCACCACATAGGACAACGTCTTGGCCGCCGAGAGCCATAAGGGCAAGCCGCTCCAGCTGGCGCCGGTGGCCGAGTGTGAGTTCGCCACCTGGAACCCCAAACCCACAAGGAGCGACAGCACAACGATGATCAAGTGAGTCGCGGCGGTCTTCCAGCACCGGAACACCGAGGCGAGGCAGAAGCCGCCGCCCGCCAGCCAGGCCAGGAACCACAGAACGCTCTCACGTTCGGCCACTGCGTCATGTACTTCTTGTGGTCTCGGCGCCGCGAAGGACAGTCCGGACAGGACGTAGCCGTAGCCTGCGTAAAGCACATCACGATGTTGACGAGGGTCACGATGACGGCCAGTATGCCGTCATTTCGACGTGGGGCCCTCTGGCCAGAAAAGCGGTCAGCCCTTGCCCTGGAGCGTGTGCTCCAGGGAGTCCGCGTACAGGCGTGCTCCGGCGGGCTTGGGGTGGAAGGACTGCATCGACGGGGCCGGCGGGTCGTTGTCCGCCTGCGACCGGCCCGTCATGACGATGCCGTGGACGGTTTCCGGGGCACCGCAGATGGCCTTTCCGGCGAACTCGTCGCGGGGGTCGGAGAAGAACGCCCACGAACCCGCGTCGGAGGCGGCGCCCTTCATTTCCGTGGCGAGTGTGTCGGCCACTGCCATGCCTCGGCTGTCCGCCTGCCGACGGCTCCACCGCCTAGGACCACCACTCCCAACGGCC
Organism: Streptomyces sp. NPDC053474; assembly: GCF_044544845.1. Classification (NCBI taxonomy): domain Bacteria; kingdom Bacillati; phylum Actinomycetota; class Actinomycetes; order Kitasatosporales; family Streptomycetaceae; genus Streptomyces; species Streptomyces sp. NPDC053474. The sequence continues at coordinate 16,756 of NZ_JBITXV010000023.1, forward strand.
CGATGAGGCGCACCTGGACCACACGTGTCCGGGTGTGCCTCATCGGGCTGCAGAGCGAGCCCGCCCAGGGGCGCCGCGCTGGATCCGCGCCGGTCCCGCGAGCCTCAAGACGATGCCCCCTGCACGCTTCAGGTCCCTTCCCCGCCGCCCGACTGCGCGCTGCCGCTGCCAGGCGGGGTGGCCCAGGGAAGTGCGAGGGCCCGAAGCTGGGGAGGGTGGGTGGGATGGCGGGAGCGCACCGCGTTGAGGCGCCGTCCGTGTTGGACGCGGATGCTGCCGACGCGGGGTCGGTAGGTGTCGTGGACGCGGTGCCGCCGTCCTCGCTCACCAGCGGCCCGGCCTCGTCCAGGTGCTGCCTCGGTCCTCTGGGCGAGCTCCGCGCAGCGCCCGGCGGCTGAAGTCGTCTGCACATGATGGGGGCCTTGGCGCTGGGGCTGCGTGTTCCGCTCAGCGGAACGGGAGTTGTCTGGGTTTCCAGTGTGCCGCAACGCTGTCTTCGACATATCAGAACTTGCTGTCGATTTGTGGCTAGTGCGTTCAGGCCTGCCTTGAGTCGAGTTCTTGCCTACACACTTTCAAGGGGGCTTTATGGAGCCGTTGTTCCGTATGTCACTGGTCCGTCCCGCGGTGAGCCAGGACGGGGATCGCCCAAGCATCGACCTTTCTCAACAGTCCGCATTCCAAAACGCGTTGGCCTCCGCGGCCACCTCCGCGAAGCCGCGTGTCGAGGCACGCAAGGCCGCGGCGCAGTTCGTGGCGTCGGCCGGGTTCGTCGGCGATCCGTCGCGCACTCCGCTGGCCGCGCAGACAACCGCCTTCACGGCCGCGCTCGGTCGGCTGCTGGGGGCTCCGCCTAGCCAGCCCGGCGCGTTGCGTACGGCCACGGTCAAGGCTGTACGCGACACCTACGGCTCCGAGCCGTCCGCCCTCGTCGCGTCCCAGCCCTACCTGGACGCCGTCACCAAGCTCCGGGACAGCCTGCTGGCCATCAAGTACTTGCCGGGGGAACACGGCCGACCGCTGGCCGCCCTCGCTGAGCAGCTGCGCCACCTGGACCTGATCGCCCGGCTGGCGACCGACACGTCCTTCCCCGCGAAGGCGGACGACGCCCATCGCACACTGCGTCGCCCCCTGCGGTTACCACGCCCCACCGGGCTCGAACCCGAGCTGTCCACCAAGGCGGCCGAGCAGCGGCAGCGGGAGCGGGAGGCCCAGGCCGCCGCGGCCCGCCGCGAGCGCGCCGCCACGCTGCTGACCGCACACCGGCGGCTGCGGGAGGCGGTGGGCGAGCTGACCGGACTCGGCGGCGAGCACCTGCTGTCCACCCAGCAGAGCCCGGGCGTGGGCTCCGTCCCTCCGGAGGAGTTCCAGCCGCCGGCCGCGCTGACCCGGCAGGTGAACTTCCACAACAGGCTCGGCGAGGCCAATCTACGGGCGCTCGGCGGGCCCGTGCCCCTGGCGACAGCAGCCGATGCTTCCGGGAACGGGGCGCGTCCGGCCGACGGGCCGGACTCGGCGAGCGCCGGTGCGGAACCCCGTACGGACGGCGACACGGGGCCGACTTCGGCCTCCGGCGATGCGCCGGGCGCCGCCGCGGCCGGTGAGGGTGACCCCCCGGCCCCGCCCCCTCCGCCCGTGGAGGGAGCGGCCCACCTAGCGGGCCAGCTCTTCGGCGCCCGCCCCGACCTGCTCTCCGGAACCCCGCCCTTCAAGCCGTCCGCCCTGTCCGACCTCGGCTTCCGGCTGCACCAGGCGGCGGCCGACAAGCTCAGTCCCGGCACCAAGACCGTGCTGGCCGATCGGGGCATCAGCCCGGTGGGTCAGCCGCTGGACCGCATCGTGGACACGCTCAGGGACGAGCAGGACGTGATCGGCGGCGAACTGGAGACCCTGGTGGGCCGGCCCACCAGGCGCAGCGTCAAACGCGTGGGCGACACCCTCGTCACCGTCTCCACCCCATTGCCCTCCCCGTGGACGGCCCTGGTCGTCGGTACGACACCGCCGCCGGAGCAGATCCCCTTGGAGGACGACCGCGTTCCGCGCAGCCGCGGCACGGTGGCCCCCTCCGGGGTCGCCGACCTCATCCTGGTCCGCCAGCAGTTGGTCGGGTACGAGGGCGCGGACATCGCGCACATCGAGAACGTGCTGCGGGGCGAGAGCAAGCAGCGGGAGCACACCCGCCGCCAGGAGACCGAGCAGATCACCGTCAGGGAGTCGGAGGTCACCACCACCGAGGAGCGGGAGCTGGAGTCCACCGACCGTTATGAGATGACGCGCGAGGCCAGCACGGTCATCAAGGAGGACGCGCAGCTCAAGGCGGGTCTGACGGTCTCGGGCAAGTACGGTCCCACGGTCGAGTTCAACGCCTCCGCCGAGGGGTCGCAGTCCCGGAACAAGGAGGAGGCCACCAAGTCGGCCGCGGTGTTCGCCCAGGACGTGACGCAGCGCAGCGCCAACCGGATCTCCGAGCGGGTGCTGGAGCGCACCTCGCTGCGCGTCACCACCGAGGTGACGGAGAAGAACAGCCATGGCCTGGACAACCGGACCGGTCTGAACAACATCTCCGGGGTGTACCAGTGGGTCAACAAGGTCTACGAGGCCCAGATGTACAACTACGGCCTGCGCACCATGTTCGATTTCATGATTCCCGAGCCGGCCGCGTACTTCGTGGAGACGCTGCAATCGGCGCACGCCAGCGCCGTGGACCTGGACAAGCCCCGGCAGTTCGATCTGCGCCCCGACCAGATCACCGAGCTGAACTACGCCCAGTGGGTGCACCTCTACGGCGCGACGGACGTCTCCCCGCCGCCGGAGCCGTACCGGACGAAGTCCTTCGACTACAAGGCGGGTGGCGGCGACAGCAAGACCGACTACACCCAATCGGGCCAGGTGGCCATCGACGACGGCTACATGGCCGTGCAGGTCTCCTGTGGAGTGGTGTTCAACCTGTGGGAGCAGGGCTGCTGCATCGACGTGCTGGTGGGCAACCGCACACACCGGTTCAGCAATAGCGACCACTGGCTGTGGACCACCTCGCTGGCCGAAGAGCGCGACTCGGTGCCCGTCGCCATCCAGACCTGGCGGATCTCCGAGATCGCCGTCGGCATCGAGGTGAAATGCCAGCGCACCGAGCGGGCCATGCACAAGTGGGCGCTGGACACCCACGCCAAGCTCACCAACGCCTACCGGGCCCGGCTCGCGGAGTACGAGGAGAAGCTCGCCGCCCTCCAGCTCCAAGCCGGGGTGCCGATCCACGGCCGCAACCCCCGGGCCAACCAGCTCCTCATCGCCGACGAACTGCGCAAGAACTGTGTCAGCATCCTCACCGACCAGCACTTCGACCTGTTCGGTGCGATCGAGGTGAAGCGGGGCCCTGACGGCTCTCCCGTCCCGCAGATCGACGTCCAGGAGGCCGCCGCCGAGGGCGCGTACGTGCGCTTCTTCGAGCAGGCCATCGAATGGGAGCACCTGACCTGGGTGGCGTACCCGTACTTCTGGGGCCGCAAGGGCCAATGGGACGAGCGGTTGAGCTACGACGACCCGGACCCGCAGTTCAACGAGTTCCTCAAGGCCGGCTACTGCCGGGTGACCGTGCCGGTGCGCCCTGGCTTCGAGGGGGCCATCGACCACTACATGAACTTCGGCGAACTGTGGAACGGCGGCCCGCTTCCTCCCATCACCAGCCCGCTCTACCTGCCCATCGCCGAGGAGATCGCCGAGCGCCTCGACCGCCCGGGAGCCGAGGTGCCCCAGGGCGACCCTTGGCGGGTCCGCATCCCGACCACCCTGGTCAAGCTGCGGCAGGACGACAAGCTCCCGACCTGGCACAAGGACGGCTCGGGAGAGTGGGTCGAGGACTGAAGGCAGCACCGGGGCGAAGGACCACCACCGGCGCCGTGGCAGCGGCACACCAGCGGCGGGCGGGGCGCGGAACACGACACGAGGACAGGGGAGGAGACCGTCGATGCCGGTGAACGCGAGGCCGTTCCTGGAGCAGCTGGCCGCCGCGGAGCTGCGGCTGTTCCAGCACCTGCTGCGCCCGCGCACGCCCGCTGACGAGGTCGCCGTCGCGCGCCGCACGGTGGACATCATGCGCGAGGACGTGGCCACGGGCCCCGCCCTGGCACAGGCGTACGCGGGCGGCGGGCGGGGCCGCGCCACCGGCCTCAGCGGCCCGGAGCGCTGGCACGCCGCCGTGCTGGAGCGAGCCGGCCGCGAGGTGAACCGGCCGGTCGACGCCGATCTGCTCGCGCGCAAGCACCTGGAGTACCTCGCCTTTGCGAACCGGTTGCGCACCCAGGTGGCGGTGCAGCAGTCCTACACCAAGGACCCGCGCAACGGAGTCGACTACCTGATCACACCCAACGAGAAGACCTCGAAGCTGTACATGACCGCCGTCGCCGACGAGTTGATGACCTGGTTCCGCGCCCAGCCGTACGACACCGCCTTCCTGCAACTGTCGGCGGAAACTGGCTACTACGCGGTCTTCCTGCCCCAGCGCCCCGACGTAGTCGCCCTGCTGCGGGCCGCGCAGCGGCTGCTGCCGGACGTCGAGCGCGGTGAGATCCCCATCGAACCGCCGCTGGAGGCCGAGCTGTTCGAGACCGCGGTCGGCTCTCTGCCCCTGGTCGGCAGCATGCTCGCGGCGTACGAGGCGTACGAGGGCCGCGACCTCTTCGGCTACCGGCTCGGCGACATCGAGCGCGCGGTCCTGCTCGCGACCCTCCTGCTGCCGTTCGCGGGCCGGATGGTCAAGGCGGGCCGCGTGATGTACACCGAATCGCGGCTCGCCCGGCTGTACGGCCACGACGGCGCCGCCTGGCGGCGCCTGGTCCTCACGGCCGACCGGATGGCCGTCAACGGCCCGGCCGTCCACTCCGTGCGGCAGGCCGAGGAGGCCCTGCGCGTCGAGGGCCGCGTCACGGGGAAGCTCGGCCAGGAGGCGGCCGACGGACTGCCCAAACTCCTCCGCGGTGGACGCGGCGCCTCCGGCGGTGGCGCGGGCCGGGTGGCCGGGGACCTCGATGACGAGATCGAGGCGCTGCTCCGCCAGATGACCGGTCGGCACCCCGTGCTCCAGGACCTCGACGTCCCCGCGGTGCGCCGGGTCCTTTCCAAAGGGCCGTACATCAACAACCTCAAGGGCCAGTTGCTGGAGGAACTGGTCGAGAACCGCATCGTCCCGTGGCTGCGGCTGCGCACCGGCCCCCAGGCACTGGGCATCAGGGCCTACCGCGAGAAGCTGGAGTTCATCCCCGGCCACCTCATCTCCGACCGGAGCGGCCGCTCGGTCACCGACGGCATCCTCGCGATCCGCCGGAACGGCGTCCTGCACATCGAGGCGATCTTCGAGGCCAAGGCCGGCTTCGGCCAGACCGCCCGCGGCCTGAGCAGGGGACGCGGCGGCCTGTCCTCCCTCAAGAGCGCCGAGGACCGGGCCACGTTCCTGAGCCTCGTCAAGAACAAGTTCCGCAGCGAGCGCGAGATCGCCCGCGTCACCGGAAAGCCCTACCAGAAGACCTTCTTCGACCTGCAACAGGAGTACCAACTCGCCGAGGCGGGCGGGCAGTTCCGCAAGGACGTGGAGCGGCTGTCCCCCAGCGACATCGGAAAGCTGGAGCAGATCTACGTCGGTGAGGAACTCGTCAAGGTCCGGATCTCGGCGACCAAGGTGAAGCTCTTCGCGGTCGTCCCCGGCGACCTCCCCGTGGCCCAGGCCAAACTCATCCACGACGAGTTGAAGGCAGACCACTTCCAGTACGTCGAGATCATCGGCGCGGACACCACCCGCGCGGAGCTGAACCAGATGGCCGGGCAACTGAAGGGCCTGGCCCAGCGCCTGGCGGAGGAGGAGGCGCCCTGAGCGCAAGCCGCCCATGCCGGTGCAGGGCTCGTTCGACGCTCTGGCGCGGCCTCGCGGGGTGGGCGGTTGCCCAGTTAGGTACGCCCCCGCCACGGGAGGCGCCGTCAGCAGGTGGGCGGCCGCGAGCATCGAACCTGACGGGCTCTCACATATGTGCTGTGCCAGGTAAGCTGTTCCCTGGGTGGCTAGGCTGTTTCCTTCGGATCATGTCGCTGTCCAGATGAAGATGGCGGCGAGGTGGAGTCCGACCAGGTAGATGATCGCGGTCTTGTCGTAGCGAGTGGCCAGTCCGCGCCACTGTTTGAGCTTGTTGATGCCCCGCTCGACCGTGTTGCGCTGTTTGTAGGTGGCGCGGTCAAAGGCCGGCGGTCGGCCGCCGGATCGGCCCCGACGTTTGCGTGTGGCGATCTGGTCGGCCGGCTGCGGGATGACCGCGCGGATACCTCGCCTGCGCAGATGAGTTCGGATGGCTCGTGAGGAATACGCCTTGTCGGCCAGGATCACATCTGGCGTGGTGCGGGGGCGGCCGATCCGCCTGGGCACGCGCAGGCGAGCCATGACATGCAGGAAGGCAGGCGCGTCCCCAGCCTGCCCGGCGGTGAGATGGAAGGCGAGCGGGCGGCAGTGGCCGTCGGCCACCAGGTGGATCTTCGTGGTCAGTCCGCCGCGGGAGCGTCCCAGGGCATGGTCGTGCGGCTCGTCGGCCGGGGCCCCTTTTGACGGGCCCCGGCAGCGTGCTGGTGAGCGCGCACCATCGTGGAGTCGACGGCGACGACCCCATCGAGGTCGCCCTGGGCGTCGGCTTGCGTGAGCAGAGCGGTGAAGACCTTCTCCCACGTGCCGTCGGCCGCCCATTTCCGCAGCCGGTTGTGGGTGCCCTTCCATGAGCCGAACTCTTCGGGCAGGTCCATCCAGGGCGTACCGGTGCGGTACTTGAAGGCGATCGCGTCGATCACCTGCCGGTGATCCCGCCACCGCCCGCCCCGCTTCGGCGTCCTGTCCGGCAACAGAGGCTCGATCCGCGCCCACTGCGCATCAGTCAACGACACAACCCAACCAACGATCGGATGATCCGAAGGAAACGGCCTAGGGCCTCTATCAGAAGTGAATCTACGGCCGGGACATCGACACCCTCGCTCAGCAACCGTGTCGAGCAGACCACGGCCAGGTCCACCGGCCACCCCTGCAGGTCCGTGCCCGCCGCCAGCGCCCACTGCCGCTCCTCGGCTGTGGTGCCCGCGTGCAGGGCCACCACCCACACCCGTCGCGGCGCCGATGTTCCCTGCCCGTGCCGGACCCGCGCGAGCTGCCGCACCGAGGAAGCGGCCGCGCGCTCCAGCCGCTGTCGAGTGGTACGACAACAGCCGACGGCACCCCACCCGCACCGCCACCCGCAGCACTGTCCCCAGCGACGCGGTCAACAGCTCCAGGGGTCACCAATGTGCGGCAGATGAAGGATTCGGCATTAGCTTGTTCTTTATGGTCTGAGGTCGAAATGGGCCTCGTACTAGGCCGCCCACCTGGGCGTTCACCGGACGCCGGGGGCGGCCTTCGTCTGGTCATGTGCTCCGACCAAGGTGCACCGATCCAGACGAAGGCCGTGAAGGTGAGCCTGCTGCCTGACGCCGGTCCCGGGGAAGCGTTCGCGCAAGCTTCACGTTTCCGGGAGGACCCATTCGACTGCCTGACCACGCGCGGCGACGAACTGTTCGAGCTTGTCGACGCGTTGCTGTGCGCGGGCGGCCCGGTGACCTCGCCGGTGGACCTCACACTGGTGGCTGAGTATCGGCGCGGGCCCGGCGCGATGTACGAAGCGGTGAACTACGGAAACGTGGACGTGCCCCGGCTGCGGCAGGTGCTGGGCGGGCTGCCGATGCCGCGGGCCGCCGACGGGTGCCTGGTCCTGGCGGTCGACGTCAGCAACTGGCTCCGTCCCGCCGCGCCGACCAGTGCGGACCGGCTGTTCTGCCACGTCTACGGCCGCAGCGGCCGATCCTCAGGCCAGCCCGGCTGGCCGTAGTCGTTCGTCGCCGCCCTCGAATCGGGCCGGACGTCCCGGTGCCAGCTGCTGGACGCCGTCCGTCTCGGGCCCGCGGACGACGTCGCCGAGGTCACTGCCGCCCAGCTCCGCAGGGTGGTCACGGACCTGATCGAGATGGGCCGCTGGCACGTCGGGGACCGGGACATCGTCATCGTCTTCGACGTCGGGTACGACGCCCCGCGCATGGCCCACCTCCTCGACGGCCTCCCGGTCGAGGTGTTGGGACGGATGCGCTCCGACCGCGTCATGTGGCGACCGAAGCCCTCGCTCAAGGAGCACGCCCCGTCCTATCTCCCCAGGGCGGCAGGCCGCCGAAGCATGGCAAGGAGTTCCGCTTCGCCAAACCGGAGACCTGGGGCGATCCGGACGCGGCAACCGTGCAGGTCACCGACCGGTACGGCACCGCCCGCGCGATGGCCTGGGACCGCATCCACCCCCGACTGACCACCCGCGCCGCCTGGATCGACCACACCGGCGAACTCCCCATCATCGAGGGCTACGCTGACTGGCTTTGGTCGTCTGCCACCAGATCCTCAGGTGGACCCGTCCGAAGCTGCGAACCCCCGAGGCCGCCGCAGACTTACGGCGGCCGTGGGAGAAGCCCGCCGAGCCCGGCCCCGTGGCCAGCCCGCCTCGACCTGTTCGCCGCCTGGCTGTTGTGCTCGACGCCTCGTGTGCCCTGCCGCTCACGACCCCTCTCGCGTCGACTCCGTCATCACTCCCCGGCCCCGGGCTGAGAAGGGTCCAGTGACTTGTAGGCGGCTTGGAGGAGCTTCTGGCCGCGAGGGTCGGTGAGGCCGAGGTGGGTCATCTGGTTCATCACATAGGCGATGGTCATGCGCGCGTTGAGGTCGTTGACGACCAGCGATCCTCCTCTCCCGCCCCAGTAGCAGGTGTGGCGGTTGGCTGTGCGGACTGGCGCGTCGTCTGAGCTGAGGGCGTAGCCGATACCAAAGCGTAGGGGGATACCGAGCACAAGGTCGACGCCGTGGTGCTGCTCGTCGAACACTGCGCGGCGAGTGGCTTCGGAGAGAAGGGACGATTGGGGGCTATGGCTGCTGGAGGTGAGTACTGATTGGACGGCGGCCACGGATCGTGCGTTGCCGTAACCCGCGGCGGCCGGGATCTCGGCGCGGTGCCACTGGATGCTCCAGGTGTCCTGAGCCGTCACGTATGCCCCGACAGGAATGGTCACCCGTGGGTTGGACGCAGGCGCGGGCCCCGGTGCGGGGATGACCTCGGAGACACGGTGATCGTCTTCAGACGCGAGGCCGATGTGGAAATCGGCGTCCAACGGGGCAGCGAGGTGCTCGGCGAAGAACGTGCCGATTGACTGTTGGGAGATACGGCGAATCACCTCGCCGAGCAGGAATCCATGAGTGAAGCGATGGTAGCCGGATGCTGAGCCTGGTTCCCAACGGGGCGATTGGCGTGCCAGCAAGGTGGTGGATTTCTCCCAGTCGCACAGGTCGTCGAGTGTCATCGGCTGGTCCCAGTCGGGAAGCCCGGCGGTGTGACTGAGCAGGTGCCGAATCTCGATGCGGTTCTTTCCCGCGGCGCCGAACTCGGGCCAGTACTTCGTGACCGGTGCGAACAGGTCGAGTTCGTTACGGTCGGCGAGAACGAGAGCGCACAGTGCGGTCATTGTCTTCGTGGTGGACCACACGTTGGTGATGGTGTCGCGCTGCCATGGTTCGGTACGTTCTCGATCGGCGAACCCACCCCAGAGATCGACGACAGGTTCGCCGTCGAGGTAGATCGCCACGGAGGCGCCGACGTCCGATCCGCTGCGCAGAGAGTCCGCGAAGGTCTCCCGCACCGCGCTGAACTGGTCGCTGCAGATGCCGTGTAATTCCATGTAGGACGAGGTCTCCGGCCTCAGTGTTTCTCTGTTGAGTGACTCAGGTGAGCAGCGATTCGGCGGATCTGGGGTGACGTATCCGCCTTGGCTACTTTGCGTAGGAACTCGATTTCGCCGGGCAAGTCCGCGCCCCCGATGACCGGCGCGGTCAGGTCGCCGCGCAGTGGCGGCGTGCCTTCTGCCTTGATGCTTCGGGCTATGCGTAACCAACAGGCGGTCACCCGGGCGTCCTCCTCGGCGGAGGGTGCGCCTTCGCGTTCCAGGTGGTCCCGGACCTCGGTCAGTACCGCATGGGGGATGTGGGCACGCAGATCGAGAATCGCGTCACGAATCTCGATCACTATCCGGTAGAGGCGCAGGTCCAGCGGGCCGGAACGCTGCAGCAAAGCAAGGCCGCGTTGGTGGGTCTGCGTCAAGCTGACGTCGGGCACCGCGTTGACCAAGTCGCGCCACAACGGCCAAAGTTGCCATAAAATCCTCATCCGCCTGACCGCGACGGCCACCGCGGTCCCCAGAGGCACGAAGATCGCGCTCGCTCTTGCGAGGGCATAACAACCCAGCAGAAGCGGACTGAGGGCCGGAATCCATGAGTATCGAACCCCGACGTATGCGGCACTGAGTAGCCAGTAGACGCCGGCAAAGGCTGCGCCGAGCCCGAAGAGCCGCAATCCGACGCGTAAGGAGCGATCTTGGCTCGCTCGGCTATACCGCCAACAGGCAACCACACACACCACGTTGGTACTGAGATTGACAGCGATGAGAACTGCCCAGTACGAGGTCGATGGCATGGGATGGGAGACAGGGGGGATCGCATGCTGCAGGTGTGGCCCGGCGGCTGTGTCCAACCAGACAAGCAGGACCATGACGAGCCCGGCCAAACCGTACAGCGCGTATGTGTGACGGCCGCGGACCGCGAGAAGCATGAAGTCCAGCACAGCGGCAGAGGTGAGGACGCCGAACAGGTTCCGGGCCAGCGCGGTCAGATGCGTGGGTCCGGTGGCTTGGTGCAGGAGGTCGATGAACCATGGCAGATGGAGCGTGAGTGCGGCTGCGGCCCCTAAGACCGCAAGCCATAAAGGGCGTTGCTTGCTTGACCGCAAAACGGCCGGAGCCCGTAGTCCCAGCGATACCCACATCCAGGCGACGCCCGCTGTCTCCAAGTCGGTCCCGAGGCTGTGGAGTTGACTTGCCGTCATAGCCGACTTGCCGTCTGAGTGATTCCCAAGGCCCCGCCCAGCGCCCTTTGCTCGGAGGGGAGGTGGGGAGTGGTGGAGCCGATCCGCGTGGCGATGATCAAGCTCGCCGTCATCTCGGCTTCTTGTTCCTGGGTTTCGGAATACGTCGTACGTGCCAGCATGTCACGAACAAGGGCAGGATTTAGGTCGGGAAACACCAATCGAGCGGTAGCGTCATCCAGGGGGGAGCCGCTACGGTGGCCGCAAATGATGTGGGCCAGCTCATGAGCGATGATGTGTTCCTGGTGGGGTCGTGTAGTCTTGGCTTCGTAAATGATGAAGTCGACTGTGTTTGCGGCTATCCAAAGTCCGCACGGTTGTTCGGCCCGCATGGCGATCGGCGCCAAATGGAGTGGTCGGCCACGCCGCTCGCTCAGCAGAGCGCATAACCCGGCAATGTCGCGTGCCGCGGGAAGTGCCAACGCGGTCAGACGGGCTTCACAGCTGCGGCGCAGGCGCGCAAGGTTGCGACGTTGACTGTGCCTCCTCAGCAGCGACACGAGGCACGCCTCCTCAGGGAAGGAAGACCAGCGGCTTTGGGTGGAGACGGCATGCTCTCTACCGACGCAGAGGGTTCCCGTAAGCGGCAACCTCGTCTCCGGCTCCGGGGACGGACTCCGCGGTACTGGTTCAGCATTCTTCCCCCGTTTCTCTCGTCCTGATCAAGTTGTGGCCGCACCGGCGTCTGGAGCAACAAGTTGCGGCGAGATGCGTAGCGTTGCCTTCTCGTGCCCGGGTGCGCTGCTCGGTTGTGCTGATGGGGCTGCCTGGCCGTATCCGTCGGCTCGGAGTGGGCGGCGAGTCAATCCTGGTCTGAGCGTCGGCTCATAGCTGATCTCGTCAGCCTTGTCCGCATGTGCGGCACGCGTGCCGCAGGGGCGACTTGAACCTCTTGCCGTGAGCGAGGCGACGGGGATGTTCGCGTTCTCGACTGCGATCCTCGTGGAGAATGCACGTAGCTCGACCGTCCAGCAAACCGATGGAAGGGCCTTTCCGCTGTGCCGCCGTAAGAGCCCGAGAGCGCTCTTGCGGGGCTGCCGATGCGGCACTGGCATCGTCACTCCTCCACGGCGGGTAGGCCCTGCAGCTTTCTCACCTGATCGAGCATGGCCGTGATCGCCTCAAGGCTGTCCCGTGGCAGGCCCACCGCTCGCAGGGCGACTCCGCGAACACCTGCTTGGCCCAGCATCTCCAACCCCGCGAGCTGAGCGTTGACTCGCTCCGCGTGGTCGGGATCTACGAAATAGGCTGGTGAGACGCCGAAGAACTCCGCGAGCGCGGACAGGAGTTCCTGTGAGGGGCGGGTGCGAGAGCCGTTCCGCAGCGCTGATAGATAGCCGCCGCTGACGCGAATCTGAGGGTGCCTCTCCTTGATCGCGTTGGCGACCTCGTTGTTGGTCCACCGCCTCCCCTGGGGGCGGCTCCTGGAAAACAAGCTGTCCAGGCGTGTGGCCAGTGTCGACTGCCCTGACGCCCCAGTCATGCTGCCCTCCTGCGGCTGTACGTGCCTCTGCCCCCATGCGCCCCCGTGCGACGGATAGTCGAAGCCTACTACGGCCACTCGTCTGGCAGTTGACGATCCTTTGCTGCCGTGAAAGCATGCTCCGGAATCGACCACTAGACGAACTGCAACCCGAACTTCAACTGCTGGTGGACTACCTGGTGGGGGCTGGACGGTTCTTCGGTCACTGCGTGATCCGAAGCTCATGGCTCCTTTGTGCATCAAGTGCCCTGAGTGAGGTGATCGCGCTGGTTGCGTTCCATGATCCGGTGGCGGGTGTCAGGCGGCTGTCGCTTCAGTGCCCGCCGGGCCTGTGCAAGTGCCTGGCCTCCTGTCACTTTGCGCAGGCCCTCTTGCCCCCGCCCGCCGACACGGGTCTGCCTGGGTGTGCGCGGACTGCTGGTCAGGGAGGGCACGGTCACGTCGGCTCCGGCCACCACCGGCCCCTCCCGCAGCGAGGACGCCAGATGTGCCGTCAACGCCGCCTTGCGGCAAGGGTTGTTGGCCTCCGTGCCCAGAACCGCATGCATGGTCTTCCTGGTGGTCCGGATGGTCAGTTCGGCTTCCCCCTTCCGCTGTCGGTGCGGACGGCCGACCGTCACGGCCAGACAGGTGTCAGCGTCGGATGGCGGCACTCAGCGCACAGCGCCGACCAACGCGGACGGGCCCGTGGCGTCCAACTGCCGAGGTCGAACGGTTGGACGGGAGATCCCATAACATCAGTATCCAACGGAATTCCTTGAGGTCAGGGAATTTTCCGGTGGGTTCCTGGAGGGGCCTCTGAAGGTGTGCTCGATTTTCCTTGGCGGAGAAAATTCTGAGTCCGCACCCTTGACACCGATCAGGTAAATAGTGGCAGCCATGAGGCCTGTACCGCACCGCAACGTTGACCAAGAAGAAGAGACTCGAACGGGAGAGTTCAGGTGGATCCGACGAGCGTTGACATAGTCGCTCCCGCTGTCGTCGAAATCGAGTTGTCCCGGCTGTCCTCCGGATCCTCGCCTCGCACCTCGGGTGAGGATCCGGAGCACGTCGAGACACTGTTATCGACAGAGGGAGAACTTCCGCCTATCCTCGTTCACCGGCCAACGATGCGGGTGGTCGACGGCCTGCACCGATTGAAGGCAGCGCGGCTCAGAGGCGATACGAAAATCCTGGCAAGGTTCGTCGATGGCACCGAATCGGACGCCTTCGTCCTAGCCGTCGAGGCGAACATACGGCATGGTTTGCCGCTCTCGCTCGCTGATCGCAAGCGTGCGGCCGCCCACATCATCGGGACGCATCCGCAGTGGTCCGATCGGCGGGTGGCCTCGGCGACCGGACTCTCCGCCGGCACGGTGGCCGATCTGCGCAGGCGCGCCGGAGACAGCGGAATCGAGGCAAGGATCGGGCGGGACGGGCGTGTCCGTCCCGCCGACGGTTCGGGGCGGAGAAGACTCGCCGCCGAACTCATCCGCAGTGACCCATGCCTTTCGCTCCGCCAGGTCGCCAAGCAGGTCGGCATCTCCCCGGAGACGGTCCGGGATGTGCGAGGCCGACTGGAGCGTGGTGAGAGCCCGGTCCGGGACGGGAGTATGAGGTTACAGACCGAGTCGCATCCACTCCCTCGCACGGAACCGGACTTCGGCAACGCTGTGGGACGAGATCGTCTCGCGATGCTGGAGCGTCTCAAGGCCGATCCGGCGTTGCGGCTGAGCGAGACTGGCCGAATCCTGTTGCGGATGCTCATCATGCACTCCATCGACGGGCGGGAGTGGGAAAGAATCTTGCATCGCATCCCGCCGCATCTGTACAGCGTGGTCGCCGAGTTCGCCAGAGAGCACGCCCGGGTCTGGACTGGGTTCGCCGAGCGCCTGGAGAACTGGATGACCACTGTGGCCACAGAATGATCGCGTTCGGCGGCGTTCTGCCGCAGGCGACGCCTCTCCCTATGCGGCCAGCTCACGCGCGCGGCCACCCAGCCCGTACTCGCTGGAAGGCTTGACGAACACCACGTCTCCCGGTGCACGTTGATGCCTCCTCGGCCCCTACTGGTCCCGGCGACCGGCCGTACAGCACGGTCCGGGCCTTGATGCGCTCCGCCATGCCCATGACGTACGGGCCGGTGGGCCGAGGGAGGCGAGCTGCTCGTCGGCGCGGGCGTCAGCCGGGAGGCCATGGGGGGCATGGGGGCCATGAAGTCCGGGGCGCTCAGCCCGCCCCGCGGAGTTCGCGGCGCCAGAGGTCGTCGGAGATGCGTTCGATACCGGCGTTCAGGTGACGGCGGTAGGTGCTCAAGGACAGGCCGAGGCGCTCGGCGGCGGCTTCCTGGGTGGGAGCGCCACGCAGGAAGGTGACGTCGAGGGCGCGGTGCGGCTTGCCCGCCCACGGATCCCGGCCCAGGTCGCGGATGTTGTCCTCAAGCAGCTCGCGCAGCGCGCGGGCAGGGGTGGCCCGGCCTGCGAGCAGCCTGGTGCGGGTGAGGGGGTTGGCGGCCAGCTCCCCGTGCATCGGCAGGTGACGCAGGGCCTGGCGGACGGCGTCTCTGAACTCCTCCTGTGACAGCACCACCAGCTCCGGCTCGTGCGGGGCCGGGACCTCCTGCGCGCCCGTCGCCAACAGCCGGTCGAGCCAGACGTGCGCCGGAACGGCCCGCCAGTCGTGCGCGGCCAGGACATACTCAGTGTCCTTCTCCTGCGCGTGATCCCCGAGATCGTGCATGCCGTAGTACTCGTAGCGACCGCTCGAACGGTCGTCAGTTCGCATGGCGATGAACGACCAGGCCAAGTGTGGCGAGCGCAGGAACCAGGCCACGGCCCGCCACTGGATCAGATTCATCATCGGCGAAAAGCCCTGGTGGCACTCGCGCACCCAGCTTCGGTAGACGGCCAGGTGCTCGCCGGGTCGCAGTGGGGCGTTGGCGCGGGCGGTGGCCCAGGCCGTGGCGACGACCGGGTCCGCCTGCGCCTGTTCCTCCCCCTCCAGGCGGAGCCAGGCGCTGGCGCCTGCCAGCTCGCCGTCCGCAGCGCGCCGGTAGAGACGGAACGCCTGCGGCTGCCGGGCCATCCAATGGGAGACAGCGGCGACGGCACCCGCGCCCTGCTCGGTGGCCAGGCGCAGCAGGTCCTCGGTGTCCTCGGGACGGAAGACGTCCTCATACACCTCGCCAGCACCGCGCCACACGTGCGGCTCTGCTCTTTGGCCTTCGCCGCGGTGCAGGTAGAACAGCGAACCGACGGCCCCGAGCACGTCCGAGTCCTCGGCGGCACGGATCCGCTCGGTGAGGCACGCCTTGAGGCACCGGTGCATGTCGGCGTAGCCCTGCGGGTCGCGCCAGCGCAGGTCGGCTTCGAGGACTTCACGGACGACGTCGTGAGGGTACAACCCGTACGGGCCCGGCTCGACGAACGGCAGCCGCCGCAGCCAGGAGAACAGCGTCGCCGCGTCCTCGCCCGGCAGCGCCGCGCGCAGCACGTCCTGCGTGGACATGTACGTGTGCGCGCAGACCTCCAGGGCATGCCGGTGCGCCGGGCTGGGCACTTCACCGACGATCTGGTCGAGCAGGGTGGCCACCACATCATGGGGAGGCCTCCAGCGCGAGCCGGCGCCGCTGTCACGGACCGACACCGCGGTGCTGACGGCGGCGGCACTCTCCCTGGCAGCCGTGGCACCGAGCGACAGGGCGAGCGGGTGCCCGCCGGCGAAGGTGAGCAGCGGCTCGTGCAACTCACCGGCCACACCGCGGGAGTCCAGCAGCGCGGTGGCGTCCACGCGTCCCAGCTCACCCAGCTCGATGATCCGCACCAGGTCGGCCCAGCCGGGGTCTGCCCGCCACATCATGTCCGGGGATATGCGACCTGCTGTCACCACCAGCGCACCGGTCGGCAGCACCGGCAGGAACTGCTCGCGCAGCCAGCTCTCCAGGCCCTGCAGCCGCTCGAAGGTGTCGATCAGCAGCACGGCGCGCTCGTCGGCGAGCACCGCCCCGGCCTCGGCCACGAAGGCAGCGGGAGACTCCTCGAGAATCCGTCCGTCCAGCATCAGTACGTTGCGATCCGCTTCCGCGGCCCGCTGGGCGAAGCGTCCCAGCAGCGCCGACTTGCCGACACCGCCGGGGCCATGAACGAACAGCACCCGGGCGCCGGTGTACAGCGCCTCCTCGAAGACGGCGAGCTCTTCCTTCCGCCCGACGAAGGCACGTTGTCTCGCGGCCTGGAGACGCCCTTCCAGTCGCCCGGCACGCTGCCCCTCGTCAACGGGCTTGCAGAGCATCGCGGATCTCCCGGGTCGTCGGTGGCACCTCGACGTCCGGGCGGTACTCGAAGTGCCACCACTCGTTGTCGTAGATGCGGTAGAGGTCGTAGCGGGCACCGTGTTCCTCGAGCCAGCGCGCCCCTTCGAACGGGCGCACATCCAGCGCGGTGCCCTTGACGTGCCTGGATTCCGCCGGTGGCAGCACGAGCATCCGGGCCGCGGCCGGTGAGCCGACGCGGCGCACCTCCTCGTCGAACAACCGCTGCTGGACGAGGGGATCGCGGTATCCCGAGGTGAGGCCGATGAGCTGCCCGTGACGCCAGAGCGCCTCAGCGCGTGCGGCGGTGAACGCCGCCCTGGCACCGTCGGTGAGCCCGGTGAGGTCCTCGGCGGGAAAGCGGATCCCCAGCGCCCAGCCACAGGCCAGTTCACGGGCGCGGCCGGGATCGCGGACGAACGCGACGGGGAGCAGGAGTACGGCGAGCACCACCGCAAGTACGGCGAACAGCCGGTCACGGGGCCGAGGCGGGATAACGTGTGGCTCGTTCATGCCTCCAGTCAAGGGGGCGTGATGTTGCCAGCCCGTATCCGGTTTTCCATATACCGACGATACGCACCGGCTCGTAGCATCAGGCTATGCGTGTATTAGTCGTCGAAGACGAGCCCTACATGGCAGAGGCCATCCGCGATGGGCTGCGCCTGGAAGCCATCGCGGCTGACATCGCCGGGGACGGTGATACTGCTCTGGAGATGCTGAGTACCAACACTTACGACATCGCCGTCCTCGACCGGGACATCCCCGGACCTACCGGTGACGAAATCGCCAAACACATCGTCGCCTCCGGCAGCGGCATGCCGATCCTCATGCTGACCGCTGCCGACCGGCTCGACGACAAGGCCACCGGGTTCGAGATCGGCGCCGACGACTACCTCACCAAGCCCTTCGAACTTCGCGAACTCGTGCTCAGGCTCAGAGCACTCAACCGCAGGCGGGCCCACAACAGGCCCCCGGTGCGAGAGATCGCGGGCTTGCGTGTGGATCCGTTCCGCCGCGAGGTCTACCGCGATGGCCGCTACATCGCGCTGACCAGGAAGCAGTTCGCTGTGCTCGAGGTCCTCGTCGCCGCTGAAGGCGGTGCCGTCAGCGCGGAGGAGTTGCTGGAGCGAGCGTGGGACGAGAACGCCGATCCGTTCACCAACGCCGTGCGCATCACGGTCTCGGCCCTGCGCAAACGCCTCGGTGAGCCCTGGCTGATCGCGACCGTGCCCGGGGTCGGTTACCGCATCGACGCAGGACCGGACGACGATGACCGGGGAGCGGTGCGTGGATAGGCGTCAAGGGTTGAGCGTCCGCCTCAAGTTCACCCTCAGCTACGCCGGGTTCCTCGTGATCGCGGGCGCCTTGCTGCTCACCGCCACGTGGGTGTTCCTTCTGAGGGGCAGGTCGAACAGCCTGAATGTCCCCGATCGGTCCGACTTCCTCCGCGTCTTCGACCCGAGCAACTTCGGCCCGGTCGTCTTCGTCCCGGCGGGAATCATGGCGCTGGCGTTCCTGCTGGTGTTCGGTCTCGTGGGCGGGTGGGTGCTGGCCGGCCGGATGCTCGCCCCGCTGATACGCATCACCGACGCCACACGCAAGGTGGCGAACGGTCCGCTCTCCTACCGGATCCGCCTGGCGGGCCGCCGAGACGAGTTCCGCGAACTCGCCGACTCCTTCGACACCATGCTCGCGCAGCTCGAAGCCCACGTCGCCGAACAGCAGCGATTCGCGGCCAATGCCTCTCACGAACTGCGCACCCCGCTGGCGGTCACGCAGGCGCTTCTCGACGTGGCCCACAACGATCCGGACTACGACACCTGCGAGCTTGTCGAGCGCCTCCGCGTGGTCAACACCCGAGCCATCGACCTCACTGAAGCACTGCTCCTGCTCAGCCGCGCCAACCAGCAGTCCTTCGCCAGGGAACCCGTCGACCTGTCCCTCCTGGCGGAGGAAGCCACGGAAACGCTTCTCCCCTTGGCGGAAAAGCAGGGCGTCACCATCGAAACCTCCGGCGACGTGGGCACCACCATCGGCTCACCTGCGCTCCTGCTGCAGATGACCACGAACCTTCTGCACAACGCGATCGGCCACAACCTGCCTGAAAAGGGCGTCGTATGGGTGAATACCAGCGTCCGCCCCCACACGGTTGTGCTCACTGTCGAGAACACCGGCGAGAAGCTCACCTCACAGCTGGTCGCGACCCTTACCGAGCCATTCCAGCGCGGCACCGAACGCATACACAACAGCCACGCGGGTGTCGGCCTCGGCCTGGCCATCGTCAAGACCATCACCCAGGCACATGACGGAACCCTCACCCTCACCCCGCGCCCCGCTGGCGGCCTCCGCGTCACGGTGCAGCTGCCCGCCGCGGTAGCGCACGCACGGACAGATGGCGATCGGGCCTGACGAATCTCCCTCTCGGCCGTGGCGGAGGCGCTGTAGCTGTACCAGGCGTGTCCTCCGACCCGGCCCAGACGGTGGCGGCAACGAGATGAGGGCCACCGCCGTCGCCCCCCACTCACTGTTCACCGACGCCCGGGCTGGGATGGCAGGGAACTACCGCGGGTGGGGCCCGGACGTGAGCGCGGCGGAGACCTCGTCGAGACGCGCCCCGCGGGAAGCCTTGACGAGCACCACATCGCCGGCGGTGAGCCGACCGCGCAGCCACTCGACGGCCGCGGCGTTGTCGGGCAGCGCCACCGCCCGCTCTCCGGCACCGTCGGCGATCGGCTGCGCGCCAACCGCGAGCACCACGTCGGCATGGAAGGCGGCATACTCCCCGATGGCGTGGTGCTGGGCCTCGCTGTCGTCGCCGAGTTCGAGCATCTCGCCGAGGACGGCGATGCGGCGCTTGCCCTCGATCGCCGCCAGCGTGTCCAGGGCGGCACGGGTCGAGTCGGGGTCGGCGTTGAAGGAGTCGTCGAGCAGCGTTGCGCCGCCGACGAGGTCGCGTAGCTCCAAGCGCCACTTCGACAGCGCGACCGTGGGCAGCGCCGTCGCGGCCACATCGAGGGAGACGCCGGCCGCCAGCCCCGCCGCCGCGGCAGCCGACGCGTTGAGCGCCTGGTGAGTGCCCACGAGCGGCAGCGTGACCGGAGCCCAGGTGGCGGCGGTCCGCAGGGTGAAGGACGGCCGGGCGAGCCGGTCAAGGACCACGTCGAGCACGCGAACGTCGGCGTGTTCCGCCTGGCCGAACGTCAGCACCGGGCGGTCGGTGAGCGAGCGCATCGCGGCCACCCGAGGGTCGTCGGCGTTCAGGACCGCGGTGCCGCCGGGTGCCAGACCCTGCACCAGCTCACCCTTGGCCTGGGCGATCGCCTCGCGCGACCCGAGATGGCTGAGGTGGGCCTGGCCGACGTTGAGGACGACACCGACGTCGGGTGCGACCAGGCCGGTGAGCTTGGAGATGTCGCCGATGCGGCGGACACCCATCTCAAGGACGAGGAACCGCGTGGCCTCGTCGGAACGCAGCATGGTGAGCGGCATGCCGAGTTCGTTGTTGAGCGAGCCGACCGTGGCGATCGTCGGCGCGGAACTCGACAGGACGGCCGCCAGCAGGTCCTTGGTGCTGGTCTTGCCGCGGGATCCGGTCACTCCGACGACGGTCAGCCGGTCGCGCAGCTGTGCCACGACGTGGGCGGCGAGCGCCTGCAACGCGGCCGTGGCGTCCTCGACCACGACGGTCGGCAGCGCCGTGGGCCGGGAGCCGAGCACGGCCACCGCGCCCGCCCGGCCGGCCTGGACGGCGTAGTCGTGGCCGTCGACGTGTTCGCCGGTGAAGGCGACGAAGAGGCCGCCCGGCTCGGCCTGCCGACTGTCGAGCACGGCCGGGGCGGTCACTGTCACGGCGTCGTCGCCCTCGACCGTCCCACCGACTACTGTGGCGATCTCGCCGAGGCTGAGCGGGATCATGCCTGGACCGCGCAAGGATCGGTGAAGCACGTCAACAACCGTCCGGTCGCTGGGACGGCGATCGGGGGCGGGCTGGCGAGGCAGCGGACGGCAGAGGCTGGTTCGCTGGAATTCATGCCTTCCAGTCAAGGAAGCGTGGTGTTGTCAGCGCGTATGCAGTTTTCGATACGCGGACGATATGTTGCCGACCAACACCCGCGAGAGCATGGCCGCGGCTGGGCGGCTGCGGAGGCCCACCCCGTGGGGTCGACCTGACCCCCGACAGTGTGAGCGCCAGGCTCGACAACAGTGCTGCTGGCCTGGGCATTCGCCTCGTCGGCACCCGCTACGGGCTGGGCACTCGCCCTTGCGGAACAAGTCAAGCATCGGCCTGCGCTTGGAGCGGTCGGCAACATATCGTCGGCGTATCAAAAAACGCATACGCGCTGGCAACACCAGGTCCTCTTGACTGGTAGGCATGAGTTCCAGCGGACCGACACGAGCGACGACGTTGCGCACCCGACCGCCGGTGGCGACCTCACGGACTGTCTCGACAACGGGAATCACCGTCTATGGGTGCGATCAGGACGAGGCCCTTCTCTTCCGGGAAATAGCGCCTCGCTTTGACGTGGTGCCGACCATCACGAAGGCGCCGGTATCCGAGGCCAATATCGACCTGGCAGTCGGGAACCGATGCATCAGCATCGGCCACAAGACGCGCGTCACGCGTGCCACGCTCAACGCACTGAGCCGTGTCGGTGTGGAGTATCTCTCCACACGCAGCGTCGGATACAACCACATCGACGTGGGCCACGCGGAAAGTGTCGGTATCTCCGTCGGGAACGTGGCGTACTCTCCCGACAGTGTTGCCGACTACACGCTCATGCTGATGCTCATGGCCGTGCGTCACGCGAAAGCCACCATCCGTCGCACCGATGCTCATGACTACCGACTGAGTGAGATACGCGGCAAAGAGCTGCGCGACTTGACTGTCGGAGTGGTCGGCACGGGGCGTATCGGCACAGCGGTCATCGACCGGCTGCGAGGCTTCGGCTGCCGCGTGCTGGCCTACGACAATCGCCCCAAGACCTCTGCCGATTACGTGCCGATCGACGAGCTGCTTCGGCACAGCGACATCGTCACGCTCCACACCCCGCTCACCGCGGAAACCCGCCACCTCGTCGATCGCCGACGTATCGGGCAGATGAAACACGGCGCGTTCATCGTGAACACGGGACGCGGGCCACTCATCGATACCGAAGCTCTTCTTTGGGCGTTGGAGAGCGGCAGACTCGGCGGCGCGGCGTTGGACGTCCTCGACGGTGAGGAAGGAATCTTCTACACCGACTGCCGGAACAAGCCCATC
This sequence comes from Streptomyces sp. NPDC053474, assembly GCF_044544845.1. Taxonomy (NCBI): domain Bacteria; kingdom Bacillati; phylum Actinomycetota; class Actinomycetes; order Kitasatosporales; family Streptomycetaceae; genus Streptomyces; species Streptomyces sp. NPDC053474. The sequence continues at coordinate 38,787 of NZ_JBITXV010000023.1, forward strand.
GGGAACCGCTCGCTGTTGCGGCTCCAGGAGCTGCCGAATGTGCTCATCAGCCCGCACACGGCGTATTACACCGACCACGCACTGAGCGACACCATCAGGAACAGTCTCATCAACTGCCTCGACTTCGAAAGCGGGAAAGCATGAACAAGCTGAGGATCGGAATCATCTTCGGGGGCTCTTCCGAGGAGCACCCCGTCTCCGTCAAGTCCGCCCAAGAGGTCGCCAAGAACCTCGACGCCGACAAATACGAGCCGTACTGGATCGGCATCACGCAGTCCGGTGCCTGGCAGCTCTGTGATTCCCCTGGCGCGGGCTGGGAGAGCGCAGAGGCTCGTCCGGTCATGCTGTCGCCCGACCCAAGCGTCCACGGACTGCTCGTCCTGGAGCAGGAACGATTCGACGTGGTCCGTCTGGACCTCGTGCTGCCCGTTCTGCACGGCACACTCGGCGAGGACGGTGCGATCCAGGGCCTGTTGGAGCTCTCCGGTGTCCCCTATGTCGGCTGCGATATCCAGAGCTCTGCCATTTGCATGGACAAGTCCCTGACCTACACCGTCGCCAAGAGCGGGGGCATCGCCACGCCGAATTTCTGGGTGACCACGGAGAACGAGAAGGTCGACGCCGACCAGCTTCCTTACCCGGTCTTCGTGAAGCCGGCCCGTTCGGGCTCGTCCTTCGGCGTCAGCAAGGTTGCCGGTGCGGAGGACCTGCCAGGCGCCCTGGACGCCGCGCGACAGTACGACTCGAAGGTCCTGATCGAAGAGGCTGTGACCGGCAGCGAGATCGGCTGCGCGATCCTGGGGGACTCCTCCGCCCTGATCGCGGGCGAGGTGGACCGCGTAGCCCTCTCGCACGGATTCTTCAGGATCCACCAGGAGGCCTCACCCGAGACCGGTTCGGACAACTCGACGTTCATCGTTCCCGCCGACATCTCCGAAGAATCGCGTCAGCTCGTCCAAGAGAGTGCCAAGAACGTCTACCGCACACTGGGCTGCCGGGGGCTCGCCCGCGTGGACCTGTTCCTCCAGGACGACGGCCGGGTGGTACTCAACGAAGTCAACACGTTTCCCGGCATGACCTCCTACAGTCGCTACCCCCGGATGATGGCCGCCGCAGGAATGCCGCTTTCCGACGTCCTCGATCGGCTCGTGTCAATGACACTGGACCGGGAAAAGCGATGAATGGTGACTTCGGGTACCTGGACGAGCTGGTGCCCGGCATCCGCTGGGACGCCAAGTACGCCACCTGGGACAACTTCACCGGGCAGCCGGTGGACGGATACCTGGTGAATCGGATAGTCGGCACCAGAGCCTTGTGCGCGGCCCTGGGACGAGCACAGGAAAAGGCCGCAACCCATGGCTTCGGCCTGCTCGTCTGGGACGGATACCGTCCGCAACGCGCCGTCGACTTCTTCCGGCGCTGGGCAGAACAGCCGGAGGACGGTCGGACAAAGCAGCGCCACTACCCCAACATCGAGAGGTCCGAGCTTTTCGACAAGGGATACGTGGCCGCCAAGTCGGGCCACAGCCGCGGTAGTTCCGTCGACTTGACGCTCTATACCCTTGCCACCGGAGAAAATGCTTGCATGGGTGGTGGCCACGACCTCATGGACTCGATCTCGCATCATGGAGCAGCAGGTATAAAGCCCATCGAAGCGGAAAACCGCGAGTACCTTTGCTCCATCATGGAGGACTGTGGATTTGCTCGCTACGACAGCGAGTGGTGGCACTACACGCTGGAAAGCGAGCCGTATGCAGATGTCTACTTCGACTTTCCCATCACATGACAGAAGCCTCCCCTACGTCTCACAGTGGGGAAGCCTGGACCGGAACGACGAGGTCGTCATCCAGCGTGCCGCCCCCTCGGGCATCGACGTCTTCCTGAGGCGCACCGATCCGTCGCAACTGCACGACTGGGCCTCCGACGGGTACCACTCGCGCGAGGAGTACCTGTTCTGGTCCCGCAAAATCTGCGGCTTGGCCTGCCTGCAGTCCCTGCTCCATGGCTGGACGGATGTCCGACTGCCGATGCGCGAACTCCTCGCGCAGGCCCTCGACTGGGGCTGCTACGTGGTGGAACCCCAGGGCAAGGTCCACGGACTGATATACCGGCCGTTCATGGCCTGGGTCGGCTCACAATTCGGCTTCACATGCCAACTGGTCGAGCGGACACCGCTTCAAGCGTCCGCCCGAGCGGTGCACCCCGGGCAGGTCCTGATCGCTTCGGTGTCTCCTGAGATTCGCGACCCGAGAACCCCCGCACCGCGACGGGGAGGGCACCTCGTGCTGATTCACGCGGTCCGCGGCGGGATCGTACGGTTCCATAACCCGTCGGGCTACTCCCACAACGCAGAATCCGCGTCGCTGCCCATACGCGTCTTCGAGCGGTTCTACGCAGGACGAGGAATCCTGGTCAGCGCGGGACCGTGAGCCCAGGTGAACCGGCACCGCGCGGGTCGCCACCGGCGGCCACTCGGCGGGGTGCACGGAGCCCACGATGAACCTTCCCGACGCGACGCGTCGGGAAGGAGCCCTCGACGGAGACCACCGCCTTCTCCACCGTCCGCGGCCTGGACCACATGCTCGGTCCAGCCCGCGGCTTCGGCGTGAACCCACCCCGTTACCGCGTCAGGCCGTCGCCGACGGCGTGCGATCACGATCACCGAGCGGCGGGCAGTTACCTCGCGACGCAGAGCCCGCCGACAGCCCCGGGCTGAGGGCGAGAGTTCCCTCGCGTGCCCGGCGACGCCCTTGACGATCGCTTGGCCAAGGCCCACCCTCACCTGGGCGGGCCGCATCCGCGCGGCGCCCGGTTGAAACGGCTCGGTGAGCCGACGGCGAGTGCCCGCGGGCCCTTCCCATCCGGATGCGGACCTACCCGCCCGGATTCCGGTGGACCTCGCGCTGCCCGCGGCCCCAGAAATGACCGAGCAGGAATTCCGGGGCTGCTCCTTTCCCCCTGCGCCCTGCGGCGGCAAGCCGACGAGGCCCAGGTCAGGAGGGTGACCGTGGTGGTCAGCCGTGCCGCGGCAGCCGTGCGGCACAGACACCGGCGGATGCGTCCAAGTGCCAGAAGTGTTCAGTTGGACTCACTCGTGGACATCGACGTGATTCAGCACGATGGGGCTTCGCTGACTTCGTGAGTCGTCTGAGAGGGGCACCCGCGTGGAAATGGTGTTGCGCTACCAGGGGGTGAGGAAGAGCGATGACGATCCCGATCCCTGGCAGACCACGATCCACCCGGGGACGGTGCGCCGCGTGCTCGCCTACTTTCGCCCGCACCTCCGCACCGTGGCGCTCTTCGGTGTGGTCGCCACGATGGAGGCGCTTACCGTCGCCGCGACTCCCTTGCTGCTGAGGGAGCTGGTCGACAACGGCATCGTCAAGAACGACCGCGGGGTCGTGGTGTTGATGGCATGCCTGGCCGCCGGCCTCGCCGTCCTTGGCGCGGGGTTGTCGCTGGTGTCCGCCTACATCTCCGGGCGGATCGGGCAGGTGATCACCTACGACCTGCGGGTTCAGGCGCTCGACCACGTCCGGCGGCTGCCGCTCGCGTTCTTCACGCGTACCCAGACGGGGGTGCTGGTCGGTCGGCTGCACACCGAACTGATCATGGCTCAGCAGCAGTTCAGCGGCTTGCTGATGGCGGCCACCAGTGCGGTCATGGTCGTGGTGGTGCTGGCCGAGCTGTTCTACCTGTCCTGGCTCGTCGGGCTCATCACGCTGGCGCTGGTTCCGCTGTTCATCGTGCCCTGGGTCCACGTGGGGCGGGTGATACAGCGGCGCACCGGACAGCAGATGGACGAGAACACCGGCCTCGGCGGACGGCTTCAGGAGCGGTTCAACGTGCAGGGGGCGATGCTCTCCAAGCTCTTCGGCCGCCCGGACGAGGAGATGGCCGAACTCACGGATCGTGCCGACAGGATCCGCAAGATCGGGGTGAACCTGTCCGTCTGGGGCCGGATGGCCTTCGTGATGATGACGCTGATGGCCTCGCTCGCCACGGCGATCGTCTACGGGATCGGTGGCGGACTCGTACTCGACGGGGCCTTCCAGCTCGGCACGTTGATCGCCATCGCCACCCTGCTCCAGCGGCTGTTCGGGCCGATCACCCAGCTGTCCGGGATGCAGCAGGTCGCGCAGACCGTCGTGGTGAGCTTCTCCCGGGTCTTCGAACTGCTCGATCTGAAGCCGTTGATCCAGGAACGCCCCGACGCGGTCGCGCTCGCGAAGAACGTGGCGCCGGACATCGAGTTCGAGCACGTGTCGTTCCGCTATCCCACCGCGGACGAGGTCTCACTGGCGTCTCTGGAGCATCTGCGGTCCGATCGCGAACGCGGGAAGGTGACGCCGGACGTCCTGCGCGACGTGAGCTTCCACGTGCGGGCCGGAACCCTCACCGCGCTCGTCGGCCCGTCCGGCGCGGGGAAGAGCACCCTCACCCACCTGGTGTCCCGGCTGTACGACGCGAACTCAGGGACGGTTCGCGTCGGCGGACACGACCTGCGGGACCTCACCTTCGACTCGCTCCGCGAGACGGTAGGGGTGGTCAGCCAGGACACCTACCTCTTCCACGACACGATCCGGGAGAACCTCCTCTACGCTCGCCCGGACGCCACCGAGGACGAGCTGATCGAGGCGTGCAAAGGGGCCCAGATCTGGGATCTGATCGAGTCCCTCCCCAGTGGGCTCGACACCGTCTCGGGCGACCGCGGCTACCGCATGTCGGGCGGGGAGAAGCAACGACTGGCCATCGCCCGGCTGCTGTTGAAGGCGCCCTCGGTCGTCGTCCTTGACGAAGCCACCGCGCATCTGGACTCCGAGTCGGAGGCCGCAGTCCAGCGGGCACTCAAGACCGCCCTGCGCAGCCGTACCTCGCTGGTGATCGCCCACCGGTTGTCCACGATCCGCGAGGCCGACCAGATTCTCGTGATCGACGGCGGACAGGTCCGCGAGCGCGGGACGCACGAGGAGTTGCTGGCCGAGGGTGGCCTCTACGCCGAGCTCTATCACACGCAGTTCGTCAAGCCGGGAGACAACGGCACCGAGCCCGACGAATTCGGCACCGGGCTCGGGCCGGACATGGCCCTCCGGTCGGTGCATCAGGTGGTCCGTGAAGGAGAACGATGAATTCCACAGCGCAAGCCACACCGACGGTGTTGGAGCTGTTCGCCTCGCATGTCGACCGGGCGCCCGACGCGGTGGCCGTCGTAGCCGGTGATCAGGTCCTGACGTATCGGCAACTCGATGAGCGAGCGGGCCGACTGGCCGGACGCCTGATCAATGGGGGCATCCGCCGCGGCGACCGCGTCGCGGTCATGATGGACCGCTCGCCCGACCTACTCGTGGCGCTGCTCGCCGTATGGAAGGCGGGGGCCGTGTACGTCCCGGTGGACGCCGCCTATCCATCGAGGCGGGTGGCGTTCATGGTGGCGGATGCCAGGGTGTCCCTGATGGTGTGTTCGGCCGCGGCGCGCGGCGGCGTACCGGACGGGATCGAGTCGATCGAGGTGGACGCCGCCACGGACGAAGGCGCGTGCGACGCGGCGGCGGTCACGGTGCACCCGGGCGACCTGGCCTACGTGATGTACACCTCCGGCTCGACGGGCGCCCCGAAGGGGGTGGCCATCCCGCACCGGAGCCTTGTGGAGCTGGTGGAGAGTCCCGGCTGGGCGATGGAACCCGGCGACGCGGTCCTCATGCACGCGCCGTACGCGTTCGACGCGTCCATGTTCGAGATCTGGGTGCCGCTGGCGTGGGGCGCCCGTGTGATGATCGCAGGGCCCGGGCCGGTGGATGCTCAGCGCCTACGGGAGTTGGTCGCGGCCGGGTTGACGAGGGCGTATCTGACCGCCGGGAACTTCCGCGCGGTGGCGGAGGAGTCGCCGGAGTCCTTCGCGGGGCTCCATGAGGTGCAGACCGGTGGTGACCTGGTGCCCGCGCACGCGGTGCGACGAGTGCGGGAGGCCTGTCCCCGAGCGCGGATCCGGCACCTGTACGGCCCGACCGAAGCGACTGTGTGGGCGACGTGGCATGTGCTCGAGCCAGGTGACGCGATGGGTCCGACGTTGCCGATCGGACGGTCGCTGCCGGGCCGCCGGGCTCACGTGCTCGACGAGTCGCTGCGGCCCGTGGGCCCGGGTGTGGTCGGTGAGCTGTACCTCTCCGGTGCCGGTCTGGCGGACGGCTATCTGAACCGGCCGGGTCTGACGGCGGAGCGGTTCGTGGCGGATCCGTACGCACCCGACAGCGCTGCCGAGGGCGGCGGCGGTCAGGTGCCGGGTGGACGGATGTACCGGACAGGGGACCTCGCCCAGTGGACCGAGGACGGCGAGCTGCTGTTCGCGGGCCGGGTCGATCACCAGGTGAAGATCCGCGGATACCGGATCGAGCCCGGCGAGATCGAGGCCGCGCTGACAGCTCAGCCGGGCGTCGACGACGCCGTGCTGGTGGCGGTCGACGGACGCCCGATCGGTTACGTGGTGGCGGACAGGGACGCCGATCCCGACCTCATCCGCGAGCGTCTCGGCGCCGAACTGCCGGAGTACATGATTCCGGCCGCTGTCATCGTGCTGGACGCACTCCCTCTGACCGCCAACGGCAAGGTGGACCGAGCGGCACTGCCCGCGCCCGAGTTCGCGGCGAACGCGACCGGCCGTGAACCGGTGACCGAGCCGGAGCGTGTTCTGTGCGATCTCTTCGCCGAGCTGCTCGGCCTGGAACGAGTGGGGGTCGACGACGGCTTGATCCAGCTGGGCGGAGACTCGATCGTCGCGATGCGCATGGCGGCACGCGCGGTCAAAGCAGGCCTGCTGCTGACACCCGCCCAGATCCTGGAGGAGCAGACGCCCGCACGCCTGGCGGCCGTGGCGCGCGCCGTCCCTGCTGATCGCCCCGCCGACCAGCCGCTCATCGCCCTGACCGCGGAAGACGAGGCCGACCTGGCGATCGCCCATGCGGAGGCGGAGGAGGTCTGGCCGCTGGCACCGCTCCAGGAGGGGTTGCTCTTCCAGTCGACCCTCGATGACCAGGGTCTCGGTGACCAGGGCCGCGACATCTACCAGGTGCACTGGCTCGTGGAGCTGAGCGGACCGCTGGACGTACCCCTGCTGCGGGCCACGTGGGAAGCGGTTTTCGCTCGGCACCCCCAGCTTCGGCCCAGCTTCCATCGGCTCCCGTCGGGCAAGGCGGTGCAGATCGTCCACCGGCACGTCACCTTGCCGTGGCAGGAGGTGGATCTGACGGGTGCGAGCGATGTCGACGCGGCCGTCGACGCCCTGGTCGAACGGGAACAGAAGACACGGTTCGACCTCGCCGAGGCCCCGCTGGCCCGGCTGGTGCTGATGCGCGTCGCGGAGGACCGGCACCGCCTGCTGGTCGTCATTCACCACACGCTCATCGATGGCTGGTCGGTGGCGGTCATCCTCAACGAGGCCGCCGAGGCGTACGCGGCCGGCGGGCAGCCCCCGGAACGGGCTGGCTCGGCCTCCTACCGGGATTACCTGGCCTGGCTCGACCGGCAGGACAAGGACGCGGCCCGTGCGGCCTGGCGGGCGGAGCTGTCCGGTCTGGGCGAGCCGGCGCTGGTCGCGACAGCGGCCCCCGTGGCGGACTACGACCACCACGTCGTCCACCTGCCGACGGATCTCCACACCCGGCTGACGCGGTTGGCCCGCGACCACGGCCTGACGCTGAACACGGTGGTGCAGGGTGCGTGGGCGATGGTTCTGGCGCGGCTTCTGCGCCGGACCGACGTGGTCTTCGGCGCCACGGTCGCCTGCCGTCCCGCGGAGCTCCCGGGTGTGGAGTCGATGCCGGGCCTCATGATGAACACGGTGCCGGTCCGGGTGCCTCTGGACGGCGGGCAATCAGTCATCGACATGCTCACCGAGGTGCAGCGCCGACAGGCGGCCCTGATCCCGCATCAGCACCTGGGGCTGCCGGAGATCCAGAAGTCGGCCGGCGCCGGCGCGACCTTCGACACGTTGCTGGTGTTCGAGAACTATCCACGCGAGTTCGCAGGCCAGTTCACGTATCTGGGCACGGTCGAGGGGACCCACTATCCGCTGACTCTCGGCATCATCCCGGGAGATCACTTCCGGATCCAGCTCAGCTACTGGCGCGGGCAGATCCGCGAGAGCGTCGCGGAGTCGGCTCTCCAGTGGTTCGTCGACGCGCTCGCCGCACTGGTCGCTGATCCGTCCGGACTGGTGGGGCGGGTCGGTATGGCCGAGGGCGGGACGCCTGAGCCGGCCCCGGCGTTGGCGGCGGGGGAGTCCTTGCCTGCCTTGGTGAGGCGGGTGGTGAGGGAGCGCTCGAATGACGTCGCGGTGGTGGACGCTGAAGGTGAGCTGTCGTTCGGGCAGTTGTGGGACCGGGCGGTGGGATTGGCCGCCGTGCTGCGGGCCCGCGGGGTCGGTCCTGAGCACCGGGTGGGCGTGGTGGTGGAGCGGTCATCGTGGTGGCTGGTCGGGATACTGGGCGTCTCCTTGGCGGGCGGCGCGTTCGTTCCGGTGGATCCGGCCTATCCGGCCGAACGCGTGAAGTGGATTCTGGATGACGCCGATCCGGTGTCGGTGGTGTGTGTCGGAACCACCCGGTCGGCCGTGCCGGAGGAGTTCGCGGATCGACTGGTAGTGGTCGGCGAGGCCGATCTGACGGAGGGCTCGGACGCGGGATTGCCGCAGGTGGGTCCGGGTGACGCGGCGTACGTGATGTATACGTCGGGGTCGACAGGCGCTCCGAAGGGGGTCGTCGTCTCCCACGCCGGGCTCGGCAACCTGGCGGCGGCGCAGATCGATCGGTTCGCTGTGTCGCCGTCGTCACGGGTCCTGCAGTTCGCGGCGCTGGGCTTCGACGCCATGGTGTCCGAGGTGTTGATGACGTTGTTGTCGGGGGCGACGCTGGTCATGGCGCCGGCGCGGGATCTGCCGCCGCAGGTGTCGTTGACCGAGGCGCTGGAACGGTGGCGGGTCACGCACGTGACGGTTCCGCCGTCGGTCCTTGGCACAGTCGACGTCTTGCCGGACGAGCTGCAGACGGTGGTGGTGGCGGGGGAGGCCTGCCCGCCGAGCCTGGTGGATCGCTGGTCGCAGGGGCTGCGGCTGATCGACGCCTATGGTCCTGCCGAGGCCACGGTGTGCGCGGCGATGAGTACGCCGTTGGCGGCGGGCCGGGACGTGGTCCCGATCGGGACGCCGATCGCGGGGGGCCGTTGCTATGTGCTGGACGCGTTCTTGCTGCCGTTGCCGCCGGGGGTCGTCGGTGAGCTGTACGTGGCCGGAATCGGGTTGGCCCGCGGCTATCTGGGTCGCGCGGGGCTGACGGCGGAGCGGTTCGTGGCTGATCCGTCCGCGCCTGGCGAGCGGATGTACCGGACAGGGGATCTGGCGTACTGGACGAGCCAGGGCGACCTCGTGTTCGCCGGACGGGCCGATGACCAGGTCAAGGTCCGGGGGTTCCGGATCGAACCCGGCGAGATCGAGTCTGCTCTGGCCGACCACCCACGGGTCTCCCAAGCCGCGGTGACCGTCCGAGCGGACCGACTGCTGGCCTATGTCGCACCCAGCGACATCGATCCGCACGCGGTGCGCGAGGGGCTTGCCTCTCGGCTGCCTCAGCACATGGTGCCCGCGGCGGTGATAGCGCTGGACGCGCTGCCGGTGACGGCGAACGGGAAGATCGACCGGGGCGCGCTGCCTGATCCCGACTTCGCCGCCGCGACCGCGGGGCGGGAGCCGGTCACGGAGGCCGAGCGGGTGTTGTGCGGCCTCTTCGCCGAGGTGCTCGGACTGCCGCGGGTCGGTGCGGACGACAGCTTCTTCGAACTGGGTGGGGATTCGATCCTCTCGATGCAGCTGGCGTCGCGGGCGCGGCATGCCGGTTTGACGTTCACCTCACGGGATGTCTTCGAGTGCAGGACGCCGGAGCGGCTCGCGCGGCTGACGGCCAAATCGCCGCTGCCGCACAGTGACCATGTCCCCGCGGCCGACGGTGTGGGTGGTGTCGAGTGGACGCCGGTCATGCGGATGCTCGGGGATGGGGTCGTGGGAGCGGGGTTCGCCCAGTGGGCGGTGGTGGGCGCGCCGCCGGATCTGGCGGAGGACGTGCTGGCGGCCGGTCTCGCGGCGCTGGTGGACTCCCATGACATGTTGCGGCTGCGGGTGGAGCCGGGGCGGTTGGTGGTGGGTGAGCCCGGGTCGGTGGATCCGGCCGGGCTGGTGACGCGCGTGGAGGCCGCTGGACGCTCGCTGGATGAGGTCGTGGAGAACGCCGCGCGCAAGGCGGTGGAGCGGCTCGACCCCGCGGCGGGTGTGGTGGTGCAGGCGGTATGGGTGGACAGGGGGCCGGATCGGCTGGGCCGCCTGGTGCTGGTGGTGCATCACCTGGCGGTCGACGGGGTGTCGTGGCGGGTCCTGCTGCCGGATCTGCGGGCCGCCTGCGAGGCGGTGGCCGCCGGGCGGGATCCGGTGGTGGAACCCGTGGGGGTGTCGTTCAGGCAGTGGGCAGGTCTGTTGCAGGAGTGGGCGGTCTCCGAGGAGCGGATCGGCGAGTTGTCGGCGTGGAAGGCGATCGTCGGTCAGGAGGACCAACCGGCAGGTGCGCGCGAGCTGACCCCGGGCCGGGGCACGGGCGGCGTGGTGCGCTCGCGGTCGTGGGTCGCGCCGAAGGCGGAGACGTCGGTCCTGGTGGGACGGGCTCCGGGGGTGTACCACTGCGGGGCGAATGAAGTCCTGCTGGCCGGTCTTGCCGGCGCGGTGGCCCGGTGGCACGGCGTGGACGCGCTGTTGGTGGATGTGGAAAGCCATGGCCGTCACCCCGTCGACGGGATGGACTTGTCCAGGACGGTGGGCTGGTTCACCAGCGTGCATCCGGTGCGCCTTGATGTGGCGGGGATCGACCTGGCAGATGCGCTTTCCGGTGGTTCGGCGGCCGGGCGCCTGCTGAAGGCGGTCAAGGAGCAGTCTCGGGCCGTGCCCGGCGATGGGCTCGGCTACGGGTTGCTGCGCCATCTCAACGGTGAGACCGGACCGGTCCTCGCGGCATTGCCGTCGCCCCAGATCGGGTTCAACTACCTGGGCCGGTTCGCTGTGGGGGACCAGAACGATGGCCGGGCGTGGCAGCTGGCCGGGGACATCGGCAGTGCGATGGACGCGAGCACGGATCTGCCGCACGCGGTGGACGCCAACGCGATCGTCCAGGACCTGCCGGACGGTCCGCGGCTGACGCTCACACTGGAATGGCCGGACGACCTGCTCGACGAAGCCGAGATCGAACGACTGGGCCAGGAATGGTTGGACATGTTGTCCGGGTTGGCCCGCCAGGCGGCTGACCCTGCCGCAGGCGGACACACCGCATCCGACTTCGCTCTCGTCGACCTGGAGCAGCACGAGATCGAGGCCCTTGAGGCCGAACACTCGGGTGCCGGTGGCTTGGCCGAGGTGCTGCCGCTCTCCCCGTTGCAGCACGGCCTGGCCTTCCACGCCGGCTACGTAGGCGACGGCGTCGACGTCTACACCGCACAGGCGGTGCTGGACCTGACCGGCCCGCTGGACATGCGGCTGCTGCGGAAGTCGGTGCGCGAGCTGCTGGACCGGCACGCCAACCTCCGCGCCGGCTTCCGGCACAGCGCCGCCGGGGTCCCCTACCAGGTGATCGCCGGCACCGTGGAGGTGCCGTTGACCCAGGTGGACGTGACGGAATCGGCCGATCCGCAGGCCGAGGCGGTGGTGGTGGCCGCGGCCGAACGGGCGAGGCCGTTCGAGCTCGCCCGGCCCCCGCTGCTGCGGTTCGCGGTGATCGTGGTGGGGCCGGACCAATACCAGCTGGTGCTGACCTCCCATCACATCCTGCTCGACGGCTGGTCGATACACCTGCTGCTGGATGAACTGTTCAAGCTGTACGACAACGGAGCAGATCCGCTCACGCTGGCGCCGGTGACACCGTACGGCCAGTACCTGGCCTGGTTGAGCAGAACCGATCGAGACGCTGCGATCACCGTATGGCGCGACGCCTTGGCCGGCTTGCCGGAGCCGACTCTGATCGCGGCGGACCGGCCGGTGCCGGTCCAGATGTCCGAACAGATATGGGGTGCGCTGGACGAGGCGTCCTTCGAGGCTGTGGTGGCGAAGGCCCGCGAGCTCGGCGTCACGGTCAGCACACTGCTACAGGCGGTGTGGGGAGTGGTCCTCGCGGCGATGACCGGTCGCGACGACGTGGTGTTCGGGTCGGTGGTGTCCGGGCGCTCGGCCGAGCTTCCCGGGATCGAGACCATGGTCGGACTCTTCATCAACACCGTCCCGGTCCGGGTACGGATGGAGCCGCAGCACACCTTCACCGAGCTGGTGCGGCGACTGCAGAGCGAGCAGACAGCGCTGCTGGCTCATCACCACCTCGGGCTCGCCGACATCCAGCAGGCCGTCGGGCTCGGGCAGCTCTTCGACACCCTCTTCGTCTACGAGAACTACCCCAAGCCCGCTGCGACCGATGACGCGGCTGCCGACGCGGAACCGGATCGGCTGCGTGTGCGGGGTGTGACTGATGCCGACTCCACCCACTATCCCCTGGCACTGACCGCCATCCCGGCCGACGGCCTGCAACTGCGCCTGGAACGCCAGCCGGAGCTGGTCACCGCCGCGCAGGCCGATGCCGTACTGGATCGGTTCACGCAGGTGCTGAAAGCCCTGGTCGCTGCTCCGCAGGTGCCGCTGTCCACGGTGCCGATCCTGACCGATGCCGAGCGGCGACAGCTGCGGGCGTTCAATGACACCGCGGTGGAGGTGCCGGCCCAGACGCTGCCGGAGATGTTCGCCGCGCGGGTCGCCGCCACCCCTGAGGCGACCGCGGCGATCTTCGAGAACCAGTCGCTGACCTACGCCCAGCTCGACGTCCGGGCCAACCAGTTCGCCCACTGGCTCATCGACCACGGCGTCGGAACCGAGGACCGGGTCGCGATCATGTTGCCCCGCTGTCTGGAACTGGTGATCGCCGTCCTTGGTGTCACCAAGGTCGGCGCCGCCTGGCTGCCCATCGACGCGAACTACCCCCAGGCGCGCATCGACTACATCCTCGCCGACGCGCGACCGGCGGTCGTGGTGGACGAGTCGGTGGTGCGTGCGGTCAGCGGATACCCCACCGACCCGGTGCGGTCGCGGGCAGAGCCCGAAAATGCGGCTTACCTCATCTATACCTCCGGCTCCACCGGAAAGCCCAAGGGCGTTGTGGTCACCCACACCGGTCTGGCCAGTCTGGCCAGCAGCTTGGTCGAGCGCCTCGACCTGACCACACGGAGCCGGGTCCTGGCGTTGGCATCGCCGAGTTTCGACGTCTCGGTGCTGGAACTGCTGATGGCTGTCGGTGGCGGCGCGGCCCTGGTGGTTCCGCCCGAGGGTGTGGTGGCCGGTGGAGAGCTGGCTGAGGTGCTGGCGAGCCGGGAGATCAGCCATGCGCTGATCCCGCCCCCCGTGCTGGCCACCGTTCCCGCAGCACCCGACTCGGTACTGCCCTGCCTGGTACTGGGCGTGGCGGCGTGTCCTCCTGAACTCGTGCACCGATGGTCGCCCGGGCGCCAGATGATCAACACCTATGGGCCGACCGAAGCCACGATCGCCATGACGATCGGCCGGGACATTCCGGACGGTGATGAGATTCCGCCGATCGGGTATCCGACCGCGAATACCCGGGCGCTCGTCCTGGATGCGTGGATGAGGTTGGTGCCACCGGGTGCGGTGGGCGAGTTGTACATCGCCGGTGTGGGTGTGGCGCGGGGGTATCTGGGCCGAGCGGGGTTGACCGCGGCTCGGTTCGTAGCCGATCCGTTCGGCTCGGGTGAGCGGATGTATCGGACTGGGGACCTGGTCTGGTGGAACCCGGAAGGGGAGTTGGTCTTCGTCGGTCGTGTCGACGACCAGGTGAAGGTACGGGGCTTCCGGATCGAGCCTGGTGAGGTCGAGGCTGCGCTGCTTGCGCAGGAGTCGGTGGGGCAGGCGGTGGCGGTGGTCCGCGCCAGCCATGCCGGTGAACGGCTGGTGGGATATGTGACCCCTGCCGGGGAGGCCGCGGTGGACGCCGTCGCCGTGCGCGAGGGCGTGGCGGCCCGGTTGCCGGAGTACATGGTGCCGGCGGCGGTGGTGGTGCTCGACGCGCTGCCCGTGACAGCGAACGGGAAGGTCGACCGCAAGGCGTTGCCGGAGCCCGACTTCAGCGGCCGCGTCTCGGACAGGGAGCCGGTCACCGAGGTCGAACGGATGCTGTGTGATCTGTTCGCCGAGGTGCTCGGGCTGCCGCGGGTCGGTGCGGACGACAGCTTCTTCGAGCTGGGCGGGGATTCGCTCCTCTCGATGCAACTAGCGGCGCGGGCCCACCGCGACGGCATGGCCTTCGGCCCGCGGGAGGTGTTCGAGCACCGGACGCCAGCGGGCATCGCGACGATCGTGGAGCTGGGCGCGGATGACCCTGCCGCGGGCGGTGAGATCCCCTCCAGCGTCGACCTCCTCGACCTGGACCAGGAGGAGATCGACGCATTCGAGGCCGAGTTCGACCACCAGTGAGACCTGTCCTACTCATCTGACGAGACGCTGTGCGCGGCCCTCACCTCTGTACGGGTGGGCGGCCGCGCCCGGCGGGCGCTACCACCCTGCGTCGGCGGAGGTCCGATGCCCGGTCCCGGACCCCCGCTCATATTGGTCAACCGAAGGAATGGATGTGGCCGTGATGCACTCCGCACTGGTGATCGGCACAGGTCTGATGGGTACGTCGGTGGCGCTGGCGCTGCGGGCGCGTGGCCTGACCGTGTACCTCAGGGACGTCGACTCGGCGGCTGCCCGGACGGCCGCGTCGCTGGGCGCCGGTACGGTGCAGCCGCCCACGGAAACCGTCGACCTGGCGATCGTCGCCGTGCCGCCGCCGCTCGTCGGCAAGGTGCTGGCGGACGCACAGGGTGGGCACCTGGCCCGGCACTACACGGACGTGGCGAGCGTGAAGGCGGAGATGCAGCACGACGTCATCGCCCTCGACTGCGACACCTCGTGCTACGTCGGCGGGCACCCCATGGCGGGCGCGTCGCGCAGCGGTCCACTGAAGGCTCGCGGCGATCTCTTCGAGGGCCGCACCTGGGCGCTGACGCCCACGGCGGACACCGATACCGAAACGCTCAACACGGCACTGGAGCTGGTGACGCTGTGTGGCGCTGTTCCCGTCCTGATGGAGGCGGCGGCGCACGACCGCGCGGTGGCGCTGGTGTCCCACGCGCCCCACGTGGTGGCGAGCCTGGTCGCGATGCGCCTGGAAGGCGCCGAGGAACGTGAGGTGAGCCTGGCGGGCCCGGGGCTGCGGGACCTGACCCGGATCGCGGAAGCCGACCCCCAGCTCTGGCTCGACATCCTGGGCGGCAACGCCGCGGTCGTGGCGGACCTCCTGGACGAACTGGGCGCCGATCTGAGCGAGATGGTCGCCGGGCTGCGCGCCATGGCAGCGACGGACGAAGCCAAGCGCAGCAGTGGCATGAAGACGGTCGGGACCATGCTGCGCAGGGGGGTGTCGGGCCGCAGCCGCATCTCCGGTAAGCACGGGCCGCGGCCTGAACGGTTCGAATCGGTGACCGTGATGATCGGCGACCAGCAGGGCGAACTGGCACGTCTGCTGACCGATGCGGGCCGCGCCGACGTCAACATCGAGGACATCCGCATCGAGCATGCCACCGGCCGACAGGCAGGCCTGGTCCATGTCAGCGTCGCTCCCGGCATGTCGGCACCGCTGCGGGAAGCCCTGCGGGCCGGCGGCTGGCACGAGCGCTGAGCGCCCGCCGCGGCCCGTGTTCCGCCGGTTCAGGATCCGCCGAGCGGGTCCGCAGGGCCTCGACGCCTCGGCCTGGTAGCGGCGGTACAAGCCGTCGTACGCCTGCCGACTGATCCCGAAGTACCGGCAGGACTTAGTCACGTTGCCGGTGACCCCTTCGACGTGGAGTATGACGGCCGGGCGCCGTTTGGCGCGCGTGTATTGAGCGACGGCGATCGAGCGACCGCCTCTGGTGTGACTGGACATGTTGTCTGGGCTTACCCATCAGGCGGATGATTCTTCCGTGCGGCACGTTCCGCATTCGACGTCGACCTCCTCGGCCTGCTTCAGGGCGAGTTTGAGGAATTCACGGTTTAGTTCGACGACCAACGTCAAGCCCACAGCTGATTAAGGGAGACATTGATGGCCCAGTCGCGGATCGAAGACATTTGGCCGCTGTCGCCACTACAGGCTGGGTTGCTCTTCCACGCGGTTTACGACGGAGAAGGGCCCGACGTCTACATAGGCCATTGGATCCTGGAGCTTGACGGGCCGGTGGACGCGGCCAGGCTGCGCGCGGCATGGGAGGCGCTGCTGACCCGGCACGCTCCGCTCCGGGCCTGCTTCCGGCAGCGTAAATCGGGTGAGACGGTGCAGATCGTCGTCAAGGACGTGGAGCTGCCGTGGCGGGAGGTCGACCTCTCCCACCTCGATGACCCCGACGAGGCCGTGCGGGCGCTGGCCGAGGAGGATCGGACGAAACGATTCGACCTCGCACAGGCGCCGTTGCTGCGGCTGACCTTGATCCGCCTCGACGACCGTACGCACCGACTGGTGATGACCTGCCATCACACGATCATGGACGGCTGGTCGTTGCCGGTCGTGGTCAACGAGCTGTCGAAGCTGTACCCGGCAGGCGGCGACCCGCTGGCCCTGCCCGCGGTGACCTCGTATCGGGACTACCTCGCGTGGCTGAGCAGGCAGGACAAGGAAAGGGCACTGGCGGCATGGGTGGCGCGGCTGCGCGGTGCCGAGGAGCCGACGCTGGTGGCGCCCGCCGATCCGGGGCGAGCCCCCGGCGTGCCGGACAGCGTCGAGGTCGAGCTGTCCGAGGCCCTCACGCGCTCGCTGGACGAGCTGGCCCGTGGCCATGGGCTGACGCTGAACACCGTGGTGCAAGGCGCGTGGGCGATGGTCCTGTCACGCCTTGCGGGCCGGACGGACGTGGTGTTCGGGGCGGCGGTGTCGGCGCGCCCGCCGGACCTGCCCGGCGTCGAGGAGATGGCGGGGCTGTTCCTCAACACCGTCCCGGTACGCGTGCAACTGTGCGGCTCGACGCCGGTCATGGAACTCCTTGCGGAATTGCAGAGGCGGCAGTCGGCGCTCATACCTGACCAGTTCGTGGGGCTTGTGGACATACAGCAGGCGGCTGGCCCCGGCGCGGTCTTCGACACCTTGATCGTCTTCGAAAAGTTCCCCAACAAGCCCGCCGAATCGGACTCCGAGGGAAACTTTGGCATTCGAATACATCAGGGCCGGGTAGCCGCCCACTATCCGCTGACGCTGGTCTGCGTCCCCGGCGCGTCAATGCTCTTCAAACTCGACTATCTGACGGAAATCTTCGACCGGGCCACAGCATTCTCCATCGTCGAGCGGTTGAAGGAGGTTCTGCGTCAGCTGACGGACGCGGGCGACCTGACGGTGGCCGAAGTCGATGTGACGAGTGCGGCCGAGCGCGATGTGGTGGTCAATGAATGGGGTACGACCGCCGCCATGGCGCCGGGCCGACCGGCCCCGGAGCTGTTCGACCGCCAGGTGGAGCGCCGCCGCGACAAGGCAGCGGTCGTCGACGGCGAGCGGGCGATGTCGTACGGGGAACTGGCCGAGCACGCGGAGCGCCTCGCCGACTATCTGCGCGGCAGGGGAGTTGAGCGCGGGGACCGGGTGGCCGTGGTGATGGACCGGTCACCCGAGCTGGTCGCGACGTTGCTCGCGGTGTGGAAGGCAGGAGCGGCGTACGTCCCCGTGGACCCCGCCTACCCGGCGGAACGCGTGAAGTTCATGCTCGCGGACGCGGAACCGACCGCAGTGGTGTGCGCGGAAGCGTACCGAGATGTCGTGCTGGACGGAGGGCTCGACCCGATCGTCCTGGACGACGCCCGGACACGGCAGGCGGTCGCGGAGTGCACCCGTCTGTCCGTCGACGTACACGCTGACGACCTCGCATACGTGATGTACACGTCGGGGTCGACGGGAACACCGAAGGGCGTCGCGGTGTCGCACGGCAACGTCGCGGCGCTGGCCGGGGACCCGGGATGGACGATCGGCCCTGATGACGCCGTGTTGATGCACGCCTCGCACGCCTTCGACATATCCCTGTTCGAGCTGTGGGTGCCGCTGCTGTCGGGCGCCAGGGTGGTGCTGGCCGGATCGGGCGCGGTGGACGGCGAGGCTCTGGCCGGATATGTGGCGGGCGGTGTCACGGTCGCCCATCTGACCGCGGGGACCTTCCGGGTGGTGGCCGAGGAGTCACCGGAGTCGCTCGCCGGTCTGCGCGAGGTCCTGACCGGTGGCGACGCCGTGCCGCCCGCGGCGGTGGAGCGGGTGCGGCGCAGCAGCCCTGACGTGCGGGTGCGGCATCTCTACGGCCCGACGGAGACCACGCTGTGTGCCACGTGGTGGCTGCTCGAACCCGGCGACGCGGCGGGATCAGTGCTGCCGATCGGACGACCGCTTTCGGGGCGACGGACCTACGTCCTCGACGCGTTCCTGCGACCGGTGCCTCCGGGCGTGGTGGGCGAGCTGTATGTCGCTGGAGCCGGTGTGGCGCAGGGCTATCTCGGCCGTGCGGTCTTGACGTCGGAGCGGTTCGTCGCTGATCCGTTCGTCCCCCGCGACGCGGCGGCGCACAGCGCCTCCGCGGGGGACGGTGGCCGGGTGACAGGCGAGCGCATGTACCGGACCGGGGACCTGGCGTACTGGACGGACCAGGGTGCGCTGGCATTCGCCGGACGTGCCGATGACCAGGTCAAGATCCGCGGGTATCGAGTGGAGCCCGGCGAGATCGAGGTGGCCCTCGCCGACCTGCCCGGCGTCGGCCAGGCCGTCGTGTCCGTACGCGACGAGCAGCACCTGATCGGTTACGTGGTCGCTGAAGCGGGGCACGACGTCGACCCGGTCCGGCTGCGCGAGCAACTCGCGGAGAAGCTGCCCGAGTTCATGGTTCCGGCCGCGGTCCTGGTGCTGGGCCAACTGCCGTTGACCGTCAACGGAAAGGTGGACCGGCAGGCCCTGCCCGACCCGGACTTCGCCGCGAAGGCGGTCAGCCGGGAGCCGGAGACGGAAGCCGAGCGCATCCTGTGCGGAGTGTTCGCCGAAGTCCTCGGCCTGGAACGGGTCGGGGTCGAGGGCAGCTTCTTCGAGCTGGGCGGGGACTCGATCTCGTCCATGCAGGTGGCCGCCCGTGCGCGACGCGAGGGGATCTTCCTCACCCCGCGGCAGATCTTCGAGCACCGGACCCCCGAGCGACTCGCGGCACTGACACAAGAGGCCCTGACGACCCGCGTACGGGACCGCGCCGAGGCCGTCACAGGCGTGGGAGAAATCCCCTGGACACCGGTGATGCGAGCCCTCGGGGACGCCGCGGCGCGCCCTGGCTTCGTGCAGGCGAAGGTCGTCGTCACCCCGGCGGACCTGAGTCCGGATGCCCTGGTGAGCGCCCTGCAAGCGGTGCTGGACGTGCACGATCTGCTGCGGGCACGGGTGACACCCGACGGACGGCTGTTCGTGGCCGAGCGCGGCGCGGTGGACGCGACCGGCCTGGTCACGCGGGTACCGGCCGGGACCGCGGACCTCGATGAGCTGGCCGAGCACGAAGCCAGGACGGCGGCGGCCACGCTGAACCCGTCGGCGGGAACCATGGTGCGGGCCGTGTGGGTCGACGCCGGAAACGACCGGCCGGGCCGGTTGGCTCTGGTGGTGCATCATCTGTCGATCGACGCGGTCTCGTGGGGAATCCTGCTGCCGGATCTGCGGTCGGCGTACGACGCGGTGATCTCCGGCGAGCTTCCTGCCCTCGAACCTGCGACGACCTCGTATCGGCATTGGGCGCGGCGGCTGACCGAGCAGGCGTTCAGCGAGAGCACGATCGCTGAAGTCGATCACTGGGTCGCCGTACTGGACGGTGCGGATGCGACCGCCGTACTGGATGGTGCGGGCCCGTCCGCCGTACTGGACGGTGCGGATGCGTCCCTCGAAAGGCAGCCCGGGCGGTCGCACTCGTGGTCATGGACCCTGTCCGGAGCCACGGCACGCAGCTTGGTGGCCCGGCTGCCGCAGGCTTTCCACTGCGGGATCCACGAAGTCCTGCTGGCGGGCCTCGGGGGTGCGGTGGCGCGCCGGAGCGGCGCCGGGGCCGGGATCCTGGTGGACGTGGAAGGCCATGGCCGCCATGCCGCCGATGGTGAGGATCTGTTGCGGACCGTGGGCTGGTTCACCAGCGTGCACCCGGTCCGGCTCGATGTCTCCGAGGTGGACCTTTCCGCCGCGGCAGCGGGGAACGCTGAGGCCGGGCAGTTGCTGAAGGCCGTGAAGGAACAGGTCCGTGCCGTCCCCGGCGACGGCCTCGGCTACGGGCTGCTGCGCTATCTCAACCCCGATACCGGGGCCGTGCTGGCCGAGTTGCCGTCCCCGCAGATCGGCTTCAACTACTTCGGCCGGTCCAGCCTCGCCACCGAGGACACCCCGTGGCAGGGGTGCGAAGAGTCGCTCGGCGGCGGTCCCGAGATGTTCGCGGCCCACCCGGTGGAGGTCTCCGCGGACGTTCAGGACACACCCGCCGGACCCCGGCTGAGGCTGGCCGTCCAGGGCAGGGATCTCGACCCCGCCACGGTGGAGCGGCTCGGCGAGGCATGGCTGGAGATGCTGACCGGCTTCGCGGCGCTGGCCGAGGGACCCGACGCCGGCGGGCACACCCCGTCCGACTTCGGCCTCGTCGAGCTGACGCGGCGGGACGTGGCGGAGCTGGAGGCCGCGGCACCAGGGCTGACGGACGTCTGGCCCCTGTCACCGCTTCAGGAAGGCATGCTCTTCGAGCGGGCCATCGACGAGGACGGCGTCGACGTCTACCAGAGCCAGCGGATCCTGGACCTCGACGGACCGGTCGACGCACCACGGCTGCGTGCGGCGTGGCAACGCCTCGTCGCCCGGCACGAGTCGCTCCGGACGAGCTTCCACCAGCTCGGATCCGGCGAGACGGTGCAGGTCGTAGCGGGCGAGGTCGAAGTTCCATGGCGTGAGGCCGATCTGTCGCACCTCGATGAGGCGGCCGCGGCGGCGGAGGTCGACCGCCTGCTCACGCGGGATCAGGCAGAGCGCTTCGACGTGACCAAGGCACCGCTGATCCGGCTGTTGCTGATCCGTCTCGGTCAGAACACGCACCAGCTCGTCGTGACGTCGCATCATGTCGTCCTGGACGGCTGGTCCACACCGATCGTCCTGGGCGAGATGGCGACGGGCTACGCGGGCGAACAGGGCTCGTCGACGCCCCCGTCCTATCGGGACTACCTGGCGTGGCTCCGCCGCCAGGACGAGCAGGCGTCACGAGCGGCGTGGCAGTCCGAGCTGGCCGGGTCGGACGAACCGACCAGGATGGACGCCGACGCGGACAAGACGATGGTCATGCCGGACGGGCACGCCGAATGGCTGCCCGAGGAGGCGACGCGGGCGCTCACCGGCTTCGCACGTGGCCACGGGCTGACGTTGAGCACGATCGTGCAGGGCGCGTGGGCGCTGGTGCTGGCACGCCTTGCGGGCCGCACGGACGTGGTGTTCGGGTCCGTGGTGTCGGGGCGCCCCGCGGACGTTCCGGATGTCGAGCGGATGGTGGGGATGTTCATCAACACCGTCCCGGTACGTGTGCGGCTCGACGGCAACCGGCCGGTACTCGACATGTTGCAGGACGTGCAGAGCCGCCAAGCGGCGTTGACGGAGCATCAGTACTTGGGGCTGTCGACAATCCAGCGCCTCGCGGGCACGGGCGCGATCTTCGACACCCTCGTGATGGTCGTGAACTACCCGGACGACGCCGCGGGGCCTGGGGGCGACGGTGGTTTCGCGATCAGCTCGGTCCGCACCCGGACCGGTACCAGCTATCCGCTGACGATGAGCGTCTCTCCCGGGGACCGCTTGCGGATCGACGTGGCCTACCGCCCCGATCGGATCGACCGGGAGACGGCCACTGAGGTCACCAGGCAGGTCGTACGGGTCATTGAACGGATGGTGGCGCAGCCCTCGCTTCCGGTGGGCCGCCTGGCCGTGACGGACGAGTCGACGCGTGGGTCGCTGGTGGAGCGCGGAAGCTCGACCGGCGAAGCGGCCGACAGGCGGTCGGTGCTTGAGCTGTTCCGCGAGCAGGCCGAAAGGACCCCGGACGCCGTGGCGGTCATGGACGGCGGACGCACCCTGTCGTACGCCGACCTCGACCGGCAGTCGGATGGGTTGGCAGGGCACCTCGCCGGGAGGGGCGTGCGGCGTGGCGACCGTGTCGGCGTGGTGATGGAACGCGGCGCTGACCTGTTCGTCGCCCTGCTCGCGGTCTGGAAGGCGGGGGCCGCGCAGGTGCCGGTGAACGTGGACTACCCCGCGGAACGGATCGACAGGATGCTGGCCGACGCCGGCGCGCGGGTGGCGGTCTGCGTGGGAGCGACCCGCGACGCGGTGCCGGACGCGGTCGAGCCGGTGGTCATGGACGCACCGGCGATCGCGGACGTGCCGCACGAGGCACCGCCCCTCACGGTCGGCGCGCACGACGTGGCCTACGTGATGTACACCTCGGGATCGACCGGGGTCCCGAAGGGCGTCGCGGTGCCGCACGCAAGCGTGGCGGCGCTCGCGAGCGACCCGGGCTGGTCGCAGGGCCCGGAGGACTGCGTGCTGCTGCACGCCCCCCATGCGTTCGACGCGTCCTTGGTGGAGATCTGGGTGCCCCTGGTCAGCGGGGCCCGCGTGCGGGTCGCGGAACCGGGCGCGGTCGACGCGCAGCGGCTGCGCGAGGCGATCGAAGGCGGCGTCACCACCGCCCATCTGACGGCCGGAAGCTTCCGCGTGGTGGCCGAGGAGTCGCCGGAGTCCTTCCGCGGGCTGCGCGAGATCCTGACCGGCGGTGACGCGGTACCCCTCGCGTCCGTCGCGCGGGTGCGCCGGGCGTGCCCGGAGGTTCGGGTCCGGCAGCTCTACGGCCCCACCGAGGCCACCCTCTGCGCCACGTGGCACCTCCTCGAACCGGGGGACGAGACGGGCGACACCTTGCCGATCGGCCGACCGCTGGCTGGACGGCGGGCTTACGTGCTCGACGCGTTCCTCCAGCCGGTGGCGCCCGACGTGACCGGAGAGCTCTACCTCGCCGGCGCCGGCCTCGCGCACGGTTATCTGGGCGCGGGCGGGCGGACCTCGGAACGGTTCGTCGCTGATCCGTTCGCCCCCGGCGACACGGCGGCGCGCAGCGCCTGCGAGGCGACGGGCGGGCGGATGTACCGCACCGGCGACCTGGCGCGCTGGACGGACCAGGGTGAGCTGCTGTTCGTCGGACGGGCCGACTCCCAGGTGAAGATCCGGGGCTACCGCGTGGAACCCGGGGAGATCGAGGCGGCCCTGGTCGAGGTCCCGCAGGTCGCGCAGGCGATCGTGGTGGTGCGGGAGGACAAGACCGGCGAGAAGCGGCTGATCGCGTACGTGACCACGGAAGGGGATCCGGGACCGGATTCCGACACGGTCCGCGAGCACCTCGCGGCGCGGCTGCCGGAATTCATGGTGCCCGCGGTGGTGGTGCTGGACGGCTTCCCGCTGACGCTCAACGGAAAGATCGACCGTGCGGCCCTGCCCGCTCCGGAGCACATCGCGAGGGCGGCCGGCCGCGAGCCGCGTACCGAGGCCGAGCGCGTGTTGTGCGACCTGTTCGCTGAGATACTCGGCCTTGACCGGGTTGGCGCCGACGACGGCTTCTTCGAGCTGGGCGGCGACTCGATCCTGTCGATGCGACTGGCCGCCCGCGCACGTCGCGAGGGTTTCGTCTTCGGGGCGAAGCAGGTCTTCGAGCAGAAGACGCCCGCGGGGATCGCGGCGGTCGCCGAGCGCGGCGGACCGGCGCGGACCGACGTCGCCGACGGCGTCGGCGAGGTCCCGTGGACACCGGTGGCGCGGGCACTGCTGGAACGCGACGCCCGTGCGATGACCCGACGCGCACCGGCGCAGTGGGTGACCGTGGGCGCGCCCGACGACCTGTCCGTGGACGTGCTGGCCGCCGGACTGGCCGCGATGATCGACACCCATGACATGCTGCGCAGCCGGATCGTCGAGACCGACACGGAGCAGCCCCGCCTTGTCGTGGCCGACCGGGCAGCGGTAGCCGCGGCGACGCTGGTCGAGCGGGTCGAGGCCGGTGCCGGAGACGTGGACGAGATCGCGGAGCGCTGCGCCGAGGAGACGGCCGCCCGCCTTGACCCCGCCGCCGGCGTGATGATCAGGGCGGTGTGGGTGGACGCGGGACCCGGCCGCCTCGGACGGCTCGTGGTGGTGGCGCACCACCTCCTGGCCGACGTCGTGTCGTGGCGCGTCCTGCTGCCGGATCTGCAGACGGCATGTGCGGCCGTGGCCGCGGGCCGGGAACCGGCGCTCGATCCGGTCGACGTCTCGTACCGGCGCTGGGCGCGCACGCTCGTCGAGCAGGCGGCGACCCGGACCGCGGAGCTGGAGACGTGGACGGCGATCCTCGACGGAGCGCAGTCGCTGCCAGGCGAGTTCGACCCCACGCGCGACACCATGTCGACCGCCGGACGCAGGACGTGGAGGGTGTCGCAGGACAAGGCCGGTGTGCTCGTGGCGAAGGCGACCTCGGCCTTCCACTGCGGTGTTCACGAGGTGCTGCTGGCCACTCTGGCGGGCGCGGTGGCCCGATGGCGCGGAGACACGACCGTCGTGGTGGACGTCGAGGGTCACGGCCGCCAGCCCCTCGGCGACCTGGACCTGTCCCGCACGGTCGGCTGGTTCACCGACATACACCCGCTCCGCCTCGACGTGGCCGGGATCGACACGGCCGAAGCCGTCTGGGGTGGCGACGCGGCAGGCCTGCTGCTGAAGAGCGTCAAGGAGAACGTGCGAGCCGTACCCGACGGCGGGCTCGGCTACAGCATGCTGCGGTACCTCAACGCCGAGACCGGCCCGGTCCTGGCGGCGCTGCCGAAGCCGGACATCGGGTTCAACTACCTCGGCCGCTTCTCGTCCCGGCCCGACGGCGCTGCGGAGCCCTGGCAGATGGTGGGGACCATCGGCGGTACGACGGACCAGGACGCGGCATTGCGGCACGTGCTGGAGATCGACGCGGTCGTGCTTGACGCCCCCGACGGGCCCGCACTCGAGCTGTCCCTGACCTGGGCCGGGCGCGTATTCGGCGAAGCGGAGGCGGAGTCGCTCGGGCAGGGCTGGCTGGACATGCTGACCGGCCTCGCCACCCACGTCGACGCCGGCGACGCCGGAGGGCACACGCCGTCCGACTTCCCGCTCACCGTGCTGACGCAGCGGGACGTGGCGGAGATCGAGGCCGCCGTACCGGACCTGATCGACATCTGGCCGCTGTCTCCGCTCCAGGAGGGCCTGCTGTTCCACGCCGCCGACGAGCGCGGCCCGGACGTGTACGCGAGCATGCGTACCCTCGTCATCGAGGGACCGCTGGACGTCGCCCGCTTCCGCAGGTCGTGGCAGGTGCTGCTGGACCTGCACCCCGCCCTGCGGGCGAGTTTCCACCAGCTCGGGTCCAGTGCGACGGTGCAGGCGGTCGCCCGCGAGGTGGCGCTGCCCTGGCAGGAGACCGACCTGTCCCATCTGCCCGAGGACGAGGCGCTGGCGGAAGTCGACCGTCTCGCGGCACAGCTGCACGCCGAGCGGTTCGACCTGACCCGGGCACCGCAGCTGCGTCTGCACCTGCTGCGTCTCGGCGACCGTCGGCACCGGCTCGTCTTCACGTCGCATCACATCGCGGCGGACGGATGGTCCCTGCCGCTCATCACCGGTGAGGTGCTGGCGGCGTACTACGCCGGCGGGACGGGTCGGGCGTTGCCGACCCCGACGTCGTACCGCGACTACCTCGCCTGGGCCGTCCAGCAGGACAAGACAGCCGCCCGGGAGGCGTGGCGGGCCGAACTCGCGGGGCTCGACGAGGCGACCCACGTCGTACCACCGGAGACGATCATCACGCCCGTCGAGCCCGACCGGGTCGGGTTCGCACTCGACGACGATCTGAGCCGGCGCCTGAGGGAGTTCACCCGCCATCACGGCGTGACGGCGAACACGCTCTTCCAAGGGGTCTGGGCACTGCTGCTAGCCCGGCTGACCGGCCGCGACGACGTGGTCTTCGGCGCCGCGGTGGCCGGTCGTCCGCCCGAGATCCCCGGTGTCGAGTCCGCGGTCGGCCTGTTCATGAACATGCTGCCCGTCCGGGCCCACCTGGCCGGCGCCGACCCCTTCGTCGACATGCTGGCGGACCTGCAACAGCGGCAGGTCGCGCTGCTACCGCATCAGCACGTCGGGCTGACCGAGATCAACCAGCACGCCGGGCCCGGCGCGGCATTCGACACGATCGTGGTGTTCGAGAACTACCCGCCCCCGCCGCCCGTGTCCGAAGAACCCGACGCCCTCATCATGCGTCCCGCGGGCATTCCGAACGACACCGGGCACTACCCCCTGTCCATGCGCGCGTCCGTGTCGGGCCCCGTCCACGGCGAAGTCATCTTCCGCCCGGACGCGTTCGAGCGGACCCGGGTCGAGGAGCTGCTCGCGTCGCTCCTGAGGGCCCTTGAGCAGGTCGTGGCCGATCCGCGCACACCGGTGGGACGGGTCGGCCTGATCGGACCTGAGCAGCGCCGCCTGGTGGTGGACGAGTGGAACAGGACCGACAAGCCGCTCACGGCGGAGACACTGCCGACGCTGTTCCGCCGGCAGGTCGACCGGACGCCGGACGCCCCGGCGGTGCAGGACGCGGCCCGGACCCTGTCGTACAGCCAGTTGCTCGGCGAGGTCGAAGCGCTGGCGCGGCTCCTCGTGGGCCTGGGCGTACGGCGTGAGGCCCGGGTGGGAGTACTGGTCGAGCGCTCGGCTGAACTCGCGGTGACCCTCATGGGGGTGACGTTCGCGGGCGGGGCGTTCGTGCCGGTCGATCCGGACTACCCCCGTGAGCGCGTCGAGTTCATGCTGGCGCACTCGGCGCCCGACGTGCTGGTGTGCACGAAGACGACACGAGAGGTCGTGCCCGCGGAGTTCACGGGCACGGTGCTGGTCCTGGAAGAGCTGCCCGCCGCCGATCCGGGTGTGGAGCTGCCGCGCGTGGCAGCGGACGACGCGGCGTACGTGATCTACACATCGGGGTCGACAGGAGTGCCCAAGGGCGTCCTGGTCGCCCACTCCGGGCTCGTCAACCTGGGGTACGCGCACATCGAGCGGATGGCCGTGACGTCGTCCTCGCGGATCCTCCAGCTGTCCGCGATCGGGTTCGACGCCATCGTCTCCGAGCTGTACATGGCCCTGCTGGCCGGTGCGACCTTGGTACTGCCCGACGCGACGAGCATGCCGCCCCGAGTGACACTGGGCGACGCGATCCGCAAGGCGGGCATCACTCACCTGACCGTGTCGCCGAGTGTGCTGGCGAGCGAGGACGACCTGCCGGACACCCTGCAGACAGTGCTGACGGGCGGCGAGGCACTCCCCGCCGCGCTGGTGGACCGCTGGTCGCCCGGCCGTCGGGTGATCCAGGCCTACGGTCCGACCGAGACGACCATCTGCTCGACGATGAGCGCCCCGCTGGCCCCAGGACACGACCAGGTCCCGCTCGGCGGCCCGATCCACAACGTGCGCCACTACGTGCTCGACGCCTTCCTCCAGCCGGTACCGCCGGGGGTGGTCGGCGAGCTGTACATCACGGGCGTCGGACTGGCTCGTGGGTACCTCGGACGCCCTGGCCTGACCGCGGAGCGGTTCGTGGCGAGTCCGTTCGCCCCCGGTGAGCGGATGTACCGCTCCGGCGACCGGTTCCGCTGGACCCCGGAGGGCCAGCTGCTCTTCGCGGGCCGGGTCGACGCGCAGGTCAAGGTGCGCGGATACCGGGTCGAGCCGGCGGAGATCGAGGCCGTGCTCGCGGAGCACCCAGGCGTCGGCCAGGTGGCGGTCGCGGTCCGCAGGGACGGCCCCGGCGACAAGCAGCTGGTGGCGTACGTCGTGCCGTCGGCCGACGCCTCCGGCGAGAACGGCACGCTGACCTCCGCGCTGCGCGAGCTGGCGGCCGAACGCCTGCCGGAGTACATGATGCCCGCGGCGTTCGTATCGCTGGAGCAGATGCCACTCACCCCGAACGGCAAACTCGATCACCGGGCGCTCCAGACCCTCGACTTCGCGGGCATGTCATCGAAGCGGGACCCGCGCACGGCGATGGAGGCGCGGCTGTGCGCCCTGTTCGCGGAGGTACTCGGCCTTGAGCGGGTCGGCCCCGACGACAGCTTCTTCGAACTCGGCGGCGACTCGATCATCTCGATGCAGCTCTCGGCCCGCGCCCGCAGGCAAGGGCTGGAACTGACCCCGTGGCAGGTGTTCGAAGAAAGGACGCCGGAACGACTGGCGTTGCTCGTCACGGAACTCCCCGCCGACGGCGATGCCACCGCGGCACCGGAGTCGTCGGCGGGCCCCCTCGTCGCTCTCTCATCCGACCAGATGGATCAACTCGAGGCCGGACTGGCCGGCGAACAAGCGCTGTAAGGAGCAAGATTGTGACCGTTGACGGCACTCGTCCAAAGCCCCGTTCCAGCGTGGAGGACGTCTGGCCCCTTTCGCCGCTGCAAGAAGGGATGCTGTATCACACCGCACTCGACCACGACGGTCCCGACACCTACACCGTGCAGACCGTGTACGGCATCGACGGCCCGCTGGACGCTGCCCGGCTGAGGGCGTCGTGGCAGGCCGTCGTGGACCGGCACGCCGCGCTGCGAGCCTGTTTCCGCTATGTCAGCGGCGCACAGATGGTGCAGGTCATCGCACGGGACGCCGAGATCCCCTGGCGCGAGACGGATCTTTCCGGGCTGCCGGAGGACGTCGCCGACAGCGAGGTGGACCGCCTTGCCGCGGACGAGGTGGCCCAGCGGCTGCACATCGAGACGGCGCCGCTGATGAAACTGCACCTGATCCGGCTCGGCCCGGAGCGCCACCGGCTCGTGCACACCCTTCACCACGTGCTGGTGGACGGCTGGTCGATGCCCGTCATCCACCGCGAACTGGCCGCGATCTACGCGGCGAACGGGGACGCGTCCGCACTCCCGCCCACCGTGCCCTACCGGGACTACCTCGCCTGGCTGGGTCGGCAGGACAAGGAGGCGGCCAAGGCTGCCTGGCGGGAGGAGTTCGCAGGCCTTGACACGCCCACCACGGTCGCCCCGGCCGACCCCACCCGCGTGCCGGACATCGACACGGTGATGATGGAGCTGTCCCCGCACCTGACAGAAGAGCTGGCCGGCCTTGCACGCGGGCACGGCCTCACCCTGAACAGCATCGTGCAAGGCGCGTGGGCCACCGTGCTGGCGCAACTGGCCGGCCGTACCGACGTGGTGTTCGGCGCCACCGCCTCCGGGCGCCCCGGCGACCTCCCCGGTGTGGAGTCGATGGTCGGCCAACTGCTCAACACCCTGCCGGTGCGGGTCCGGCTCGACGGCGGGCGGCGGGCCGTCGAGCTGTTCGCCGAGCTGCAGCGCGACCAGTCGGCACTCATGGCCCACCACCACCTCGGCCTGCAAGACGTGCAGGCCGTCGCCGGACCCGGAGCGGTCTTCGACACGCTCATCATCTACGAGAACTTCCCTCGCAAGGGACTCGGCCAAGGGCCAAACGAGGGCCTGACCCTGCGCCCGCTGAAGCGGGGACGCAACTCCTCGCACTATCCGTTCACCCTGATCACAGGACCCGGCGAGCGGATGCCGCTCATCCTCGACTACGACCGGGGCCTGTTCGACCGCGCGGTCGCCGAATCGGTCGTGGGCGCGCTGGCTCGCGTGCTGGAGCGGCTGGTCGCCGAGCCCGATGTACTGGTCGGCCGCCTGACACTGCTGAGCGAGGTCGAACGCGCCCTGGTGGTGGACGAATGGAACGCGACCGCGGGCCCGGTGCCCGGAGAATCCGTGGTCGAGATGTTCGCGCGGCGGGTGGCCGCGGCCCCGGACGCGGTGGCGATCACCGACGCGGGCGGCGCGGATCTGAGCTACGCCGAGGTCGACCGGGCCTCGAACCGCCTTGCCCACTACCTCGCCGGTCGCGGCATCGGCCGCGGCGACCGGATCGGGGTGGCCATGGACAGGTCGCCGGACCTGCTGATCGCGTTCCTGGCGATCTGGAAGACAGGCGCGGCGTACGTCCCGGTGGACGTCGAGTACCCGGCCGAGCGGATCGCGTTCCTTCTCGACGACTCCGCGGTCTCCACCGTCCTGTGCACAGAGGCGACCAGCGGCGTCGCGCCGCAAGGCGCGATCGTCCTCGACGCGCCCGAGACACGGGCAGCCGTCGACGGCTGTGCCGCCACGGCGCCGGAGAGCCGGCCGAGCGCCGCCGACCTGGCGTACGTGATGTACACCTCCGGATCCACCGGCCTGCCCAAGGGCGTAGGCATCCCGCACGGGGCCGTGGCCGGCCTGGCCGGTGACGCGGGTTGGCGGATCGGTCCGGGCGACGGCGTGCTGATGCACGCGACGCACGTCTTCGACCCCTCGCTCTACGCGATGTGGGTGCCGCTCGCCACGGGCGCCCGCGTCCTGCTCACCGAACCGGGCGTGCTGGACGCGGCCGGAGTACGCCAGGCCGTCGCACGCGGCGCGACCGCCGTCCACCTCACCGCCGGCAGCTTCCGCGCCCTGGCGGAGACGTCCCCGGAGTGCTTCGAGGGTCTGGTCGAAATCGGGACCGGCGGGGACGTGGTCCCCGCCCAGTCGGTGCGGAACCTGCGGCGGGCCCAGCCCGGCCTGCGGGTGCGGAACACCTACGGGCCGACCGAGACCACCCTGTGCGCGACGTGGAAGCCGATCGAGCCCGGCGAGGAGCTCGGGTCGGAGCTGCCGATCGGCCGCCCCATGACCAACCGCAAGATCTACATCCTCGATGCCTTCCTGCGCCCGGTCGCGCCGGGAGTGGCCGGCGAGCTGTACATCGCCGGCACCGGCCTTGCCCGCGGGTACCTCACCAGCCCTGGCCTGACCGCCGAGCGGTTCGTGGCGTGCCCCTTCCTCGCCGGGGAACCGATGTACCGCACCGGCGACCTGGCGCGCTGGAACAAGGACGGCGAGGTGGTCTTCCTCGGCCGCGCCGACGACCAGGTGAAGATCCGCGGCTACCGGGTGGAGCTGGGCGAGGTGGAGGCCGTCCTCGCGGCCCAGCCCGGGGTGGTCGAGGCAGTCGTCGTGGCGCGGGAGGACCAGCCGGGCGAGAAGCGTCTGGTGGGCTACTTCGTCTCCGACGGCAGTGACGCGGGGGCAGGACAGATCCGGCGGCAGATGGCCCTGGTCCTGCCCGCGTACATGGTGCCGATGGCGGTGGTCGCCCTGCCCGGCCTGCCGGTCACCGCCCACGGCAAGGTGGACCGCCGGGCCCTGCCCGCCCCGGATCTCGCGGGACACGCCTCGGAGAAGGCGCCGGAGAGCGAGACGGAGAAGGTGCTGTGCGCCCTTTTCTCCGAGATCCTCGGCGTCGACCACGTGGGGGGCGACGACACCTTCCACGACCTCGGCGGGAGTTCGGCCCTGGCCATGCGGCTCATCGCGCGGATCCGTGAGGAACTCGGCGCGGATCTGCCCATCCGGCAGCTCTTCTCCTCGCCGACACCCGCGGGCCTGGCGAGGATGCTCGCCGCGAAGTCACGCCCCGCACTGGAAGCCGCCCAGCGGCCGGACCGGGTGCCGCTCACCACCCGACAGCTGCGCGCCTGGCTCCTTGCCGACCCGGGGAAGGACACGGCCGGCCTGCACACGTCGGTCGCACTGCGCCTGCGCGGCCGGTTGGACGTGCCCGCCCTCGCGGCGGCGCTCGGCGACGTCGCGGCCCGGCACGACATCCTCCGCACGACCTTCCCCGGCGACGCACAGAGCGTCCACCAGCACGTTCAAGACGGCCTTACGGTCGAGCTGACCCCCGTCCCGGCCACCGAAGAGGACCTGCCCGTGCTGCTCGCCGAGCGGCGCGAGTCGGCGTTCGACCTCACCAAGGACGTGCCGTGGCGATGCGAGCTGTTCGCACTCGCGGAGAGGGAACACGTGCTGCACCTACAGGTGCACCGGATCCTCGCCGACGACGACTCGCTGGACGTGTTCTTCCGCGACCTGGCGGCCGCGTACGGCGCGCGGCGCGAGGGCCGGGTCCCCGAGCGCGCGCCCCTGGCCGTGCAGTTCGCCGACTACGCGATCTGGGAGCAGCGACTGCTCGCGGACGAGGACGAGCCGGGCAGCCTGCCCCACGAGCAGGTCGCCTTCTGGCGGGACAACCTGGCGGGCATCGACGGAGAGACGGTGCTGCCGTTCGACCGCCCGCGGCCGGTCGTCCCGTCGCGCCGGGCCGGTACGGTCGAACTGCGGCTGGACGAGGGCCCGTACACCCGGTTGATGGACGCGGCGGAGTCGGCCGGCGCGGACGCCTTCCAGGTGGTGCACGCCGCGCTCGCCATGCTGCTGACGAAACTGGGCGCGGGCCACGACCTGGTGATCGGCACGACGCTGCCCCGGGACGAGGACCTCATCGACCTCGAGCCGATGATCGGGCCGTTCGCCCGGCCGGTCGCCCTGCGCACGGAAGTGTCGGACGACCCGACCTTCCTGGAAGTCGTCACCCGCGTGCAGGAAGCGCTCCGGGCCGCGCAGGAGCACCTGGACGTGCCCTTCGAGAGGCTCGCCGAACTCCTCGGCTTGCCCGCCTCGCTCTCCCGCCACCCCGTGTTCCAGGTGGGACTCGAGGTGCTTGAGGAAGGGCTCGGCACCTGGGACGCGAGGGAACTGCCGGGCCTGCGCACCGATGTCGAACCCGGCGGGGCCGAGGCCATGGAGCTGGATCTCGCGTTCAAGCTCACCGAGCGCCTCGATGACGAGGAGTGCGTCGAAGGCATCCTCCGCTACGCCACCGACCTGTTCGACCGGGACACGGCCGAGTCGGTGGCCCGGCGCCTGGTCCGCGTCCTGGAGCAGGTGGCGGAGGATCCCCGGCGGCGGATCAGCGACCTGGACATCTGCCTGGACGACGTCGAACGCGGCCGTCCGGTCATCGCACCGGCGCGGTGGTCCGGAGCGACACCCCCGGCGCTCGCCGACTTGGCTGAGGACGGCCCGCTCGGCGCGCTCCTGCTCGACGACCAGCTGAGCCCGGTCGCTCCGGGGGCCGTGGGCGATCTCTACGTCACCGGACCGGCGGTGGACGCGGGCAAGGACGGTCGATCCACCCTGCCCTGCCCGTTCGGAACTCCGGGACATCAGATGCTGCGCACGGGCCTGCTCGCCCGGAAGACCTCCTCCAAGACCCTGGTCGTCCTGGGCGAGCGGCGGCGCTCGACCCGTTCGGTGAAAACGGGTGACTACGAGGTCCTGCTGCCGCTGCAAACCGCCGGTGACCGCCCGCCCCTGTTCTGCCTCCACGCGAGCGGCGGCCTGAGCTGGAACTATCAGCCGTTGCTGCGGCACCTTCCGGTGGATCAGCCGGTCTACGGAGTGCAGGCGCGCGGCTTGGCCCGTACCGAACCCCTGCCCGGCAGCGTCGAGGAGATGGCGGCCGATTACCTGGAGCACATCCGGGCCGTGCAGCCGACCGGGCCGTACCACCTCCTCGGCTGGTCCCTCGGCGGGCGGATCGCGCAGGCGATGGCCGCGCTGCTCGAGGCGGAAGGGGACGAGGTCGGCCTGCTGGCCCTGCTCGACGCCTATCCCGTCTACATGGGGCGGAACGCGACCGGCACGGTCAGCGAAGAAGCCATGCGCGACGAGGAGGCCGTGCAGAAGCGCAAGGAGCAGGACCTGGAACTCGCCGGTGGACTGGTCCAGGGGCCCGGTGTCAGGGAGCGCCTGGAGGCGGTGATGCGCAACCTGTGGGAAGTCGGGCCGCGGCACACCGCCTCGCCCTTCACCGGCGACATCTTGCTCTTCGTCGCCTCGGAGGAGCGGCCGGCGCATCTGCCCGTACCGGAGGCCATAGCCAGTTGGAAGGACTTCACCACCGGAACCATCGAGCCCCACGAGATCCCGTCCAACCACTACGACTTGGTGCAACCCGCGGCGCTGGCCCAGATTGGAGCCATCGTCTCCGAGAAGCTCCGTTCCCGACAGAAGAGCGAAAGGACACAACGATGAGCAACCCGTTCGACGACGACGAGGGTTCCTTCTTCGTGCTGGTCAACCACGAGGGCCAGCACTCCCTCTGGCCGGCCTTCGCGGAAGTGCCTGCCGGCTGGACCCGCGTCCACGGTGAGGCCACCCGTCAGGAGTGCCTCGACTACGTCGAGGAGAACTGGAAGGACCTCCGGCCGAAGAGCCTCATCCAGGAAGCCGGCGCCTGAGACGAAGGTGTCCAGCCGCTCAATGCGGACGGTTGGACGGGCTCCACGCCCGTCCAACCGGCTCGTGACCACCACTTCCGCATCCGAGGGCGGGACGAGGCGAAAGGACCTGTGCAGTGCTCGATGAGAACGAGGTTGTCCGGGGCACCTTCGAAGACATCAACGTTCACGTGGGCTTGGACATACACCGACGGGACCGGTTCGATCCGGTGCCGGAGTTACGCGCCTTGATGGCCGAGGGCCCCATGGCCGTACTGGGCGTCGAGGACGCCCCCGAAGGGCGGACCGCGTGGCTCGCCGCCGGGTACGACGAGATCCGGCAGGTTCTCGGCTCGGACAAGTTCAGCTCCAAGCTGCTCTACCGCGGCACCGCGGCCGGTTTCATCTTCCCCGGCTTCCTCACTCAGTACGATCCACCGGAGCACACGCGCCTGCGCCGGATGGTGACGGGCCCCTTCGCCATCCGGCGGATACAGGGGTTCAAGCCGCAGGTCGAGAAGATCGTCGAGGCCACCCTCGACGACATCGAGTCCACCGGTGGCCCCGTGGACTTCGTCCCGCGTTTCGGGTGGCCCATCGCGACGACGGTGACCTGCGATTTCGTCGGCATTTCCCGCGATGATCAGGCGGAGCTGTCCCGTGCCCTGCACGCCAGCCGGGCCGAACGGTCGGGCAAGCGGCGCTTGGCGGCGGGGAACAAGTTCTGGGCGTACATGAACCAGGTCGTGACGCGTACCCGCCGCGATCCCGGCGACGACCTGTTCGGCGTCGTGGTGCGCGAGCACGGCGACGAGATCACCGACGCGGAGCTGATCGGAGTGGCCGCGTTCGTCATGGGCGCGGGCGGCGACCAGGTGGCGCGCTTCCTCGCGGCGGCCGCGTGGCTGATGGTCGAGGAGCCCGAGCAGTTCGCCGTGCTGCGGGACAGTCCGGAGACCGTGCCGGACTGGCTGGACGAGGTGGTCCGGTACATCACCAGCGACGAGAAGACCACTCCGCGCATCGCGTTGGAGGACGTGCGCATCAGTGGTTGTCCCATCAAGGCGGGCGACACCGTCACCCCCTCCTTCCTGGCCGCGAACCGCCGGAACTTCCCAGGCCCGGACGACCGGTTCGACATCACCAGGGAAAAGCCCGCGCATGTCGCGTTCGGGCACGGCATCCACCACTGCCTTGGCCGGTCGCTGGCCGAGATGGTGTTCCGGGTGGCGATTCCGGCTCTGGCGCACCGCTTTCCGACGCTGCGGCTCGCCGAACCGGATCGCGAGATCAAGTTGGGGCAGCCGCCGCTCAACGTGGAAGCCCTGTGGCTCGACTGGTAGCGCCGGATCGAGGAGGAGAACCGATGGCAGGGAAGGAGCTTCCCGTTGACTGGTGACGACGAGCGCCCCGTCCACATTCGCAGACAGGGCCTCGATCCGGCGGACGAACTGCTCGCCGCGGGACCGCTGACGAGGGTCACCTCGGGATCAGGAGCGGACGCCGAGACCCGCTGGATGGCGACCTCACACGCTGTCGTCCGACAGGTGATGGGCGATCACAAGAGGTTCAGCACACGGCGGCGCTGGGACCGGCGGGACGAGATCGGCGGAGAGGGCATCTTCCGGCCGCGCGAACTGGTGGGCAACCTGATGGACTATGACCCGCCGGAGCACACCCGGATGCGGCAGAAGCTGACCCCCGGCTTCACCCTGCGCAAGATGCAGCGTATGCAGCCCGCCATCGAACAGATCGTGACCGAGCGCCTTGATGCCATGGAGGAGGCGGGATCCCCCGCGGATCTGATCGAGTTCGTCGCCGAGGAGGTGCCCGGGGCCGTGCTGTGCGAGCTGATCGGCGTGCCCCAGGACGACCGGGTGATGTTCCTGCGGCTGTGTCACGCTCATCTCGACGCCTCGCGAAGCCAGAAGAGGCGGGCGGCGGCCGGCGAGGCGTTCTCCCGCTACCTGTTGGCGATGATCGCCAGGGAACGGAAGGATCCGGGCGAGGGGTTGATCGGAGCCGTCGTCGCCGAACACGGCGACGCGGCCACGGACGAGGAGCTGAGGGGCTTCTGCGTCCAGGTGATGCTGGCCGGTGACGACAACATCTCCGGAATGATCGGTCTCGGCGTGCTTGCGCTGCTGCGGCACCCCGAGCAGATCGCCGCGTTCCGGGGCGACGAGCGGGCGGCGCGACGGGCGGTCGACGAGCTGATCCGCTACCTGACGGTCACCTATTCCCCCACCCCCCGCATCGCCATGGAGGACGTCACCATCGGGGACCAGGTGATCAAGAAGGGGGAGAGCGTCATCTGCTCGCTTCCGGCGGCCAACCGTGACCCCGCTCTGACGCCGGATCCGGACCGTCTCGATGTCACGCGCGAGCCCGCCCCGCACGTCGCGTTCGGGCACGGCGTCCACCATTGTCTGGGAGCTGCTCTGGCCCGCCTCGAATTGCAGACGGTCTATACCGCTCTGTGGCGGCGATTTCCCGGGCTGCGGCTCGTGGATCCCGCTCAGGAGAACATGTTCCGCTTGACCACCCCCGCGTATGGACTGACGGAGCTGATGGTCGCCTGGTGATCGTCCTTGGCAGCCGTGTTTGTCCACGTGCGGCGCTGGACGTCCCGCCCAATTACGGATGACACTGAGGCGGCAGCGTGGTCGAGGTGAACTCACCGGGAATCCCCGGTCAGTGAAGGAGATTCCGCTCGGCATGAGTACAGATATCGATGAGGTCGCGCCACTCTTACGAGAGCCCGCGAACTTCAAGTTGCGAACGCATTGTGATCCGCATGCAGACAATTTCGACCTCAGAGCGCATGGCCCGCTTTTCCGTATTGTCGGTGAGGCGTCTGAGCAGTTGGGCAGAGAATATGTTTGGCAGGCCTTCGGCTACGACGTCGTGCGCAGAATACTGGGCGATCACGAGAATTTCACGACCCGGCCCCGGTTCATCCAGGGCGAATCAGCGGAACGCATAGAGCCCCAGTTCGTCGGACAGATATCGACGTACGATCCGCCCGAGCACACGCGCCTGCGGAAGATGTTGACACCGGAGTTCACGGTCCGGCGCATCCGCAAGATGGAGCCCCACATACAAGCCCTCATCGACGATCGGCTCGAGATGATGGAAGCCGCGGGACCACCCGCGGACGTCCAGCGGGACTTCGCCGATCCGATCGGCGCGGGGGTTCTGTGCGAGCTGCTCGGCATCCCGCGCGATGACCGGCGCGAGTTCGTCCGGCGGCTCAGGCGGAACGTCGATCTGAGTCGCGGGCTCAAGGCGAGGGCCGCCGACAGCGCGGCGTTCAACCGGTACCTGGACA
Source organism: Streptomyces sp. NPDC053474 (assembly GCF_044544845.1). Taxonomy (NCBI): domain Bacteria; kingdom Bacillati; phylum Actinomycetota; class Actinomycetes; order Kitasatosporales; family Streptomycetaceae; genus Streptomyces; species Streptomyces sp. NPDC053474. Next base: position 76,471 of record NZ_JBITXV010000023.1, read on the forward strand.
ACCTGATCACCCGGCAGCGGAAGGAACCCGGCGACGGGCTCCTCGGCATGGTCGTGCACGAGCACGGGGACAACATCACGGACGAGGAGTTGAAGGGCCTGTGCATGGCGCTCATCCTCGGTGGCGTCGAGACCGTCGCGGGAATGATCGGCTTCGGGGTCGTCGCGCTCCTGGACAATCCCGACCAAATACCGTTGCTTTTCGCGGGCCGCGAGAAGGCCGATCGCTTGGTCACCGAACTGGTGCGTTATCTGTCGCCCGTACAGGGGCCGAATCCCCGGCTGGCCCTCAAGGACGTGGTCATCGACGGTCAGTTGATCAAGGCCGGGGATTATGTGCTGTGTTCGGTTCTCATGGCCAACCGGGATGACGCGCTGACGCCGAATCCCAACGTCGTCGACGCGAACCGTGAACCGGTCTCGGACGTCGGATTCGGGCACGGCATCCATTACTGCGTAGGGGCGGCCCTTGCAAGGGTGATGCTGCGAATTTCCTATCAGAGCCTTTGGCGACGGTTCCCGGAGCTGCGGCTTGCCGTGCCCATCGGGGAAGTGAAGTATCGAAACGCTTTCGTCGACTGTCCGGATCAGGTGCCCGTGACTTGGTAGCGGTCGAGGGCAGCGAGCGAGGGTAGCGATCGAGCGGCGCACGCTCATAGAACTAGCCGTAATAAATTGGCCCGCAACAGAGGGAATGGTGGCGAGATGTCGGTCGACGAATTCGATGTAGTGGTGGCTGGTGGTGGGCCGGGCGGTTCGACCGTGGCCACACTCGTGGCCATGCAGGGCCATCGGGTGCTGCTCCTGGAGAAGGAGAACTTTCCCCGGTACCAGATCGGTGAGTCGTTGTTGCCTGCCACGGTGCACGGGGTGTGCCGACTGCTCGGCGTCACGGACGAACTGGCCGGTGCCGGGTTCCCGATGAAGCGCGGTGGCACGTTCCGCTGGGGCGCTCGCCCGGAGCCGTGGACATTCCACTTCGGCATCTCTGCCCGGATGGCCGGCTCGACGTCGTACGCCTATCAGGTCGAGCGGGCGCGATTCGACGAGATCTTGTTGAACAACGCCAAACGCAAGGGTGTGGTCGTGCGGGAGGGATGCGCGGTCACCGATGTGCTGGAAGAGGGCGACCGTGTCACCGGTCTGCGTTACACCGACCCCGAGGGCAGTGAGCGTGCGGTGTCGGCGCGCTTCGTGGTGGACGCCTCGGGCAACAAGAGCCGACTGTACGGCAACGTCGGCGGCACGCGGAACTACTCGGAGTTCTTCCGCAGCCTGGCGCTGTTCGGATACTTCGAGGGCGGCAAGCGGCTGCCCGAGCCGGCCTCGGGCAACATCCTGAGCGTGGCCTTCGACAGCGGCTGGTTCTGGTACATCCCGCTGAGCGACACGCTGACCAGCGTCGGCGCGGTCGTGCGCAGGGAGGACGCCGAGAAGGTCCAAGGAGATCGGGAGAAGGCCCTCAATGCCTTGATCGCCGAGTGCCCGATGATTTCGGACTACCTGTCGGACGCGACCCGGGTAACGACCGGAAAATACGGGGAACTTCGGATCCGCAAGGACTACTCCTACCAGCAGACGAACTTCTGGCGGCCAGGGATGGTCCTGGTCGGCGATGCCGCGTGCTTCGTGGATCCGGTGTTCTCTTCCGGGGTGCATCTGGCGACCTACAGCGGGCTGCTCGCTGCCCGGTCCATCAACAGCGTCCTCGCGGGCGAACTGGACGAGAAGACGGTACTGACCGAGTTCGAGTCGCGGTATCGCCGCGAGTACCAGGTGTTCTACGAGTTCCTCATGTCGTTCTACCAGATGAACGTGAACGAGGACTCGTATTTTTGGCAGGCCAAGAAGGTCACGAACAGCCGGAACGCCACCGATATTGAGTCGTTCGTGGAGCTGATCGGTGGGGTGTCGTCCGGCGAGACGGCGCTGGCGGCGGCGGACAGGATAGCCGAGCGCAGCGCCGAGTTCGCCGCGGCCGTGGATCAGATGGCAGGCGGCGACCAGGAAAACATGGTGCCGATGTTCAAGTCACAGGTCGTCAGGCAGGCGATGCAGGAGGCCGGCCAGGTGCAGATGAAGGCGCTGCTCGGCGCGGACGCCGAGCCCGAGCTGCCGCTCTTCCCCGGCGGCCTTGTGACCTCACCCGACGGCATGAAATGGCAGCCCTACCAGCAGGCGTGAGGGCTCCGTACTTCGGTAGAGCTGATCCGATCGGTATTCGTCGTTACGTGAGAGAGTGGGTTCACGATGGGCAATTGGAATATTCTGGCCCTTGAGTTCGATCAGCTCGGGCGGGACCTCCGGCCTGACGAAGAAATCGCGGAAGGCATTGTCAAGGAAGGTCCGCTCTGGCTGAGGATCTCGAACCTCTTCCAGCGCCACCTGTCGGTGCTGCGGCACCTGCCGCCTGGGCAGTTGATCCTTTGGAAGCTGGAGCACTGGGGGGACAGCACTCCGTTCGATCGGATCCCGATGTCCCCCGACGCGCACCCGGCAACTTATACCAAGGAGCTGCTGAACCTTGGACACCAGGTACATCCGTATACGTTCACGGAACGCAATCGGAAGCTGCTCCATCAGGACATTCCCTTGCTGCGCGATCTGGATTTCGGCATCGTCCCGATAGCCCAGAAGGTACCTGTCGAAGGTGCCTCGCACGAAGCCCTACGGGCCAGCTTGAAGCTTGATGCAGGTGACACGCTGCTGGGTGCCGGAGGAATGCTGCATCCGGCAAAGGGTATCGACGAGATCGCTGTGTGGTTCCTCCGCTACATACAGGATCCGAAAACCCATCTCCTCTGTTGTGTCATACCGGATGAGCCTGGTGTGACGGAGGAGCTTGTGCGCCGCCGTTGGGAACAGGCGGCGGGCGTGGACTCGTCCCACCGGATTCATGTGCACATCGGCGCGTATCGCCAGTGGGAGTGGATGTGCTCCTTCTATCGGGCAGTCGACGTCATGCTGGTGAACTCGGTCAGCGACTCGTGGGGGCGCATGCTCTCGGAAGCCGTCGGGCTCGGCGTGCCGACGCTGGCCCGACGAGCCGAGTGCGCTACGAACGACATCTTCCCTGGACTTGTCCTCGTGCCTGACTTCGAGAGTCTCTCGCGCGAGGAATTCCGAGCCCTCGCCGACACCGCGCGCGAGCGTGCTCCAGAACTTGCCCGCTACGCCGACACGCACTACGCGGCGCCTGTGGTGGAGAAGTCGTATCTGGAGATGCTGCGCGCGTGGACGCCGTCGGATCGGCTGGCCGAGTTCGACCGGCTGGCACAGCAGCCGCATTCGCGTCGCCTCGTCCGAGAAATGATCGACCGCTGAACTGCACGAAGTGATGGTTCCACTGCCGCACCGGGCTGCCCGGCCGCGGTGACCGCGACGTCGTCAACAACCCACTCGTCCCTGAGATGGATGCCTACCAGGAGGTCGGCCGTATGAGTAATCAGCTGGAACATGGACCGGTCCGGACCGCGCGCGCGGACGCTTTGCTGGCCTCTGTGGGGAAGCGAGGCGTACTGCGCAGTTTCTACGACGAGGACCTCGGGGTCGACCTGATGCTGGAAGCGGACGGCGTTTCGGAAGTAAAGGAGATGGCCGCCCACATTCCTCCTGCGTCCGGGGCGGTGCTGGAACTCGCTGCCGGAACGGGTCGGCTGACGTTCCCCTTCCTGAAGCTCGGCTTCGAGGTCACCGCACTTGAGCTGTCGACCACGATGATCGACACCCTCCGGAAGGAGTTGGCAGCCGCGCCGGCGGACCTTCGGGACCGGTGCACTGTGGTGCAGGGAGACATGGGCGCCTTCGCGCTGGGTAAGCGCTTCGGTGCCGTGGTCATCAGCTACGGCTCGATCAGCCTCCTCGACGACACCCACAGGCCGGGCTTGTACGCGTCGGTTCGCGCGCACCTGGAGCCCGGAGGGAAATTCCTGGTCAGCATGGCCGATAACGGCATGTGGAAGTCGCAGGAGCGCCAGCAAGAGCTGTCGGGCCGCAGCGGCCGACGGTATGTGCTGCACGCGAGGCGGTCACCGGCAGAGAAGATCCAGGACATCACGATCTACCCTGCCGATGACACGTTGGACCCCTTCGTCATCTGCACGAGCCGCTTGCGGCTCCTCGACGCGGATCAGGTGGTACAGGAACTCGAAGAGGCCGGATTCGACGTGGTGGCGCCGACAGCGTTCAGGTCCGACGAGGAGCGTGGCGGCCCTGGCGCGCTGCTGCTGGAGGCCTCATTGCGGAGCGATTCCGCATGACCCGCTGAGTTCGGCTCACGGGAGGCGCGCGGTGATGAGCGCGGCGAGCCGGGAGACGGCCTCCTCGATCAGTTCCGGTGTGAGCAGGCTGATCGAGAGCCGCAGTTGGTTGAACCCGCCCTTGCCTCCGTAGAAGTGATGCATCGGGGTGAACAGGACGCCGTAGTCGCCGGCGGCGTCCTTCAGCAGCTCGTCGTCGACGACGAAGGGCACGGTGACGGTGATGAAGAACCCGCCCTTCGGCGCGTTCCAGCTGACCCCCGGGCAGTCGCCGAGCCTGCGGGTGAGCTGGCCCAGCGTGTGCTGGAGGTTGCGGTGGTAGATGGCGATTTCCCTGGCGTTGGCCTTGACCAGACTGAAGCCGTGGAGCAGGAGCTTCCCGGCGATCACCGCTTGCGCGATGGGCGAGGTGTTCACCGTGAGCATGCCCTTGAGCTTCGAGAGCTGGTCGGCGAGCAGACCGCCCCCGGCCACGTGCTGATCCGCCACGACGTAGCCGACCCGGGCGCCGGGCATGCCGGTCTTGGCGAAGGAGCCGATGTAGACCACGGCCCCCGACCGGTCGAGCGCCTTCAGCGTGGGCAAGCGCTCGGATCCGTAGACCCCGTACGCGTTGTCCTCCAGGAGCAGGATGCCGCTCGCCTCGGCGACCTCGAGGAGCCGACGGCGGGCGGGCACGTCCATGCTGGTGCCGGTGGGGTTGGCGAAGTCGGGCGTCACGTAGCAGGCCCGGACTCGCTTGCCCTGCTCTTCGGCCCGTTTCAGCTGGAGGACGAGGTCCTGGGGGTCGATGCCGTTCTCGGTGGACCGGACCGGCCAGACCGGGGTGTCGGTCAGCAACGCGGCCCCGGTCAGGCCGACGTAGGTGGGGGCGGGGGCGAGCAGCACGTCCCGCTCGTCGGCCCGTAGCGTGCGGAAGAGCAGGAACATGGCCTCCTGCGCGCCCACGGTGACGACCACGGACTCGGGGGCGGCGTCGATGCCCTCGTCCTCGGCGAGGTGGCGGGCGATGAGATCGCTGATGACGCCCTTCGTGGTGCCGTACTGGAAGAGCGTGCGGGTGACCTCCGCCTCGTCCAGCTCCCGGTCGTTCCGGAGGTGGTCGCAGTAGGCGTCGATGTACTCGTGGATGAGGCGGACGTCGAAGAACTCTTCGTACGGGCGGCCTGCCGCCATGGAAATGGCCGCGGGATATTCGCCGATCAGCTCATTGAGCAGGTTCATCGACGAGATAGCGGGATCGGCGAGCGAGCCGTGCAGAGTTTCCATGCTCAAGCGAGTGGAAAGACCGTATGAATCCATGAATGCTAGGGTTTTCCATACCCGGTCGAGATGTCAAGTAGCGGCCGTGGACGCGAATTGATGGCGATTCTCGCTGAGGTGCGCCGGGCGCGTCGGAAGTGCTGGATGTCTATGTCCGCTCTTCCAGATGCTCGATATCCGAAGGTACGGTCACACGCATGCCACAGCACCTGGGGAGCACACAACCGTTGCGGAAAACGAGAACTCCGCCGCGCAGTGGACGTGCGGCGAGCGGGGGAGAACCGGCATGTTGATGACAACGGAGAACGGAATCCGGTTGTCCTACCACGACCATGGCAATGCTTTGCCGCCCGTCCTGTTTTTGACCGGCACCGGGGCGCCGAGTTCGGTGTGGGACCTGCACCAGGTGCCCGCGTTCCGCGCCGCCGGGTTTCGCGTGATCACCATGGACAACCGCGGGATTCCGCCCAGCGACACCGGCGCGGACGGGTTCACCATCGACGACCTCGTCGCGGACGTGGCCGCCCTGATCGAGCACCTCGGCGCGGCGCCGTGCCGCGTGGTCGGCACCTCGATGGGCTCGTACATCGCCCAGGAGCTGGCGCTTGCCCGCCCCGAACTGCTGGACACGGTCGTGCTGATGGCGGCCTGCGGCAGGAGCAGTCTCGTCCAGCGCGTGCTGGCGGAGGCCGAGGCGGAGCTGATCGAACGAGCTACCGAGCTGCCGCGGGGGTACCTCGCAGCCGTTCGCGCCCTGCTCAACCTGGGGCCCGCGACGCTCATCGACGACGACCTCACCGCCGACTGGCTCGACCTGCTCGACGCGTCAGGCATGGAGGGGCCGGGAGTCCGAGCCCAGCTGCTCCTGAGCGCGTTGCCCGACCGCCTCCAGGCCTACCGCGGGATCAAAGTGCCCTGCCACGTCGTCTCGTTCGAGCACGACCTCGTAGCGCCGCCAGTGGCCGGACGGGAGCTGGCCGCCGCGATTCCCGGCGCGACGCACCGCACGATTCCCGGGTGCGGGCACTTCGGCTACCTGGAGAACCCGGAAGCGGTGAACCGCGAGCTGATCCGGCTCCTCCGCACCGAGTCCCGCGCGCGATTGGAGAAAACCGCATGACACCCCTTGAGTCAGCCCGCGCCAGTCACCCGGGTCGTGCCGAACGCCCCGCCGACACCATCGCGGATGCCCATGGAGCCGCGGAGAGGCAAGCATGACCGGCGTGAACCTGCTGCCGTCCACGGCACCCGCCCTGTTCGAGGCAACCGCCGCGGCGATGCCGGACCGGCCTGCGGCGGCGATGGGTGACACCACACTGACCTACGCCGAGCTGAACGGGGAGGCCAACCGGCTCGCGCGTCGACTCGTCGAGCACGGCGTCGGCCCGGAACGGCTGGTGGCCACGGTGATGCCACGGTCGATCGAGTTCGTCATCGCGGTCCTGGCCGTGCTCAAGGCCGGTGCCGCGTACGTGCCCGTCAACCCCGACTACCCGGAGGAACGCAGGCGGCAGACGCTGGACGACGCGTCAGCGCACTGCGTGTTGTCCCTGCCGGGGCAGGATGTGGCCGGGGCTCCCGCGGTCTTGCGCGTGGAACGGGAGCCGTCCCGGTCCGAGCCGAACCTGGACGACCACGACCGGCTCAGCCCCTTGCTTCCCGACCACCCCGCGTACGTCATCTACACCTCGGGCTCGACCGGACGGCCGAAAGGCGTGCTGGTCACGCACCGCGGGATCCCGAACCTCGCCGCCGATTACGTGCGCCGCCAGCAGCAGAAGCCGGACAGCAGGCTATTGGCCTTCGCGTCACCCAGCTTCGACGCCTCCGTCGCCGAGTTCTGGCCGATCTGGCTGGCCGGTGGCTGTCTGGTGCTGGCCCCCGCGTCGGACCTGGTCCCGGGCGAGCCGCTCGCCCGGCTGGTGCGTGACCAGGGCATCACCCACATCACCTTGCCGCCGACCGCGCTTGCGCCGCTGGAGGAAGCCGGCGGCTTACCCGCAGGCCTTACCCTCCTGGTCGCGGGGGAGGCCTGCCCGGCACCGGTCGCGAAGCGCTGGGCCACCGACCGCGTGATGATCAACGCGTACGGCCCGACCGAGGCCACCGTCGCGGTGACCGCGAGCGAGCCGCTGACCGGCGACGGAACGCCACCGATCGGCAGGCCGATCACCGGCGTCCGTACGTACGTTCTGGATGACCGGATGAGGGCCGTCCCGGACGGGGACGTGGGCGAGCTGTACATGACCGGCCCCGGCCTCGCCCGCGGATACCTCCACCGGCCGGCGGCGACCGCGCAGCGGTTCCTGCCGGACCCGTTCGGCGGTCCGGGCGACCGCATGTACCGCACCGGCGACCGGGTACGGGCCCGTTCGGACGGCCAGCTCGTCTTCGTCGGCCGCGCCGACGACCAACTGAAGGTCCGTGGCCACCGGATCGAGCCGGGCGAGGTCGAGGCCGCCCTGTTCGACGTGGACGGGGTGGCCCAGGCGGTGGTGATCGAGCACGAGAACAGGCTGGTCGCCTATGTGGTCGGCACGGCGGGTACGCCAGTGGCGGTCGAACACCTCCTGGCACAGCTGCGCCGGCGGTTGCCCTCCTACCTCGTACCCGACGTGGTCGTCGACCTGCCGCGGCTGCCGACATCGCCGAACGGCAAGGTCGACCGAGCCGCCCTGCCCGAGCCCGAGAGCGCCCCACGCGCGCGAGCGGGACGGGCGCCGAACACGCCCACGGAGACCCACCTGGCCATGTTGTTCGCCGAAGTGCTCGGCGTCAGCAGCGTCGGCGTCGAGGACAGCTTCTTCGAGGTCGGCGGGCACTCGCTGCTCGCGACTCGGCTGGTGGCCCGCATCCGCGAGAGCTTGAACGTCCGGCTGCGGGTGCAGGCCTTCTTCAACGCGCCGACCGTGGCACAACTCGCCAAGGTGCTCGACGGCACACCCACGTGACCTGGAGACCGTCCATGCAGATGACGAAAACCGTCGATGAGGCCGATCTCGGCAACCCCGATCTGTACACGACGCTCGACCGGCACACCCGCTGGCGCGCGCTCGCGGCGGAAGACGCGATGGTGTGGAGCGAACCGGGCAGTTCGCCGGGCGGGTTCTGGTCCGTGTTCTCGCACCGGGCATGTGCCGCGGTCCTCGCGCCCACCGCGCCCTTCACCTCCGAGTACGGAATGATGATCGGCTTCGACCGCGACCATCCGGACACCTCGGGCGGCCGGATGATGGTGGTCTCCGAACAGCAGCAGCACCGCAGGCTGCGACGCCTTGTCGGACCGCTGCTCTCCAGAGCGGCCGCGCAGGCCCTTGCGGAGCGCGTGCGGACCGAAGTGGACAGCGTCCTCGACCAGGCGCTCGACGGCGGGGTGTGCGACGTGGCCCCGGCGATCGGCTCACGCATTCCGGCCGCGGTCGTGTGCGACATCCTCGGCGTACCGGCCGAGGACCAGGACCTGCTCATCGAGCTGACCAATCACGCGTTCGGTGGTGCGGACGAATGGTTCGACGGGATGACGCCGCGTCAGGCACACACCGAGATCCTCGTCTACTTCCACGAGTTGATCACCGGGCGCCGCGAGCACCCCGGCGCCGACCTCGTCAGCACGCTGGTGGCCGACGACAGCCTCACCAGCGACGACGTACTGCTCAACTGCGACAACGTACTGATCGGGGGCAACGAGACCACCCGGCACGCCATCACCGGGGCGGTGCACGCGCTCGCCACGGTGCCCGGACTGCTGAGTGACCTGCGCGACGGGAACGCGGACGTCGACACCGTCGTGGAGGAGGTGCTGCGCTGGACCTCACCGGCGATGCACGTGCTCCGGGTGACGACCGGCGAGGTCACGATCAACGGCCAACGCCTGCTGCCCGGCACGCCGGTGGTCGCGTGGCTGCCCGCCGCGAACAGGGACCCCGCCGTGTTCGACGACCCCGACGCGTTCCGCGCCGGGCGCAAGCCCAATCGGCACATCACGTTCGGCCACGGGGTGCACCACTGCCTCGGTTCCGCACTCGCCCGGATCGAGCTGTCGGTCGTGTTGCGCGTGCTGGCCGAGCGGGTGTCACGGGTGGAACTGGTGCGGGAGCCCACCTGGTTGCGCGCGATCGCCGTGCAGGGGTACCGGGAGCTGCCGGTGCGGTTCACGGGGCGTTGACCCGGGAGCCGGTTCGCCGGGATGGGTGGGGTGGGTATTCCGGGGCATAACCGGGACTTGGCCAACCGGTATCCATGACGTCTGTGCCCGACAGGCGTCAAATTGACACCGTTGATGCGAATGTGGCTCGCAGTCATGCTGTGCATGGGCAGCTATCCGTTCCATTTCATGGAGGAAGTCTTGAGCGCTGTGCAGAATTTCGAGATCGACTATGTGGAAATGTATGTCGGTAATCTCGAGGAGGCCGCTTTCGGTTGGGTGGACAAGTACGCTTTCGCCGTCACCGGCACGAGCCGTTCCGCGGATCATCGGAGCGTCACGCTGTGCCAGGGGTCGATAAAGCTGGTCCTCACCGAGCCGACGTCGGATCGTCATCCGGCGACGATCTACCTCCAGGCGCACGGCGATGGTGTGGCCGATATCGCGCTGCGTACTCCGGACGCGGCCGCCGCTTTCGAGGCTGCCGTACAGGCCGGGGCGGTCGCTGTCCGAGAGCCCGCGCGGCTCGACGAGGCGGAGCTGGACGGACCGACCGTCACGGCCGCCGTCGTCGGCTTCGGCGACCTGGTGCACACCCTGGTCCAGAGGGACGAGACCACCGCCTCGCCGCACGCGAACGGCCATCGCGGGCAAGGCGTGGGCCTGCTCGGGATCGATCACTTCGCGGTCTGCCTGAGCGGGGGCGACCTCGGCCCCATGGTGGAGTTCTACGAGCGGGCACTGGGGTTCCGGCAGATTTTCGAGGAGCACATCGTGGTCGGTGACCAGGCGATGAACTCCATCGTCGTGCAGAGTGCGTCAGGAGCGGTCACCCTCACGATGATCGAGCCCGATGAGAGCGCCGACCCGGGCCAGATCGACGACTTCCTCAAGGACCACCACGGGGCTGGTGTTCAGCACATCGCATTCACCAGCGACGACGCGGTCCGCTCGGTCCAGGCGCTGTCCCGGCGCGGGGTGGAGTTCCTGAAGACACCCGCGGCCTACTACGACATGCTCGGCGAGCGGATCGCGCTGGAGACACACAAACTGGACGATCTACGGGCGACGAACGTGCTCGCCGACGAGGACCACGGCGGCCAGATGTTCCAGATCTTCACCGCCTCCACTCATCCACGGCGGACGCTCTTCTTCGAGGTCATCGAGAGGCAGGGAGCGGAGACGTTCGGCAGCGCCAACATCAAGGCCCTGTACGAAGCCGTGGAACTGGGACGGACCGGCCAGAGCGAGCCTGGTGCCATCCGCCGATGACCTACGTGCGCCTCGCCGATTTCGAACGTGCCGCCCGGGACGCCCTCCCCGGCCAGATCTGGGACTTCCTCGCCGGGGGGAGCGGCACCGAGGCCTCTCTGGCGGCCAACCGCACCGCACTCGAGCAAACCTTCGTGGTGCCCCGGGTGCTGCGTGACCTGACCGAAAGCGGCACCGGGGCCGATGTCCTCGGCAAGCGTGCCGCACTGCCGATGGGCGTCGCGCCGATCGCGTACCAGCGGCTGTTCCATCCCGGTGGCGAACTCGCGGCGGCGCGCGCGGCCCGGGACGCCGGCGTGCCGTACGTCATCTGCACCATGAGCAGCGTTCCGCTGGAGGAGATCGCTGCCGTCGGTGGCCGACCGTGGTTCCAGCTGTACTGGCTGCGGGACCAGAAGCGGTCCCTGGAGTTGGTGCGCAGGGCGGAGGACTCCGGTTGCGAGGCGATCGTGTTCACCGTCGATGTGCCGTGGATGGGGCGGCGGTTGCGTGACATGCGCAACGGCTTCGCGCTGCCGGAGTGGGTGACGGCTGCCAACTTCGCATCCTCCGCGGCCGCGCACCGCCGAACCCGAGGGGTCTCGGCCGTGGCCGACCACACCGCGCGCGAGTTCGCCCCGGCCAACTGGGACTCCGTGGCGGCGGTGTGCGCGCGCACGAACCTGCCGGTGGTGCTGAAGGGGATCCTCGCTGTCGAGGACGCCCGCCGTGCCGTCGAGGCGGGTGTCAGCGGCATCGTGGTCTCCAACCACGGGGGCCGTCAGCTGGACGGTGCCGTGCCCGGAACCGAGGTACTGGGCGAGATCGCCGCCGCGATCGGCGGCGGCTGCCAGGTGCTGATGGACGGCGGAATCCGCAGTGGCGGAGACATCCTCAAGGCCATCGCCCTCGGCGCGTCGGCCGTGCTGGTCGGACGCCCCGTCATGTGGGGCCTTGCCACGGCCGGTCAGGACGGCGTCCGCCAGGTGCTCGAACTCCTCGCCGCCGAACTCCGGGACGCGATGGGCCTGGCGGGCTGCGAGTCGGTACACGCGGCCGGTCAGCTGAGGACGAGGAGGCCCCGGTACGGCTGATGCTCCGCGGGAGGTGCCAGCGTCCGGCATTTGATACCGCGGGAATGCCTGCCCCCGCTATCACGAGGCGGCCAAGCCGCGCTCATGGTGTCCATTCATACCTGCGAAAGGTGAGATCGATGACCGCGTCACAGATAAGGCCACTGCGCCGTAGCAAGCTCAGGACATGGGGCTGGATGTATCGATGACTACCAGTATCGCTCCGGCAGCGGATCTTTCCGTTCTCACCGGACTCACCGAGATCACCAGGTTCGCCGGGGTCGGGACCGCGGTGTCCGACACGTCGTACTCGCAATCCGAGCTGCTCGACATCCTCGACATCGAGGACCCCAAGATCCGCTCGGTCTTCCTCAACAGCGCGATCGACCGGCGCTTTCTCACGCTTCCGCCTCAGGGCCCTGGCGGAGTGCGCGTACCGGAACCCCAGGGTGATCTGCTGGACAAACACAAGAAGATCGCTGTCGACATGGGGTGCCGTGCGCTCGAGGCCTGCCTGAAGTCGGCGGGATCGAGTCTTGAGGACCTGCGTCACCTGTGCTGCGTCACCTCGACCGGCTTCCTGACTCCCGGCCTGAGCGCGCTGATCATCCGTGAACTCGGGATAGACCCGCATTGCAGCCGTTCGGACATCGTGGGCATGGGATGCAACGCGGGTCTGAACGCGCTCAACGTGGTCGCGGGCTGGTCCGCGGCGCACCCGGGCGAACTCGGTGTCGTCCTGTGCACCGAGGCATGCTCCGCCGCGTATGCCCTGGACGGCACGATGCGGACCGCGGTGGTCAACAGCCTGTTCGGCGAAGGAGCCGCCGCCCTCGCCGTCACCTCCGGTGACGGCAGGGTGCCCGGCCCCCGCGTGCTGAAGTTCGCGAGCTACATCATCACCGACGCGATCGACGCGATGCGCTACGAATGGGACCGGCAACAGGACCGGTTCAGCTTCTTCCTCGACCCGCAGATCCCCTACGTGGTCGGTGCGCACGCTGAGATCGTCGTCGACCGCCTGCTGTCCGGAACGGGGCTGCGCCGCAGCGACATCAGCCAGTGGCTGGTGCACTCCGGCGGCAAGAAGGTGATCGACGCCGTCGTGGTCAACCTCGGCCTGAGCCGGCACGACGCGCGGCACACCACCGGCGTGCTCCGCGACTACGGCAACCTCTCCAGCGGCTCCTTCCTCTTCTCCTACGAGCGACTCGCCGAAGAGGACGTCGCCCGGCCCGGCGACTACGGCGTGCTGATGACCATGGGGCCCGGATCCTCGATCGAGACGGCGCTGATCCAGTGGTGACGCGCGGGGAAACGGATGGCGACATGATGCTGCGCCTGGACGGCACTCGGCCCCTGTCGGCCGAGTCCATCGAGGAGATGGTCGATCTCTGCGACCGCGCCGACGACCAGCGGGAATCCGGCCCGGTCACCGTCCACGTCACGGGTGTCCCTCCGGCCGGTTGGGCGACGGAGCTGACCGTCGGAGTGGTCTCCAAATGGGAACGGGCGGTGCGCCGGTTCGAACGCCTCGGCCGGCTCACGGTCGCGGTGGCCTCGGGCGACTGCGCCGGAACGGCGCTGGATGTCCTCCTCGCCGCCGACGTCCGGATCGCCGCTCCTGGCACCCGGTTGTTGCCCGCCTGGGCAGGCGGTGCCACCTGGCCGGGGATGACCGTGCACCGGCTCACCCATCAGGCAGGTTCGGCGGGCATCCGGCGGGCCGTGCTGCTCGGGGCCCCGATCGAGGCGGACCGCGCGCTCGCGCTCAACCTGGTCGACGAGGTGAGCGAGGACCCGGCGACGACGCTGGCCGCCCTGGCCGAGGCGGCCGCTGCCGTGGACGGCACGGAGATGGCCATTCGCAGGCAGCTGATTTTCGAAGCCGGCTCGACCACCTTCGAGGACGCGCTCGGCAGGCACCTTGCTGCCTGCGACCGCACCCTGCGTCGAACGGGACCCTCCGCATGACCATCGCGCACACCCTTCCGAGCGGTCTCGCCGCCGCCGGGGAGGCGCTGCACAAGGCGGCCGAGCGGGTCGACGACCTGCTCGCCGCCCTGCCCGAGCCCACGCGACGGACCCCCGGCCAGCGGGCCGAGGCCGCCGCCGCCCAGGACGAGGTGCGCCGACTGCGCGGGCGGTTCCTGGCCGAGCACGTGGAGGAGGTGTACGCCCGGCTCACCGACGGCCGCGACGTGCGGATCGAAGCCCTGGTCACGGAGGCCGCCGAGGTCTTCCCCGGCCTGGTCCCGACGGCGGCACAGCTCGCGGACGAGCGGTCGCGGGTCCAGGCGGACAAGGAAGGCCGAGAGATCGACCAGGGCATCTTCCTGCGGGCGGTGCTCGGCTCGCCCGTCACGGGCCCGCACGTGGTCGACTCCATGCTCCGACCGACCCCGCGGGCGCTCGCACTGCTCCCGGAGTTCCAGCGGACCGGCCTCCTGGAGACCGAGGCCGTCCGCCTTGAGCGGCGCGACGGCGTGGCCCACCTGACGATGTGCCGCGACGACCGCCTCAACGCCGAGGACGAACAGCAGGTCGAGGACATGGAGACCGCGGTCGACCTGGCGCTCCTGGACGAGGACGTCAAGGTCGGATTCGTGCGCGGCGGCGAGATGAGCCATCCGCGCTACCGAGGCAGGCGCGTATTCAGCGCCGGAATCAATCTCAAGTACCTGTCGTCGGGCGACATCCCGCTCGTCGGGTTCCTGCTCCGCCGCGAACTCGGCTACATCAACAAGATCGTTCGCGGGCTCCGCCTGGACGACGGCGACTGGCGGCCGCCGTACGCGGACAAGCCGTGGGCGGCCGCCGTCGACGCGTTCGCGATCGGCGGCGGCACCCAGCTGCTGCTCGTCTTCGACCATGTCCTTGCCGCGTCCGACGCCTTCCTCAGCCTGCCCGCGGCCAAGGAGGGCATCATCCCGGGTGTCGCGAACTTCCGCCTCACCCGGTCGCTCGGCCCGCGCGCCGCCCGGCAGGTGATCCTCGGCGGCCGACGGCTGTGGGCGAGCGAGCCGGACGCCCGCCTGATCGTCGACGAGGTCGCCGAACCCGCCGACCTGGACGCTGCCATCGAGCGGGCCTTGGAACGGCTGGGCGGGGAAGCGGTGCTCGCCAACCGCCGGATGCTGAACCTGTCCGACGAGCCGCCCGAGGAGTTCCGCCGCTACATGGCGGAGTTCGCGCTCCAGCAGGCGCTGCGGCTGTACGGCGCCGATGTCATCGACAAGGTGGGCCGGTTCGCCGCGCGGCGGACCTGAACCGCATCCAGTACGCCAAGAAGGGTCATGTCACCCTTGACCGGCCCGAGGGGCTGAACGCCCTCGACCGGCCCGCGCACGTCGGCCTCGGCGAGTTCTGGAGCAACGCCGAGGCCGACCCGCACGTGCGGCTCGCGGTGCCGACCGGGCCGGGCGAGCGGGCTCACTGACAACAGCCTTTGGCACCCGACTCAAAGGGACCCCATTCCCATGCAGGACCATACGTCCTTGGCCGTGCGCGACAGCAACCTCGAACTGGCGCTCGACGTGCTTCCCGCACTGGCGGTCATCTTGCTCGCGGCGGCCGTGATCGGCAGGCTCGCGGTCATGCTCGGACAGCCACGGGTGCTCGGCGAAATCATCGCCGGCATCCTGCTGGGCCCGACCCTGTTCGGCTGGCTGGCGCCCGAACTTCAGGCGGACGTCTTCCCCGCGCAGGCACGGTCGGTGCTGTACGTCCTGAGCACCATCGGCCTGACGCTCTACATGTTCCTCGTCGGCGCCGGCCTCGACCACAGCCGACAGGAGTCCGAGCGCAAGCACCACCCGGCCGTCCTCGCCGCCTCGGGGTTCCTGCCCTCCCTCGTCCTCGGCGGTCTCGTCGGCCTGCTGATGTGGGACGACGTCTCGCGCGATGACGTCAACCGGTGGGAGTTCGCCCTCTTCGTCGGCGGTGCGCTGTCCCTCACAGCGCTCCCCATGCTGGCCCGCATGCTGTACGAGCGGGGTCTGCAGAACTCCCGCCTGGGACGCCTTTCCCTGGTCGCCGCCTCGATCGACGACGCGGCGGCCTGGTGTTTCCTGGCCACGCTGACGGCTGTGCACACCGGCTCCGGGGCCGTCGGCGCACTGCCCATGATCGGCTACAGCATCCTGTTCACCGTCGTGATGCTGCTAGGAGTGCCCCGGCTGCTGCGGCCGCTGGCGCGGCACGTCGGCCGACAGGGCACGCTGAGTCCCGGCGCGATGTACGTCGTCGTCATCATCCCGATCGTGTGCGGATACCTCACCGACCTGATCGGGATCTACTCGGTCTTCGGCGGCTTCATCGCCGGCCTGGCCATGCCCCGTGACCCGCGGTTCCGCCAAGCGCTGCACAGCCGGATGATGGACACCGTCTCCACGCTACTGCTGCCCATCTTCTTCGCCCTGTCCGGCCTCACCACCGACCTGCGGAGCCTCTCGGCCGACACCCTGCTGTTCGGCGTCGCCGCGCTCCTGGCGGGATTCGCGGGCAAGTACTTCGGCAGCACCCTGGCCATGAAGACACTCCGCTTCAGCTGGCGCGAGGCCTTTGCCGTGGGAGGGCTGATGAACGCCCGCGGCATGATGATCATCGTCTTCATCAACATCGGCTTGGCCCAGGGCCTGATCACCAAGCCGGTGTTCTCTGTTCTCGTCATGGTCGCCGTCATCACGAGCGCTGCGGTCCTGCCACTGTACCGCCGGGCGCTCCCGAAACACCTGGAGCTGAACCTCGGCAGCGAAGTGCCCCCTCCGGCACCGGCACCACGCCCCCTGACGACAACCGACACGCACTGATGTGCGCGTACCCACCGGAGGCACGTGGCCGGGGGCGGCTTCGGCCGACGACGAGGTGGCGCGGATCAACCAAACCCTGCCTCCCCGCCGTGGAGCCACCGGCCGATGGCCGCCGGAACCAGCCCCTGGGCCGCCGGGCGGTGACATATCGTCGGCGTATCGAAAACCGCATACACCCCGGCAACACCCCACTACATTGACTGATGACATGTCCTACAACCCCCCCAGCGAAGCAATGCGACCTACAGCCGTGAAACCCGTCGTCATGCCGATCACCGCCGCCGAGCACATGGCGTTCGTACGGGCCCAGCGGTCGGTCAGCTTTCTGCAGACCCCGGCATGGGGCGGCGTCAAGACCGAGTGGCGCAGCGAGTCCCTCGGCTGGTTCGAGGGGCGGCGCCTGGTGGGTGCTGGACTCGTTCTGCACCGCCCCGTGCCGAGGCTCGACCGCTTCACGCTGGCGTATCTGCCCGAGGGCCCGGTCATCGACTGGAGCGGCGACATCAGTGCTTGGCTCGATCCGCTGGCGGCCCACCTCAAGGCCCATGGCGCGTTCGCGATCCGGATCGGCCCGCCGGTGCGCACCCACACCTGGAGCGCCGCCCAGGTCAAGGAGGGCATCGCCGACCCGGGCACCAAACGGCTCACCGACATCACCGGCCACTGGACCGACCCGGTCGGTGCCCGCGTGGCCACCAGGCTCCGGAGCGCCGGCTGGCTGCCGCAGAACCCGGAGGACGGGTTCGGGGTCGGGCACCCACAGTTCAAGTACGAGGTCCCGCTGGTAGGCAGGACCGAGGACGAATTGCTCAAGGGCATGAACCAGCAGTGGCGCCGCAACATCAAGAAGTCGGCCAAGGAGGGAGTCGAGGTCACGGTCAGCAACGGGGGCCCGGAGGACCTCAAGGCGTTCCACGACCTCTACGTCCACACCGCCGAGCGCGACCACTTCACACCCCGGCCGCTGCGCTACTTCGAGACCATGTTCGCGGCGCTGAGTGCCGAGGACCCCGAGCGGATCAAGCTCTACCTGGCCCGTCACCAGGGCGACTTGGCCGCCGCCACGGTCATGGTCCGCGTCGGCGCCCACGCGGTGTACTCCTATGGCGCCTCCTCCACCGCGAAGCGCGAGGTGCGTGCCTCAAACGCCTGCCAGTGGGCGATGATCCGCGACTCGCTCGCGGCCGGCTGCGACGTCTACGACCTGCGTGGCATCACCCCCACCCTCGACGCCGACGACCCGCACGTCGGCCTCGTCCAGTTCAAGGTCGGCACCGGCGGCCAGGCGACGCGGTACGTCGGCGAGTGGGACCTGCCGCTGCGGCCGATGGTCTACCGGGCCTTCGACCTCTACATGAGGCGACGCGGCCGCTGATCCGCGCGGCCGCTGATCCGCGCGGCCGCGGCTTCGTCGGGCCGCGCCCTGAGGGGAGCCTGGACCAGTCACATCGCTTGCGGCAGCCCGAGATGAGCCGAGGTGGCGGCGGTCCGCCACGTCGGCACCATCACACTCGTCGGTGACGAGCCAGGGCACCGACGACCACGACGCGATCGGGTGCGGCGGTTACGACGGCTCCTCGACCCGGATCGCTGCCCCAGGGCACATCATGGCCGACTTGCGTACGGCGTCGTGGAGTTCGGAGGGCGGAGTGTCATCGAGGAGTTCGACCGTGCCGTCCTCGTCCCGCTGATCGAAGACCTCGGGGACGAGCATCACGCACTGGCCCGAGGAAACACAGCTGAGAACGTCGACCTCAACGCGCATCATGGTCCTACCTGTTTCTCAGTGTGGGGCCCGCCACCCCATGATGGCGGACTTCGCCGCAGGGCGCTGGAGTACAGCGGCAGTACGCCGCCACAGCCGGGGCGGGCCGAGACCTGCCAGATCGGCGTCTCCGCCGCCTATACCCCCCTGGCCTCGGCGCCGCCGACCAGCAGCTCAAGCCGCCATGGGGACGGGCCGGTTCGAGAAAGTCGTATCAGGCAGGGAGACGTCTGCGGTAGTGACAGGCACGGCGACGGCCTGGCGACGTCTGCGGCCCGCCCCCGGGACGGCTCCTTCCTGTACTCCTGAGCGACGTGAGAGCGTCCGCCGGGTCACAGCCGCGCCGCAGGACAGCACCCCGAGCGCGGCGATCTCCCCCCCCAGGAAGGCCACGGCCTCGACCCGTCCCACGGAGCGATGTAGGAGAAGGGCACCAATGGGTACAGCCTCAGTCGTCATCACGATCACCTTGATCGTCACGATCAAAAGGCCCGTCGTTCTGCGGCCGACTACCTCAAGGCACGGGAGGAGGAGCAGTGACCCGCCCTCGCGACGAGAACTCCCACGATCAGGCCGTCCAGCAGTGGCTCCGCTTGAACGAACTCGTACTCGGACGGAATGTGAAGTCCTCGCAGAAGCGGTCCCATACGCGTCGGTACTCATCCTCTGGCAACGCGGTCGCGAGATCCTCCACCATGCCGCGATCCTATCGAGTCGCCTGAGCGAGGATCGGAGATAGATCGTCCACGGAAGTGCGGACAGAACCCTATTCAAAGATCCCTATCAGCCGAGCCCCTCCATCCGTAACGATAACTGCCCCCGCCTTCGGTGGTGCCGTTTTGACGGACCTCGAATGGGACAACCGTCACGTCACCTGCACCAACGGCAAAGAGAGCCGCTACTGGCGCGAGACCCACCGTCGCGACGGACTCCCGATCATCCAGGTCACCTTGCGCCTCTCCGAGTGCACCCCGTGCCCGGACCGGGCCCGCTGTACCCGCTGCGAGCGCAACGCGCGCGCCATGGCCCCTCGCGAACAGTGCGCGGCCCAACCTCGCGAACAGTGCGCGGCCTAACGGCGCATCCGCGCAGACCAGACCACCGATGCGTGGCAGGAACGCGACGCGTTGGCGTCGAGGGCGCCATGGCTCAGGCGTCCAGCCACTGCGACGTCCACCGGGCCGCAGGTGCAGTGTCAAGTTCGTCTTTGTGGACGGCCTGGTACCCGGAATACGCTGGGGAACCCAACCTTCACGGCAACAACACCGGAACAACTGTGGAACGTGACGGAGCGAGCCGTTCCTTTGGGCCCCCTGCGGTTCCACGGTCGTGTACGCCATAACCTGCGAAGGTGAATGCGCATGGGTTTTGATCGGCAACGACACAGGTGGTCGGAAAGCTTCCTCGCCGCTGTCCGTCAGGGGAAATTCGACGGCAGCGCGGCCCAGTACGAGCGTGAAAGATTGCGGATGCTCGTGCGGGATAACGTTGACGCGGGCGCGGGATTTCTGGTCATGACGGGCCTCGAGGTGACCGAGCAGGAAACTTGCGAGCAGCTCCTGCTGTGGGCTTCGGAGACGCTGGGCACCGTAATGGAACAGGATAAAGCGGGCACACGGATCAGACCCGTGCGCAATCGTGGAACTGCGGTCGGCGAGGGCAGATCGGCTCGCTATGCGGACTCGCGGCACGGAGGTCACCTGCACACCGACGGCGCGGAGCGGTCATTCCCGCTGCCGGACTACTTCACCCTCCTGTGCGTGCGGCCGGCGAAGGCCGGCGGCACGTTGAGGCTCGTTCCGGTGGACCGCCTCCGAGCTCTCCTGGCCGACCGGCCCGACGTGCTTGCGGTGCTGGAAGGGGGCTTCCACTTCGACCGACGGGGTGACCAGGCGCCGGGGGAGTCGGCCACAGTACGCAAACCCGTGTTGTTCACGACCGCTGACGACAGGCATGCCGTGACCTATCTGCGGCAGTACATCGAGATCGGCCACGGTCAGCCCGGTGCCGACCCGCTGACGCCCGCCCAACGCGGTGCGCTGGACGCGTTCGACTCGGTGCTCGAGGACCCGGCCAGCGCGATCGAGGGCCGCATGGACGCCGGTGAGTTCGCGGTCTTCGACAACCTGCGGATTCTGCACGGCAGGACTGAGTTCGACGACCACCACGACCCCGGCCGATCGCGGTTGCTCTACCGGACGTGGATTCGGCGAACGTCGGCAGCCCACCACACCGCCGGGCAGTGATCGAATGCGAGTTCTGATCGCACCCAATGCGTTCCGTGGAGGGCCGGGTGCACGGTGGGTGGGTGAAGCACTGGCGAGCGGACTGGTGCGGACCGGATCGGTGGACAGCGTGGTGACGATCCCGCTGTCGGACGGCGGCGACGGCGCACTGGACATCGCTGCCGAACTTGTGGGCGGCACTCGCGTCCAGACGACGGCCGAGGATCCCCTCGGCGCACCGGTGTCGGCGGACTACCTCCTGACGGACGACGGAACCGCGTTCGTCGAGACAGCTCGTGCGAGCGGACTGCAGTTGGTCGCCGCCCGTCCCCGGCAACCGCTCGTGGCGAACACCACAGGCACCGGGCAACTGATCGCGCACGCGGTCGGGCGCGGAGCGACCCGGGTGGTCGTCACGGCGGGCGGAACCGCCTCGGTCGACTTCGGTGCAGGCGCTCTCGCCGCCCTGGGGGTTCGCTTTCTCGACTCCGCCGACCGGTTGCTCACGCCTACGCCGCGTGACCTGGTACACGTGCGACGCGTCGACACTGGTCCCGCCGTCGAGCTGCTCCGCGACGTGCGCGTCGAAGTACTGAGTGACGTGTTCACTCCGCTTCTGCACAACATCGAGCGGTTCGGTGCCCAGAAGGGGATCACCCCGCCGGACGCGGTGGTGCTGTACGGAATGCTGGACGCGCTTCTGGCCGCGTTCGGCCGGCAGGACGACACGTTGCTGGCCGAGCCGTTACTCGGTGCCGGCGGCGGCTTGGCCGCAGGTCTGCGCGCCGCGTTTGCCGCGCCGGTCAGCCACGGAGGCGAGTTCTTCGCCTCGCTCGCTGGGCTCGCCGGTCAGATCGAGCGCGCGGATCTGGTGCTGACGGCCGAGGGACGCTTCGACCGCGGGTCGTGGGACGGCAAGATCCCGGGACTGGTCGCCACCATGGCCAGGAAGCAGGGCAAGCGTGTCGTGATCATCACCGGCGAGCTGGCGGTGCCTGTCGGCGACCTTCCCTCGGGAGTCCACTGTGTGGAGCTGGGGCTCGAACCGCCGACACCGGGCAACGCGGAGACTGCCGAGCGCCGACACGCGTTCGAGCGTGCGGCGCTGTCGGCCCTCGACCATGGAGCGACGCCTCATGCGAGTTGACCATCGATCACTGCACGACTTCACGTGCCGGTGCCTGCTCGCTGTGGGCGTGTCCAAGCGGGACGCGGCGCTGGTCGCCGACGTCCTGACGGAAGCGGACCTGCGCGGTGTCGACAGTCACGGCGTGGCCAGACTGCGCAGGTACGTCGACGGAGTGCGGGACGGCAAGATCCTCCCCGATGCCAAGACCACCGTCCTGGCCGAGACGGCGGCGACCGTGGCCCTCGACGCCGGCAACGGCCTAGGCCAGCCGGCCTCGTGCGCGGCGGTGGACATGGCCATCGCGAAAGGCGTCGATACGGGCATCGGCATGGCGACCGTACGCCGGTCGAACCACTTCGGCATCGCCGGCTACTACGCCCTGCGCGCCGCCCGGCAGGGCCTGTTCGCCATCGTCGGCACCAACGCGTCACCGCAGGTGGCGCCGACCAACGGCGCCACGCCCATGTTCGGGACGAACCCGCTCGCGATCGCCTTCCCGACCGACGCCGACCAGCCCTTCGTATTCGACGCCGCGACCAGCGTCGTCCCGCGAGGGAAGCTGGAACGCTTGCATCGAGAAGGGCGGGACATGCGATCCGGGTGGGCGGTCGACCCGAACGGCGAGTCGACCACGGACATCCCGAGGGTCGTGGACGGCCTGAAAGCCCGCGAGGGCTATGCCCTGCTTCCGCTGGGGGGCTCGGGGGAGTCGCACGGCGGGCACAAGGGATACGGCCTCGCGACCGTGGTGGAGCTGTTCTGCGGACCGCTTGCGGGTGCTCGCTGGGGACGCCACGTGTACGGAGCCGAAGGAGCCGGCCTCGGTCACTTCTTCCTCTGCGGCCAAGTGGCCGCACTGACCGCGGTGGCGAACTTCCAGGCCGAGGCCAACCGGATGTTCGACGAACTGCGGGCGTCACCCAAGGCGCGCGGGCACGACCGCATCCTGATCGCCGGCGAGCGCGAGCACGAAATCGAACAGCACAGGCTGGCGGCCGGCATTCCGCTGAGGCCCGCTGTCGTGACGGATCTGGTTCGCGTCGCGGAGCAGTGTGGTGTGGCACCGCTCGGCACGCCTGTCAAAAACACCGAAGCGGGGGATTGATGAACAGCACTACGAAGCTTCGCAAACTGATCGCCAGCCGACAGATCGCCAGGTTGGCGGGAGCTCATGATCCGCTGAGTGCGAGCTTGGTAGAAATCAGCGGCTTCGACGGGGTGTGGGCCTCCAGCTTCACCATCTCCGCGGTCAATGGCCTGCCCGACATGAGCCTGCTGTCGATGGCCGACTTCCTGGAGGCGGCCGGCCGGATGGCGGCGGGCTGCTCAGTACCGGTTCTCGCCGACTGCGATACCGGTTTCGGTGGCGCCGCCAACGTCGCGTACCTGGTCCAGCGCTATGAAGCGGCCGGCGTCGCGGGGGTCTGCATCGAGGACAAGATCTTCCCCAAGACCAACAGCTTCGTCGACCAGGGGCAGGAGCTGCTCGACGTCGACGAGTTCGCCCGGAAGATCGAAGCGGGCAAGAACGCGCAACGCGACCCCGACTTCGTGCTCGTCGCACGCACGGAGGCACTGATCGCCGGACACGACGTGAGGGAGGCGCTGCGCCGTGCCCACGCCTACGTCGATGCCGGTGCCGACATGATCTTGGTGCACTCGAAGAAGAACTCACCTCGCGAGGTGATCGAATTCCTCGACGCCTGGCAGGAAAGAGCGCCGGTGGTCGTGGTGCCCACCACCTATCACGACTGGCACTTCACTGACGCGGAGAACTCCGGAGTGTCCCTGGTCATCTATGCCAACCACGCCCTGCGAGCCGCGGTCAGGTCGATGCACCAGGTGCTGACCAGCATCGAGTCGTCCGGCACGTCCACCGCGGTCGAGGACTTGATCTCTCCGGTCTCCGAGGTGTTCGAGCTGACCCACCTCGACAAGTGGCTGCACCTGGAGAAGCAGTGATCGGCGCGGAGGAGTTCGCCGCAGCGTTGCTGGCACGGGACTACCGGTTCTTCTCCGGTGTTCCCTGTTCCCGTCTGGCGGGCCTGGTCTCTGTCCTGTCCCGCCACGAAGGCCGTTACGTCCCGGCGGCCAACGAGGGTGCCGCCCTGGCTGTCGTCGCCGGCGCACGGATGGCCGGCACCCGTGCAGCCGTCCTGATCCAGAACTCGGGTCTCGGAAACCTGGTGAACCCGCTGGCCTCCCTGGTGCTTCCCTACGAGATCCCGGTGCTCGTCGTGGTGAGCCTCCGCGGCTGGCCGGTGGGGACCGACGAACCGCAGCACAACGTCATGGGACGCACGACCGAGTCCACGGTTGGTATCCACGGAGTGCCGAGCATGCTTCTCGAGCCGTCGCTGGCCTCGCTGGAGGAAGCGTTGGCGTGCGCGCGGCAGGCCGAGGCGGCTGGCAAGCCGTTCTTCCTGCTGGTGCCGAAGGGGACGGTCGGAGCGGCCGAACCGTTCCCGCTCCCCGCCGGTCCGGACAGGATGCTGACCCGTGCTGAGGCGGTCCGGATGGTGTCGGCGCAGGTTCCGGACGCCGCGATCTACGGCACGACCGGCTACACCTCGCGCGAGCTGTTCGCCGCCACCGATCGGCCGGGCAACTTCTACATGCAGGGTTCGATGGGACACGCGCTGGCCCTGGGACTCGGGACGGCACTGCGTCGGCCCGATCGTCGCGTCGTCGTCCTCGACGGCGACGGAGCGGCCCTGATGCATCTGGGCACCATGTCGACCGTGGGCCATCTCGCTCCGGCGAACTTGCTGCACGTGGTGCTGGACAACGGGACCTACGGTTCCACCGGAAGCCAGCCGACCACCTCCGCCACGGTCGACTGGCCGGCGCTGGCCCGCGCCACCGGCTATCGCGACGCCTGGTCGTGCGCCGACGGCTCCGAGCTGCAAACCGTGCTGGCCAAGGCCCTGACGGAACCGGGTCCGTGCCTGGCCGCCGTGCGCATTCAGGCGGCGGAGAGCGATGTGCCGCCGCGGGCCAGTGCGCAACTGCCGCTCCCCGGGATCCGGGCCAGGTTCGAGCAAGAGCTGGCCGTCGCGCGCGGGGGAGAGCTTCAGTGACCGATGGGGACGAGCGGCGCCGGGTTGAGGTGATGGAGGGCGCCGGAATCGCCGCGAAGCTACCGGAGGTGCTTCGAAGCATGCGAGCCCAGCGAGTTCTCGTGGTCGCGACGCGGAACGCGGTGCTGCGGACCGGCGCAGAAAGGTGGCTGGTGGGGCACGACCACGACTACTTCCACGACATCGTGTCGAACCCCCAAGCCGCGGACGTCGTCCGAGGTGCGGGTGCCGTGGCACGATACCGGCCGGATGTCGTGCTCGGCATCGGTGGCGGTTCCACCTTGGACACGGCGAAGGCGGTCCGGTTGCTGCCGCCGGTCAGTGCGGAAGCCGAGCGAGTCCTCCGCGGCGTGGATCCGGTGCGGGCGACGAGACCACCGCGGCTCGTGGTGATCCCCACGACGGCCGGCCCGGGCAGCGAGGTCACGACGTTCGCCACGGTCTACCTCCGCAAGCGAAAGCACTCACTTGACCATCCGGCCGTGCGGGCGGATGTGGCGCTCATCGACCCCGTGCTCACGCGGACGTGTCCGCCGAAGCTGACCGCGCACTGCGCGCTCGATGCCACAGCGCACGCCATCGAGTCGTGGTGGTCGCCACGCGCCGACTCGTCGTCGCGGGCGCTCGCGCGAGGGGCGCTGTCGCACTTGGTTCCCATCCTGCGAACGGGCTTTCGTGACACCACGGCCCGACAACGGGAGCTGCTCAGCAACGCCGCGGTCATGGCCGGTCGCGCGATCGATCTGACCCGCACGACAGCGGCACACGCCTTCGCGTACCCCACAACCGCTCAGTTCGGGGTGCCGCACGGACTCGCGTGCGCATTGCATCTGGTCTGGCTGCTGCCTTTGACGCTCGGTGAACTCGACCGCGAGCTGCCAGGCACCCGTATGGCCAAGGGGGAGATCGACCACATGCTCACGCTTCTCGGTGCTCGAACAGTTGCCGACTCCGGAGCCGCCCTCGCGCGGTTGCTGTCTCTGGCCGGCTGCCCGACCCGGCTCGGCGAGGTCGGGGTGGGCGCCTCGGACCTGGAGCCGATGTTCGATGACGCGCTGAGCAGCGACCGCGCGCAAAACCATCCGATCGCGCTCCGCAAGGACCCGGTTCTCGGGTTGCTGCGGTCCCGGTTGTGAGCGATCGAGGGGAGACTGCGGGTGCACACCGTGAACCTCCGGATTTCCGGACCGACACCATTGCCGCCGAGGGTCCGGACGGCCCTGTCCACTGACATGATCAGCCACAGATCGGCGAGGTTCCGGAACCTCGCCGCGGAAGTCCTCGGCGGTCTCGCCCCTGTCTTCGGGGGTCCGGCGACCATCCTGCCCTTCACCTGCTCGGGTACCGGCGGACTGGAGGCGGCCGTCGTCAACACGGTGAGTCCAGGGCAGCGAGTCGTCGTCGTGTCGATCGGGTACTTCGGACGGCGCATGGCCGAGATCGCCCGGATGGCCGGCCTTGCCGTCGAGTTGGTCGAGGTGCCGTGGGGCCGGGCGGTCGACCCCCGGGATCTGGAGATCGTGCTCCGGCGGCTCCGTGACGTGGAGGCGGTCCTGATCACGCACAACGAGACGTCCACCGGTGTGCTGAACCCGATGCCCGAGTTGAGCCGCGTGGTACGAGAGTGCAGTGACGCACTGCTGATCGTCGACGTCGTCAGCAGCCTCGGGGCGACACCGGTGCTCATGCGGGACTGGGGGATCGATGTTGCGGTCGGTGTGAGCCAGAAGGCCCTGATGGCGCCGCCTGGACTGGCGCTGATCGGCGTGAGCACGCGAGCCCTGGACGCGGCTGCGGCGAACCCGGCTCGGCGGTACTACTTCGACTTCAGCGCGATGGCGCGGGCCGTCGAAGAGAACACGACCACCTATACACCCGCCATCCCGGTCTTCCACGCGCTCCAGGCGTCGTTGCGGATGATCTCGGACGAAGGCTGGGACCTGGTTCTCGCCCGGCACCAACGGCTTGCCGCGCGCTGTCGCAGCGGGCTCGCCGGCCTGGGGCTGCCGCTCGCGGCCGATCAGTCGCACGCCTCTCCGTCCGTGACGTCCTTCTTCGTGCGGGGCGAGGTGCGGGCGAGCGACGTCCGGGAGCGGATGGCGACGGAACACCGGGTGCACGTCGCGTCCGGGCGAGCGCATTGGAAGGACACCGCGCTTCGGATCGGTCACATGGGATACGTCGGCGACAGTGATGTCACGCATGTGCTGGCCGCGCTCGGCGCCCTGCTCGGCGAGGGGGGAGCGCGGAATGGGCAGTGAAGCCGACGTTTCGAAGGCTGCCGTGGACGGTGTGTACTGCCAAGTCGTGCAACGGCGCCTGTCCGGCCTCGTTTCACCAGCGCTCGCGCGCCGGTTCGGGCCGAACACGGTCACCACGTTCGACCTCCTCGCGGGTCTTGCGGCCGCCGCCTGCATTCTGACCGGCCAGTTGCTGGCCGGTGGGTTGCTGGTGCAGATCTTCGGCGTGCTGTCCTGCTGCGACGGAGAGGTCGCCCGGATCCGGGGAGAGCAGTCGGCGATCGGCGACTTCTACGACACGATGACCGACCGGATCGTCGAATCGGCCTTGACCATCGCTCTTGCCGTCAGGCTGTCCTGGTCGGTCGGCTCGGAGGCACTCTGGGCCGGCCTCCTGATCCTGGCCGGTGCGCTGTTGCTCGCGGTGAGTTCCGAAAAGTTCCACTCCGCGTTCGGCAGGCGATATCCGAAGAAGCATGCGGAGAAGCCCTTCATCTTGATCAGCGCGGGCAGCGACGCCCGGCTGCTGGTGCTGACGATCGCTCTTGTCCTGTGGACGGGCTGGGGCCCGGCTCCCGCGTTGGCGGTGCTCTGGGTTGAGGCCGGCGCGATGAGCCTGAATCTGCTGGTCCGCGGTTACCGGGTGCATTTGATGGCAAGGGGAGACCATTCGTGAACGGTGCGTTGAGTGCACTTGCGCCACATTCGTCGAAGCGGATCTCGGAGTACGTTCAGCGTCATCCGGGAACGATCGACCTGACCGTCGGCCTTCCCTCGTTCGGCCCGCCGCGGTCCTTCGGCGAGCGATTGGCCGTGTTGTCGAATAGTCCCGGGGAAAGCGCTCGGCCCGAGGACCAGTACGCGCACTCCAGGGGCGCGATCGAGCTGCGTGCGGCGATCGCCCAGATATATCGGTCGGAACAGGGAATCGATCTCGATCCGGACACGCAGCTGCTGGTCACCAACGGGGCGGCGGGCGCGCTGTGGATCGCGGTCCTCACGGTGACCGAGCCCGGTGACGAGGTGCTCCTCGCTGATCCGGCCTACATGATCTACCCACCGATGATCGAGCTGCTCGGTCGGCGTGTCGTCCGCATCCCGACCAGCGCGGCCGACGGTTTCGCCTTGCGCGTGCCGGACCTGCGAAAACACCTCACAGCACGCTCACGGGTCATCTTGGTGAACTCGCCCGGTAACCCGACCGGGCGCGTGACCGGCGGGGGCGAGCTGGCGGATCTCTGCACCTTCGCGGCCGAACACGGGTTGTACGTTGTCCATGACGAGGTGCTCGACCGGTTCGCCTACGGCATCGAGCACCGCTCGGTCGCCGCACTGGAGCACCACGGCCACGGCATCGCGGTCAACAGCCTCTCCAAGCGATTCGGCATGTCAGGATGGCGGATCGGGTGGATGGCCGGTAGTCCGGCGGTCATCGCCGAGGCGGCCAAGGCACACACGTTCTTCATGCTCGCGGTGAGTCATGCGGGCCAGTTGGCGGCCGCGGCGGCGTTGCGAGATCCGGAAGCGGACGGCGAGCTGTCCGTCCGCGCCGCGGAGCTACGGCGCTGCGGCGAGCTGTTCCTGGCCGATGTCGCCCAGATCCCCGGCTTGGGTAAGACGGCGTTTCCCCAGGGTGGGTTCTACGCCTTCGTCGACGTAGGTGAGTTCGCTCGGCTACGCGGCATTCACGTGAAGGGTTCGATCGGCTCCGCCGTGGCCGAGTACCTGCTTCACGAGTGTGGTGTGGCGGTAGTGCCCGGCTCGGCGTTCGGCCGGGCGGGCGAACGGTATGTCCGCATGTCGTTCGCGGGTGGTCCGGGGCAACTCGACCGCGCGCTGGAGAGGCTGGCAGGTTGAAATGGAACGTGCGTTGAGAGTGATCATTCCGGCGGCCGGGGTCGGTTCGCGGTTGCGGCCGTACACCGATGAGGCACCTAAGGCTCTGGTGCCGGTCACCGGTACACCGTTGATCTGGCACACCATGCGGCGGCTGGCCAAGGTGAAGGTCTCGGAGGTGGTGGTCGTCTGCGGCTACCGGTCCGAGATGCTCCGGACGTCACTGCGTGCCTGCCCAGAGGCGCCCCCGATACGGTTCGTGGATAACCCGGACTTCGCCACTACCAACAGCATCGTGTCCCTCGCGCTGACCAGACCGTTCTGGGACGAGCCGTTCTGCCTGATCGACGGGGACGTGCTGGTCGGCCGCGGCCTTCTGCAGCGGATGGTCGACTCCCCGCGAGATGTCCTGGCGGTCGACACGAGCAAGGCCTACGCGGACATAGACATGAAGGTCCGGATCCAGGACGGCAGGGCCGTCGACTTCGGAAAGGACCTCGAACCCTCGCCGCTCCAGGGAGAGTTCTTCGGCGTAAGCCGGTGGAGCGGAGACAACGCGGCCCGGTTTTCGTCAGCCATCGACGAGATGCTCGCGGCAGGCCGGGTCGGTGACTGGTACGAGTTCGCCATGCGGAAGCTGGCGATCGCGCATGGGCTGGACGTGCTGGACGCGACCTCCGATGAATGGGCCGAAGTCGACTCCGCCCAAGACGTCCCCGTGGCGGCCGCCCTCGTCGAACGAGACGAGGTGAACTTCTCTTGACTGGCGGGGGCTTTATCACGTTCCTTGGCTGACTGGGTTGTTGGCGATTTCCAGCCTTGTCCGGCGATGCCGACAATTAGCTGTGGATTGTGCGCCGATGGGGGGCGAACTTCATCTCATGCGTGGGACGAGGCTGTATGAGAAAGCTGTGCCGTTGACCTCGTTTGGAAAGTCCAACTTTCTGCTTCTGGGGCAGCTTTTCACCTCCATCGGCACCGGAGCGATCCTGGCCACCGCAGCCATATTCCTCGTTCGTTCCGTGCAGCTTCCGGCGGCCGATGTGGGCATCGGCATGGCCGCGGTCGGGGTGATCAGCTTCGCCGCGTTGTTCGCGATCGGCCCAGCAGTGGACCATTTCGGACCGCGCAAGGTAATCGTCGTTTCGACTGCCCTGGCGGCCACGGCAACGACGTGTTTCGTCTGGATCAGCTCGCTTTTCACTTTCATCCTTTTCGAGAGCATCTCGAACTCTGCGCTGCTCGGCATGTCGGTCGGGCAGCGTGCGCTGGTCGGGCGCGTCCTGGGATCAGGCGACCGAGTCCGGTTCCAGGCTTACAGCCGCTCTCTTTCGAACGTTGGGTACGCGATCGGTACCTTGGCCGTCGTGCCGTTACTGCAGGCCGACACCCGCACGGCCTACACGGCCATCTTCCTGTGCACGGCGCTCGCCATCGCGGCAACCATCCCGTGCACCGTCAAAGGCCCTTATCCGGTAAGGGCTCCCGAGCGGAAGTCGTCCCGAACAGCGATCGCCGACGTGCGCTACGTGGTGATGGCCGTTCTGTGCGGCCTCCTCACCGCGCGCGCCAGGATACTCACCGTGGCGGTCCCGCTGTGGACCGTCGCGCACACGCACGCGCCGGCGGGCCTCACCGGGTTTCTCTTGTTCTTGAACACCGCCGTGGTGGTCCTGCTCCAGGTGCGCTTCTCCCGTGGCGCTGCCGATCTGGCCGGCGCATCGAAGGTGACGCTGTTCGGCGGGGCTGCCTTCGTCGGCGCGTTCACTTTCATCGCCTTCGCCGGTACGACCGCGACCGGTGTCGCGGTCGCGATGCTGGTGACCGGCATCGTGTTGTTCACACTGGGCGAGATGTGGACCGCGGCGGCGTCGTGGACCTACAGCTACGAGCTGGCGGACCCGGCGATGCACGGCCGCTACCAGTCGATCTTCGCCCTGGGCCGGACCGTCGGCAACATCGCCGGATCGGTTCTGGCCAGCGTCGTCGCCGCCCTGGGCATCGTCGGCTGGGGCGTAGCGGCAGCCGTCCTTTTGCTCTGTTGTGTGCTTACGGCGGTGGCGGCCCCGGCAAACCGGGCCAAGGGTCTCCGCAGCCGAGACAACTGAAGAAGACCCGAAGAAGACCCGAAGAAGGGGTGTGGAATACGTGCCGGACTTGGTGTTCCCGGTGGCGGGAATGAGCTGGGCAGACTTCCGGGAGCGGCCGGAACTTCGTGGGGCGGATGCCGGTGAGCCGGGCCGAGGCGGCTGGCACTACCGGAGGAGCGAAAGCCACGTGCACAAGGGCATCGATCTCAAGGCCCCGATCGGCACCCCGTTGCTGGCCGTGGAAAGGGGAACCGCGGAGTTCATCCTGGCCGAGGAGGGCCGGAGCGGGGGCCATCGCGTGCGGTTGACCGGGGCGAGCGGTGCCCTCTACCACTACCTGCACCTGGGTACCGATCCCGCAGACCCGAAGGACGCGTTCCCGGCAGAATTCATCGGCAACAGCGAAGGGCCAGTTGCCGTCACCGCGGGAACGGTCATCGGTTACCTCGGCCACACGGGCGGCGCTGTCGCCGACGGCAGGTCGATTCTGGCAAGGGCAGCCCACCTGCATTTCCAGTACCACCCGAACGCTGACCGCGTAAGTGCCAATCCGGCGCACCTTTTCGACCTCATCGAGAGCGATCTCGACGTCGATGGATACGTTCCATGAGACTGGCCTTCTCGGAATGCACCCCTGATTATGAGGCCCATCTCGCGCCGTACCAGGTGCTGGGCTTTCCGGAGGACGGCGAGACGGCCGCCACCGCTTTCGGCCTCGGCATGTTGCCGAGCAACCGCGAGCTGACCAGGTTCTACCTGGCCCGCAGTGTGCGCGTCGACCTCGGCAGGTACACAGAAAGCAGACGTGAACGCTACGTCAGGAGACAGTGCGAAACGCTCCGCCGCGCATTTCTCCCGCGTGCGCAGCTCGATCGGCCGACCGACTGGGCGGACATGTGTGTGCGCTACATGAACGAAAGATCGTGGTGGACCGCGCGGCGCGGGCGTCCGTTTCGCACCACGGACCTGATGGCCCGGCTGGACTCGCCCCTGACGACACATCTGCTGACGCTGACGCATACCTCCGACAACGCGCCCGCGGCGCTGGCCACCCTGTACGTCGAACCGCCCATCGCCTACTACGCCCTGGCCTTCTACGACACGCGGTACCGGAAGACAGGTATCGGCTCGCACCTGATGAGCTGTGTGATCGGCGAGTTGAAGCGCCGCGGCCTTTCCCACGTGTATTTGGGCACGTGCTACTACGAGGGCGCCCGGTACAAGACGAGGTTCACCGGCATGGAGTTCTTCGATGGTCTGGGGTGGTCGGACGACCGGGAAAGGCTTCGGCTCTTCCTGAGCCGGCAGAAGGATCTGAGCGGTCAGCACCTGTTCGACCATCCGTCCTACCTCGACGCCGGCCAGCCGCCACGGCCCGAGGACACCACCCTGTGGCTGGCCGACGCTTCGCAGGCACGGCACATCGACTCCGTGGAGGAACCATGATCTCGCTCGATCTCAACGCCGTCGCGGCCGTCGTGGGTGGTCGCCTCCACAGGGCCGACGGCTCGCGGCAGGTCCACGGCACCGTCGAGTTCGACAGCAGAAAGGTGGGGCCGGGATCGCTGTTCGTAGCACTGCCGGGACAACGCTCCGACGGCCTCCAGTTCGCCGAGCAGGCGGTCGCGCGGGGAGCCGTCGCGGTGCTCACGGCCTGCGAGGTGACAGCGCCGGCCGTCGTCGTGCCGTCCCTCGGCAGCTACGTGCCCTCCGATGTGCTCGCGCTGGCAGGCGACAGCGACGGAGTCGGTGCGGCGGTGCTGGCCGCGCTGGCGAAGCTCGCAAGCCATGTGCTGCGTCAAGTGCCCGGCTGCGCTGTTGTCGGGGTGACCGGGTCGGTCGGGAAGACCTCGACCAAGAACCTGATCGGGCACCTGCTGGCTCGGCTCGGTCCGACCGTCACGTCACCGCGGTCGTTCAACAACGAGCTGGGACAACCGTGGACGGTCCTGCGGATCGAGGAGGACACCCGGCACCTCGTCCTCGAACTGGGCACCAGGGGCATCGGTCACCTGGCGACGCTCTGTGCGACGGCGCCGCCCCGTGTCGGCGTCGTGTTGAACGTCGGTGACGCGCATATCGGCAGTTTCGGTTCCCAGGACGCCATAGCCGCCGCCAAGGGCGAACTCGTGGAGGCACTCCCGCACGCATCCGCTGGCGGGGTCGCCGTGCTCAACGCCGACGACCCGCGCGTCGCCGCCATGGCGAACCGGACCTCGGCCCGAGTTGTGCTGACCGGACGGCACGCCGGCGCGCACCTGCGCGCCACCGGCATCGAGCTCGACAGTCAAGCGCGACCGCGGTTCACCATGCGGCTCGACCTGCCCGGCATCCGTGGTTCCGCGCGCGTCGCCCTGCCGACGCACGGTGAGCACCAGATCGACAACGCGCTGGCGGCCGCGGCAGTCGCGCTGGAGTTCGGTGCCACGATCGACGAGGTCATCGCGGGTCTGGAGAACGACCGCTCGGCGCCCCCACACCGAATGGCGGTCCATCGGACGCCGGAGGGGGTCACCGTGATCGATGACGCGCGCAACGTGAGTTCGGGCTCGGTGCGGGCGGCCTTGCGTACCTTGGCCGCGATAGCCAACACCGGCGACACGCGGAAGTGGGCGCTGCTCGGGACGGCACACGGACCCGGCTTCTCGGGAGACGCCAGGCACGACAGCTGGGGACGGCTCGCCGCGCAGTCCGCCGACCGGATCGTGGTGATCGGCGAGGACGCCCGGCAGATCCATGAAGCCGCAGTGAGAAGCGCAAGCAAGGACACCCGCACCGAACTGGTGCCGGACGTCGAAGCCGCGATGGCGCTCTTGCGTGACGAGCTGCGCGCCGGCGACGTCGTGCTGCTCAAGGGCTCCCGGAAAGCCGCACTCTGGCGGATAGCCGACGCGCTCCTTCCGGCGGATACCCCCAGCACGGGATGGGACAGCGACTTCGATGTCGTGACGCCTGGCGGCAGTCCGGGCTCTCGGTGAAGGGGGCGGCGGGGACTGCCGGACGGTCGCAGAGGCCGCGATCTGAAGCTGCGGTAGGTTGACGGTGTGACAGTCACCATACGCCGAGCCACTCTCGAGGATGCCGACCAGATCGCCGGGCTGCTGTGCCAACTCGGGTACGCCAGTACAGCACAGGAGGTCGAAAAGCGCTTCACCCTGTGGTTCGACGATCCGTTCAGTGCTGTCCTGGTGGCTGAGCACAGTGGACGCGCCGCTGGCTGCCTTTCCCTGCACGCCATCCCGTACCTCGAGAAAACCGGGCGCTGGGCCCGCATCGAGAGCCTCGTTGTCGACGAGGCGGCCCGCCGCACGGGAGCGGGCAGCCAGCTGATCAGCGCCGCCGAGGAGCTGGCGCGGCAATGGCACTGCTCCGCCGTCGAAGTGACGACGCTGCGCTCACGGCTCGATGCCAATGCCTTCTATAAGCACCACGGTTACGACGACCGCTGCACGCTTTCCGCCCGCTATTGGAAGGACCTCTCCGGCTGAGCCGCCGGTGCCTCGGCTCTCTGCGGTCGCGGTCGCGGGCAAGGACCAGCTCAGTCGAGGTAGAGCCGGTATCCCTGCGCCACTGTGCGAAATCCGCGCGCCTCGTAGAAGGCGTGTGCTCCGTGGCGGCTGGCGCGGGACAGGAGCTGGATCTTGTAGCAGCCCGCGTCCCGTGCCAGGGCGAACACGGCGTCCAGCAGCGCGGTACCGATACCCGACCTGCGTAGCGCCGCTGTCACGACTACGTTTTCGACCAGCATGAACGGCCTGGCCCCACGGGTCAGGTTCGGCAGCGTCGCGCAGTCGGCCGTGGCGACGGGCATGCCGTCGGACTCGGCCAGCAGGATCGTCCGGCCGACCTGCTCCTGGATGGCCTGCCAGGTGCGCAGCGCGGCGGACCGGGGGAGCACCGGGTCGTCGACGTGCAGTTCGGCGTACAGCGCCAGCAGAGCTGGCAGGTCGGACTCGGCTGCGGGCCTGATCGCGATCGGCATCCGGGCAGCCTACCCGGCACCATGATGATCGTTACCCGGCTTCGGAGTTGGTCCCGCACAAGGGGCGGGATTACGCACCGCGTACCGGCCCGGATCCATCAGGTTGGAGCCGACTCGACTCTTACGGGGCGTCACCCACTGGTTCACTCTCGTTGCACCGTCCGGCCTTGCTCGCCGGACCCGGACCGTCTGACGGTGCCGGTCCGACCCGGCGTTCCCCCGCACGGCCGAAGGACGCGACGGCGAAGCGTCCGCCTGCGTGCTGGATTCCCAGGCCATCAAGACCTCCGCCAACGTGCCCGTGGCTGGCCACGGGCACCGACGCAAGCAAGCGGGTCATCGGCCGCAAGTGCCACCTCGGCTGTGACACCTTGGGCCTGCTGCTGACCGTGCTGGTCACCGTCGCCAGTGTCCCGGACACCGCGGCTGGCGTGCCCTGCTATCCCGCATCGCCGCCGCCCAATATGGCGTTACCGCACCACTGCCATCGAGCACTGCGCCCGCCCGGGCATCGACGTCCACCCCGTCCAACGCCCACCGGGCGTCGCGGGGTTCACCGTCACCCCGAGACGCTGGACGATCGAGCGGAGCATCGGGTGGTTCATGCACCACCGCCGAATCGCCCGTGATGACGAAACCCGCCCGCACCGGTCAGAAGCCGTGATCCACCTCGCGATGATTGACCTCATGGCCCGCCGCCTCGCTGGCGAACCCCGCGACCAGGGCCTCGCCGCCGCGCCGCTTAGGAATCCGGATCCCTCCGCGCGCCGTTCGGGGCCATGAGCTGCGGGAGCAGGATGCGTGCCAAGTGGTCCGTGCCGGGGGCGTTGATGACGGCCAGGGTGGCTAGTTCGCAGTCGAGGTTGCGGCGGATGGTGGTGGTGAGTTCGGTGGCGAGCAGGGAGTCGATGCCGAGGTTCTTGAGGGCGATGGACTGGTCGATGCGGTCGGCGGGGGTGCGCAGGAGCCGGGCGAGGAGTTCGGTGAGGGTGTCGCGCACCAGGGCTTCCGCCCGCGTGGGGTCGAGCGCGGTGATCTGCTCGCGCAGGGTGTGGGAGCTGTCGGCGGCTTCGGGGACGGTCGCGAGCACGTGGGTGTGGCGGGGGACGTCACCGGCCACGGTGGAGGTGCGCACCCGGTGCCAGTCGACGTGGGCGGCGACGGTGGCGACGTCGACGGCGGAGTGGGTGAGGAGCGAGAGGGTCTCCAGGGCCGTGTCCGGAGCCAGCGGAGCGGTGATCTGCCGACCGAGGTGTTCGTCCGTATAGGTGCGGGCGGCGTAACCGACCTCGGCGATGGCGCCCCAGCCGACGGCGAGGGCGGGCAAGCCGTCCGCGCGCCGTGACCGGGCCAGGGCTTCGGTGTAGACGTTGGCCGCGTTGTAGTTGGTCTGTCCCGGCCAGCCGAGTACGGAGCTTGCCGAGCTGTAGAGGACGAAGAGGTCCAGGTCGTGGCGGCGGGTGAGGGTGTCCAGGAGATGCGCGCCCGTGGCCTTGGCGGGCAGCGCGGCGCGGAAGGCCTCGTCGGTGGCGTCGCGAAGGAGGGTGTCGCTCAGTTCCATCGCGGCGTGCACGACACCGCGCAGTGGTACGGGGGCGGAGTCGATGACAGCGCGGAGGGCCACGGGGTCGGTGACGTCGGCCGCGTGGACACTGACGTCGACGCCCTGGGCGCGAAGGTCGGCGAGGAGGGCCGCGGATTCGCTGGTGCTGTCGCCGCGGCGGCCGACGAGGGTGAGGTGCCGGGCTCCCAGGGTGGCGAGGTGGCGGGCGGTGGCGGCGCCGAAGCCGTTCAGGCCGCCGGTGATCAGGTAGGTGCCGTGGGGGTCCAGGCGGAGCGGGGCGGGCGTGGAGCGGACCGGCGGGCGCTCTTCGAGGGACAGGACGACCTTGCCGATGTGGCGGGAGTGCTGGAAGAGGGTGAACGCCTCCTGTAGCTGAGCCGCGGGATGAAGGGTGTGCGGGAGAGGCCGGTAGGCGCCCCGGCGGACGAGGTCAGCGACGGCTTCGGTGATCCGCCGCGCGCGGCCCGGCGGGCCTGAGACGACCTTGAGGATGTCGACGGCCAGATAGCTGCAGTTGGCGGCGAGCGCCTTGAGCAGCAGGCGGCTGCCTGCCTGGAGGCCGCGTTTGCCGAGCTCGACGAACCGGCCGCCGGGGCGCAGGAGGTCCAGGCTGCGGGCAGCGGCTTCGCCGGTCAGGGAGTTGACGACCACGTCGACTCCTTCGCCGTCGGTGAGCCGTCTCACCTCTTCGGCGAAGTCCAGGCCGCGCGAGTCGAGGACGTGCCTCACCCCGAGATGGCGGAGCAGTCGGCGCTTGGCGGGGGTGCCCGCCGTGGCGATGACCTGGGCACCGACGTGCTGCGCGTGCTGGAGGACGGCCAGGCCGATGCCGCCCGCGCCGCCGTGGACCAGGACCGTCTCGCCTGCCTGGAGGTCCGCGCGGTCGGTGAGGCTGTAGTGGACGGTGGCGAAGGCGATGGGGAGCGTCGCGGCTTCGGCGAAGCTCATGCCGTCGGGGATGTGGCCCGCGAGATGGGCCGGAGTGGTCACCTGGGAGGAGATCGAGGAGGTGGTGAAGGCGAACACATGGTCGCCGGGGGCGAAGCCCGTCACTCCGCTTCCGACTCCGGTGACGGTGCCCGCGCACTCCAGGCCCACCCGGTCGTGCTCGAAGTCGGCCGAGTCGGCGTCCTCGGTGATCAGGCCGGTGACGGCCATGACGTCGTGGTAGTTGAGCCCGGCGGCCCGTACGGCGATGGCGATCTGCCCGGGGCCGGGGCCGGGGGCGCGCTCCCCGTCCTGGATCCACGACAGCGACGGCGTCGAGCCGCCGCGGTCGGTGTGGAGGCGGAAGGGCGTTCCGGCCGGGGGCGGAGCGGCGGGCAGGCGGGGCGTCGTGCGGGGCGCGAAGCAGCCGCCGCGGGTCAGGGCGAGTTCGTCTTCCGCCGTGTCCGTGTTGATCACGTGGGCGAGCCGGGCGGCGTCCAGGGCGGCGTCGTCGCCTCGGTCCAGGGAAACGCGCCGGATCCGCAGAGAGGGCTCTTCGTTCGCCAGACTGCGCGCCATGCCCCACACGGCCGCGTCCGCGGGCACGAGGGGGCGTTCGGGAGCGGGCAGAGCACCGCTGGGACGGGTGACGACGACGAGCGGCTGGACGCCGGTCGAGGAGGCGCGGCGCCGGGCGGTGACCAGGTCCCGCAGCACGGTGGCCCGCCGGAGCATGGGGTCGATGAGGTCCTTGTCGGGCGAGGAGCGGCCCGATGGCTGCCGAGTCGCCGCCGTGGTCTCGGCGACCGTGTCGTCGAGGAGCACGATGACGCCGGACGGCCGCTCCCCCTGCGGCGACGGCCACTGCGCGCGGGAGACGTCGTACGCGGAAACGAGTGCCACCTCGGGGCTGCCGGACCGACGCAGCGAGTCGACGAGCCGTCCGGTGAGCTCGGCCTCGGGGCTCTCCGCGACGACGAGCCACCGCGGAGCGTTCCGCTCGTCCGGTACGGCGGCTTCCGGGGTGGCAGGTGTCGTATCGGGGGCTGTGCGGGTGGCGAGGATGACCGTGTCGTCGGCGTGGTCGACGTCGAGGTCCTGGGTGGCGTACGTGACGTCGGTGAAGCCGCATTCCGCGAGCAGGGGCATCCACTGGTCGGCGGTCAGCAGGCAGCTGTCGGTGCGCAGCGGCGCGTCGGTGAACTGCCAGAAGCCGTCGAACCCGCCGAAGCACAGGTTGTCCAGGCGCGGATCGCTCGCCTCCACGGCCAGCAGGGCTCCCCGGCTGCCGAGCAGCGAGGTCACGTGGTGGAGCGCCTGGGTGAGGCGCGGCGCGACGTGCAGGACGTTGGCGGCGATCACCAGGTCGAACTCGCCCTCGGCGAAGCCCTGCGCCACGGGGTCGGCGGTGATGTCCAGCGTGCGGTACTCGACGAAGTCGTAGGCGGTGAAGCGCTCTTGGGCGTGGCTGAAGAATCCGGCCGATACGTCGGTGAAGACGTACCGGGTGCGCTCGGGCGGCAGCAGCGGCAGGAGGGAGGTGGTGGTGCCGCCGGTGCCGCCGCCGACCTCCAGCACGTTGAGCGGCCGGTCGGCGGGCCACCGGGCCAGGAACGCGCGTAGATAGGTCCCGGCCGCCCGCCGGGCCAGGCGGGAGGGGACGGTGGTGGTGTACACCTGCTTGATGAGGTCCCGGTCGGCGCCGTTGAACATCAGGTCCACCGGGTCGAGGTCGCCCCGGAGCATGGGGGCCAGGTTGCTGCCGGCGAGGGTGCACAGGGTCAGGAAGGCCGCCTCGCCCGGGAAGTCGGCCGTCATCTTCTGCAGGACGGCTGCCGGACGCGGCGGTGCGACGAACCGCCAGCGGGCGTCCTCGGCGACGCCGTCCGGGGCGGTCGTGAGGGCGGAGCCGACCACAGGGGGCGTGAGGGCGGGACCGTCCACGGCGGTCACGATGCCGGGGTCGCCCGCCGAGGCCACGGCCCCGGCGTCGTCCACCGCGGCCATGACCCCGGCGTCGCAAGCCATCCGGGCCAGTGAGCGCACCCACAGCTGCCGGTCCGGCCGCAGCCCCGCCGCCAGCAGTCGGCCGAGGCTGAATCCCCGCTCGCCAGGCAGCATGTCCTGCACGGCCTGGGCGAAGAAGTGGCCGCTGAGCTCACCGGTCCGGGCGGCCAGGCCGCTCTCCCGGCTGTCCCGCCACCCGCGTGGCAGGGCCTGCCGTTCGGCGCGGGTCGCCCGCGCGAGCTCGGACGCCGTGATGGCCGGGGCGGGGACGGCGGCCAGCGGCACCGCGCGCAGCTCGGTGGTGTAGTACTCCGTGGGCCGACGGCGGCGCTCGTCCAGCGCCTTGAGCCGTACCCCGGTCATCTCCAGGGCGACCGCGCCGCGCGCGTCGGTCACCGTGACGTCCACGATGCCTTCGTCGGATGTGATCGCCCGCGCCCGTACGTCGATGAGGCCGACGGCGTCCGGAGTGTGCCAGCACCGTACGGCACCGGCGGCGACGGGCAGGTAGACGCGGCCGTCATCGGGCAGCAGCGCCAGCGCGGCCTGGAGCGCGGCGTCCATGACGACCGGGTGGGCGTGGAAGGCGGTGTCGTCGGACGGCGGTAGCGCGTAGCGGGCCGTGACGGTGTCCGCGGTGGTCCGCAGGTCGTGCAGGACGCGCAGGAGCGGGCCGTAGGTCAGGCCTGCCTCGGCGCAGCGGGCGTAGTGATCCTGGGCCGCCCGCTCCTCGGCACAGGCCTCGGGGACGGGGGCGAACGGGCCGGGCCGGGGCCGCAGGAGACGCCGTACCTGGCCGTGTGCGTGGGCCCGCCAGCCGGAGCCGTGGCCGTCGGTGCTGCTGATCCGCGTCACACCGTCGTCAGGACTGAGACTGGTGCGCAGCCGCACGTCCATCGCGTCGTCCTGCCAGGGCAGGGTCAGAGCGGTGTCGATGCGCAGACCGAGGACCTCGACGGGCGCGCCGAACACCTCGACGCCCGCGGCCACGGCCATCTCGGCGAACGCCATGCCGGGCAGGACCACGCTCTCACTCATCCGGTGGTCGCCCGCCCACGGCACCCGCTCGGGCTCCACATCGCACTCCCAGCCGGGCTCGGGGCCCGGCACGCGCTCACCCAGGAGCGGATGGCCGACGCTGCCGAGCGCAAGCCGCTCGTCCCACCAGCCGGGGGCTCCGTGCCAGTGCCGCTCGTGCTGCCACGGGTAGGTCGGCAGGTCGACCACTCGGGTCGGCCAGGGGAACCACTGCTCCCACACGACGTCGGCGCCGACGGCCAGCAGCTGCGCGAGCGCGGTGTCGAGCGCGGCGGATCCGTCGGTGTCGCGCCGCAGTGTGGGGACGACGGCCGTCTGCGCGGGGGCGTCGGAGCACAGCCGGGTGAGGTAGCCCTTGAGGACGTGGTGCGGCCCGATCTCCACGAACGTGTCGCACCCGTCGGCGAGCAGTTCCTTGACGGCCGCGGCGAACCGCACCGGCTGCCGTACGTTGTCCCACCAGTAGTCCGTGCCCAGCGTGCGGGTGTCGACGAGGCCTCCAGTGACGGTCGAGGCGAACGCCGTCTCCGTGGCGCGCGCCTCGACTCCTTCGAGGGCGGCGAGGAGCCCGTCGGCGATGCCGTCCATCGCCGAGGTGTGGAACGCGTAGTCCAGGTCGAGCAGCCGGAAGAAGACGCCCTGCCGCGCCGCCTCGGCGCCCAGCTCCTCCAGCGCGTCCAGCGGGCCGCCCACGGTGAGGTCGCGAGCGCTGTTGAACGCCGTGACCTCCAGGCGCCCTTCGTACGGGGCCAGCAGGCGGCGGGCCTCTTCGCCGCCGACCCCGATGGCGGCCATGCGGCCCAGGCCCGCGGTCGGTGCCTGCGCCCGGCTGCGCTCGGCGATGACGCGGCACGCCGTGGGCAGATCGAGCGCGCCCGCGGCCCACGCCGCCGCGACCTCCCCGACGCTGTGGCCGACCACGGCCTCCGGCTTGAAGCCCCTTCCGGCAAGCACACACACCGTGGCCACCTGCACGGTGAACAGCAACGGCTGGGCGATCTCAGTCGCGGTGCAACTCTCCGGCTTCGCCGCGCGCAGCTCCTGCTCCACCGACCAGCCGAGGGCCGGTGTCAGGAGCGTGTCCACCCGCGCCACGGCGGCGGCGAACACCGCGTCGCTGTCCAGCAGGTCGGCGCCCATGCCCGCCCACTGAGCGCCGTTGCCGCTGAACGCGAACGCCACCTTGCCGCGCGACACCCCGCGGGCGGTCGCCGCCGCCCGGGAGTCCGCGGAGTGCTCCGCCAGCGCCTTCAGCCGCTCGGCTGCCTGCCCGGCGGTGCTCGCCAGGACCGCCGCGCGGTACGGGTGCCGCTCGCGGCGGCGGGCCGTCGTGGCGGCCAGGTGGTAGAAGTCCCGCTCTTCCAGGCCCTCCAGGTGCCGCACCATCCGCTGTGACGCCTCGGTGAGCGCGTCACGGGTCCGCGCCGAGACGACGACGGGTACGACCCCGACATCCTGTACGTCCCGTCCGTCCGCGTGCCCCGTAAGCGCGGCCCGCCCGGGCGCGGCCGCGGGAGGAGGCGCGAGGATGGCATGGGCGTTGGATCCGCCCGCGCCGAAGGAGTTGACGCCGATCAGCGAGCGCGCGCTCACCTTGAGGGGGCGCAGGGCGAGGACGGGTTCGAGACCCAGAGCGGTGAAGTCGATCGCCTTGCTCAGGGGGGTGCCGTGCAAGGAGGCGGGGATCTGCCCGTGGCGGAGCACGAGCATCGCCTTCAGCAGGCCCGCGATCCCGGAAGCGCCTTCCAGGTGCCCCACGTTGGTCTTGATCGAACCGATCGGCAGGGCATCGGCCGCCCCCCGCGCGCGGCCCATCCACTGCCCCAGCGCCCGGCACTCGATGGGATCACCCACGGGTGTCCCCGTACCGTGCGCCTCCACGTACACCACATCGTGCGGATCGGCACCGGCGCGGCGATAGACCTGCTCCAACAGGGACAGCTGCGCTCCCGCGTCCGGTACCGAAATGCCGGGCGTGTGACCGTCGTTGTTGGTGCCGGTGCCCCGGATGAGCGCGTGAATACGGTCCCCGTCGCGCTGGGCGTCCGCGAGCCGCTTGAGCACCACCAGGCCGCCGCCCTCACCGCGCACGTAACCGTCCGCGGTAGCGGAGAACGTCTGTGAACGCCCTCGTCTGGACAGCATCGTGGCACGGGACGAGGCGACGAAGTCGGTCGGTGCCAACAGCAGGTTGGCGCCGCCCGCCACGGCCATGCCGACCCGCCCCCGGTGCAGCGCTTCGCACGCCTCGTGCAGCGCGACCAGAGAGGACGAGCACGCGGACTCCACCACCACACTCGGCCCTCGGAGATCGAAGTGGAAGGAGATGCGGTTGGCCGCGAAGGAGGTCATGATCCCCAGCGCGCTGTGGCTGTCCATCAGCTTGGGCCGCATCGCCTGCAACAGGGCGTAACTGTGGCCGCCCACAGCGACGAAGACACCGGTGTCCGTGCCCGCAAGCTCGCTGGTGGCAGCGCCCGCGTCGTCCAGGGCCTCCACCGCGAGCTCAAGGAGCAGCCGGTGCTGCGGATCCATCTGGGCGGCTTCCCGGGGGGAGATCTGGAAGAAGTCGGCGTCGAATCCCGCCACGTCCTCCAGGAACGCGCCCGCCACGGTGTACGACTTGCCGCTTCGCCGCGGGTTGCCCGACAGCCACCGCTTCGAGTCGAACCTGTCGGGCGGCGCCACACCGACCAGGTCGCGCCCTGCCACCAGCGCGGCCCACAACTCGTCCAGGCCGTTGATCCCGCCCGGTAAGCGGCACGACGCGCCCACCACCGCTATCGGCTCATCCAGAGTCACGACAGGTTCACCCTCCACCACCGCCTCCTTCGAGCCAGAGCTGGTGCCATCGCAACAGAATCTGCCCAAAGGGGCGGTCGGTAGCCGTGGGCTCAGCAGGATGGCGGCACTATTCGTAGCTATGCGCTCTGTACATACTCCTGTTCGCGGCCATCCTGACAAATCCATTCCGCCGCGGCCAGCGGCGGGTTGGGCTTGGGCGGGTTGATCCGGTTCACCAGCGAA
The DNA here is from genome assembly GCF_044544845.1 of Streptomyces sp. NPDC053474. NCBI lineage: Bacteria > Bacillati > Actinomycetota > Actinomycetes > Kitasatosporales > Streptomycetaceae > Streptomyces > Streptomyces sp. NPDC053474. The sequence goes on from NZ_JBITXV010000023.1 coordinate 120,181, forward strand.
GGGGGGGCGATGCAGGGGGAACTTGCCTTCGCTCGGCCGAGGGTGGCCACGGGAGCCGGACTCGTGTCCAGCCTCCTCGACGGCAGGGCCGAACTGGCGCGGCTAAGTACCGGACTTGTTCGCGGCCTCGGCGCGCGGGCTCACTCGATTCGAACACAGCGAGCGCCTGGCGGCGGCGCATGCGGCCGTGATGCTCTGCGCCTACTGCGAAGCGCTGTCCATATCCGAAGTGCTCTGCAAAATAAGGGAGTTGGAGCTGGAAAGGGGTGACCAGGTGGTCCTTGCCGGGGGAGAGGCGGTCGGCTCACGACGGCTGTACGCCCTGGCCGACGGCTTGCTGCGGGCGAATGTGCCGATGCCGGAGGCACACCGACCCTACGAGGAGACCCTCACCATGCTCCGGGACTTTTACCGAGGCCTGTCGGACGAGGTGAAGCGCTATGTGCCCGGGCTCGCGGTCTGGCACGCTCCCACGCCGCGCTTCTGGACCGGCCGATCCTGACGCCGCGGGACGTCCTGGACGGGCTGAGCCTTCCGGCGCTCGGCGCGGCGTATGTCAGTCCGGACTTCCAGGTCGCCAAGGTGGGGCCCGCCGACGGCTTCGCCGAGAGGGCCCGGCAGCCGGTCCGCGAGGACCTCGACAGCTTCCTGCTGGGACACCTGACGTCGGCGCGCCGTACGGGCGCCGCTGGTCGTCCTCGGCCAGCCCGGGTCGGGTCGGGCAAGTCCGTCTTCACCAAGATACTCGCGGGGCGCCTCCCGGCAGCCGACTTCCTCGTCGTCCGGGTGGAGCTGCGCGACGCGGCGGCCGAGGCGGACTTGCAGACACAGATCGAACACGCCGTCAGGTCGGCCACGGGCGAGACCGAGATCTGGCCCGAGCTGATGCGGCGTGCGGACGGAGCGCTGCCGGTCGTCCTGCTCCACGGATTCGACGAACTGCTGCACCCGGCAGGCGCCAGCCAGAGCGACTACCTGCAAAAGGCCGCCGACTTCCAATTCCGGGAGGCGCCCCAGGGGCGGCCCGTCGTTCTCGTCGTCACCAGCCGCACCGCGGTCGCCGAGCGTGCGCGGCCCGCACCGGGCATGCTCGCCCTGAGCCTGGCGCCCTTCACCGCCGCCCAGGTCACCTGGTGGCTCCAGGTGTGGGACCGCGCCAACGCCGCGGGCCTCGCCGCTCGCGGCCTAGTCCCCTTGGCGCCTGAGGTGGCCCTGCGGCACGCGGAGCTGGCCTCCCAGCCGCTGCTGGCATTCCTCGCCCAATCCGGGCGTTGGGATGAAGCGGTGGCGGTGGGAGACGAATCCATCAGCCTCCTACCGCGTGCTCATCGCGGAGAACTCGGGTGACATCGCCCTCCACCTTTGGAGCAAGCCCGAACTCCAGGCCAAGGCAACCGACCTCACCGTCACAGCCATCGACGATCTGTGGACCCTCAGCGCGTAGAACCCCTCCTACCGCCCGGAACAGGCCGACTGGATCATGTCGCCCGCTTCTTCTTTCCTGCTCGGCACGGGCCAGAAGCAGTGCGCCATCGACCTGGTGCGGAAAACCGTCGACCTCTGGCGTCGGATCGGCCGGGCTGCGGCCTTAATGACCGCCGGGGCTCAGTCGGAATCGCGTGGCGTCTGGGTGCGGTGGGAATGGCCGAGCTCCGGGCCGAGTCCGAAGTAGTGGCGGAAGTTGTAGATCAGGGGGCTCCAGGCGGCGGGGTCGATGTGGTCGGTGCCCGGCA
>NZ_JBITXV010000024.1:0-108003 GCF_044544845.1 Streptomyces sp. NPDC053474
CCCAGCAACGAAGGCTGCCCATCGGTGTAGACCTTGCCGCGCTCGGCGGGCAGCAGCCCCGCGATCGCCCGCAACAGCGTCGACTTGCCCGAACCGTTCGACCCGATCAACCCGATCGCCTCACCCCGGTACGCGGTGAAACTCACCCCCCGCACCGCGTGCACCCTGCGCACACCCGGCGACTCACCCCGCCGCACGATCCGGCTCAACGCCGCCGTCGCACTGCCCTTCCCCGTCTTCCCGCCGTTCACCCGGTACACGATGTGCAGCTCGTCCGCGATCACCGTGGGGCGGCGCGTCCCGGCGCCCTTGTCGTCAGCCACGGCCGTACCGCTCCTCTGCCTTCCAGAAGTAGACGAAGCCGCCCACGGCGACGAGCACGGACCAGCCGAGCGCGACCGCCCACACGTGCGGGGGCAGGTTCTCCGAGCCGTAGCCGTCGATGAGGGCGAAGCGCATCAGGTCCATGAAGATGGCCGCCGGGTTCCACTGGAGGACGTCGGCGATCCAGGCCGGCTTGTCCTTCAGCATCACCGGGATGGAGAACATCACGCCGGACGCGTACATCCAGGTGCGCATCACGAACGGCATCAGCTGGGCCAGGTCCGGCGTCTTGCTGCCGAGCCGGGCCATGACCAGGGCGAGCCCCGTGTTGAACAGGAACTGCAGGGCCAGGACCGGGACGATCAGGAGCCAGGAGAGCCGCGGGTAGCTGCCGAAGCCGATCGCCACGACGAACAGCACGAGCATCGAGAACAGCAGCTGCTGGAGCTGCTGGAGCGAGAACGAGACGGGCAGCGAGGCGCGCGGGAAGTGCAGCGCGCGCACCAGGCCGAGGTTGCCCGAGATCGCCCGTACACCCGCCATCACCGAGCTCTGCGTGAAGGTGAACACGAACACGCCCGTGACCAGGAACGGGATGTACACCTCCCGCGACATGCCGCGGTCGGCCTTGAGGATCAGGCCGAAGATGAGGAAGTAGACGAGCGCGTTGAGCAGCGGCGTCGCGACCTGCCAGAGCTGGCCGAGCTTGGCCTGGCTGTACTGGGCGGTCAGCTTCGCCTGCGAGAAGGCGAGGATGAAGTGGCGCCGCCCCCAGAGCTGGCGGACGTACTCCACGAGGCCCGGACGGGCGCCGCTGACGGACAGCCCGTACTTGGCGGCGAGCTCGGCCGGGGAAAGGCCGTCGTCGGGCGACGGTGGCGCGGTCACCGCGACCCCACCGTCCTGCGTTGTCTCACTCACGAGTGGAAACTTTCGTCTTCAGATGCGCGGCCGGTCGGGCGTAGGCGTGGGCCATGTCGGGCAGAGGCCGGGCCAGGGACCGGGATACGGCCCGAATGTTCTCAGACCAGAGCTTGTCAGATGACAGGAGGTCGGCCCAGTCGGGTCAGGCGCCACACCGTGCGCCAGCTCATGGGCCTGCGGGGCCCGCACGGGCTGGTCCAGCCCTCCTTGAAGCCGCCGAACCAGGCCTTCAGGGCGGGCCGCGAGGGGCGCCGGGCCAGGGTCAGGAGCAGCCACACGCCCAGGTACACGGGGACCAGGAGCGCGGGCAGGTTGCGGCGGGCGAGCCAGACGCGGTTGCGGGCCACCATGCGGTGGTAGACCGCGTGCCGCGAGGGCGCCGTGGTCGGGTGGTACAGGACCATGTCGGCGCGGTAGTCGATCATCCAGCCCGCGTTCAGCGCCCGCCAGGCCAGGTCGGTCTCCTCGTGGGCGTAGAAGAACGCGTCGGGCAGGCCGCCGACCTGTTCCAGGACCTTGGTGCGGACGGCGTTGGCGCCGCCGAGGAACGTCGTCACGCGCGAGGAGCGCATCGGGTCGGACGCGCGCAGGCGCGGCACGTGCCGACGCTGGGTGACGCCCGTGTCCGGGTCGGCGATGCGGAAGCTGATGATCCCGAGAGCCGGGTCGGCGGCGAAGGCCTCGCGGCACAGCCGAGCGGTGTCGGTGCGCGCCAGGAGGCCGTCGTCGTCGAGGAACAGCAGGATGTCGACGTCGGTGCCACCGGGCCCGAAGGCCTCGATGCCGACGTTGCGCCCGCCGGGGATGCCCAGGTTCTCGGGCAGTTCTATGGTGCGGACGCCCGGCGGGACCTCGGGCACGGGGGCGCCGTTGCCGACGACCACCACCTCGACGGGGTCGCCGTCCTGCTTGGCGACGGAGTCGAGCAGCGCCCGCAGCTCCTGCGGGCGGTTGCCCATGGTGATGATGACCGCGCCGACCGTCGGCCGCTGTACCGGAGTGCTCACTTCAGCCTGCTCGAGGCGAGGATGGACACCAGGTGCAGCAGCGTCTGCAGGAGCGCGATCCCGGCGAGCACGGCGACGCCGAGGCGGGAGAAGAAGAGGTCGCCCCGGGCCGCGTCCACGATCGCCAGGACCAGGATCAGCAGGGACGCCTCGATGCCGAGGATCAGCCGGTGGAACTTGAGCGCGGCGGCCGCCTTGCGGGCGAGCGCCACGCCGGAGGCGCGCGGCACGGAGGCCGACTCCTGCACGGGCGGCAGGCCCTGCTGGTGCCGAGCGACGCCCACCAGGTCGGTCTCGGCCTTGATCAGGATGGCGCCGAGCGCGGCGAGGGTGCCGAGGAAGGCCCACAGCCAGTCGATGCGCCCCGAGCCCCACAGGTCGGCGGCGCGCAGGCCGAAGCCGACCAGGACCGCGGCGTCGCACAGATAGGCGCCGACCCGGTCCAGGTACACGCCGGACATCGAGTACTGCTTGCGCCAGCGGGCGATCTCGCCGTCGACGCAGTCGAGCAGCAGGTAGAGCTGCACCGCGACGACGCCGAGCACGGCGCCCGTGATGCCCGGCACCAGGAGGGCCGGGGCCGCGAGCACGCCCGCGACGGTCATCAGGTAGGTCAGCTGATTGGGCGTGATCCTGGTGTTCACCAGGTACCGGTCGCAGCGCAGCGAGATCTCTCGCATGTACAGGCGTCCCGCCCAGTGCTCACCGCTGCGCCGGTCCTTCACCCCCGCGGGGTGAACGACGGGCCGGAGTTCAGCTACCGATGGCCTTGGCATAGTCGGCGTATGCGTCCTTGATCTGGTCGGTGTTCAGATTGAGGTGCTCGAGGATCGTGTAGCGGCCCGGCCGGGTCTGCGGCGCGTACTCCACGACCTGGACGAACTCGTCCACGGTGAAGCCGATCTCCTCCGGCAGGACCGGCAGGCCGTGGCGGCGCAGGACCTCGGCCATGAACGCCGACTCCTCGCGGGCACCGCGCAGGTGCATCGCGAAGGCGGCGCCGAGGCCGCACTGCTCGCCGTGGCTCGCCGCGCGCTTCGGGAACAGCAGGTCGAAGGCGTGGTTGATCTCGTGGCAGGCGCCCGAGGCCGGGCGGGAGTCGCCCGAGACGGACATCGCGATGCCGGTGAGGACGAGGCCCTCGGCAAGCACCTGGAGGAAGCCGTCGTCGCCGACCCCGCCGGGGTGGCGCAGGACCGCCTCGCCGGCCTGGCGCGCCATCGCGGCGGCGAGGCCGTCGATGTCCTCGCCGCGCTCGCGGGCGGCGAGTTCCCAGTCCCGGATCGCGGAGATGTTGGACAGGGCGTCGCCGATGCCGGAGCGCACGAAGCGGACCGGGGCCTCGCGGATGACGTCGAGGTCGATGACCACCGCGATCGGGTTCGGCACGCCGTACGAGCCGCGGCCCGCGTCGTTGTCGAGGGTCGCTACGGGCGAGCACAGGCCGTCGTGCGACAGGTTCGTCGCGACGGCGACCAGCGGCAGGCCGACGCGCGCCGCAGCGAACTTGGCGCAGTCGATGATCTTGCCGCCGCCGAGGCCGACGACCGCGTCGTAGCGGCCCTTCTTCATGGCGTCGGCGAGCTTGATGGCGTCGTCGAGCGTGCCACCGCCCACCTCGAACCACTCGGCACCCGGCAGCGACGGGGAGAGCCGCCCCCGCAGGACCGCGCCGGAGCCGCCGCTGATCGCGATGGCGAGCTTGCCGGTCGACGAGCAGATCCTCTGGTCGGCGAGGACACCGGCCAGGTCGTTCAACGCCCCCGGCCGGATGTCCACGACGACCGGCGAGGGGATGAGCCTCGTCAGTACTGGCACGCGATCTCACGTCCCTTGGCGAGGTCGTCGTGGTTGTCGATCTCGACCCACGAGACGTCGCCGATCGGCGCGACATCGATCTTGAAGCCGCGGTTGACGAGCTCCTGGTAGCCGTCCTCGTAGTAGAGGTCGGGGTCGCGCTCGAAGGTGGCCTTCAGGGCGTCGGCCAGCTCCTCGGCGGCCTCGCCCTCGATGAGGGTGACGCCGATGTACTCGCCGGTGGCCGTCGCCGGGTCCATCAGCTTCGTGATCTTCTGGACGCCCTTCTCGGGGTCCACGATGACCTTCATCTCCTCGTCGGCGAGGTTCTTCACCGTGTCGAGGGCGAGGATGATCTTCTTGCCGTCGCCGCGGGCGGCGAGCAGGATCTTCTCGACGGAGACCGGGTGCACGGTGTCGCCGTTGGCGAGGATCACGCTGTGCTTGAGGGCGTCACGGCCGCACCACAGGGAGTAGGCGTTGTTCCACTCCTCGGCCTTGTCGTTGTCGATCAGGGTGAGCTTGAGGTTGTACTTCTCCTCGAGCGCGGCCTTGCGGTCGTAGACGGCCTCCTTGCGGTAGCCGACGATGATCGCGACGTCGGTCAGGCCGATCTCGGCGAAGTTCTTCAGGGTGAGGTCGAGGATCGCCAGCTCATTCTCGGTACCCTCGCCCACCACGGGCACCAGCGCCTTGGGCAGCGTTTCGGTGTAGGGGCGCAGGCGCCGGCCGGCGCCGGCGGCCAGGACGAGGCCGATCATGCGGGTTCTCCTTCATCGTGTACGGCGGGTGCGCCGCGGTTGTGCGCGGTCACCCAGAAGTGGATGCTCTCGACGAGCACCACGAGTGCCACGGCCACGGCGAGCGCCGTGAGCGCGACGGTGAAATCTGTGTTTGTCAGCAGGGCGGCGGCGACGGTGACCGCGAAGGTCCTGCCCTCGTGCCCGCCGATCACCCGCACCAGCCAGCGCGGCGGCGCGACGACACCGCGAATGCGGTACACGGTGTCGTAGTGATGGTAGGCGACCGCGGCCACCAGGCCGAAAGCCGCGGGAAGGGCCCCGTTCACGTCCGCTTTGGCCGCCAGGACCAGGACGGTGCCGTATTCGGCGGCGCGCAGGAAGGGCGGGACCAGCCAGTCGAGGGCGCCCTTGAGGGGCCGCGCGACGGCGAGGCCCGAGGTGATCACGTACCCGGCGGCGGCGATGACCGGCCACGGGCTGCCGAAGGAGGTGAGGGCCGAGGTGGCGACGACGGCCGCGCCGCCCGCCAGGGCGAGGGCCGGGGCGAGGCCCGGCAGGCCCCGGAGCGTGGCGAGCGCGCCCGCGAAGGGCCCGGTGTCGGCGAGGTCGGCCAGGGCCGTGGCGGCCCGGTCGGTGCGCTCGGCCTTGCGGGTCAGGGAGCGCAGGACGCGGCCCGCCGTGGTGTAGCAGGCGGCGAGGCCGCAGCCGATCAGGAGCACGACGAACGTGACGCGCGGGGTGGTGAGCGCGGTCAGGACGGCGATCAGGGCCCAGCGCTCCCCGATGGGCAGGACGATCATCCGGCGCGCCCACACCGTCCAGCCGCGGCTGTCGAGCTTGTCCGAGAGCGCGGCGGTGGGGCTGGTGTTGGCGGTCGCGTCGTGGTTGGCCTCGTTGAACGAGAAGTCCACGACGTGGCGGCAGGTCTGCAGGACCATCGCGCCGAGCGCGAGGGCCCAGACGTCATCGCCGCCGCGGGCCGCGCCGAGGGCGAGGCCCGCGTAGTAGGCGTACTCCTTGGCCCGGTCGAAGGTCGCGTCCAGCCAGGCGCCGAGCGTCGAGTACTGCAGGGAGTAGCGCGCGAGCTGGCCGTCCGTGCAGTCGAGGACGAAGGAGAAGAGCAGCAGGAGACCGGCGGCGACGAAGCCGCCGCGGGTGCCGGTGGCCGCGCAGCCCGCCGCGATCAGGGCGACGAGCAGCGAGGCGGTCGTGACCTGGTTCGGGGTGAGGCCGCGCCGGGCGCACCAGCGCGCGAGGTAGCGGGAGTACGGGCTGATGCAGTACGTGGTGAAGAAGCCGTCCCGGGCCTTGACCGCGCTGCGCAGGCGTACGGCCTCGTCGTCGACGGCGGCGACGGCCTGGCGGGCGGTGTTGCGGGCCTCGGGGTCGGCGGGCACGGCCGCGACGAGGGTGCCAAGCTCGGGCCGGTACACGTCGACGTCGGCCGCTTCGAGGGTCTCGGCGAGCCGGTCGGGCACCGTGTCCGCCGCGACGGTGACGGCTCCGGCGCCGCCCGCGCCGACGGCCGTGCGCAGCGCGCGCGTGAGCGCGCCGCGGGCCTCGGGCTTGACGGTGACGGCACCGGGCACGGCGGCCGCGGCGAAGCGCGGGTCGGTCAGGCCGAGGCGCAGGGCGTGGACGTGACCGACGAAGCGGGTGTCGACGACGGCGACGCGCTGGTCCGCGGGGACGGCTCCGACGAGCGTCTCGGCGTCGGCCGCGTCCCGGGCGGTCCGCACGTCGAAGCCCAGGGACCGCAGATCGCCTTCGAGGGGCGAGCCGGGCACCGGCTGGCCGGTGAGGATGGCGGTCGACAGGACGAACTCACTCCTTGATTCCCGGCGCGGCGCGCGCGGGCACATGCGTGACGGGGGGCGCCCTCGCCGGGATGCGGCCGGGCGGCATGTCGGCAGAGGCTATCGGATGCGGGGAAGCGGGCGTTCACCGCCCGTTCACGCTCCGATCAGCCCGATCTGCAGGGGTCGGCACGGGCTGCGCCGCCCTTGATCGCCGCGATCATCATCGTCGATGGCGGGCCGCGGCCACAAACCGCGTGGTACCGAACCACGCAAGCCCGCCTAAGGTGGACGCCCATGACATGGCTGATCACAGGCGGGGCGGGATATATCGGGGCACATGTGGCGCGGGTCATGGCCGCCGCCGGGGAGCGCGTGGTGGCCCTCGACGACGTGTCGTCCGGGGTGCCGGAGCGGCTGCCCGCGGACATTCCTCTCGTACGGGGTTCCTCGCTCGACGGTGAGCTGCTCGCGCGGGTGCTCGCGGAGCACGCGGTGACGGGTGTGGTGCATCTGGCGGCGCGCAAGCAGGTCGGCGAGTCCGTGGAGCAGCCGCTGCGCTACTACCGGGAGAACGTCGGGGGCCTGGTGACGCTCCTGGACGCGGTCGCCGCGGCCGGGGTGAGGCGGTTCGTCTTCTCCTCGTCGGCCGCGGTGTACGGCGAGCCCCCGGCGGCCGGGCTGATCACCGAGGACACCCCGTGCGCGCCGGTCAGCCCCTACGGCGAGACGAAGCTGGTCGGGGAGTGGCTGGTCCGGGCCGCCGGGCGGGCGCACGGGATCACCACGACCTGTCTGCGGTACTTCAACGTGGCGGGGGCCGCGGCGCCCGAGCTCGCGGACACCGGGGTCTTCAACGTGGTGCCGATGGTCTTCGACCGGCTCACGCGCGGCGAGGCCCCGCGCGTCTTCGGCACCGACCACCCCACGCCGGACGGCACCTGCGTGCGCGACTACGTGCACGTGAGCGACCTGGCCGGGGCGCATCTGGCGGCCGCCCGCAGGTCCGCCGCCCCCGGCACCGATCTGACGGTGAACATCGGCCGCGGCGAAGGCGTTTCCGTACGCGAACTCCTGGCCGTCATCGGTGAGGTCACCGGGGACACGCGCGCGCCGGTGGTGGAGCCGCGCCGCGCGGGGGACGCCCCGAGCGCGGTGGCGGACGTCGGCCTCGCGGCGCGGGAGCTGGGCTTCAGGGCGGAGCTCGGGGTGCGCGAGATGGTGGCTTCGGCCTGGGCGGGCTGGCGCCTGCGCCATCCGGAGGCCGGGGGCACCCGGTCCGTCTGACGCGGGCCGTCTCCTTACGCCTCCCCTGCGGACAGCAGAGCGTTTCCGCAGGCCAGCACAGATGACAACGGTGTTCACGATCGCGTTGCCAGATACCCCCCACCCGTAGTTCACTGTGATCTGTGATCGTTGCTGCGGGCGGCGACCGCTACGGATCCGGAGGACCACGCGATGGGGGCTGGACACGACCACGGCCACGCGCCGCCGCCGAACGGCACCGTGACCGCCGCGTACAAGGGGCGGCTGCGGATCGCGCTGTCCCTCACGGTCACCGTGATGGTGGTGGAGATCGTCGGCGGCCTTGTCGCGGATTCGCTCGCGCTGATCGCGGATGCGACGCACATGGCCACCGACGCCCTCGGGCTCGGCATGGCGCTGCTCGCGATCCACTTCGCGGGCCGCCCCGCGAGCGAGAGCCGCACCTTCGGCTACGCCCGCGCGGAGATCCTCGCCGCGCTCGCCAACTGCCTGCTCCTGCTCGGCGTCGGCGGCTATGTGCTGTACGAGGCGATCCAGCGGTTCGTCACGCCGTCCGAGACCGAGGGCGGTCTCACCATCGTCTTCGGCCTCATCGGCCTGGCGGCGAACCTCGTCTCGCTGCTCCTGCTGATGCGCGGGCAGAAGGACAGCCTCAACGTGCGCGGCGCCTTCCTGGAGGTCCTCGCGGACGCACTCGGCTCGGTGGCGGTCCTGGTGTCGGCCGCCGTCATCCTGCTGACCGGCTGGCAGGCGGCCGACCCGATCGCCTCCCTCGTCATCGGCCTCATGATCGTGCCGCGCACCTGGAAGCTGCTGCGGGACACCTTGGACGTCCTGCTCGAAGCGGCCCCCAAGGGCGTCGATATGGCCGAGGTGCGGGCCCACATGCTGGCCCTGCCCGGCGTCGAGGACGTCCACGACCTGCACGCCTGGACCATCACCTCGGGGATGCCGGTGCTCTCCGCGCACGTCGTGGTGAGCCCCGAGACGCTCAGTGCCGTCGGCCACGAGAAGATGCTGCACGACCTCCAGGGCTGCCTGGGCGACCACTTCGACGTCGAGCACTGCACGTTCCAGCTGGAGCCGAGCGGTCACGCGGAGCACGAGCCGAAGCTCTGTCACTGACCGTGTTACAGTGGCCAAGCCTTGAGTGGGCACCCGAGCAGCAGGCAGGGGACGCGAGTCCCCGCGGACACAGAAGGAGGTGGGTTGATGACTGTCGCGGTCCTCGCCGCACTGCGTGGCGACGCGTTCATCCCCACTTCCCGGGCTCACGGCTGACCTTCTCCGTACGATCCGCTTTCGCGCGCGTACCCCACGGCGGCCGGGCCCTCTACTCAAGGGTTTCCCGTTGTCTCACGACAAGATCCAGAACTCCGTCCACGACGCCTTCTTCGCCCTGCACCACGGCCTGCCCCGGCAGGGCCCCGGCTCCGACGCCACCACCCGGCGCCTGCTCGCCCTCGCCGGTGAGCTGCCCGCGCGTCCGCGCGTCCTCGACCTGGGCTGCGGCCCCGGCCGGGCCGCGCTCCTGCTCGCCGCCGAGGCGGGTGCGTCCGGCGCCGAGGTGACGGCCGTCGACCTGCACGAGCCGTTCCTCGACGAGCTCCGCGCCGCCGCGCGGAGCCGAGGGCTCGCCGACTCCGTCCACGCCGTCGCCGCCGACATGGGCGAACTCCCCTACCCCGACGGGTCCTTCGACCTCGTCTGGGCCGAGAGCTCGGCCTACAGCATCGGCTTCGACACCGCCCTGCGCTCCTGGCGGCGGCTGCTCGCGCCGGGCGGCACGCTCGTCGTCACCGAGTGCGAGTGGACCACCAGCACGCCGTCCGCCGCCGCCCGCGCCTTCTGGGACCGGCACTACGCGCTGCGGACCACCGAGGAGAACACCCGGGCCGCGCTCGCCGCCGGATACTCCGTCCTCGGCGTCGTACGCCAGCCGGAGTCGGACTGGGAGGCGTACTACGCCCCCCTGCGGGCGCGCGCCGACGCGGCCGACCCCGGGGCGCCGGGCATGGCCGAGGCGCTCGCCGCCACCCACGAGGAACTCGCGCTGCGGCGCGACCACGCGGCCGAGTACGGCTACACCGGGTACGTCCTGCGCCCCGCGGGCGACGCCTGGCGCACCCGGCCCGAGGCGGCGTCCGGCGCCGACCGGGCGGCCGTGCGCGCCGTGAACGCGGCGGCCTTCCCCACCGAGGCGGAGGCCGACCTGGTGGACGCGCTGCGCGCGGACGCCGGTGCCTGGCTCGACGGCCTGTCGTACGTCGCCGAGACCCCCGCGGGCGAGGTGGTGGCGCACGCCCTCATCACCCGCTGCCACGTGGACGGCGCTCCGGCGCTGTGCCTGGCGCCCGTGGCCGTGCTCCCCTCCTACCAGCGCACGGGCGCCGGTAGTGCGGTGGTGCGCGCCGTCCTGAGCGCCGCGCGCGCCCGGGGCGAGCATCTGGTCCTCGTCCTCGGCCACCCCGACTACTACCCGCGGTTCGGCTTCGCTCCGGCGTCGCGGTACGGGATCAAGCCAAGTTTCGAGGTGCCGGACGAGGCGATGATGGCGCTGGTCCTCGACGGGCCCGGTGAACAGGCCGGTCCGGCGGGCGTTCCGCGCGGGACGATCAGCTATCCGGCGGCGTTCGGCGTCTGATCGCGCCGTTCCCGCGTGTCCCGTTCGCAGCGTTGCGGACGGGACATGCGGGGCCCCCGGAGTGCCGGGCGCACCGGTGTCGTACGGCAGACTTGAGCTCCGAGACCGAAGCGAAGGATGGGTATGCCGATCACACCTGCCACCGCGGCGCACAGCTCGTCGAACGGCACCGAGGAAACAATCATGCTCGAGCTCGTCGACGAGGACGGCAGGACCATCGGCACGGCGGAGAAGCTGGCCGCGCACCAGGCACCCGGTCAGCTGCACCGGGCGTTCTCCGTCTTCCTCTTCGACGAGCAGGGCCGCCTGCTGCTCCAGCAGCGGGCGCTCGGCAAGTACCACTCCCCCGGCGTGTGGTCCAACACCTGCTGCGGCCACCCCTACCCCGGCGAGGCGCCGTTCGCGGCGGCGGCCCGGCGCACCTTCGAGGAGCTCGGCGTCTCGCCGTCGCTGCTCGCCGAGGCGGGCACCGTGCGCTACAACCACCCGGATCCGGAGTCGGGCCTGGTGGAGCAGGAGTACAACCACCTGTTCGTCGGCATGGTGCAGGCCGAGCTGCGCCCCGACCCGTCCGAGGTGGGCGAGACGGTGTTCGTGACGGCCGACGAGCTGGCCGAACGGCACGCGAAGGGCCCGTTCTCCGCGTGGTTCATGACGGTCCTGGACGCGGCGCGGCCCGCCATCAAGGAGCTGACGGGCCCGGGCGCGGGCTGGTAGCCCGCCGCGCCCGCGCCGCCGGGGCCCGCCCGACGGGCCCTAGGCGCCGTTCGGCTTCAGGGGCAGGGCCGCCCAGATGACCTTGCCCCCGCTCGCCGTGTGCTCGACGTCGCAGGCGCCGCCCGCCTCGCGGGTGATCTCTCGCACCAGGAGCAGGCCGCGCCCGCCGGTCTGGCCGTGGTCGGCCACCAGGGCGGTCGGGCGGTAGGGGTGGTTGTCCTCGACGGACACCCGCACCCACTCGGCGCCGACCGCGACCTCCACGGCGAGCGTCGGCGACAGGAGCGCCGCGTGCCGCACCGCGTTGGTGACCAGCTCGGAGACGATCAACAGCAGGCCCTGCACCAGGTCGTCGGAGGCCGGTACGCCTTGGCGCGCGAGCAGGTCGCGCACCGCGTGCCGCGCCTGGGGCACGGACGCGTCGACGGCGGGCGCGGTGAACCGCCACACCCCTTCGTACGGCACGGGCGCACCGCCCCGCGGGAGCGGGCCCGGCCCCCTCCCGTCGTTCCCCATCGCCCGGTCGCCGCCCTCGCGCTCGATTGTCACCACACGTCGAGTGTTGGGAACGCACTGGTCCGGACCGCACTACTGACCAGAAGTCAGCGAGTATCGACGGGATTTGACCGGGGCCGCATGGCGGCGTCAGTTGCGCGACTGGTCCTGCTCTTCTTGTGCTGCCTTCACAGGTTCTTCAGGTTGTACGGCTTCCTGGGGCCCGCCCCCGTCGGCGCCCACGCGGTCCGACACCAGGCTGATGATGCGCCGGGCGCCGATGCCCGTGGTGAGGAGCCCGAGGCCGTCGAAGAGCAGCGCGAGCGAGAAGAAGGTGCCGATGACGTACTGGCTGCTGCTCGGCCACTCGGCGAGCACAAGCACGCCGAGCAGGACGCCGAAGGCGCCTTGCAGCAGCGTCACGGCCATCTGCGGGCCGCGCACCACCAGGCTGCCCACCAGGCGGAACACCCCGCCGGTGAGGAACAGCAGCGCCGCGAACATCGTCAGCGCCTCGGCGGCCACGTCCGGCCTGCAGATCACGACGAAGCCCGCCGCGAGGTTCAGCGCGGCGACCACCACGCCGAGCCAGAAGAAGCTGGTGCCCCGCGACTGCACCGCGTGCAACAGCGCCACGATGCCGCCGATGAGCAGCAGCCAGCCGAACAGGAGCATCGAGGTGAGCGTGGCGACACCGGCGTAGACCAGGCCGACGAGCCCGCCGACGGCCAGGATGGCGCCGAGCAGCGCCAGCCAGCCGAAGCTGCGGCTGAGGGACCGGGGATCAGCGCCGCCGGGCCCCTCCGGGTCACCCGTCGTGTCGCGCGCCTTGTCACGTCCGAACATGAGCGCCTCCGTCCGCTGTGCGAAGCCGCCCCTTCTTGATCGTACGTTCGTACGGTGCGGATAGCATCCGGCGCATGGAGCCGCAGCTGAGGCAGGCCGTCGCCGACGGCGTCGCCACCGTCGTCATCGACCATCCGGCCAAACGCAACGCCATGACGGCGGACATGTGGCACGCGCTGCCGCCGCTGCTCGACGCGCTGGCCGCCGACCCCGCGGTGCGCGCGCTCGTCCTCACCGGCGCGGGCGACACCTTCTGCGCGGGCGCCGACATCTCCTCGCTGCGCGCCGAGCCCGGCCGCCCGCAGGAGCTCGCGGTCCTCGCGGAGGAGGCCCTGGCGGCCTTCCCGAAGCCGACGCTCGCGGCGGTGCGCGGGTACTGCGTGGGCGGCGGCTGCCAGCTCGCGGCGGCGTGCGACCTGCGGTTCGCGGACGAGGGCGCCTCGTTCGCGGTCACCCCCGCGAAGCTGGGCATCGTCTACCCGGCCTCCTCGACGCGCCGCCTGGCCACGCTGGTCGGCCCGGCCACGGCGAAGTACCTGCTGTTCTCGGGCGAGTCGATCAGCGCGGCGCGGGCGCTGCGCACGGGCCTGGCGGACGAGGTCCTGCCCGTCGGCGAACTGGACGCGCGCGTGAAGGAGTTCACGCGGGTCCTCGCCTCCCGCTCGCTCCTGACGCAGGCGGCGGCCAAGGAGTTCGCGGCGGGCCGCGCCGACCGGGACGCCCACTGGGCGGACCAGGCGCGCGGCAGCGGCGACACCGCCGAGGGGGTCGCCGCCTTCCTGGAGCGCAGGCAGCCGCGCTTCACCTGGACCGTGCCGGACGGCGCTGCTACGCCGGGACGCCCTTGAACCGGGACTGCTCGCGGAACATCGCGACGAGGTGGGCGGGCGCCTTCTTCGGCGAGCCCGCGTCGTAGGGCGGCTGCGGGTCGTACTCGGTGATGAGCTGGACGGACTGGGCGCGCTCGTCCCCGGCGATCCTGCCGACGAGCGCGAGGCCCATGTCGATGCCGGAGGAGACACCGGCGGCCGTCACGTACTTGCCGTCGAAGACCACCCGCTCCTCGGAGGGCGTGACGCCGAGCTTCGCCAGTTCGCCCAGGGCGAGCCAGTGGGAGGTCGCGGTGCGGCCTTCGAGGAGTCCGGCGGCGGCGAGCGCGAGGGAGCCGGTGCACACGGACGTCGTCCAGGTGCTGGTGGTGTCCGCGGTGCGCAGCCAGTCGAGGAGCGGCGCGTTGTCCATCTGGTCGCTCTGGCCGGGGCCGCCGGGGACGACGAGCACGTCCGGGTGCGGGACCTCGGCGAAGGTCTTGTCGGCGACGAGGGCGAGCCGCCCGCTGTCGTCGCGCACCGGCCCGGTGCGCTCGGCCACGAAGACGACCTGGGCGTCCGGGATGCCGCTGAGCGTCTGGTAGGGACCGATGGCGTCCAGGGCGGTGAAGCGCTCGTACAGGGCGATGGCTATCTGCATGCGGACTCCTCGTGGGTGATGGGGTGTGCCTCGGGCAGGGGTGCGTGGAAGCGGCGGCGGTACTCCGCGGGTGAGGTGCCGAGCGCCTTGAGGAAGGCGCGGCGCATCGCCTCCGGGGTGCCGTAGCCGCAGGCGCGGGAGACCTCCTCGACGCCGCGCGAGGTGTCCTCCAGGAGGCGGCGCGCGTGCTCGACGCGGACGCGGTCGACGTACTTGCCGGGTGTCGTGCCGGTCTCCGCCTGGAAGGCGCGGGCGAAGTGGCGCGGCGAGAGCCGGGCGCGCTCGGCCAGCCTCTCGACGCAGAGGTCGTCGTCGGGGTGCTCGGTGATCCACTGCTGGACCTCGCGCAGCGGCTCGCGGCGGGCGGTCTGCGCGGCGAGCTGGGCGCTGAACTGCGCCTGGTTGCCGGGCCTGCGCAGGAACACGACCAGGTGGCGGGCGATGGTGAGCGCCATGTCCCGGCCCAGGTCCTCCTCGACCAGGGCGAGCGCGAGGTCGATGCCCGCCGTGACGCCCGCCGAGGTCGCCACGTGTCCGTCGCGTACGTAGATGGGGTCCGGCTCCACGTGGACGGCCGGGTGGTCGCGGGCGAGCTTGTCGCAGTACGCCCAGTGGGTCGTCGCCCGGCGGCCGTCGAGCAGGCCCGCACGGGCGAGCACGATCGCCCCGGTGCACACCGAGACGAGCCGCTCGGCGCGAGGGCCGTGGGTGCGCACCCAGTCGACCAGGTCGGGGCCGTCCGGGCGGGTGCCGATGCCGCCGGGCACGAGCAGGGTGTGCGGCGCGGGGGCGTCCGCGAGGGTGTGGTCAGGGACCAGGGTGAGGCCGCTGGACGTGCGCACGGGCGCGCCGTCCAGGGAGGCGGTGCACACCCGGTACGCGGGGTCGCCCGTGGGCCCGGTGGCCCCGCCGAAGACCTCCACGGGGCCGGTGACGTCGAGACTCTGTACGCCTTCGAAGAGGACGACCAGGACGGTTCGCTGCGCCATGCCCTCGATTCTTGGGGCGGCACGAGGTGGCCGCAATGACGGGCACCCCACCCTTTCTGCCACCAGGGCCCGGCTGGTGCGCGGGGCACGGGGTGCGGCGGCCCCGCCCTTCACGTCATACCAACCAGTCGGTAGCGTACGGGCATGACCTCTCCCACGGCCTCCCCCACGCATCCCACGGCCTCTTCCACGGGCCCGTCCGCGACCGGTGCCGCCCTCCACCCGCGCGCGGGACGGCGCTGTCACAGCGTGCTCAACACCCTGCACTCCACCCACTACTTCTCCCCCGACCTGGGACGGGAGCTGGGCGCCCTGGGGATCACCCACCCCAGGGCCGTCAACTTCGCCGCGCGCGCGGCGGCGATGGGCGCCGTCGGCGCCGGGACGGTGACGGCGGCCTTCTTCACCTACAAGCCGGAGGCCGTCGCCGCGCACGTTCCCGCGGTGTGGCGCACCGCCGCTCCCGAGGACGTCCTCGCGGCACGCCTGCGGGCCGTCGACGCCACGCTGCGGCGGTTGCTCGGCGACGAGGCCGTCGCGTCGCCGGAGATGGCCGAGGCGGCGCGGCTCGCGCTGCGCGCCACGGAGGCCTGCGTCCGCAGCGCACGCCCGCTGTACGCGGCCCACGCCGACCTGCCCGTGCCCGACGCGCCGCACCTGGCGTACTGGCACGCCGCGACGCTGCTGCGCGAACACCGGGGCGACGGACACCTGGCCGCCCTCCTGGACGCCGAACTCGACGCCGTGGAGGCCCTGGTGAGCCACACCGCGACCGGCAAGGGCATGACACCGGGGCGGAACCTGGTCACGCGCGGCTGGAGTCAGGAGGACTGGGACGGGGCCGTGGAGCGGCTGCGGGAGCGCGGACTCCTGGACGCCGACGGCGAGTTGACGCAGGCGGGCGTGGAGCTGCGGCAGGCCGTCGAGGAGCGCACCGACCGCCTCGACCGGGCGCCGTACGCGCACCTGGGCGCGGCCGGGGTCGAGCGGCTCACCGAGCTGGGCGGCGCCTTCGCCGGGGCGGCGCTGTCCGCGGGGGCGTTCCCCGCGGACCTGCTCGGCAAGGCGTAGCGCCACCGGGCGGGCCCGGGGCCCGGGGCATGGCACGCGGTTTCCGCGGTACTCGTCCGGCCCCGGCCCGCCGACCGTCGCGGGCCGCGTGCCGAAAGGAGATCCACGTGTTCCGTGCGATCG
This sequence comes from Streptomyces sp. NPDC053474, assembly GCF_044544845.1. NCBI lineage: Bacteria > Bacillati > Actinomycetota > Actinomycetes > Kitasatosporales > Streptomycetaceae > Streptomyces > Streptomyces sp. NPDC053474. The sequence goes on from NZ_JBITXV010000024.1 coordinate 16,213, forward strand.
CGGACGTGCTGCGACAGATCGGGGCTGCCATCGCGACGGTGGTGACGCTGCCGTTCAGGGCACTGGCCCGGCTCTTCGGCGGAGCCTCTCGTTCCGGACGCCGGGGCACCGGACGCACGCGACGGCCGGGGCGGACCCGCCGGGTCTGACTGCCCCGCTGTCCGTGCCACCTGCCACAATTGCCGGGCAACCTCAGTGAGAAGGCGGTACCGGAACGTGGCACCTTTGCAGACGTCCACTCCAGCGTCCATCGAAAGCAGGATCGCCGAGGAACTCGGCGTGCGGGAGCGGCAGGTCAAGGCCGCCGTCGACCTGCTCGACGGCGGGTCGACGGTGCCCTTCATCGCGCGCTACCGCAAGGAGGCGACCGAGTCGCTCGACGACGCGCAGCTGCGCACGCTCGAGGAGCGCCTGCGCTATCTGCGCGAGCTGGAGGAGCGGCGCGCCGCCATCCTCGAATCGGTGCGCGAGCAGGGCAAGCTCACCGACGACCTGGAGGCGCGCATCCGCGAGGCCGACACCAAGGCCCGCCTCGAGGACATCTACCTGCCGTACAAGCCCAAGCGGCGCACCAAGGCGCAGATCGCCCGCGAGGCGGGCCTGGAGCCGCTGGCCGACGGCCTGCTCGGGGACCCGGGGGTGGAGCCGCTCGCGGCCGCCGCCGCGTTCGTCGACGCCGACAAGGGCGTCGCGGACGCGCAGGCCGCGCTCGACGGCGCCCGGGCCATCCTCACGGAGCGGTTCTCCGAGGACGCCGACCTCATCGGCGAGCTGCGCGAGCGCATGTGGGTGCGCGGGCGGCTCGCCGCCAAGGTGCGGGCGGGCAAGGAGGAGGCGGGGGCGAAGTTCGCCGACTACTTCGACTTCGCCGAGCCGTTCACGGAGCTGCCCTCGCACCGGATCCTCGCCCTGCTGCGCGGCGAGAAGGAAGACGTCCTCGACCTCGTCCTGGAGCCGGAGGAGGCCCCGGAGGACCCCGCCGTGCCGTCGTCGTACGAGTCGGCGGTGGCCCAGCGCTTCGGCATCGCCGACCGCGGCCGCCCCGGCGACAAGTGGCTGACGGACACGGTCCGCTGGGCCTGGCGCACCCGCATCCTGGTGCACCTCGGCATCGACCTGCGGCTGCGCCTGCGCACCGCGGCCGAGGACGAGGCCGTGCGCGTCTTCGCGTCGAACCTGCGCGACCTGCTGCTCGCCGCCCCCGCGGGCACGCGCGCGACGCTCGGCCTCGACCCGGGTTTCCGTACGGGGGTGAAGGTCGCCGTCGTGGACGCGACCGGCAAGGTCGTGGCGACCGACACGATCTACCCGCACGTCCCGGCGAACAAGTGGGACGAGTCCCTCGCCAAGCTCGCGCGCCTCGCCCAGGAGCACGCGGTCGACCTGATCGCGATCGGCAACGGCACGGCGTCGCGCGAGACCGACAAGCTCGCCGCCGACCTGATCGGCAGGCACCCGGAGCTGAAGCTCACCAAGGTGATGGTCTCCGAGGCGGGCGCCTCGGTGTACTCCGCCTCCGCCTTCGCCTCCCAGGAGCTGCCCGACCTGGACGTGTCGCTGCGCGGCGCCGTCTCCATCGCGCGCCGCCTGCAGGACCCGCTCGCCGAGCTGGTGAAGATCGACCCGAAGTCCATCGGCGTCGGCCAGTACCAGCACGACCTGTCCGAGGTGAAGCTCTCCCGCTCCCTCGACGCGGTCGTCGAGGACTGTGTGAACGGCGTGGGCGTGGACGTGAACACGGCCTCCGCCCCGCTGCTCGCCCGCGTCTCCGGCATCGGCTCCGGCCTCGCCGAGAACATCGTGGCGCACCGCGACGCGAACGGCCCCTTCCGGAACCGCAAGGCCCTCAAGGACGTCGCGCGCCTCGGCCCGAAGGCGTACGAACAGTGCGCGGGCTTCCTGCGCATCCGCGGCGGCGACGACCCGCTTGACGCCTCCAGCGTGCACCCCGAGGCGTACCCGGTGGTGCGGCGGATGGTGCAGGAGGCGGGCGTCGACGTGCCGTCCCTCATCGGCAACACGGCGACGCTGCGCGCCCTGAAGCCCGCCGCCTTCGTGGACGACGTCTTCGGTCTGCCGACCGTCACGGACATCCTCAAGGAGCTGGAGAAGCCCGGTCGCGACCCGCGGCCCGCCTTCAAGACGGCCACGTTCAAGGAGGGCGTCGAGAAGATCGGCGACCTGTCCTCGGGGATGGTGCTGGAGGGCGTGGTCACGAACGTGGCGGCGTTCGGCGCGTTCGTCGACGTCGGCGTCCACCAGGACGGCCTGGTGCACGTCTCCGCGATGTCCAAGACCTTCGTCAAGGACCCGCGGGACGTGGTGAAGCCGGGCGACATCGTGAAGGTGAAGGTCCTGGACGTCGACGTGCCGCGCAAGCGGATTTCGCTGACGCTGCGTCTGGACGACGATGCCAAGGGCTCCGCCCCGGGTGAGGGCCGCAAGGAGCGCGGTGGGCGGCCGCCGCAGCCTCGGCAGCAGGCCCGGGGCGGTAGGCCTCAGCGCAAGGAGCGGCAGGCTGCGCCGCCTGCCAACGACGCGATGGCGGAGGCTCTGCGCCGCGCCGGGTTGGTCGACCCCAAGCGGCGGTGAGCGCTCCGCCGGGGCTGCCGCGCCAGGCCGTCCGGCGTCTGCGGACTCGTTCCGGCTGAGCGCGCCCACGCGGCGGAGCCGCATATTGACACAGCCCCGCGCCCCTTCAGGGGCGCTCCTCCGCGGAGCGCCCCCGAGGGTCAAGGCGTTCGTTCGGTCACCTTGCCGTCCGCCACTTCCAGGCGGCGGGTGACGTGGACGGCGTCGAGCATGCGGCGGTCGTGGGTGACGAGCAGGAGCGTGCCCGCGTAGGAGTCGAGGGCGGACTCCAGCTGTTCGATGGCGGGCAGGTCGAGGTGGTTCGTCGGCTCGTCGAGGACCAGCAGGTTCACGCCCCGGCCCTGGAGCAGGGCAAGCGCGGCGCGGGTGCGCTCGCCCGGGGAGAGCGTCGCCGCGGCGCGCAGCACGTGCTCGGCCTTCAGGCCGAACTTGGCGAGGAGCGTGCGGATCTCGGCCGGTTCGGTGTCGGGCACGGCCGCGCGGAAGGCGTCGAGCAGCGTCTCCTCGCCGTGGAAGAGGGCCCGCGCCTGGTCGACCTCGCCCACCACGACGCCGGAGCCGAGCGCGGCGTGCCCCTCGTCCACGGGGGTGCGGCCGAGCAGGGCGCGCAGCAGCGTCGTCTTGCCGGAGCCGTTCGCGCCGGTGATGGCGACGCGGTCGGCCCAGTCGAGCTGGAGGTGCACCGGGCCGAGCGTGAACGGGCCGCGGCGCACCACCGCGTCGCGCAGCGTGGCGACCACGGCGCCCGAGCGCGGGGCCGCGGCGATCTCCATGCGCAGCTGCCACTCCTTGCGCGGCTCCTCCACGACGTCGAGCCGCTCCAGCATCCGCTGCGTCTGACGGGCCTTCGCGGCCTGCTTCTCGCTGGCCTCGCTGCGGAACTTGCGGCCCAGCTTGTCGCTGTCGGTGGCCTTGCGGCGGGCGTTCTTCACGCCCTTGTCCATCCAGGACCGCTGCATCTGGGCCCGGTCCTGGAGGGCGGACTTCTTGTCGGCGTACTCCTCGTAGTCCTCGCGGGCGTGGCGGCGGGCGACCTCGCGCTCCTCCAGGTAGGCGTCGTAGCCACCGCCGTAGAGGTTGATCTGCTGCTGCGCCAGGTCGAGTTCGAGGACCTTGGTGACGGTGCGGGACAGGAACTCGCGGTCGTGGCTGACGACCACCGTGCCCGCGCGCAGGCCGCGCACGAACTCCTCCAGGCGCTCCAGGCCCGCGAGGTCCAGGTCGTTGGTGGGCTCGTCGAGGAGGAAGACGTCGTAGCGGGAGAGCAGCAGCGAGGCCAGGCCCGCGCGGGCGGCCTGGCCGCCGGACAGCGAGGTCATCGCCTGGTCGAGGCCCACGGCGAGGCCGAGGGACTGGGCGACGTCCTCCGCGCGCTCGTCCAGGTCGGCCCCGCCGAGGGCCAGCCAGCGCTCCAGGCTCGCCGCGTAGGCGTCGTCGGCGCCGGGCGCGCCCGCGACGAGCCCCTCGGTGGCCTCGTCCATGGCCTGCTGGGCGGCGGTGACGCCGGTGCGGCGGGAGAGGAACGCGCGGATCGTCTCGCCCGGGCGGCGGTCCGGCTCCTGCGGCAGGTGCCCGACGATCGCCGCGGGCGGCGACAGGCTGATCCGGCCGGACTCCGGGGCGTCGACGCCCGCGAGCAGGCGGAGCAGGGTGGACTTGCCAGCGCCGTTCGCGCCGACGAGGCCGATGACGTCGCCGGGGGCGACGACGAGGTCGAGTCCCTCGAAGAGGGAGCGGTCGCCGTGGCCGGCGGCGAGTTGCTTGGCGACGAGGGTTCCATTCATCAGAGGTCGAGCCTAACCGCTGCCCTGGGCTGCCACAGCTGCCCACAGCGGGGACGGCAGCGTGGGCGGTCAGCCGGAAGCGGCGGCGGCCACCAGGACCGCGTCGGAGCTCCGCGCCACCACGTACGGCGCCCCGCCCGGCAGGGCCACCCGGTGCTCCCCGGGCTCCAGGACCTCGTCGAAGACCTCGTGGACGCGGGCCCGGCGCAGCCGCCCCACCCGGTAGGCCGTGAGCCGCACCCGGCACGGCGACGTGACCTCGGTGACCACCGCCCCGTCCGTGACCGCGAGCCGCGCCAGGCGCCGCGCCGCGGGCCCGGGGTCCAGGGCGTACTCGATCTGCGCGGCGAGCAGCGGCACGATCGGCGCGAGCCCGTCGACGTACGCGACGTCGACCCCGGCCCGCTCGAACGCCTCCCGCACGGAGCCCCGCACCCCCTCGGGCACGGCCTGCCCGAACGCCACGGCCCCGTACGTGCGCAGCTCCTCCGCCGGTACGCCCGCCGCGTCCGCGGCGATCTCCGCGCCGATGCCGATGGTGCGCAGGGCGGCCGCGAGCTTCGCGAGCAGCGCGACGCGCGCCCCGACCAGGAGCACGCGGCGCCGCACGGCGCCCGGGTCGTCGCCGGTGAGCAGGCGGCCGAGCTGCTCGCGGTACTCCCCGCCGTGGAAGCGGAACGGGCCTATGCCGCGGTAGCCGTTCAGCTCCAGGTCGGCGTGGTCGGAGGTCTGCCAGGCGAAGTCCCGCCACACGTAGTCGTCGTCGGCGCGCTCGATGACGGCCGTGACGGCGCCGCACTCCAGGCCCTCGCACTCGGGACAGCCGTAGATGACGTACCGGCCGTCGAGCAGCGGCGGGTCCGCCTCCAGGAGGAGCCTGCGCACATGCGTGGTGAAGATCGCCGGGGGGATGTCGGACGCGAGCGGGGAGACGGCGTCGAGGTCGGCGAGCTGGAACAGCAGCGGGCGGCCGTTCACCACGAAGTCGACGAAGTCGCGGTGCACTTGGTAGGCACCGCTGGCGAGAACTCCACCGGCGCGCATCGCCGGTGCCAGGCCGAAGGTCGCGTACTCGGCAAGCATGGTGTGAGTATCCCCACCTGTGGGGGCGTCCGCGCTCCCCTTGCGGGGTTCCGCTACGTTTCGGGGATGACGCATGGCGATGACACGGATGTGATCGTGGTGGGAGGCGGCGTCGCGGGGCTCACCACCGCGGTGGTGCTCGCGGAGCGCGGACGCCGGGTGCGGGTGTGGACGCGGGAGCCCGCGGAGCGCACGACCTCGGCTGTTGCGGGCGGCCTGTGGTGGCCGTACCGCATCGAGCCGGAGGGCCTGGTCGGCGACTGGTCGCTCGTATCCCTGGAGCGCTACCGGGAGTTGGCGGCGGACCCGGAGCGCACGGGCGTACGCGTGGTCGAGGGCGTACACGCCGAGACGGGCCTGGACACGCTCGGCCCGTGGGCGAAGCGGGTGCCCGGGCTGCGGGCGACGACGGCCGAGGAGTACGCGGGCGTCGGCCTGTGGGCGCGGCTGCCGTTGATCGACATGCCGACGCACCTGGCGTGGCTGCGGAGCCGCCTGCGCGCGGCGGGCGGGTCCGTGGAGGTCAGGGCGGCCGTCTCGCTCGCCGAGCCGCTGGCCGAGGCGCGGCACGTCGTCAACTGCTCGGGCCTGGGCGCGCGGAGCCTGGTGCCGGACGCGTCGGTGCGCCCGGTGCGCGGGCAGCTGGTCCTGGTGGAGAACCCGGGGGTCCGGACGTGGTTCACCGCCGCGGACAGCGCGTCGCACGAGACGACGTACTTCCTGCCGCAGCCCCGCGGCCTCGTCCTCGGCGGGACCGCCGAGGACGGCTCGTGGTCCCTGGAGCCGGATCCGGCGGTGGCCGAGGCCATCGTGGCGCGCTGCGCCCGGGTCCGCCCGGAGATCGGCGGGGCGCGGATCATCGGCCACCGGGTGGGGCTGCGCCCCGCGCGCCCCTCCGTACGCCTGGAGCGCGAGCACACCCCCGACGGCCGGGCCCTCGTGCACAACTACGGGCACGGCGGGGCGGGCGTCACGGTGGCGTGGGGCTGCGCGCGTGCGGCGGCGGAACTCCTGACGGAGGAGACGGAACAGGCGGCGCGGGCGGAGTAGGCCGAGCAGGCAGCGCCCCGAAGGGGCGCGGGGAACTGCGCGACCAGCCACGACGGCCCCGCAGGCGATCGACGGCCCATCGCGGCAATTCCAGCGAGGCGCTCAGAGGAGCCCCGGGGTCTTCGCCACGGCCGGGCCCGCCCTCGGGTGAGCCCGCCCCGGAGGGTGAGCCCGCCCCGGTGGGCCCGGAGGGCCGGGGCGCCGGGGCGGGGCACGTCAGCGCGCGCTCAGGGTGGCGGTCGCTTCAGCGGGCGGGGCCGGGCCGCGACGACGGGGCGCCGCCGTCGGCCTCGGCGTCCGAGCTGTCGCTCGGCCCGATCTGGAGCTCGAAGTCCCCGTCGTACTGCTCGTGACCGGCGAGGACGGCCCGCTCCACCGCGTCCGTGCCGTGTTCGCCGCGCACGATCAGCGGGTCGTGGCGCAGGTCCTTCATCAGCGCCACGCACATCCCGATCATCACGAGGACGAAGGGCGCGGCCACGAGGATCGTCAGGTTCTGCAGCCCGGTGAGCGCGTTGTCCTTGCCGTCGCCGATGAGCAGCATGATGGCGGCGACCGCGCCCGTGACCACGCCCCAGAAGACGACGACGAGACGGCCGGGTTCGAGCGAGCCCTTCTGGGAGAGCGTGCCCATGACGATGGACGCGGCGTCCGCACCGGACACGAAGAAGATGCCGACGAGGATCATCACGAGCAGGCTGGTGGCGGTGGCGATCGGGTACTCGTGCAGCAGCCCGAACAGCTGCGCCTCGGGCGTGGTGTCGCCCTTCAGGCCACCGCGCTCCTTGACCGTCATCGCGGTGCCGCCGAAGACGGCGAACCACAGCAGGCTGACCGTGCTCGGCACGAGGATCACGCCGCCCACGAACTGCCGGATCGTACGGCCCCGGCTGATGCGGGCGATGAACATGCCGACGAACGGCGTCCAGGAGATCCACCAGGCCCAGTAGAAGACCGTCCAGCTGCCCAGCCAGTCGGAGACGCCCTTGCCGCTGGAGGCCTCGGTGCGCCCGATGAGCTGCGGCAGGTCGCCCAGGTAGGAGCCGATGGAGGTGGGCAGCAGATCCAGGACGATGACGGTGGGGCCCGCGATGAACACGAAGACGACCAGGATCAGCGCGAGCACCATGTTGATGTTCGAGAGCCACTGGATGCCCTTCTCGACGCCGGAGACCGCGGAGGCCACGAACGCGACGGTCAGGACCGCGATGATGACGACGAGCAGGCCGGTGCTCGCCTTGTCCATCCAGTCCAGCTCCTCGAAGCCGCTGCCGATCTGCAGCGCGCCGAGGCCGAGGGAGGCCGCGGAGCCGAAGAGGGTGGCGAAGATGGCGAGGATGTCGATGACGCGGCCCCACGCGCCGTGGGCGTGCTTCTCGCCGATGAGCGGGACGAAGACGGAGCTGATGGTCTGGCGCCTGCCGCGCCGGAACGTGCTGTACGCGATGGCGAGGCCGACGACGGCGTAGATCGCCCAGGGGTGCAGCGTCCAGTGGAAGAGCGTCGTCGCCATGGAGGTCTCCATGGCGGCGGCCTGGTCGTCGGGGTGGGTGCCGGGCGGCGGCTTGGTGAAGTGGGCGAGCGGCTCGCTCACTCCGTAGAACATCAGGCCGATGCCCATGCCCGCGCTGAACATCATCGCGACCCAGGACACGGTGCGGAACTCGGGCTCCTCGCCCTCCCGGCCCAGCGTGATCTTCCCGTAGCGGCTGACGGCGAGCCACAGGGCGAAGACCACGAAGCCGGACGCGGCCAGCATGAAGGCCCAGCCACCGTTGTGGATCAGACCCCCGAGCATGTCCGACGAGACGTCTTCGAGCGTGTCCGTGGCCGTGGCGCCCCACACCACGAAGGCGAGGGTGAGGACGGCGGTGACGCCGAACACCACCCGGTCGGTCTGGGGGGAGCCGCCGCCGGAGTGGCCCCCCACGGACAGGGGCGGGCCTCCTCCGGCGACCGGCTTCTGGGGTTCCTGCGTCACGTGTGCACCTTTCGCGGAGTGATCGCGGCTGACGGTTCGTCGGTTGTTCTTCTCTCCGCTAACCCCCTACCACATGTGACGTGTCCCCACCGGGCTCAACAGTCGGTGTCGGGCTCTCCCGTGACGAGGTGATAGGCGGCCCGGGCGTCGAGCAGCAGCGGCACCAGGGCGCGGGCGGGCTGGCGCAGCGGGACCAGGGCGCCGCCGCGGCCGTCGCGGCGGGCGCTCACGCCGTGCAGGTCGAGTTCGTCCTTGACGTCGGCGTACTGCTCCGGGGTCAGGCGGTAGCCGCAGGCCGGGTCCTGGATGATCTCGGCGGGCTCGGCCGGGTCGTTGTCGGCGCCGCCGAGGTAGACGGGGCCCCGGTCGCGCAGGCCCTTGAGGCGGGACGCGGTGGTGGCGGCCTCCAGGCGCCACCTGTGCGCGTCGGCGTAGCTGAACAGGCCCTTCAGGGCGGAGAGTTGGGAGTGGACGCGGCGGCGGATGTTGCGGGCCGGGTCGTTCTTCTCCTCCTGGGAAGTGGGGTCTCCCCTGCTCGAACGAAGTTGAGAGCTTGGGGAAGGGTCGACGCGGCTCTCGATGAGCAGGCCCGCGGCGTGTTTGAGGCCGGAGACGTTGCGCAGGATGCGTTCCTGGCCGTCGCCCGCGACCTGTTTGACGGGCTCGCCGGTGACGGGGTCGGTCCAGATGCCGTAGGTGCCGGTGGTGTAGCCGTCGGCGGTGGCGGCGGGCCGGACGTAGTCGCGGGAGAGCTGCTCGGCCTCCCGGTGCACCGCGTCATCGGTGTTGAGGTTGCGCGGCCACAGGTCGAACAGGTCCTTGTCGTAGTACTTCGGCGTGGCGCCGTACTCGTGCAGGTCGTAGACGGCGTCGGGGGCGCGGTCGCGGATGACGGCGGCGAGCGCGCGGGCCTCGGCGGTCTTGAGGGCGATGTGGTCGCGGTTGATGTCGACGCCGTCGGCGTTGCCGCGGGTGTTCGCGGCGCGGCCGTCCGGGTTGGCGGTGGGGACGACGAGCAGCGTGGTGCGGGACAGGAACCGCCGGGTCTTCGCGTCCTTGGCGTAGGCGAGGTCGCGGACCGTGCTCAGACAGGCCTCGCGGCCCGACGGCTCGTCACCGTGCTGGCTGCACACGAGGAGCACGGTGGACGCGGTGCGGCGCTCGCCGACGCGCACGAGCTGGAGCGGCCTGCCCTGGTCGGTGGTGCCGATGCGGGAGACGGAGACGCGCGCGCTCGCCTTGTCGACGGCGGCCAGGAGCCGCTGCTCCTGTGCCTGGCTGGTCCAGCGGGCCCCGCCGCTCTGCTCGAAGCCGGTGCGCGGCGGGGTGGCGGCGGCCTGCGCGGGCGCCGTCACGAGCGGGGCGGCGAGCGCGGCGCAGGCGCAGGCCAGGGCCAGGACGCGGATGCGGGACGTCATGAGGTACGGCCTCCCGGTCGGGGGGTCAGCGGACGCGCGGGGGCCACGCCGTCCAGGCGGGACTCGCGCGGAACGGTAGCGTGCGGGGCGGTCGTGAGGGCCTTGGCGCCGCCGACGAGCGGCACCCGCGCGAATGTGCGGGCGAGGTCCACGGTGAGGGTCGGGGTGTCGGCGGGGGCGGTGATGAGGTTGCGGTCGGTGCCGCCGACGATCAGCGCGAGCCGGTGTCCCTTCGGCACGACGTGGTCGCTCGCGGCCAGGTCGAGGGTGAGGGTGACGGGCTCGCCCGGGGTGAGGGGGCGGCCGTGGTGGTCGTCCGCGTGGTTGCCGAGGTCGGCCCAGCCGCGGCTGAAGACGGTGTAGTCGACGGCCTTGGTGCGGGCCGCGGTGTCCTTGAAGCAGGCGCTGTCGCCGTCGGTGCTCGCGCCCCAGCAGCTGCGCGTGGGCAGGGTCGTGATGCCTTCGCCCGTGGCCGCGTAGTCACGGATGGTGGCGGGCCCGACGTCGACGAGTACGGCGCTCAGGTGCGCGGTGGGGGCCGACGGCGTGACGGTGACGGTGACCTTCGAGGAGCCGGACAGGCGCAGGTCGCGGGCCAGCGGCCGGGTGGTGAAGCCCGCCTTGGCGGGCGTGGAGGCGTCGATGGCGGAGGCCCAGTCGGTCTCGCCGAGGCGCCGGTCGTCGGTGAAGGTCTCGGTGCCCTTGCCGCGGCGCGTGCCGAGCGTGCCGACGCCCGGGGCGGTGCCCTGGGCGGGGCGGAGCGTGACGGCGCTGGTGGTGCGGGGCGGCCAGACGCGGTCGGTGGTCCACTGGTCGGGGGCGCGCTCGATGTCGGCCATGGGCTCGCGGTCGACGCCGTTGCGGTAGCCGAGGAGCTCGTGGTCGAACCAGCGGTGCAGGGTGCGCACCCATCCCCGAGTTCTCGGCTCCGCTCGAACAGGGGAGACCCCATTCGCACGGCGGAAATCGAAGGGGTCGACGTGCCCGGCCTGGCTGAGCCACAGCTTGCGCTGCACGCCCGCCTCGCCGAGGGCGTCCCACCACTGGCCGAAGTGCTTCATGCGCACGTTCAGGTCCTGGAGGCCGTGCACGGCGAACACGCTGGCCCGCACCTTGTCGGCGTCCGGGACGTAGTCGCGCGCGGCCCACAGCGGGGTCCAGTCGCCGCTGCGCGGCGCGCCCTGGACGAGGCGCTCCTGCACGCGGCCGCAGCGGGCGCGGGCCTCGGGGCTCTCGATGCCGTCGGACAGGCCGTCGGGGCCGCTGTTGAACAGCGGAGCGCCCTTGGCGAAGTAGTAGTCGTACCAGGAGGAGATGGCGCCGATCGGCACGATGGTCTCCAGGCCCTCGACGCCGGTCGCGGCGACGCCGTTGGCGATGGTGCCGTCGTAGCTCTTGCCGATCATGCCGGTGCGGCCGTTGGTCCAGGTGGCGCGGGCGCGTTCGGCGCCGGTGCGCGAGGTGTAGCCGCGGGCGCGGCCGCCCAGCCAGTCGACGACGGCCTTGGCGGACTGGATGTCGGAGCGGCCGCCGATGTCGACACAGCCGTCGGAACGGTTCGTTCCGGTGAGGTCGACGGCGACGTAGGCGTAGCCCCGGGGCACGAAGTAGTTGTCGTAGTACAGCGGGAACTGCACCGGCCTGCCGTCGGTGTCGTAGGTCTTCTTCTGGCTCTCGTTGCCCCGGCCGCAACAGGCGTAGTAGGGGCTCGCGTCCATGATCACGGGTATCTCGCGGCCGTGCTGGGCGGGTTCGCGGGGGCGGACTATGTCGACGGCCACGCGGTCGGTCCTGCCGTCCTCGTCGCCGTCGACCCGGGTGTCGACCCACACGGACTCGCGTATCGCGTCCGCGTAGGAGTAGACGGGTCTGCTCTCCTTCGCCGTCCCGTGCGCCGTCGGGGTGCGTGGCGCGGGGTGCGCGGCGCCCGGGGCGAGGAGGGTGGCGAGCAGGGCGGCCAGTGCCGCCGTCAGAAGCGTTCTCCACATCGGCAGGCGCATGCGCGCGCGTATCGGCATGGCCGGAAGGTACACGCGTCAACTGCGGCCGGAAAGAGGGCCGCAGGAGGTGGTGAAAGGTGCGTGGGACGTCTTGGCACATGTCAGCCGAATGGCGATCGTGTGACATATGCGGCCATGGACATGACTGGGGATCACGGGGCTCAATAGGGTCGATCGCATCGTGAGTTGTACGGCGCCGGACGGCGCGTCCCCGCCCGCCACCCCGTGGCGCGGGGCCGCCTCGCCCGGCGCGATCCACCCGCACCGCCTATCACTTGGAGACTTACGTGCACCGCAGCAGACTCATCGCCCCGGGCGCGCTCGCCGCCTCTCTCCTGTTGGCGATCCCGGCGACGGCTGCCGACTTCACGCCCGGGGCGCCCGGCGTGGGCGACTCCTACTACCCCGACGCGGGCAACGGCGGCTACGACGTCTCGCACTACGACCTGCGGCTGAAGTACCAGCCGAAGACGGACCTGCTCGAGGGCACGGCGACCATCAACGCCACCACCACGCAGGACCTGTCGCGCTTCAACCTCGACTTCGGCCTCAAGGTGAGCGAGGTGCGCGTCAACGGCAAGAAGGCGGCGTTCGCGCGCTCGGGCGAGCAGGAGCTGGAGGTCACGCCGAAGTCCGGCCTGCCCAAGGGCAGCGCCGTGACGATCGTCGTACGGTACGCGGGCAAGCCCTCCGAGGTGAAGATCCACGGCTTCACCGCCTGGCAGCGCACGCCCGACGGCGGGGTCGCGGCCCAGGAGCCGGAGTCGGCCGCCTGGTGGTTCCCCGCCAACGACCACCCGCGCGACAAGGCGACCTTCGACGTGTCGGTGTCCGTCCCCGACGGCACCCAGGCCATCTCCAACGGCGTGCTCCAGCGGCAGAGCTCGCGCCTGGGCTGGACCCGCTTCGACTGGCGCTCCAACAAGCCGCAGGCGCCGTACCTCGCGACGCTCGCCGTCGGCAAGTTCGACATCACGACGGACAAGACCGAGAGCGGCCTGCCCGTCCTCAACGCCTACAGCAAGGACCTCGGCGACAACGCGGGGGCCTCGCGCGCCAGCATCGAGCGGACCACCGAGGTCGCGGAGTGGCTGGAGGAGGTCTTCGGCACGTACCCCTTCAACGCGCTCGGCGGCTATGTGCCCAACGTGCCGACCAGCTTCGCCCTGGAGACCCAGACGCGGCCGTTCTACAGCCCGAAGGCCTTCGCGAACGGCTCCAACGTCTCCATCGTGGTGCACGAGCTGGCCCACCAGTGGTACGGCGACAGCGTCTCCGTGGAGAACTGGAAGGACATCTGGGTCAACGAGGGCTTCGCCCGCTACAGCCAGTGGCTGTGGTCGGAGAAGGAGGGCGAGGGCACCGCCCAGGAGCTCGCCGACTACACCTATGCCTCGCGTCCCGCCGAGGACCCGTTCTGGCAGGTCAAGCCGGGTGACCCGGGCCCTGACAACCAGTTCCACGGCGCCGTGTACGACCGGGGCGCCCTGGCCCTGCAGGCGCTGCGGAACAAGGTCGGCGACAAGACCTTCTTCAAGATCTTGAAGGGCTGGCCGACGGAGCGCCAGTACGGCAACGCGAGCGTGGGCGACTTCGTGGCGTACGCGGAGAAGATCAGCGGCAAGCCGCTGTCGGCGCTCTTCGACACGTGGCTGTACAAGCCCGGCAAGCCCGCCGCCCCGGCCGCGAAGAAGGCGGGCCTCGCCCGCTCGGCGGCCAAGGACGCGCCGGCCAAGCCGAAGTCCTGGAAGAAGATCGCCGCGACGAACTCGCTGCACGACCACAGCTGACGCACACGGCGGCGGGCGGCGCCCCACAAGGGGTGCCGCCCGCCGTCGCTGGCGCGGGTGCCTACTTGGTGAGCTCGGCCGCCTCGCGGTCGGTCTCCCGCGCGGCCTTGCGCTTGATCCCGTACCAGCCCGCGACGAGCGCGGCGGCGACGACCGGGATCAGGAAGAGCGTCTTGCGCCCGACCTCCGCGTCCTTCCACATCAGGCAGAGCACGGCGATCAGGAAGGCGATCGTGACGTACTCGGTGACGCCGCTGCCGGGCAGCCGGAAGTTCGGCCGCGTGATCAGGCCCTCCTTGGCTCGCTTCACGAACGCCAGGTGACAGACCATGATGCTGATCCAGGTGCCGATGATCCCGAGCGAGGCGACGTTCAGGACGATCTCGAACGCCTTGTCCGGCACCACGCTGTTCAGGCCGACGCCGAGGACACCGATGCTCGCGGTGAGCAGGATGCCGCCGTAGGGGACCTGGTTGCGGTTCATCCTCGCGGTGAACTTGGGGGCCGAGCCCGCCATCGCCATCGAGCGCAGGATGCGGCCCGTGGAGTACAGGCCGGAGTTCAGCGAGGACATGGCCGCGGTGAGGACGACGAAGTTCATCACGTCGCCCGCGCCGGAGACGCCGATCTTGGAGAGGACCGTGACGAAGGGGCTCTCGTCGGCCGAGTACACCGAGCCGGGCAGGAGCAGCGCGAGGAGCACGACCGAGCCGACGTAGAACAGGCCCACGCGCCACATGATCGAGTTCACGGCGCGCGGCACGACCTTGTGCGGGTCCTTGGTCTCGCCCGCCGCGACGCCGACCAGCTCCAGCGAGGCGTACGCGAAGACGACGCCCTGGAGGACGATCACGACCGGCATCAGGCCGTTCGGCAGGAAGCCGCCGTGGTCGGTGATCATGTTCAGGCCGGGCGTCTCGCCGCCGACCTCGTGCTGGGTGGACACCAGGAAGATGCCGACGAACATGAAGGCCACGAGCGCGGCGACCTTGACGATCGCGAACCAGAACTCCATCTCGCCGAAGTACTTCACCGAGATCAGGTTCACCGAGAGCACCACCGCGAGGGCGACGAGCGCGAGCACCCACTGCGGGATGTCGGTGAAGAAGCTCCAGTAGTGCGTGTACAGCGCGATCGCGGTGATGTCCGCGATGCACGTCGTCGACCAGTTGAGGAAGTACATCCAGCCGGCGACGTAGGCGCCCTTCTCGCCGAGGAACTCACGCGCGTAGCTGACGAAGGAGCCGGACGAGGGCCGGTACAGGACCATCTCGCCCAGGGCCCGTACGACGAAGAAGGCGATGACGCCGCACACGAGGTAGGCGAGGGCGAGCGCGGGGCCCGCCGAGTGGAGGCGGCCGCCCGCCCCGAGGAAGAGACCTGTGCCGATCGCGCCACCAATGGCGATCATGTTGACGTGGCGGGCCTTGAGGTCCTTGCTGTAACCGGCGTCACCCGCGTCCGCGGGGGCCTGGGACTCAGCGGCGCGCGCTGCGTCCACGGCGGCCGTGTCTACGGCGTCGTTGCTCACGTGGAAGGTCCACTCTGTGGTGCCCGGAAAGAGCTCCCGGGGTCCGGATGTGCTCCGGCCCGTGGCACCCCTGACGCACCACGGACCGACCCGACACCTTCCCTTACGCAATGCCGATAATGCGGTGGCGCACGTCACATAGCGGTACTTCTCACACGGTGAGAGCCGTGTGTACAGGCGTGCGTCACCCGGTGTACAGGCTCTCGATGAGGTCCTGGTACTTCTCCCTGATGACCCGGCGGCGCAGCTTCAGCGACGGCGTCAGCTCGCCGGTCTCGGGCCCCCACTCCTCGGTGAGCAGCAGATGGCGCTTGACCTGCTCGGTGCGGTTGAGGCGCGCGTTGGCCTCCTCGACGGCGCGGGCGACCTCCCGCCGGACCTCGGCGGCGGCCGCCGGGTCGCCCTCGATGCCGCGCGCGGCCGCCCAGGCGGCGGCCGCGTCGGGGTCCAGGACCAGAAGCGCCACCAGATACGAGTGGCCGTCGCCGTGGACCAGGGCCTGGCCGATGAGCGGGTGCTCCTTGAGGGCGTTCTCGACGACGGCGGGCGCGACGTTCTTGCCGGTGGAGGTGACGATCAGCTCCTTCTTGCGGTCGGTCACCCACAGGTAGCCGTCCTCGTCGAGCCGCCCGACGTCGCCGGTGGCGAACCAGCCCTCGGCGTCCCGGACGTCGTCGACGCCGCCGTCGGCCCGCAGATAGCCCTCGCACACATAGGGGCCGCGCACCAGGATCTCGCCGTCGTCGGCCGTACGGACCTCCATGCCGCGCAGCGGCTTGCCCACCGAGCCGAGCCGGAAGGCCTGGGGGCCGTTGGTCGTGACCACGCCGCTGGTCTCGGTCAGGCCCCAGGCGTCCACGACCACCAGGCCGAAGCCCGCCCAGAACCGGGCCAGGGCCACCGGCATCGGGGCCGCCGCGCTGGCCGCCCACAGCACCCGGTCGAGGCCGACGCGCCGCAGCAGCGGGTCGAGGACCTCCGCCTTGGCCGTGCGGAAGGCGGCGTCGAGGTCGGCGGGCGGGTCCTCGCCGCGCTCGCGGCAGGCCACGTGCGCGCGGGCCGTCTCGTTCGCCGCCTCGACGGCGCGGCGCCGCTCCTCTGGCAGGGCGGCGAGGCCCGCCCGGAACGCCGTGGCGAACTTCTCCCACACCCGCGGGACGCCGAAGAACTGCTGCGGCCGCAGCTCGGCCACGGTGGCGGCGACCCGGGCGGGGTCGGCGCACAGGTGCACGGGCGCGACGCGCAGCTGCGGCAGGTACATGCCAAGAACGCGCTCCGCTATGTGCGCGAAGGGCAGGTAGCAGAGGTGGGCCGCGCCCGGCGGGAAGCCGATGGCCTCGTCCAGGGCGATGCCGTTCAGGACGACCCCGCGGTGGGTCAGGCGCACGCCCTTGGGGGCGCCGGTGGTGCCCGAGGTGTAGACGACGGTCAGCGGATCGGTGGGGCGGACCTCGCGCCAGGCCTTGTCGAAGGCGTCGGCCCGGTGCGCCCGGGCGCCGCTCGCGCGCAGCGCCGCGTACGTGCCGTGCTCCCCCGCCGCGGCCTCCTCGACGACCACGAGCCGCTCCAGGGGCACCTCGGCGTCCGCGAGGGCGGGCTCCCAGCGGGCGACTTCGCGCGCGCCCTCGACGACGGCGAGGCGGGCGCGGCTGTGCCGGGCGATGTGGGCGATCTGCTCGGGCGCCGACGTGCCGTACACGGTGACCGGGACGGCGCCGAGGTGGACCAGGGCGAGATCGCTCAGCCAGTGCTCGGGGCGGTTGGCCATCATCATCAGGACGTGCTCGCCCCGGCGGACGCCGAGGGCCGCGTACCCGGCGGCGAGGACCGCGACATCGCGCCGCACCTCGCCCCAGGTGAGCGTCGCCCAGCCCGCTCCCGAGCGCCAGGACAGGGCGGGCAGGTCGGGGTGGTCCTCGGCGTTGCGAAGCAGCAGAGCGGGGAACGTGAGCTCGGCGGGGTCTCCGGGAAGCCGCGGACTTCTGTTCATGGAACCGCCTCCTGAGTGGCCTTGTGGAAGTGCGGTGCAATGCGGCGGCGCCCGTAGGGGCGCGGGGCTGTGTCACTGTGCGGCGCCGCCGCGTGGGCGCGACCAGCCCCGACGGACCCGCAGACGAAGGGCGGCGTACACATCTCACCAAAGGTTCAGCAGGGGCTACGGGGCGTGACTGCCCCGGAGACTTTCACAGCAGCAGTGGTACAGCAATACTGTTGCACCGCATTGCCGCACGACCTGGGAGGCGACGCACCGCATGGCGACGGGCACGGAGGAGTCGGTGACGGGCACCCACGAGTCGGCGGAGGACCCGCAGGAGCCGACGGCTCCGCGGGAGGCGACCTACACGGTCGACGAACTCGCCGCACGCGCGGGCGTCACCGTGCGCACCATCCGCTTCTACAGCACCAAGGGCCTGCTGCCGCCCCCCGTGATCGGCCCGCGCCGCGTGGGCCACTACGGCCCCGGGCACCTCTCCCGCCTCGCCCTCATCGAGGAGTTGCAGCACCAGGGCATGACGCTCGCGGCGATCGAGCGGTATCTGGAGCAGCTGCCGCCGGACCTGAGCGCGCACGACCTGGCCATCCACCGCGCGGTGGTGGCCTCGTGGGCGCCGGAGGGCGCGGAGGAGACCTCCCGCGCCGGTCTGGAGCGCCGGGCGGGCCGGGCGCTCTCGGCGGAGGACGTGCGGCGCCTCGCCGCGATGGGCGTCGTCGCGTACGACGAGGAGGCCGACCGCTGCCGGGTGGACCCGGGGCTGCTACGGCTCGGCCTGCGGCTGCTCGACGTACCGATCCCGCACGAGACGATCCTGGCGGCGCGCACGGTCCTGATGGAGCACACGCGCTCGGCGGCGCACGAGCTGTCGCGGCTCTTCCGCGACCAGGTGTCGGGCCCCTACCGCGAGCACGCGTCGGAGCCCGAGCACGTGGCCGCGATGAGGTCGCTCTCGGCCCATATGCAGCCGCTGGTGGTGCAGGCCCTGGTCACGGCGTTCCAGCGGTCCCTCAAGGAGGAGCTGAGGGAGTGGCTCACGGAGACGTGAGCCACTCCCCGCGCGGGCCGTCGGCTCAGGCGTCGCTGAACGTCTCGCCGCGCTCCGCCTTCGCCACGAGCAGCGCGGGCGGCGCGAACCGCTCGCCGTAGCGCTCGGCGAGCTCGCGCGCGCGGGCCACGAAGCCGGGCAGGCCCCCTTCGTAGCCGTTGATGTACTGCAGGACGCCGCCGGTCCAGCCCGGGAAGCCGATGCCGAAGATGGAGCCGATGTTGGCGTCGGCGACCGAGGTGAGGACGCCTTCCTCCAGGAGGCACACGGTGTCGAGCGCCTCGGAGAACAGCATCCGCTCCTGCATGTCCCGGAACGGGATGCTGTGCCCGGGCTTCGTGAAGTGCTCGCGCAGGCCCGGCCACAGACCCGTGCGCTTGCCGTCCTCGCCGTAGTCGTAGAAGCCCTTGCCACCGCTGCGGCCCGGCCGGTCGAACTCGTCGACCATGCGGTCGATGACGGCCTCGGCCGGGTGGGTGGGCCAGGTGCCGCCCGCCTCCTCGACGGCGCGCCTGGACTCGTTGCGGATCTTGCGGGGCAGCGTCAGCGTCAGCTCGTCCATCAGGGACAGGACCTTCGCCGGGTAGCCCGCCTGGGCCGCGGCCTGTTCGACGGAGGCGGGCTCGACGCCCTCGCCGACCATCGCGACGCCCTCGTTGATGAAGTGGCCGATGACCCGTGAGGTGAAGAAGCCGCGCGAGTCGTTGACGACGATGGGGGTCTTGTTGATCTGGCGGACCAGGTCGAAGGCGCGGGCCAGGGCCTCCTCGCCGGTGCGCTCGCCCTTGATGATCTCCACGAGCGGCATCTTGTCGACGGGCGAGAAGAAGTGCAGGCCGATGAAGTCCGCAGGACGGGCGACGCCCTCGGCGAGCAGGGTGATCGGCAGCGTGGAGGTGTTGGAGCACAGGAGAGCGTCCGGCGCGACGACGTCCTGGACCTCCTGGAACACCTTGTGCTTGAGCTCCGGGTTCTCGAAGACCGCCTCGATGACCGCGTCGCAGCCCGCGAGGTCGGCCGCGTCGGCGGACGGCGTGATGCGGGCGAGCAGCGCGTCCGCCTTCTCGCGGGTGGTGCGGCCGCGAGCGACGGCCTTCTCGCACAGCTTCTGGGAGTAGGCCTTGCCCTTGGCGGCGGCCTCGGCGGAGACGTCCTTGAGGACGACCTCGATGCCCGCGCGGGCGCAGGAGTAGGCGATGCCCGCGCCCATCATCCCGGCGCCGAGCACGGCGGCCTTGCGGACCTGGCGCGGCTCGATGCCCCGGGGGCGGTTGGCGCCGGAGTTGACGGCCTGGAGGTCGAAGAAGAAGGCCTGGATCATGTTCTTCGAGGTCTGGCCGGTGACCAGCTCCGTGAAGTACCGGGCCTCGATGGTCAGGGCGGTCTCGAAGTCGACCTGGGCGCCCTCGACGGCGGCCGCGAGGATGTTGCGCGGGGCCGGGTAGGGGGCGCCGTTCAGCTGCTTCTTGAGGTTGGCGGGGAAGGCCGGGAGGTTCGCGGCGAACTTCGGGTGGGCCGGGGTGCCGCCCGGGATGCGGTAGCCGGGCACGTCCCAGGGCTGCTGGGACTCGGGGTGGGCGTCGATGAAGGCGCGGGCCTTGGCCAGCATCTCCTCGGGGGTGGCGGCCACCTCGTGCACCAGGCCGTTCTCCAGGGCCTTCTTCGGGCTGTACTGGGTGCCCTGGAGGAGCACCTTCAGCAGGGCGTCGGCGATGCCCATGAGGCGGACGGTGCGGGTGACGCCGCCGCCCGCGGGGAGCAGGCCGAGCGTGACCTCGGGCAGGCCGATCTTGGAGCCTGGCGCGTCGAGGGCGATCCGGTGGTGGCTGGCCAGACAGATCTCGTAGCCGCCGCCCAGGGCCGCGCCGTTGATGGCGGCGACGACGGGCTTGCCGAGGGTCTCGATGCGGCGCAGCGCGTTCTTGATCGCGGTGCCCGCCTCGAAGGCGGCCTGGGCGTTCTCGGGGCCGACCTGGATCATTTCCTTGAGGTCGCCGCCCGCGAAGAAGGTCTTCTTGGCGGAGGTGTAGACGACGCCGCGGATGGAGTCCCGCTCGGCCTCGGCGCGGTCGGCGATCGCGGCGATGGAGTCCTTGAACGCCTGGTTCATCGTGTTCGCGGACTGGTTCGGGTCGTCGAGGACGAGGGTGACGACGCCGGTGTCGTCCTGTTCCCAGCGGATGGTGGTGCTCTCGGTGGTCATGTGGTGGTCTCCGTAGAAGTCTTGGAATACAGTCCGAGCCGCTGGGGGTTACACACGTTCCACGATCGTCGCGATGCCCATGCCGCCGCCGACGCACAGCGTGGCGAGGCCGTAGCGCTTGTCCTGGCGCTCCAGTTCGTCGACGAGGGTGCCGAGGATCATCGCGCCGGTGGCGCCGAGGGGGTGGCCGAGGGCGATCGCGCCGCCGTTGACGTTGACCTTGTCCAGGCTCAGGCCCATGTCCTTGACGAAGCGCAGGACGACCGCCGCGAAGGCTTCGTTGATCTCGACCAGGTCGATGTCGTCGATGGTCAGACCGGCCTTGGCGAGGGCCTTGCGGGTGGCGGGGGCGGGCCCGGTGAGCATGATGGTGGGCTCGGACCCGGAGACGGCCGCGGAGACGATCCGGGCGCGCGGGGTGAGGCCGTAGCGCTCGCCGATGTCCTTGTTGCCGATGGCGACGAGGGCGGCACCGTCGACGATGCCGGAGGAGTTGCCCGCGTGGTGGACGTGGTCGATCTTCTCCACCCAGTGGTACTTCTGCAGCGCGACGGCGTCGAAGCCGCCCAGGTCGCCGATGTCCTTGAACGACGGCTTGAGCTTCGCGAGCGTGTCGGCGGTGGTGCCGGGCCGCAGGTGCTCGTCGTGGTCGAGGACGGTCAGGCCGCTGCGGTCCTTCACCGGCACGACGGACTTCGCGAAGCGGCCCTCCTTCCAGGCGGTGGCCGCGCGCTCCTGCGAGAGGGCGGCGTACTCGTCGACGTCGCGCCGCGTGTAGCCCTCCAGGGTGGCGATCAGGTCGGCGCCGATGCCCTGCGGGACGAAGCCGGTGTCGATGTTGGTCATCGGGTCGTTGAACCAGGCGCCGCCGTCGGAGGCCATGGGCACCCGCGACATGGACTCGACGCCCCCGGCGAGGACCAGGTCCTCCCAGCCCGAACGGACCTTCATCGCCGCCATGTTGACCGCCTCCAGGCCCGAGGCACAGAAGCGGTTCTCCTGGACGCCCGCGACGGTGTCCGGAAGTCCGGCCGCGATGGCGGCGATCCGCGCGATGTCGGAGCCCTGGTCGCCGACCGGCCCGACGACACCGAGGACGACGTCGTCGACGGCCGCCGGGTCGAGGCCGGGAAGGCGGCGGGTGACCTCCCGCATCAGGCCGGTGACGAGGTCGATCGGCTTGGTGCCGTGCAGGGCGCCGTTCGCCTTGCCGCGGCCGCGCGGGGTGCGGATCGCGTCGTATACGTACGCTTCGGAGCTCACTGGGAAGCCTTTCGGGGGAGGGTCGGTCGGTGCGGGGCCCGGCGGGTCGGCCGCGGGCCCCGGGGCGGTCGGGGGCGCCGACGGGGGTCAGTCGAGGAGGGCGCGGCCGATGATCTCCTTCATGATCTCGGTCGTGCCGCCGTAGATGGTCTGGATGCGGCCGTCGGTGAACGCCTTCGCGACGCGGTACTCCGTCATGTAGCCGTATCCCCCGTGCAGTTGCAGACAGCGGTCGGCGACCCGCTTCTGCAGCTCCGTGGCCCACCACTTGGCCATGGACGCGTGCACCGCGTCGAGCTGCCCGTTCGAGTGATCCATGATGCAGCGGTCCAGGAACGTGCGGGTGACGGCGCACTCGGTGGCCATCTCGGCGATCTCGAACCGGATGTGCTGGAGCTTGGCGAGCGGGCGGCCGAAGGCCTCGCGCTCCTTGACGTAGGTCTTGGTGATCTCCAGGAGGTGCTCGGCGGCGGCGATCCCGGCGACGGCGATGCCCATGCGCTCCTGCGCGAGGTTCGTCATCAGGTGGACGAACGCGCCGTTCAGCTCGCCGAGGAGGTTCTCCTTGGGCACGCGCACGTCGTGGAAGAAGAGTTCGGCGGTGTCCTGGGCCTTCTGGCCGATCTTGTCGAGGTTGCGGCCACGTTCGAAGCCGGGCATGCCGCGCTCGACGACGAGCAGCGACAGGCCGTGCGCGCCGCCCTCGGGCGTGGTCCTGGCGACGACGATGACGAGGTCGGCGAGGATGCCGTTGGAGATGAACGTCTTGGAGCCGTTGAGCAGCCAGTGGTCGCCGCGGTCCTCGGCGGTCGTGCGGATGCCCTGGAGGTCGGAGCCCGCGCCCGGCTCGGTCATGGCGATGGCGGTGATCAGCGAGCCGTCGCAGAAGCCGGGCAGCCAGCGCCGCCGCTGCTCCTCGGTGGCGAGGCCGGTCAGATACGGGCCGACGATGTCGTTGTGCAGGCCGACGGCGAGGCCCGCGGCGCCCGCGCGAGTGAACTCCTCGGCCAGCACGGCGGCGTAGCGGAAGTCGGTGGTGCCGCCGCCTCCGTACTCCTCGGGCACGGCGATCCCGAGCAGGCCCTGCTTGCCCGCCGCGCGCCAGGCGTCGCGGGAGACGATGCCGTCGCTCTCCCACCGCTCGTAGTGCGGCAGCACCTCCTTGGCGAGGAAGGTGCGCACGGTCTCGCGGAACGCGTCGTGCTCGGCGTCGAAGATCTGCCGTTCCATGGTCTTCCGTTCCGTCGTCGGGGGACGTGCGTCGGGGGACGTGCGTCGGAGGCGTGGCGGGCGGTGCGTGCGCGGGGCCTCAGGGGTGCGGCGCGGCGTCGCGCAGCGCCGGTACGTCCCAGTCGCGGGCGACGTCCTCGGTGTCGGCGCCGGGGCGCGCGGGCCCGGAGCGCACCGCCGTGGGCGTCGCCGAGAACCGGGGCGCGGGCGCGGGCTGGGTGAGGCCGCCGTGCTCGGTGAAGGTGCCGCGGGCGGCCAGGTGCGGGTGGCCGGGGGCCTCGCGCAGCGAGAGCACCGGCGCCACACAGGCGTCCGAGCCCTCGAACACGGCTGTCCACTCGGCGCGCGTACGGGTCTTGAAGCGGGCGGCGACGGCCTCGCGCAGCTCGCCCCAGCGGGCCAGGTCCCCGCGCGCGTCGGCGACGTCCTTCAGGCCCATCAGCTCGACGAACTCGTCGTAGAAGCGCTGTTCCAGGGCGCCCACGGCCATGGAGCCGCCGTCCGCCGTCTCGTACGTGCCGTAGAACGGGCAGCCGCCGTCCAGGAGGTTGGCGCCCCTGCGGTCCTGCCAGCCGCCCGCCGCGAGCATGCCGTGGATCATCATGGCCAGATGCGCGGCGCCGTCCACGATCGCGGCGTCCACGACCTGCCCGGTGCCGTGCTCCTGGGCGTGCCGCAGCGCGGCGAGCACCCCGACCACGAGGTACAGCGAGCCGCCCGCGTAGTCCCCGACGAGGTTCACCGGGACGGTGGGCGGCTCGCCGGGCGCGCCGATCATGCCGAGGGTGCCGGTGACGGCGATGTACGCGATGTCGTGCCCGGCGCGCGGCGCGAGCGGGCCCCGCTGCCCCCAGCCGGTCATGCGGCCGTAGACGAGCGCGGGGTTGCGGGCGTGGCAGTCCTCGGGGCCGACCCCGAGGCGCTCGGCGACCCCGGGGCGGTAGCCCTCGATGAGCACGTCGGCGCGCGCGACGAGGTCGAGCACGCGGCCCGCGCCGCCCGGGGCCTTCAGATCGACGAGGACGCTGCGCTTGTTGCGGTTGGTGAGGTCGTACGCGGGGTCGATGGCGAGCCCCGCGTCCCCGGGCCGGTCGACGCGTACGACGTCCGCCCCGAGGTCGGCCAGGAGCATGGCGGCGAACGGGCCGGGGCCGATGCCCGCGAGCTCCACCACGCGCACTCCGGCGAGCGGTCCGTGAACGCCCTTGTCCGGCACTGTCATTGAGCCCCCAGCGCTCTGCCGCCGCTATGACACAACTGATGTAACACCAGTGATGCTAAGAACGTGTTCCACTGGGCACAAGCCCTTGACGACCCCGAACGAGCAAGCGCTTAGCCGGGGGCGGCGCCCGGGCGCCCCGCCGCACGGTGTCCGGGCACGCTAGCCTCAGCCCCCGACAACGGCGCGGGACACGGCAGAGAGGTGCCATGACCAGTCACGACAAGGACCGTCCGTACGACATCGCGCTCTTCGGAGCGACCAGTTTCGTGGGGATGCTCACCGCCGATTACCTCGCCGCGCACGCCCCCGCCGGGCTGCGCTGGGCGATCGCCGGGCGCGACACCGCGAAGCTGGAGCGGCTGCGCGAGCGCCTCGCCGAGGACCACCCCGCGTGCGCGGAGCTGCCCCTGCTCCGGGCGGACGCGGGCGACCCCGCGTCGCTGCGCGAACTGGCCACCCGCGCGCGCGTGGTGGCCACCACCGTCGGCCCGTACCTCGCGTACGGCCAGGACCTGGTGGCCGCCTGCGCCGACGCGGGCACGGACTATCTGGACCTGTCCGGCGAGCCCGAGTTCGTGGACCGGATGTACGTACGGCACGACGCCCGCGCGCGGGAGACCGGCGCACGTCTGCTGCACGCCTGTGGCTTCGACTCGGTCCCGCACGACCTCGGGGTGTACTACACCGTGCGGCAGCTGCCCGAGGACGTGCCGTTGCGCGTCGACGGGTTCGTGCGCACCCACGCGCGCTTCTCCGGCGGCACGCTCGCCTCCGCCCTCCAGCAGTTCGCGCGCGGGCGCCAGCTGGTGGCCGCCGCCCGCGAGCGGCGGCGGCACGAGCCGCGCCTGGTGGGCCGCACCGCCGACGCGCCGCCGGGCCCGCCCCGCTACGCCGCGGAGGTCGGCGCGTGGGCGCTGCCGCTGCCGACGATCGACCCGCAGGTCGTGCGGCACTCCGCGCGGGCGCTGCCGCGCTACGGCCCCGACTTCCGCTACCGGCACTACGCCGCCGTGCGCTCGCTGCCGGTGGCCGTGGGCGGCGTCGCGGCGGTCGGCACGGTGCTCGCCGCCGCGCAGGTGCCCCCGGCCCGGCGCTGGCTCTCCGGCCTCGTCAAGCCGGGCGAGGGACCGGACGCCGCGCGCCGGGCCGCGAGCTGGTTCTCCCTGCGGTACGTCGGCGAGGGCGGCGGGCAGCGGGTGTTCACCGAGGTGAGCGGCGGCGACCCCGGGTACGGCGAGACCGCGAAGATCCTCGCGGAGGCGGCCCTGTGCCTCGCGCTCGACGACCTGCCCGAGACCTCGGGCCAGGTGACGACGGCCATCGCCATGGCCGAACCGCTCATCGCGCGGCTCACGGCGGCGGGCATCGGGTTCCGGGTGGCCGCGGTGCGCTGACGCCCCGCGGCGCCCGCCGGTTCAGCGCGTGGCCTCGCGCAGCGCCGCGCGGCACAGGGCGTCCGCCCTGCGGGTGGTCTCCGGCAGCCGGTAGCGGGGGGTGAGGTGCAGGGTGTGGGCCCGCGCGTGCGCGAGGTCCACCCGGTGGCCGACCGACACGAACACCGGCTTCACGCCCGCGCGCGTGCGCAGCGCGGCGCCGACCTCCTCCTCGCCGTCGAGGAGCGGCGCCGCGCTGCCGCGCGCGGCGTCCGGGTCCTCGTACGCGAAGGTGAAGGGGTTCTTGGCGACGCCGATCGTGGGGCGCCCGGTGACCACGCCGAGGTGGCTCGCGAGGCCGAAGCGGCGCGGGTGCGCGACGCCGTAGCCGTCGCAGACGACCAGGCCCGGGTCGACGGTGAGCGCGTCCAGGGCGGCGAGCACCGCGGGCAGCTCCCGGAAGGCCAACAGGCCCGGCACGTACGGGAACGCGACGGTGCCCACCGCCGTGGCCTCCTCGACGACGGCGAGGCTCGCCGCGTCCAGGACCACGACCGCCGCGGCGACCACGTCCCGCTCGTCGTCGTACGCCACGTCCACGCCCGTCACGTGGCCGGTGCCGGGCGGCGGACCCGGCTCGTCGCGCACCACGCGGGTGCGCAGGGCGTCCTGGACGGCACGGGCCGCCGCCTCGTCCACGGGCCAGTCGGCGGGCAGGGGCGGGATCGTCACGGTGGGCGTGTTCATGGTGATCTCAGCCTAGGGCCTCCCGGGGAGGGGGCTCCGGTACCGTTCTCGGGTCTCCGTCGTCCAGGGCGGGCGCATCGCGCGGGGCCGGGAGGGGTTGGCACAGGACGTGATATCTGGTAGCGCGCGACCACACCGCGAACCGCGAACCGCGAACCGCGAACCGCGAACCGCGAACCGGGTGCTGGGCGCCGGGCGGCCCCGAGCGCATAGCCGGAGGCCCGCGTGGGCGGTAGCCCGGAGCCGCTGCGGGCCCTGGTCGGGGGCGACGCCTGGCGCTGGTCGACGTTCCAGGGCAGCAGGACCCTGGTCGTGGCCGCGCGCACGGTCACCTCGACCGTACGGATCCTGGAGTGCCTGCCCGCGCTGCTGCGCGGCGACGCCCGGGTGACCGTCGTCTTCGCCCACGACCCGACCTCGGCGTTCGGCGAAGGCGTCGCGGACGTGCTGCACGACGCGGGCTGCCGGGTCCTGCCGTGGGACCGGCTCGGCGACATCGCGCCGGACCTCGTGCTCTCCGCCAGCGAGAACATCGACGTGCCGGACGGTGACTACCCCGTCCTCGTGCTGCCGCACGGCATCGGCTTCCAGAAGCTCGTCCCCGACTCGCGGACCCCGCGCAGCAGGCTCTCCGGAGCCGTGCCGGACGCGCTCCTGGACACCGGCCGCGCCTGGCTCGCCACCTCGCACCCCGACCAGGAGCGGCAGTTGCTCGCCGCCCACCCCAAGGCGGCCGGGCACACCCTGCTCGTCGGCGACCCCTGCTTCGACGAACTCCTCGCGAGCCGGGAGCACGCCGACGCCTACAAGGCCGCCCTCGGCGTGACGGCCGGGCAGCGGCTCGTCCTCGTCAGCTCCACCTGGGGCCCGACGTCCCTGCTCGGCCGCGTACCGGAGCTGCCCGCGCGGCTGCTCGCCGCGCTGCCCTGCGACGCGTACCGGGTGGCCGCCGTCCTGCACCCCAACGTGTGGTCCGCGCACGGGCCCTGGCAGATCCGCACCGTGCAGGCCGCCGCGCTCGACGCCGGGCTGCTGCTCGTGCCGCCGGTGCACGCCTGGCGGTCCGCGCTCGTCGCCGCCGACGCCGTGGTCGGCGACCACGGCTCGGTGACCCTGTACGGCGCGGCCCTCGGCAAGCCCGTGCTGCTCGGCGCGTACGGCAGCGACGCGGTGCCCGGCACCGCCGTGGCCCACCTCGCCCGCACCGCGCCCCGGCTCGACCTCGACGGCGACGTGCGCGCGCAGGTCGCGGCGGCGCTGCGCGCGCCGTCGCCAGCGGACCCGGCCGAGGTGGCCCGGCTGGCGTTCGCCGAGCCCGGCCTCGCGCTGCCCCGGCTGCGCGCCGCCCTCTACCGGCTGCTCGGGCTGCCCGAACCCGCGGGCGAGGCACCGTCCGCGCTCGTCCTGCCGCCGCCCCGGGCGGAGTCGCGGGAGGTCACGTCCTGGGCGGTGACCACGTCCGTCACGGACGGCGCGCGGCCGGGGCACGGCCCGGTCGTGGACGTGTGGCGCAGGCCCGCCGCCGTGTCCGGCGCGGCCGGTGACACCGCGCGTACGTACGCCCATCTCGCCTGCGACGAGGCCGAGCGGGACCGCCGCCTCACCGAAAGCGCGTCCGTCCTGACCGCCACGCGGCCCGCGCCGTCGGCCGCGGCGGCGCGGCGGTGGGCCGAGGGCACGCTGGACCGCTTCCCCGGTGCGCTGCTCGCCGCGTCGGCCGTGGCGGACGGCGGCGTCATCGTGGGACTGCGCGACGGCCGGGCGGTGGTGGCGGGCACGCGCGAGGACACCGCGCCCGGCCTCGCGGCGGCCGTCGTGTACACGTGCCTGCGGGCCGGGCTGCCCCTGGAGGCGGCGGTGACGCTGCGCGTGGGCGGGCTCCCCGAGCGGCCCGTGACGCTGCGGCGCGCCTAGGGCCGGTCCCTCAGGCCGGGCCGAGCTCCGCGAGCCGGGCGCGCACCGCGTCCGCGCGGGGGCTGCCGTAGGCCTCGTACACCTCAAGTGCCCTGGCCAGCAGGGGCCGTACGGCGTCCGGGCCGCTCCCCGTGCGGCTGAGGAGGTCGGCCAGGGCGGCCCGCGCGTCGGCTTCGTAGCCGTACGCCTCGGTCGTGTGCAGGGCCTCGGCCGCCGTAGTCAGGGCGCGTACGGCGTCGGCGGTCTCACCCAGGTGGTCGTGGGCGAGTCCGACGGCGAGTGTGGCGCGGGCGGCCATGCGGTGGTCGGCGCGGGCGGTCAGACGGGCGCGGGCGTCGCGCAGGGTGGCGAGGGCCGCGCGGGGCCGCCCGGCCGCGTCCTCGGCACGGCCGAGGAAGTACGCGGCGAGGGCGGCGCCGCGCTCCTCCCCCGCGGCCGTGTTGAGCGCGAGGGAGGCGCGGTAGGCGGCCATGGCCGCGTCCAGGTCGTGGTGTTCGAGGCTACGGCCGAGGAACTCCTGGACGGACGCGCGCAGCACGGTGTGGCCCGAGACCTCGGCGCAGGCGACGGCCGCGGCCAGCTCGGCGCGGGCCTCGTCGTGTGCGCCGAGGTCGAGCAGGGGCCGCGAGCGCAGGCTGCGCAGCCGGGCCTCGGCCGCGGGGTCGACGGCCGCGGCGGCGGCCTCGGCGCCGAGCGCGAGCGACTCCAGCCAGGGCCCGAGGTGCCGGTGGTGCAGGAACAGGACGGTGAGCGCCTCCGCCGTCTGCCAGAGGGGTACTTGGAGGCCGGGCACGCGGGCGGCGGCGCGCAGCACGCCGAGGATGTTCGGATACTGGGCTTCGAGCCAGGTCAACGGGGCGGCCCCGCCGGGGGCCGCGAACGGGTCGGGGGTGTCGCGCAGCACGTCGGTGAGGTCGGCGATCCGCAGCCGGTCCTGCCGCACGGCGCGGTCGGCGAGGGCGGTGAGCCGGAGGTAGTGGTCCAGGACACGGGCGAGCGCGGCGCGGCCGCTCGCGGGGGCGTCCTCCTGCTCCGCGCGCTCGCGGGCGTGCAGCCGGACGAGGTCGTGGACGCGGTGGCGGCCGTCCTCGGCGGCCTCCAGGAGGCTCAGCGCCTCCAGTTCGCGCAGCTGGGCGCGGGCCTGCGCGAGGTCCACGTCGGCGGCCGCCGCGACGGCCTGCTCGTCGAGGGCGGTGAGGGGCAGCGCGCCGATGAGCCGGTAGAGCCGGGCCGTGGCGGGCGGCAGCGCGCCGTAGGCGAGGTCGAGGGCGGCGGTCATGGAACGGCTCCTTCCCACGGACAGGCCCGACAGGCGGTGGGTGGCGTCGGCGAGTTCGTCGGCGAGGCGGGCCAGGGTGAGGCTGCGGGCCGTGCGCAGGCGCCCGGCGACGATGTCGAGGGCGAGCGGAAGGCGCCCGCACAGCTCGACGACGCGGGCGGCGGCGGCCGGGTCAGCGGCGACGGCTCCCGCGCACCGGTCCGCGAGCAGCCGCAGCGCGCTGGCCGTATCCAGCGGGTCGACGTACACCAGCTGGGCGTCGACGGACAGTTCGCCCAGCTCACCGCTGTCGCCGCCGAAGGTGACGAGGACGACGCTGCCGGGGCCGCGGGGCAGCAGGGCGCGCACCTGCGCGGCGCGGCTGACGTTCTCCAGGACGACGAGCAGCGGCTGTTCGGCGGTGCGGGAGCGGAAGCGGGCGGCGCGCTCGTGGAGGGAGTCGGGGATGAGGGGCTCGTCGACGCCGAGGGACCGCAGGAACTGTCCGGCGGCCTCGGAGACGTCGGCGCCCTCCCGCCGGTCCCGCAGGGCGGCGAAGTCGTGGTAGAGCTGCCCGCCCCGGAACAGGGCGCGCCTGCGCTCCGCCCAGTGCCTGATCACCGCCGTGGTACCGACGCCGGGCAGCCCCTGGAGCACCGCGACGCCCACGGGGACGTCCCGGCCCGGCGCCGCGAGGGCGTCCAGGCGCGCCAGGACGTCGACCTGGTTGAAGAACCGGGCGCTGAGGGGCGGCACTTCGTACGGGACCACGTGCTGCCGCGCCGGGGACGGCAGCACGTTGAGGGTCACGTCGCCCGCGACATGACCGGCCTGAACGCTGTGGCCGTGCACGGTCCCTGACAGGTCGTTGCCCCCGACGGGTGTCTCATGGTCGCCCAACTCGTCCTCCGCAAGGGTTCTTTGCCGACGCGACACCTCGGCGGGTGCCGTGCGGCTCACCGTATGCCGTGCGGCGGCGGCGCGTACCACCGCGCCGCGCCGGTCCCGGCGTTCTGCAAGGTTTCGGCAAGGCCCGGGCAAGGCTTCTGTCCGCGGTGTCGGGCATGTCCCTCGCAGAGTCCGTCTCACACCACACCGGGGGGATCCCGTGGAACGTACGCAGTGGCTGACGCTGCCCGGCTGCAAACGCGTCCTGGTCGTCGTGCACACCGAGGTGTACGGGCAGCGCCTGGGGGACGTGCTGCCGCTCCTGGAGTCCGACCTGCGGCTCCAGGTCGACTTCACGGTGGCACCGCACGCCTTCAACGCGGGCGCGCTGCGCTCGCTCAGGGCGCTCGGCACGCCCGTCCTGCCCTGGCGCGCCGCGCTGCGCGGCGACTTCGACCTGGTGCTCGCCGCCGGGTCGCAGGGCGTGGACCGGCTGCGCGGCCCGCTGGTGCGGCTGCCGCACGGCGCGGGCCACATCAAGCTGTCCAGGCCCCTGGACGACCGGGATCCGGGGGCGCCGCGCACGGTCGGCGGGCTCGGCCCGCAGTATCTGACGCGCAACGGGCGGGTCGTCCCGGCCGCGCTCGCCCTCGCGCACGAGGAGGACCTGACGACGCTGGGGCGCAGCTGCCCCGACGCGCTGCCCGTCGCCGAGGTGGTGGGCGACGCGACGTACGACCGGATCGTGGCGAGCCTGCCGCTGCGGCGCCGCTACCGGGCGGCCCTGGGCTTGCGCGGCGGACGCAAGCTGCTCCTGGTCTGCTCGACGTGGGGGCCCGGCTCGTCCTTCAGCCGCTTCGACGCGCTCCTGCCCCGGCTGCTCACGGAGCTGCCCCGGGAGGAGTTCCAGGTGGCCGTCCTGGTGCACCCCAACGTGTGGGCCGGGCACGGGGACTGGCAGGTGCGCTCCTGGCTGTCCGCGGCGCGGCGGCACGGCATCGCCGTCCTGCCGCCGGAGGCCGACTGGCGGGCGCCGCTGATCGCCGCGGACTGGGTGATCGGCGACCACGGCTCGGTGACCCTGTACGCGACGCTGACCCGGGCCGCCGTGCTCCTCGCGCGCTTCCCCGAGGCCGACGTCGACCCGGCGTCGCCCGGGGCCGAGCTGGCCAGGGTCGCCCCGGCCCTGTCGTGCGCGCGCCCGCTGCCCGAACAGCTCGCGTACGCGCGCGCCGAGTACCCGGGCGAGCGGTACGCGCGCATCGGCCGCCGCATCTCCTCCGAGCCGGGCCGCTTCGGCCGCAACGCCCGGCGCCTGCTGTACCGCGTCCTCGGCCTCGGCGAGCCCGCGTACGCGCCCGCCCTGCCGCCGCTCCCGGTGCCCCGGCGCCGCTCGCGCGACCACCGGGACGAGGTGCCCGCGTGACCGGGCCCGTCCTTGTGTGCTTCGACGCGGGGTGCCCCGGCGGCGCGGGCGAGGCCTGGCGGGAGTGCGCGGACGTGCTGTACGGCGGCCGCCCGTACGCCGCCGCCGAGGTGCCGGTGGTGGCCGGGCGGCTGCTGGACCGGTATCCGGGGTGCGCCCTGGTGGTGCTGCGGGTGCGGGGCGGGGGCCGCGTCGCGGTGAGCCGCGGCGGCGCGCGGCACGGGCGGGCCGGGAGCGGGGGCCTCGGGGGTCTCCTGGCCTTCGCCGTCGCCGCGTACGGACGCCTGGTTCAGGAGGGTGCGGGCGGGGCCGCGGGGTCCGGCGGCGGGAGCTGCCGGATGCGGCGGGCCAGCCGGTCGGTGTCGGGGGCCCCGGCCGACGTGTAGCGGGCCAGGGAGCCTTCGTACCAGTGGAGGGCCGCGGCCGGGTCCCCGCGGTCCTCGGCGCTCTCGCCGAGCATCTCCAGGACCCGGCCCTGCCAGTGCGTCGCCCCCGTGGCCTCGAACTCGGCCAGGGCGGCGCGCAGTTGCTCCTCACCGACGGCCCGCTCGCCGCCGCCGATGAGGGTGCGGCAGTGGCCGATGAAGGCCAGGGCGCGGGCGGCGTCGTAGGGGTCGTCCTCGGCGAGCAGGTCGACGCGGGCGCGCGCGAGCGGCCCCAGGGCGTCGTCCGGGCGGCCCGCGGCCAGGGCGACGTCGCCGAGGCAGATCCGCGTCAGGGCGGTGCCGCGCCGGTGGCCGACCGCCTCGCGCAGGGCGAGGGCCCGCTCGAAGTGGTCGGCGGCCTCCGCGAGCCGCCCGGCGAGCCGGCACGACTGGCCGATGCCGTGCAGGGCCTGGGCCTCGGCGCGGTGCGCCGCGGCCAGGGCGGGGCCGCCGCCGTCGGGGTGCCCGGTCAGGCGGGCCACCTCGTCGCGGGCCGCGCGCAGGGCCTGGGTGAACCAGGCGATCGCCTCGTCGTGGCGGCCCACGTTGCGCAGCCCGGTGCCGCCGGAGGTGAGCATGCGGCTCTCGCCCTCGCGGTCGCCCGCCCGGCGCGCCGCCGCGAGGCCCCGCTCGTGCGCCTCGATCCACAGGTCGTAGGGGCGCAGCCGCAGGAACATGGGCCACAGGGCGTCGGCGAGCTGCCACACGCCGGCGTACATGCCCTTGGCCTCCGCGGTGCGCAGCACGGTCATCAGCTGGGTGCGTTCGGCGTCGAGCCAGCGCAGCGCGCCGGGCGCGTCGGCGAACGGCGGCTCCTGGGCGACGGGTTCGGCGTAGTCGCGGCGCAGGGTGCGGTGGCTCGGGCTCAGCAGGGCTTCGGCGGCGGTCGCGGCGGCGAGGTGGTAGTCCACGACGCGCCGCACCGCGGCGGCGGCCTCCGCGGCCGTCTCCTCGGCCTCGGCCAGGCGCTGCGCGTGCGCCCGGACCAGGTCGTGGAACCGGTATCTGCCAAGGCCCGTGCGCGGGTCGGGGCCGAGGTCCTCCAGGAGGTTGACCTCGGCGAGCTCGTCCAGGACGTCCACGGCGTCGTCGCCGGGGCCCAGACGGCAGGCGGCCGCCGCGACCGGCGGGGTGAGCACGGCGACCGGGGCCAGGCCCAGGCAGCGGTAGCAGCGGGCGAGTTCGGGCTCCAGCTGGCGGTACGAGGCGTCCAGGGCGCCGCGCACGGCGTACTCGCCCTCGATGCGCAGCGCGTCCAGGGCGGGGGCGGCGCCCCGGCCGAGCGCACCCGCCATCGCGGCGAGGGGCTGGCGGGGCCGGGCCGCGAGGCGGGCGGCGGCCACGCACACGGCGAGCGGCAGGCCCGCGCAGGCCGTGGCGACCCTGAGGGCCGCCTCGGGCTCGCGGTGCACGCGGTCGGCGCCGACCCTGCGGCTGAGCAGCCGTACGGCGTCCTTGGCGGCGAGCACGTCGAGGGGCTGGAAGGCCGCGCCGTCCATGCCGAGGCCGGTCAGGCGCCCCCTGCTGGTGACGACGGTGAGCGCGCGCTGGGTGCCGGGCAGCAGGGGGCGGACCTGGGCGGCGCTCAGGGCGTTGTCGAGCAGGACCGCGATCCGCGCTCCGGCGGTGGCGGTGCGCCACAGGGCCGCGCGTTCGCGCAGTTCCGCGGGCGGCTGCTCGTGGCCGAGGGCGCGCAGGAACTCGCCGAGCAGTTCGTTGGGCCGGGCCGGGCCGTCGTCGGCGTGGCCGCGCAGATCGGCGTAGAGCTGGCCGTCGGGGAAGGCGTCGGCGTGGGCGAGCAGCCACCGGCGGGCCAGGGCGGTCTTGCCGACGCCCGCGGGGCCGCTGATGACGACGATCCGCGACGGGTGCCGGGCGGCGGCCACGAGCCGGTCGAGGGCGGCGAGTTCGGTGCGGCGGTTGGTGAAGTGGGCGGGCACGGGCGGGAGCTGGCGCGGGGCCGGGGGCGAGGGGGGCCGGGCCGCGGGGTGGATGTGGACGTCGCCGTGGATGCCGTGGGCCTGGAGGACGGGCCCGGTGATGTGGGCGCCAGGCCCGATGGTGTTGGCGGTGGCCGGGTCCGGTCTTCGGCCCGCGCCGCGAGCGGGGCTCGCCTCCTCGGGGTGGCCGGGGTCGTGGGGCCGGGCCAGATCCGGTTCGGCGTCCGTCAGTTCGGTGAGCCAGGCCGTCAGGGCCACCGCAAGGAGCGGCCGCTCGCGCGCGTCCGCCGCGAGGGCCTCGGCGACCGCGTGCACGACCTCCGGGCCCCGGTGCCCCGCCTCCGTGGCCGCCCAGGCGCGCACCAGGGCGGCCGTGGCGGGCGCGGCGGACGTGCGGGCGAGCACGCGCAGGGCGTCGCGGTGGCGCGGCAGGGCGGCGGCCCGCGGCAGCGCGGCCATCAGCGCGACGGCCGTCACCTGCTCCATTCCGCCGCCCTTTCCCCGCTTCACCGTGGCCGTGCGCGTTACCGTTCCAGCGTTGTACCCGCCCACATCTGATCGAATAACTAAGCAATCCGAACGACAAAGCAAATCAAGCCAATAAAAGAAGTCGCGCCCCCTCCTGATGTGAACGATATGGACCGCGTGCGATTCTTTAACGCCCAACCAGAGCGCGAGCCGACCTGCGGAGCACCGGGAGGCACTGGTGGACTTGGGCATTCGCGTCCTCGGCCCCGTCGAGCTGCGCCGCGCCGGGCACGGCGACCGCCTCGGGTCGGCGAAGGAGCGCCTGGTCCTCGCCGCCCTCGCGCTCGACGCGGGCCGCCCGGTCTCCCTGGACACCCTCATCCACCGGCTGTGGGAGGACGCCCCGCCCGCCAAGCCGCGCGCCAGCGTGCACGCGTACGCGGCGCGCATCCGCCGCCGGCTCCGGGCCGTGTGCGACGGCGAGCTGCTCCTCCAGCAGGCGCACACCTACACGCTCGCACTGCACCCGCGCCAGGTCGACTGCCACCGCTTCGCCGAACTCGCCGACCGGGCCCGCTCCTTGACCGACGGCGGCGGCGACGCCGAGGCCCTCGGCCTGCTGCGCGAGGCGGAGGAGCTGTGGCGCGGCGAGCCGCTGGCCGGGCTTCCGGGGCTCTGGGCCGCGCGGGTGCGCGCGAGCCTGGAGGAGAAGCACCTCGCCGCACAGCTGACCCGCTTCGGCATCGAGCTGCGCCGGGGCCACTTCGCCGAGCTGGTGCCCGAGGTGGGCGCGCTCCTGGAGCGGTACCCGAGCGACGAGACGCTCGCCTGCCAGCTGATGACCGCCGCCTACGGCTGCGGGCGGCAGTCCGACGCCCTGCGCGTGTACGACACCGTCCGCCGAAGACTGCGCGAACAGCTCGGCACCGACCCGGGCGACGCGCTCACCCGGCTGCACCGGCTCGTCCTGAACGGCGCGCCCCTGCACGAGCTCCTGCCGCCGCCCGAGCCCGCCGTGGCCGCGCCCCGCACCCTGCCGAGCCACCCCGAACTGGTCGGCCGCACCCATGAGTTGGACACCATCCTGAGCGCGGCGCCCGCGCGGGCCGAGCCCGGCGCCGTCATCGCGCTCCAGGCCATCTCCGGCATGGCCGGGGTCGGCAAGTCCCTGCTCGCCCTGCACGCGGCGCGGCGCCTGGGCGGCCGCTACCCCGACGGCCAGATCCATCTCGACCTGCGCGCGCACTCCCCCGGCCAGGAGCCCCTCACGCCCGAGGCCGCGCTGATGGCGCTCCTGCGGGTCCTCGGCGTACCGGCCCGCGCCGTCCCCGACACCCTCGACGAACTCGTCAGCCTGTGGCGTACGTTGCTCAGCGCCCGGCGCGCGGTCATCGTCCTCGACGACGCGGCGGGCCCCGAGCAGCTGCGCCCGCTCCTGCCCGGCGCCTCCCCCTCGCTCGTGATCATCACGAGCCGCCGCCGGATCACCGGGCTTCCCGGGGTGCGGCCCGTCCTGCTCGACGTGCTGCCGCCGGACGACGCCGTCGCGCTCTTCCGGCGCCTGGCCGGGCCGGAGCGCACGGGCCGCGCCCACGAGGTCGCGGACATCGTCCGGCTCTCCGGGTACCTCCCGCTCGCCATCGAACTGGCCGCCGGACGCCTCGCCTCGCGGCCCGCCTGGACCACCGCGAACCTGCTGCACCGGCTCACCCACGGGCACGGGTGCCTCGCGGAGATCCGCGACGGGAGCCGCGAAATGGTGCGCGCGTTTGAAGTCTCGTACATGACCTTGACCGCCGAAGAGCGGGCCGTTTTCCGGAAGCTCGGGCTCCAACTCGGGCCTGATTTCGAGACGTTCACGACGGCCGCGCTCACGGGGCTTCCCGTGCACCGCGCCGAGCGCGTCCTGGAGTCCCTCCTGGACGCGCATCTCATTCAGGAGCCGAGGCCCGAGCGCTATGTTTTCCATGATCTGCTGGGTGAATATGCGCGCACGCTTTCCCTGTCCGAAGATCCAGCCGACGCACGCGACGGGGCGCTGCGCGGGTTGATCGATTTCTACGTACAGGCATCCGACGCCGCGGACCGCCTGGTCTATCCCCGCCGGGCCCGCCCCGAGCTGCCCCGCCCCGCCCGCGGCCACGCCCTGCCCGCCTGGCCGAGCCCCGACGCGGCCCGCCGCTGGCTCACCGCCGAACGCGCGGGCCTCGTCGCCGCGGAACGCCACTGCCGCGCCGAGAACGCCCTCGAGGACGCGGCGCTGCTCGCGGGGGCGCTGGCGAACTTCCTGGACGAGGAGGGCTATTCGGCGGAGTCCCAGCGCATGCTCGCGGCCGCGGCGGCGCACTGGCGGGCCGCGGAGGAGCCGAACGCGGAGGTGCACGCCCTGCTCAAGCTCGCCACCGCGCTGTCCCGCTGCGCCCGCTACGACCAGGCGAGGACCGCGCTGCGGCGCGCGCGTGCCGTCGCGGACCGGCTCGGCGACACCGTACTGAGGGCGGAGGTGCGCCATCAGCTGGGCGTGCTGCACTGGAACCTCGGCCGCCTCCTGGACGCGCTCGCCCACCAGAACGCCGCCCTCGCGCTGCGCCTGCCCACGGGCGACCTCTGGCAGATCGCCCGCTCCCAGAACAATCTCGGCATCACCCGCCTGTATTTGGGCGATGTCCGGCGGGCCGAGGAACATTTCAACGCCGCGCTCTCGGGATTTCACGCCTCCGGCGACGACCGAGAAAAGGCGCATGTACTCAACAACCTGTCCGACCTCCAAGGAAACCTCGGCAATCAGAAATCCGCGCGGGATTTCCTGCGCCGCGCCCTCGAATTACTGGCGGAATCGGGCAGCCCGTCGGAACACGCCATTACCCAGGTGAATCTCGCGCACACCATGAACTCGCCCGCCGAGCTCGACGCGATGCTGGACCTGTATCGCGATTCCCTGAATACGTTCCGGCGCATCGGCGACCGCCGCAACGCCTCCATCACGCTGCACGACATGGGCCTCGCGCTGAGCGCGGCCGACCACGCCCACGAGGCGGCCGACCAGCATCGGCGCGCCCTCGATCTGGCCCGCAGCATCGGCGCCGCCCACGAAGAGGTCCAGGCGCTGCTCGGCCTCGGCGCCGCCGAGGAGCAGACCGGGGAGCCCGCGGCCGCGGCCGGGCACCTGGAGGCGGCCATCGAGGTGGCGGACCGCTCGGGAATGGCCCACGAGGCGGACCGGGCCCGCGCGATTCTGCGCGAACTGCACACCCGGCAGCGCGAGCCGCGCACCCGCGCGGCGGCGGACGGCCGCAGCGGCGAACATGCTCGCGGAAATCCCCTGCAATAGCAGAGGAAACGCGCCTCGGTCACACACCACCCACGTTTCGGGACCACTTTCCGCAGAGGTCTTGCCTAATCCAGGCCCGTTGCTCAAGACTCTGCGATCGAGGCGACGGGGGTGCCTCATTTCCCATGCGGGTTCTACTGAGAGGTAATTTCCAAGCACATGAAAAACAAGTTCATGCGGCGAGTGGTCTTGGCGGTCGCCCTCGTAACCGCCATATGCATCCCCTCCCTGGTAGGGACGTCCGTGCCGTCTTCCGCACCCGTCGGCCACCATGTGTCGGCGATGCCCGGGACCGGCGGCGCCGACCGCGTCTGATCGCTCGCCCCGGGGCGGAGTAGCCTCAGCCCATGTTCGTCATGGAGCTCACCTACACCGCCCCGGTCGACCGCGTCGACGCCCTGCTCGCCGAGCACGTCGCCTGGCTCGACGCGCAGTATGCCGCCGGGGTGTTCCTCGCCTCGGGGCGGAAGAACCCGCGGGACGGCGGGGTGATCCTGGCCGTGGGGGACAGCCGGGAGGAGATCGAGCGGGTGGCGGCGCTCGACCCGTTCGTCACCGGCGGGGTGTGTACGTACCGGATCACCGAGTTCCTGGCCACGAAGACGGCGCCCGCCCTGGCCGAGTACCGCCAGCAGCTGCCCGCCTAGCGCCGTTCGAGGCGCGCCACGCGGCCCTTCTCGCCCGCCGCCCAGCAGCCGAGGTCCGGCGCGCAGTCCACGGTGTCGTACGAACCGGCGTCGACCGTGCGCCAGGAGCGCCCCGCGTCCGTCGTGAGGTCGGTGCCGGTGGGGCCGACGGCGAGGGCCGTGGTGCGGCTGTGCGGAAGCCAGGCGACGCCCGAGCGGTAGGCGGGCACCGGGCGCGCGGCCGCCTGCCAGGTGCGCCCGCCGTCGCGGGTCACGGCGGCGGCCCGGGGCGAGGCCTCCCCGGCGCGGTAGTCGCCGCCGACGGCGAGCCCGTGCGTACGGTCGCGGAAGGCGAGGCCGAAGACGCCGCGCGCCGGGTCCCCCGCCGGGATCGGCGCGTCGGTGGCCGTCCAGGTCAGGCCCCGGTCGGCCGAGTGCAGGACCCGGGCGCGGGCGGCGCCCCCCGTGGCCAGCCACACGTCGCGCGGGCCCGCGCTCACCAGGCACTGGCCGCTCGCGGCGAAGGCGCTCTCGCCCTCCTGGGCGGCGGGCATGCCCGTGGCCGGAAGGACCTCCCAGGAGCGGCCGCCGTCCGCGGTGGACAGGATGCGGTACGTGCCGTCCACCGGGTCGCTCATGGCGAGCCCGTGGCGGCGGTCGAAGAAGGTCATGCAGTCGTAGAAGGCCTTGGGCTCCGCGTTGCGGAAGGCCTCCGTCCAGGTCTTGCCGCCGTCGGCGGTGCGGTAGAGCCGCGAGGCCTCGCCCTCGCCGATCGCGAGGGCCACGGCCCGGCGTGCGTCGAACGCCTCGACGTCGCGGAACTCCAAGCCGGACGCCCCGGGCGGCGAGACGTTCCGCCAGTGCGCGCCGCCGTCCGCGGTGCGCAGCACGGTGCCCTTCGAACCGGCCGCCCAGGCCGTGCTCCGGCTCACGGCGGCGAGGCCGCGGAACCGGGCGTCGGTGCCGGTGGGCTTGAGGTCCCAGCGCGGGGAGCCGCCCCGGTGCGCGGCGACCCCGCCGCCACCGGCCTCCATGGACCCACCGGCCTCCGCAGCCGCACCGCCCCGGACCCCGGCCGCCGTCCCGGCCCCGGACCCCGCCCCGGCCCCGTCCGCCGCCCCGGCCGCTCCCGGCGCGACCAGGGACGCCGCCGCGAGCGCCACCGCGCCCAGCGCCACTCCCAGACCGCTCGCCCCGTGTCGCGTCACACGTCCCGTACGCACCACACGCCCCCTGACATCCGCATGCCTCAGCTGCCCCGTGGATCTCCTGGCGGGCGAAGCTAGCCCACGGCGCGGGTGGCGTCCAGATGGCCGAACCGGGGCACTCGTGCGGCCGACGGCCGGAACCGCGCCGCGGTTCACGGTGTCGCGGTGACAGAGGTCACTCGGTCCGACCGGGCCTCGCATGCACGGATTCCCCGATTCCCACGTCTATTCAAGTGCCCGACCACCGTCGTGCACACCCAGGTCGTCCAGTCGCCAGAGTCAAGGGAGCAGGCCTTGTCCACTGTCATCGAGCAGGCCGTCGAGGCCCGCCTGGTCGCCGCCGCGCCCCGGATGCCGACCATCCCCGCCACGCTCCACTACGACCAGCGCGACCCCTTCGCGGTGCGCATGAGCTTCCCGGCCCCGGCGACCCTGGAGGGCGTCGAGGTGCACTGGACCTTCGCCCGCGACCTGCTCAGCCAGGGCGTGGAGAACACGGTGGGCGACGGCGACGTCCGGGTGCGGCCGTACGGCTACGAGCGCACGGTCCTGGAGTTCCACGCCCCCGAGGGAACGGCCATCGTGCACATCCGCACCGGTGACCTGCGCCGGTTCCTGCACCGCACGATGGTCCTCGTCCCCGCGGGCCAGGAGCACCGGCACGTGGACCTGGACCAGGACCTGGCCGATCTGATGCGCGACGCCTGCTGAGGCGCGGCCGCACCCGCCACACCGGGGCCGCCGCACCCGTCACGCCGGGCCCCCGCGCGCCCCGCCGTCAGCGGCGGAAGAGGCCGTCGACCTCGCCGAAGTCGAGCCCGCCCGTCAGTGATCCGTACGTTCCCTCGGTGAGCAGTTCCCGCGCCGCCCCGCGCACCAGCGCGTGCGCCGCCTGGGCGAGGCCCGAGCCGACGCTGAC
This sequence comes from Streptomyces sp. NPDC053474, assembly GCF_044544845.1. Classification (NCBI taxonomy): domain Bacteria; kingdom Bacillati; phylum Actinomycetota; class Actinomycetes; order Kitasatosporales; family Streptomycetaceae; genus Streptomyces; species Streptomyces sp. NPDC053474. The sequence continues at coordinate 56,924 of NZ_JBITXV010000024.1, forward strand.
GCGCGCCACGCCGAGGGCGGCGAGCCGCGCCACCGGCGGTGCCCCCGGCCCCGCCATCACGTTGACGGGACCGTCGACCTTCGCGACCAGGGCCTCGACGGTCTCCGGGTCCACCACCCCGGGGACGAAGACGCCGTCGGCCCCGGCGTCGAGGAACGCGGCGGCCCGCTCCAGGGTCAGCGCGAGCCGTTCCGCCACCCCCTCCCCCGCGCCGCGCAGATAGGTGTCGACGCGCGCGTTCACGAACAGGGACACGCCCGCCGCGTCGGCGGCGCCGCGCGCGGCCGCGATCCGCCCGGCCTGCTCGGCGACGGGCCGCAGCGGCTCGCCCCCGGTGTGGCGGCCGTCCTCGATGTTCACGCCGACCGCGCCCGCGGCGAGGACCGCCCGGACGGTCTCGGCGACGCCCGCGGCGTCCTCGGCGTAGCCGCCCTCAACGTCGGCGGTCACGGGCACGGAGACCGTGTCCACGATCCGGGCCACGGCGGCGAGCGCCTGGTCACGGGTGAGCCGGTCGCCGTCACCGGCACCGAGGGCCCAGGCGAGCCCGGCGCTCGTGGTGGCGACGGCGGCGGCTCCCGCCGTCTCCACGAGCCGGGCGCTGGCGGCGTCCCAGGCGTTGGGCAGGACCAGCGGGGACCCGGGGACGTGCAGGTCACGGAAGGCGGTCGCGAGGTCGTTCTCATGCGTCATGCGCAGCACTCAACCAGCCCCGCCGCACCCGGTCCGGCAGGAATCCGACACGGTCGTCGAGGACGCCGCACCCGCGCCCGCACCCGGGGCGGAGGAAAATCGCGTTGACAGCGCTTCCCTGCGCTTCTTACGGTGATACCGCTTCTGTTGCCGCCGATTGGAGAAGGACGTTGCTCGTCTGAGGTCCTGAGACACCGCGTCACACAGCCGTTCCACCGCTGTGTGCGTCGCGTGCGACCTCGGCGTACGAGCCGTCCCGCCCCGGCACAGGGCCCTCCTTCCGTGTCCGGCCCCTTCCGGCCCGGCACGTCCGGCCCCCCGCGGTGTCTCACACGCGTTGCCCCCGTTCACACCACCGAGCAACCGCGAGGCCGTATGTCTACCGCCCCCACCCCTTCCATCACCGTGACGTCGCTGTCCTTCGCCTGGCCCGACGGCACCTCCGTCTTCGAGGGCCTCCAGGCCGCGTTCGGCCCCGGCAGGACCGGGCTCATCGGCCGCAACGGCTCCGGCAAGTCCACGCTCCTCAAGCTCGTGGCGGGCGAACTCGCCCCGGCCGAGGGCACCGTACGCACCGCCGACGACGTGGGCTACCTGCCGCAGAACGTCACCCTCGACACCGCGGCGCGCGTCGACGAGGTCCTCGGCATCGCCGGGACGCGCGCCGCCCTGCACGCCATCGAGGCGGGCGACGTGCGCGAGGAGCACTTCACCGCCGTCGGCGACGACTGGGACGTCGAGGAGCGCGCCCTGGCGACGCTCGACCAGCTCGGGCTCGGCCACATCGGCCTCGACCGCACCACGGGCGAGGTGTCCGGCGGCGAGTCGGTGCTCCTGCGCCTGGCCGCGCTGCTGCTGCGCGGGCCCGGCGTCCTGCTGCTCGACGAGCCCACCAACAACCTGGACCTGTACGCCCGGCGCCGCCTGTACGCGGCCGTCGACGCCTGGTCCGGCGTGCTCGTGGTGGTCAGCCACGACCGCGAACTCCTGGACCGCGTCGACCAGATCGCCGATCTGCGCGAGGGCGAGGTCACCTGGTACGGCGGGAACTTCTCCGCGTACGAACAGGCGCTGGCCGTCGAGCAGGAGGCGGCGGAGCGCATGGTGCGCGTCGCCGAGGCCGATCTGCGCAAGCAGAAGCGCGAACTGGCCGACGCCCAGGTCAAGCTGGCCAGGCGCAAGCGGTACGGCCAGAAGATGTGGGACCAGAAGCGCGAGCCGAAGATCGTCATGGGCAACCGCAAGCGGGCCGCCCAGGAGTCCGCGGGCAAGCACCGCGTCCTGCACGAGGAGAAGCTCGCCGAGGCCAAGGAGCGCCTCGACGACGCGGTCGAGGCCGTGCGGGACGACGACGACATCCGCGTCGACCTGCCCCACACGGCGGTGCCGCCGGGCCGCACCGTCCTCACCCTCAGCAATCTGACACTGCGTTACGGAGCGCGCGTACAGGGCGAGTTCGAGCTGCGGGGCCCGGAGCGGGTCGCGCTCGTGGGCCGCAACGGCGCGGGCAAGACCACGCTCCTGCGGACCATCGGCGGCGGCCTCGCGCCGGTCGGCGGCGAGGCGCTCGCCCACGTGCCGATGCGCTTTTTGCCGCAGCGGCTCGACGTTCTCGACGACGACCTGACCGTCGCCGAGAACGTGGCGCTCCAGGCCCCGGACGCGACCAACAACCGGGTCCGGGCCCGCCTCGCCCGCTTCCTGTTCCGGGGCGCCAAGGCCGACCAGCGGGCGGCGACCCTGTCGGGCGGCGAGCGGTTCCGGGCGGCGCTCGCGGCGCTGATGCTGGCCGAGCCCGCGCCCCAGCTGCTCCTGCTCGACGAGCCGACGAACAACCTCGACATGGCGAGCGTACGGCAGCTGTCCTCGGCCCTGGAGGCGTACGAGGGCGCGCTGATCGTGGCCAGCCACGACGTGCCGTTCCTGGAGTCGATCGGCATCACGCGCTGGCTGCTGCTCGACGGCGAGATCAAGGAGATCACGGGAAACCACCGGGAGAATCTGGAAATCCAGACAGAAGCTGTCGGGTATCCCGAATAGCTTCGGAGGTATGCACGCAGCTACCGAGCATGGCCACATCACCCTCACCGGCGCCCGCGAGAACAACCTGAAGGAGGTGAGCCTGCGCATCCCGAAGGGCAGGCTCACCGTCTTCACCGGCGTGTCCGGCTCGGGCAAGTCGTCGGTCGTCTTCGACACCGTCGCCGTCGAGTCGCAGCGCCAGCTCAACGAGACGTTCACCTGGTTCGTCCGCAACCGCCTGCCGAAGTACGAGCGGCCGCAGGCGGACGCCATCGAGGACCTGGCGCCCGCGATCGTCGTCGACCAGAAGCCGATCGGCGGCCATTCCCGGTCCACCGTCGGCACGATGACAGACATCTACTCGGTGATGCGGGTCCTGTTCTCGCGGCACGGCAGCCCGAGCGCGGGCCCGGCCACCGCGTACTCCTTCAACGACCCGAGCGGCATGTGCCCGGAGTGCGCCGGGCTCGGCCGCACCGTGCGGCCCGACTACGACCGCATCCTGGACCCGGCCAGGTCCCTGGCGGACGGCGCGGTCCTGTTCCCGCCGTTCGCCGCCGGGACCTGGCAGGGCCAGACGTACACCAACTCCCCCGACCTCGACCCGCACAAGCCGCTCGGCGACTTCACCGCCGAGGAGCGGCACTTCCTGCTGCGCGGGCATCCGGACAGCAGGAAGGTCAGCGTCGACAACACCGGCGGCGCCCGCGCCATCGGCTTCGAGGGCCTCGCCGACCGCTTCGAACGCCTCTACCTCCACCGCGACCTGTCGGCCCTGTCGCAGAAGACCCGCGACCTGGTGCAGGGCTTCCTCGTCGAGGACCGCTGCCCCGCCTGCGCGGGCGCGCGGCTCAACCCGGCGGCGCTGGCCAGCCGCATCAACGGCCTGAACATCGCCGACTGCGCCCGCATGGAGGTCACCGACCTCATCGCGGAGCTCGGCCGCGTCGAGGGCCCGGTCGCGGGCCCCGTCGCCCGGGCCGCCGTCGCCGCGCTCGAACGCGTCGAGGCGATCGGCCTCGGCTACCTCAGCCTCGACCGCGAGACGTCCACGCTCTCCGGCGGCGAGGGCCAGCGCCTGAAGATGGTCCGGCACCTCGGCTCCAGCCTCACCGGGATGACGTACATCTTCGACGAGCCGAGCGTCGGCCTGCACCCGCGGGACGTGGGGCGCCTGGGCGATCTGCTGCTGCGCCTGCGCGACAAGGGCAACACCGTCCTGGTCGTCGAGCACGACCCGGACGTCATCGCGATCGCCGACCACGTCGTCGACATGGGCCCGGGCGCGGGCACCCACGGCGGCCGGGTCGTCTTCGAGGGCACCCCGGACGAGCTGCGCGCCGCCGACACCCCGACCGGCCGCGCCCTGCGGCGCCCCGGGGGCGTGCAGGAGCAGCCGCGCGAGCCCGTCGGCGGCGCCTGGATCAAGGGCGCGGACCTGCACAACCTCCAGGACGTCAGCGTCCGCGTGCCCCTCGGCGTGCTCACCGTGGTCACCGGCGTCGCGGGCTCGGGCAAGAGCACGCTCGTCGCCGGGGTGTTCACCGCGCAGCACCCGGACGCCGTGGTCGTGGACCAGTCGGCCATCGGCATCTCGGGCCGGTCGACCCCGGCGACCTATCTGGGGGTCATGGACCGCGTACGGACCCTGTTCGCCCGGCACACGGGCACGGAGCCGGGCCTGTTCAGCTTCAACTCCAGCGGCGCGTGCGAGCGGTGCCAGGGCCGTGGCGTCAGCTACAGCGACCTGGCGTTCATGGACCCGGTGACGACGACCTGCGAGGAGTGCGCCGGGCGGCGGTTCAAGCAGGAGGTGCTCCGGCTGACCGTGGGCGGCCGCTCGATCGCGGACGTCCTGGACATGACCGCCGAGCAGGCCCTCGACTTCCTGGCGGACTTCCCCGACCCGGCGGTGCGCCGCCGCCTCGGCGCCCTGCGGGACGTCGGGCTCACCTATCTCACCCTGGGGCAGCCGCTGAGCACCCTCTCGGGCGGCGAGCGCCAGCGCATCAAGCTGGCCACCCAGCTGCACCGCACCGGGGCGACGTACGTCCTGGACGAGCCGACGACCGGTCTGCACATGGCGGACGTCGACGGGCTCCTCGCCCTGCTCGACCGGCTCGTCGACGCCGGGAACACCGTCCTGGTCGTCGAGCACAACCTGGACGTCGTCCGGCACGCGGACTGGGTCATCGACCTCGGCCCCGACGGCGGCAAGCACGGCGGCCGCGTGGTCTTCGAGGGGACGCCGCGCGAACTGCTCGCCGCCGAGGGGTCGTTCACCGCGGAGCACCTGCGGCGGGCGGTGGCCGCGTAGGCCGTCACCGCGGCCCGGTGGCCGCCGGGCCGCGGCGCGGGCTCACTTGCCGGTGAGGGAGATGGCCAGGTCCGTGATGTCCACGGCGGGGAACCGGCCGATGAGCTCGGTCTCGCCGGTGAACAGGTTGACGTTGTAGAGGCTGGACTTCACCGTGCCGGACGGCGGGCCGAGGATGGCGAAGCCCGCGTTCGCGACCGTCTTGCCGCCCGAGAGGGTGCTGTAGACGTCGAGGCCCGCGTTGGGCCCCGCGTCGACGCCGAGGGAGCCGACCGGCGACAGGGTGCCGTTGTTGGCCGGGGCCTGGACGACCAGCTGGTCCAGCTTGGTGTCGATGTCGAACAGGAGGGTGCCGGTGGCCCCGTTCAGGTCGTTGTTCGTGTACGCGGCCGCGCTGACACCCCGCGTCCACCCGGTTGCGGGCGGGGTGGTGAGGACCGCGTCCTCGACCGTGGTGTGGTCATTCAGGTTGTGCCGCAGGTTCTGGCCGTTGTCGCTGATCACGCGGAGCCGGTCGGCCGCCGGGTTGAAGTCGACACCGAAGTGGGTGCCGTACAGGTCGAACTGGAGCTGGGAGACCTTGGTGGCGGTCGGCTCCGGGACCTCGGGCGGCCACTTGAACGTGTAGATCCCGCCCTTGTCGCCGACCCCGTACAGCTGGCCGTCCTGGACGCGGAAGTCGATGCCGACCACCTTCTGGTCGCCCTTGAGGCCGGTGATGTCCCGCACCCAGTCAAGGCGCTGCGGATTGTCGGTCTTGAACGCGGCCATCGAGAGGCCGTCGCTACTGATCCCGTACGCCTGCAGGCTGGGGGTGGCGGCGGGCGCCGCCGAGCCGGTGCCGGGCGCGCTCATCACGAGCGCGGTCGACGCGGTGAGGAGTGCGACGGCCGCCGCGAGTCTCCTTCTGCCGTGCGTTCTGCTGCGTATCTTCATCGGTGGTTCCCTCCCGTTGTTGCCGGAATACGTCATGGGGCACATGCGAGGTGTTCCGATCGCCACGGTGCTTCCCCCACGGGTGGGTGCGCGGTTCCCATTAAGCCCAGGTCACCGGGGGTCGACAAGCGCTTGCCGGGACAAGGGCGCCCCGTTCGCGGAACTTTGCGCGGGGTGACAAACGGCCGCCCTCCTCCCCGGCCGGAATGTGTGCGAGGTGTGAACGCCGACCGGATTCCCCCTGTCGGGCCCTGCGCGCGCGGTGGCATGCTCGCGGCCATGGGGAGCCTCTTCGCCGAGCTGGCCCGGCAAGCGGCGAACAGCGCGCGCCGGGAGGTAGAGGCGTACACGCGCGAGATCCCGGAGTTCGCCTCCCTGGACGCCGACACGCGCGCGCGGGCCGAGACGCTGGAGTACGCGGTGTGGCTGCGCCGCCGGACGCTCGAACTGTCCCCGGGCAACACCGCGTTGACGGCGGGCGACCTGGCCGACATCGCCTCGATGGGTGAGCTGCGGGGCGGCTCGGGGATGTCCCTGGAGTCACGGCAGCGGGTCCTGCGCCTGCACACCGCGCTGATGCTGCGCGAGATCAACGAGGCCGTCGAAGCGCAGCGCGGCGGCGGCGCCGAGGAGCTCCTGCGGATGATGAGCTGGTTCGCCCCGCAGGGTGAGCGCGGCATCGCCGCCTACTGCCAGGGGTTCGTGACCGCCCTGAGCCGCCGCCTGCCGTACGTCGAGCAGGTCGCCCTGCTCGCCAGGACGCTCCTCGCCGACGACCCCATGGCGGCGGAGCTCGCCGCGGCCGTGGACATGGAGCTGCCCGGATCCTTCGCGGTGACGGTGATCCGGGTGCCGCACGGGGCCGGGGGCCACCACGGCCCGGAGCGCGAGGTCGAGGCGCTGGTGAAGACCCACCGGGTGCCGATGGTGTGGTGCCCGGCGGGCGACGGGGGCGGCGAGCTGATCGCGCTGGTCCCCGACACCGACACTGACGCGGACTCGGGTGCACGCGGTGTGACCGGCCGCGCACCCGATCACCTCCCCGGGCTCGCGTTCGACCCCGTGCCCGACCTCGCCCTCGACCTCGTGCGGGACTTCGCCGGAGCCGTCGGCCGCCCCTGCGCCGCGGGCACCGCCACCGCGCCGGTCGCGGAGCTCGCCGACGCCCTGGAAGGGGCCCGGCGCATCAGTCGGGCAGCCCCTCTGCGCCGGGCGACCGCCCGGCTGCGGCCGCACACCGCGGCGGACGTGTTCGTCGAACTCGCCGTCGTGGACGTGCCGTTCGTGGACTCCTGGCTCGCTACAGTGGCCCGGCACCTCGAACCCGGACCGGACCTCGTCCTCACTCTCGACGCCTACTACCACCACGACATGGACCGGGGGGCCACGGCGGCCGCCCTCAACGTGCACCCCCGCACCCTCGACTACCGCCTTCGCCGGGTACGGGACCTCACCGGTCTCGCGCCGGGCTCCACGCGGGGCGTACGGGTCCTCAGCGCGGCCGTCACCCGACGCCTGGCGGTGCGCTGAGACCACCGTCACTCTTTACCGCGGGCTTAACCTACGGGAACGTAACCTACGATTCCGTAGGTAACCTCGCTCGCGGCACCCCCGTGCCGCCCCCTTCCGTCCCCCTCCCCCTCCCCCCTGGAGCACCCGTGACGCTCACCTCTCCCCACCTCGCCAGCCCGGACACCTGGACCGACGCCCGGTTGCTGTACGCGCTGGAGGAAGTGGTCGAGCAGGAGCTCAACCGCCATCTGAAGGTCGCCAAGGACTGGATGCCGCACGAGTACGTGCCGTTCTCCGACGCGCGGAACTTCCCCGGCCAGTTCGAGGACGGCGAGGCCTGGGCGCTCGGGCAGTCGCCCGTCACCGACGTCGGGCGCATCGCCCTCGTCGTCAACCTCCTCACCGAGGACAACCTTCCGAGCTACCATCACGAGATCGCCACGCTCTTCGGGCGCGACGGGGCCTGGGGCACCTGGGTGCACCGCTGGACAGCCGAGGAGGGCCGCCACGGCATCGTGATGCGGGACTACCTCCTGGCCTCCCGCGCGGTGGACCCGGACGAGCTGGAACGCTTCCGCATGGCACACATGAGCGAGGGGTTCGAGTCGGACAACCGGCACTCGATGCTCCACTCCGTCGCGTACGTGGCCTTCCAGGAGCTGGCCACCCGCATCTCCCACCGCAACACCGGGCACCAGTCGGGCGACCCGGTCTGCGACCGGATGCTGGCGCGCATCGCCACCGACGAGAACCTGCACATGGTCTTCTACCGCAACCTCCTCAGGGCCGCCTTCGAGCTCGCGCCCGACGCCACGATGATGGCCGTACGGGACGTCGTCGTCGGCTTCCGCATGCCCGGGCACGGCATTCCCGGCTTCGAGCGGGCCGCCGCGAAGATGGCCATCGGCGGGGTGTACAACCTCCGCATCCACCACGACGACGTGCTGCAGCCCGTCCTTCGCTTCCTCAAGGTCATGAGCATTCCCGGGCTCGGCCCGGAGGGGGTGCGGGCCCAGGAGGAGCTCGGGCTCTTCCTCGACGGGCTCGACGGGGAGGCGCGGCGCTTCGACGAGCGGCTGGCTGCCCGCCAGGCACGCATCGAGGCCAGGGCCGGAGCCAAGCCCCAGGCCTGAGCCCGGCCCCAGCCCCACCGCCACCGCGCCGGGCCTTCTTCCCCACCCGCCCATACCGCCCCGGGCCTTCTCCCCCGCCCACCCACCCGTACCGCCCCGGCCTTGCGTCCGGCCCGACGCGCCGCGCTGCCGCCGGGCGAACGGCCCCGCCGCTACCGCGGCGGGTTCTTCCCACCCTCCCACCCGTATCGCCCCAGCCCTGCGGGCCCCAGCCCCGACGCTCCGCGCTGCGGGTGGGGCCGTGCCTGTGCCCTGGCGGGGGGGGCGGTGGGCGGGACCACCCCGGGCGCGTGGGCGGTGCCGTGCCTGTGCCCTGGCGGGCGGGCGGTGGGCGGGACCGCCCCGGCCGTGGGAAGTGGCCCCGGCGCTGGCCCGGGGCAGGGTGGGCCGGACCGTGTGCCCCCCCTGCTGTGGGCAATCGTCCCGCAGGGCGGGACGGGTGGGCACAGTCCCAGGTGCCGACCAACCGTTGAAGCAGGGGCCCCAGCGCCAGGGGCCGCCTCCAGTGCCGCCCCGCCTGGAGGGCAGGGGCGCAGCCCCAGGTGCCGTCCCGTGCTGGGGAGCCAGGGCGCAGCCCCAGGTGCCGTCCCGTGCTGGGGAGCCAGGGCGCAGCCCCAGGTCCGCCGGGCCCGTGGCGCGGCTACGGCAAGGTCACCGCCAGCGCCGCGTCCCTGGTGTCGGGGAGGGCATGGCGGCGCAGAGCCGTGAGGAGGTCGCGCCACGGCGGGGGCCAACCCGTGCGGGAGCCCAGGGTCTGGGCGAGGGAGACGGCGAAGAGGGGCCGGGCGGGGCCGGGGCCCGCGGCCAGGGCCCGGGCCACGGGCAGCAGGGCAGCCCCGGCGACGGAGGCGTCCACCCCGGCCAGGCGCTCCGCCAGGGCCCGCGCGGTCGCCCCGGCAAGGACGGGCCGCCCCTCGTGCAGCTCAGCGACCCGCTCCAGCGCAGCCCCCACCCCCACCCCGCCGACCTCCACCGCGGCCACCAGCAACCGCACAGCCTGCGGCCTGAAGTCCTCGTACGCGGCGAGGAGTTCCCCCGCGCGCCGGGCCACCGACCGCCCCGCCACCCCCTGCCGCGCCACGAGCCGCGCGACCACGTGCTCGACCCGCCGCCGGGCGCCGAGCCCCGCGTCCCCGGGCACGGCGGCCAGCGAGGCGAGCGCCCGGCACAGGGCCTCGTCGCCGCCGACGGCCGTGACCGCCGCCGCGACCAGGCCGTCCGCGGCCGCCTGCCACACGGCCCGGCCCCGCTCCAGATCCGCGCAGGCCGCGCCGAGCACCTCCGCGGCCCCGGCCGACCACGGCGCCCACCGGGGCAGTGCGCCGAAGGCGAGGATCGCCGTCTCGGAGGCGTCGGCCGCGCCCACGTCGCACACGAGGCGCGCGTACCGCTCCCGGTGCGCGGGCGCGACGTCCAGGGGCGCCATCCGCAGGACGGCGAACCGCGACGCGGGCTCGCCCCGCACGGCGTCGGCGAGCAGTTCCCCCACGGGCGCCTCGCCGAGCAGCCCGCCGCAGGACGCCACGCACGCGGCCCGCACGTCCGGGTGGGCGCCCGGCACCCGGTACGCCTCCCGCAGCAGCCCGGCCGCCACCGCCGCGGGAAGGCGCGTGGCCGCGAGCCGGGCGGCCTCCTTGCGGCTGGTGACCTTGGCCCCGGGCCCGGTGAGGACCTCGCGCAGCGGCCCGGCGAGGAGCGAGGGCGCCGCGTACCGGGAGGCCCGGCCCGCCGCGTACACCGCGACCCGCGCCCGCTCGTCGCCCGCGTGCGCGAGCAGCACGGGCACGGCGTCGCCGGGCCGGTCCGTGTGGGCGAGCGCGGCGAGGCCCGCCTCGGCGAGGCGTACGTCGGCGGCCGCGCTCCAGAGCCGGGCGAGGTCCGCCCCGGCGCCCGGCACGGCCGCGCAGCGGGCGAGCGCGGCGGCGCGCTCCGCGAGCGGCAGCTCCTCGTCGGCCACGGCGGCCCCCAACTGCCGTACCCACGCCTGCTGTTGCCGGGGTGTCCAGCGCCGCACCGCCCAGGGCGCGGCGCGCAGCGTCCAGGCGGACCCCGCGACGAGGAAGCGGCCGTACGGCGGCCGCGTACCGAGCAGCGGGTCGAGCAGGTCGGTGCGGCGGTGGGTGAGCACGGTGCGCACGGGGTCGAGGGCGGCCGCCGAGGGCTCCCGGGCGAGGACGCGCGCGACGCGGTCGTCGCGCGCGGCCGAGGTCGGGGCGGCATCGAGCCACAGGCCGATCGCCGTGGCCGCCGTGGGGTTGTCGCCGCTCCGGATCGCCCGCCACAGCAGGTCCTGGAGCGCGGCCATGCCCCGCGCGCGGCGCCCGACGGCGCGGGCGAGGGCGAACGCCAGGCCGTAGTCCGCCTTCTCCGCGCCCGCCTCGATCCAGGCCCGCAGCGCCTCGTACACCGCGTGTTCCTGACCGCGCCGCAGCGCCCGGTCGAGCCGCCCGAAGTCGGCGCGCCCGGTGCTTCCGGTCAGGAGGGTGAGGGTGCGAAGGCCCCAACCCACCAGCTCGGTGCGGGGGTTGGCGGCGTGCTCGCGCAGCACGGCGAGCGCGAGGGAGCTGAGCGCGTCCCTGGTGTCGTACGAGCAGTCGCGCGCGGCCACGGCGTCGGCGGCGATCCGGTCGAGATGCGGCACGGCGTCGGGGGTGAGCAGCGCGGGCCGCACGGTGGAGAGGGCGTACAGGGCCTCGGAGCGCACCGGGTCCTGTTCGTTGGCGAGGCGCCCGGCCATGTCCCGTACGACGAGGGCGACTTCGGCCGCGTCGCGGGAGCGGGCCGCGTTGCGGACGAGGAACGGCCAGGCCTCGGCGCGGTCGTCGGCGACGGGGCGGCGGGTCGCGGCGACGAGGCGCTCGCGGACCTCCGCGCACGGCAGATGGGACTCGGCGGCGAGCACGGTGGTCCAGTAGGCGCCCTCCGCGCGGGCCCGGGCGGCGACGCGGCGGGCCGCCTCGGCGGCGGCGTGGCGCGGCAGGACGTCCCACAGGGCGCTGTCGACGGTGGCGGTCCCGGGCCCGCGGCCCTCGACGGCAGCCGCGTACAGCGCGGGCCGGGCGGCGGGCGGGTGCGCGGCGAGCAGCAGGGTGAGGGCGGCGGAGTCGTCGGCGATGGAGCGGGCGTAGGCGGTGAGGCCGGGGCCGCCGTGCCGGGCGAGGCGGCGCAGCACGGACCGGGTCAGTCGGCCGCTGCGGCGGAGTGCCGCGCCCCACTCGCCGGTGAGGAGCCGTAGCACCCGGTCGGGGGCGACAGCGGCGAACACCCCTATGTGCGCCGCGAGTTGGCCGGGGAAGCGGGTCGGCGCGTACCGCTCCAGGAGGTCGAGCGCGCGCGGCGCATCGTGTGCCGCTCCCGCCGCCACGGCCGCCCCGCACCGCTCCCAGCAGGCGTCGCGCAGGGCGTCGGGCGCGGCGGCGAGCTCGCGCGTGACGACGTCGAGCAGGACGCCGTGGTGCCGCTTGGCAAGGGCGCTCAAGGAGCGTACGGCGTACAGGACTTCGGGCAGCAGGCGGACCACCACGTCGGCGGAGCAGCCGGGGAGGAGACGGGCCGCCTCGGCGTCGCCCCAGTCCCGCCGGACGCCGTCGACGAGCCGGTCGGCGAGGGCGGTGCGGTGCCCGGCGGCGAGCGCGCGCAGCAGTTGGCGGCGCACGGCCTGGGGCGCGTCGGCGAGCGCGGCCTCGAAGGCCGTGTCGGGCACGCCCACGGCGTCGGCGGCGCGCAGGGCGTGGCCGCGGACGAACGCGTCGGGGTCGGCGAGGCGGGCCGCGATCCACGCGGTGTCCCCGGTGATGGCGGCGAGCAGCACCGCGACGCCGCGTTCGTGGGCGCGGCCGGGCACGAACGGGCCCGTGCTGTCGCGTCCCCGCCGGGCGCGGCCCCAGCGGCGGCCGGACCCGGGCGCGGCCGCGCCGCCCTCAAGGGCCGGGAGCCACTCCCGCACCTCGCCACGGCGCGCCTGCCCGACGCGGGCCAGGTGCCGCATCCGTTCCGGATAGGGCAGCGGGTCGAGGTCGGCGAGCAGACGGGCGGCCTCGGCGGCCGGATCAGGGCGAGCCATGCGCCGATTCTGCCCGCCGCACCCGGCCGAACGTACCGATTTACGACCCACGGAAGCAGTGCCATGTTGGGCGGACAGACCCTGAGCGGCGGCCCTGGGAAGTGCGATGCGGTTCGGCAGCGCCCCGAAGGGGCGCGGGGCTGTGTCCATATGCGGCTCCGCCGCGTGGGCGCGACCAGCCACGACGGACCCGCGGGCGAGAGACGGCCCGGGGCCCATCGCGGTGCCCCCGGCGGAGCGCTCGGGCACAGAAGTCGGCCCCTGGGGGTGAAAAGGCGTGGCGCAGACACACGAGTGGATGTTCTACGAGGTCATGTGGCGCGGGTGGGCGGACCGGGCACGGGTGCCCCACCCCGTGCCGTGGTGGGCGCAGGCCGCGTTCCGGCGCTGGAGCGACGACTTCGACCAGGGCACGTACGCGTCGAAGGAGGCCGCCTTCGCCTCCAACGCCCTGTACCGCTACTGGCACATGGTGGGGGTGAAGGACCACCGCCAGGAGTCCCTGGTCGGCCAGGCGGGCGAGATCGAGCCGGTCTACGACAAGTACTGTCTGGCCTTCTTCCTGTACGACCCGGCGGCGGGCACCGTGCGGCTTCCGCAGCTGGCCGAGGGCGGCACGGTGGAGCAGCGCGTCGAGGCACCGCACCTGCCCGTCGTGGTGACGGCGTTCCGCTCGGCGGACGGCGTCGCGTACGAGCAGCGGACGTTCGCCACCGCGGTCGGTGCGCGGCAGCGGGACCTGGCGGTGACCCGGCTCGCGGTGCGCAGCCCGGACGGGCGCCCCCGCGAGGGCTGGCTGTGCGCGGCGGTGCTGCCCGCGGGGCCGAGCGGCTTCCAGCGGCACGACCGGCGCGGCGAGCAGCTCACCGACCGGCGCCTGACGTTCCTGCGGTACCTCCCGGACGAGGCGCGGGTGGAGACCAACAGCGGCTGGGGCCCGGTGTTCGACACCCCGCCGGAGCACTACGGCGTGTACGGCAACCCGGACTTCACGACCGACCCCGGGGCGTATCTGGTCCGCAGCCCCTTCCACGACCTGGTCACCGGCGGCGAGCTCAACGCGGCGCTCCAGGCGCAGGACCAGGTGGCGGGGTTGTGCAGCGCGGCGTTCGCGTGGCCGTTCCGGGTCGCGGGCGACGAGGTGTTCACTCTGGACGTGCGGCTTCCGGTCGACCTGTACAGCGGCGCGGACGACCTGGCGGAGCTGCGCGCGACGCCCGCCGCGGACCTGGAGGAGGCGAACCGGGCGTTCTGGACGGCGAAGCTCCTCGGCCAGGGCGTGCGGCCCGAGCTGCCGGAGCCCGTGGCGCACCTGGCGGACCGGTTCCGGCAGTGCCGGGCGCAGCTGCTCGTACTGTCCGACCACGGGGAGATCCACCCCGGCCCGACGGTGTACGACTCGTTCTGGATCCGCGACTCGTCGGTGGAGGCCACGGCGTGCTCGCTGGTGGGCGACACGGCCCTCGCGGAGCACCAGCTGGGCACGCACTACCCGCTGCGGTTCAACCGCGGCACGGGCCGGATCGGGCCGTGCGCCGAGTACGGCTTCTACGGCGGCCCGCACGAGAAGGACGACCGCGAGTGGGACAGCAACGGCCAGGCGCTGTGGGCGATCGGCCGCTTCGACCGCACGCGCGGCCGCGACGCCGCGTTCGGCGCGAAGCTGTACGCGCCGTACGTCGTGGACGCCGCGCGCTGGCTGCGCGACAACCGGGACCCGTACGGCCTGCTGCACAGCGGCTGGAGCGCGGAGCACCTCGGCGAGCGGGACAAGCCGCACTACTGGGACGACCTGTGGGCTCTGGCGGGCCTCTACGAGGCGGCCCGGCTCGCCGAGCGCCTCGGCACTCCCGAGGTGGCCGAACTCTGGGCGGCCTTCGACGACCTGAAGCGGGCCACGGCGGCCTCGATCCGCTGGGTCCTGGCCGAGCAGCGGCGGCGCGGCGACTGGGAGACGTACATCCCGACCGGGCCGGGTGACGTGGGGCGGCGCGACTCGACGATGATCGGCGCGGCGGCGTACTTCCATCCGCTGCGGCTGCACATGGGCGAGAAGCTGGGCGGCGACGTCGACCGGGCGGCGCGCTGGACGCTCGACACGATGTACGCGCGCTTCGTCACCGGCGGCTTCCGGCACGAGGCGGCGTGGAACGCGTACGGGCCGTATCTGACGACGCAGCTGGCGCACGCGTATCTGCTCGCCGGGGATCCAGCGCGGATGGACGCGCTGCTCGGCTGGACCGTGGCCGCCGCCTCGCCGCGCGCCGAGGGCCGGGCGGTGGCGCTCGGCGCCTGGAACGAGCAGCACGCCTTCCCCATCGCCTCCGACTACGGCGAGGTGCCGTACCGCCACTGGTACATGGGCGACATCCCGCACGGCTGGGCGGCGGCGGAGTATCTGCTCCTCGTCCGCGACATCCTCTTCTTCGAGGCGGACGAGGACCGCGACCCGCATGTGTACGTGGCGCCGGGTGTGCGCCCGCACTGGGTGCCGGACGGCGCGGCGGTGGCGGTCGGGGCGGCGCCGACGCTGTTCGGCGCCCCCTTCGGCTACCGGCTCGCGCACGACGCGGGCGAGCGCACGGTGACCGTGGACGTCACCGACGCGCCGGAGGGCGTGCGGTACGTCTATCCGTGCCGGTTCGGCCCGGTGCGGGCGGCCACGGCGGACGGGCGCGCCCTGCCGGTCGCGGGCGACGACGTGCACGTGCCCGCGGGCACGGAGCGGTTCACGGTCACGTACGGCTGACGAGCCGCGGCCGCGGCGGGGCGGGCCGCGGCCGGGCGCTCAAGCGGTGCGCGAGACCCTCTCACGCCGCAGGCTCTGCCGTTCCTTCTCGGAGAGCCCGCCCCAGACGCCGAACCGCTCGTCGTTGTCCAGCGCGTACGCGAGGCAGGCGGAGCGCATGTCGCACAGGCGGCAGATGCGCTTCGCCTCACGCACCGAGCTGCCGGGGTCGGGGAAGAAGAAGTCGGGTCCGGTCTGCGCGCACAGCGCCTGCTCCTGCCAGGCCAGTTCGGCTTCGGTCACCGTGGTGTCAATGTGCATGTGACGATCGTGGCCGACAGCGCGAAACAACCGATCAACGTTCGATCAACGAGGCGCACGGGCCCCCGGGGCACGGGGCGACCGACCGTTCGGCATGACCCACCGTACGGGCCCGCGCAAGGCGCCGTCGCACCTTTGCGCGCACCGGGCGCGTCGCGTGTCGCCTAGTCCTGCGCGGCCGTGAGGGGTTCCGTGGTGGGGGCCGGGGTCGGCTTCGGGCGTGGAGCGCTGCCGAACGTGCGGACCAAGGGGGATTCCACCCAGGTGAACAGGGCGTAGGCCACGGCGAGGCTCCCCGCGAAGCAGCCGATGAACGTGGCGAAGGCGGCGCCGTCCGACATGTCCTGGACCAGCCAGCGCTGGGCCGACACCAGGAACATCACATGCACCAGGTAGAAGGCGAACGACAGCTCGCCGAGCTTGACCATCACGCGCCCGCGCATCACCGAGCGGGTCCCGCGCACATCGGCCGTCGCACCGGCGACGACGAGCGGCGCGACCCAGAAGGCCGCCGTGCCGCCGACGCTGTAGAGGTACGGCACCTGCGCGTTGAGGAGGTAGCCGCCGAGCGCGAACAGCGCGGCCGGGACAAGGCCGACGCGCGGCACGGACCCGCCGAGGACGAGGCGCGCCACCACGATGCCGAGGACGAACTCGGCCATGCGGGTCACCGGGAAGAAGTACACGAACCACAGCTGCTCGTGGGTGAGGGGCTGGCCCGGCACCAGCGGGGTGCCGTCGATGACGTGCTGGGCG
Source organism: Streptomyces sp. NPDC053474 (assembly GCF_044544845.1). Taxonomy (NCBI): domain Bacteria; kingdom Bacillati; phylum Actinomycetota; class Actinomycetes; order Kitasatosporales; family Streptomycetaceae; genus Streptomyces; species Streptomyces sp. NPDC053474. The sequence continues at coordinate 73,405 of NZ_JBITXV010000024.1, forward strand.
AAGAGCACCGCGAGCCAGGGGACGGCGACGAGCACCCCGGCCGCCACCCACAGGCCGCGCACCGAGAGGCGCCGCACCAGCGGAAGCAGGAACGGGAAGCTCAGATAGAAGAGGACCTCGCACGACAGCGACCAGGCCACCGGGTTCATACCGGTGAGGACCGGCAGCTCCGGCACCCAGGACTGGACGAGGAAGAGGCTGGTGAAGAACTTCTTCGCCTCGAACGGGTCGGACGCGAGCAGCATGATCACGACGGTGGCCGCGAAGGCGAGCAGATGGTTCGGGTAGACCTTGACCATCCGGCGCCGCCAGAAGCCCGGCACCGTGTCGCGCGGCCGTGCCGACCAGGTCAGGATGAAACCGCTCAGCACGAAGAAGAAACTCACGCTCGGCGTGCCCGCGTCCTTGAAGAGGTCGGTGAAGAACTCACCGGCGTCACCGCGCAGGAAATTCATCCCCGAGGTCCCGTGGAATGCGAAAACCGGCAGTGCCGCGATGAATCGCATCCCGCTCAGGGACGGAAGTCTGGACAGTTTTGGACGTACGGTGTCTGTGGCCATGGGAAATCCTCCGGTTGCTGCTGCCCCGTCGCGGGCACCACGTGCCCGTGGCGGGCCCGCCGGGCCCGCGCGTGCCGAACCGCGAGCACCCCTGCCGAGCAGGTCACCCGAGATCCTCAAGTCGTCCATAGAGGCTGACGGTTGAAGATCCCCGCCGCAAGATTTCCGGGCCTTTTCGCTGACCGGCCCCACCGATTTCCTGACCCGTGTACCGCCGACAGTACGGAGGGGCACAAGCGCGGGCCGAGCCCGGCTACCGCACGCGTTCGGCGAGGAATTCCTCCCAGGTGCGCTCGCCGACCGACGCGCCGTCGAGCGTGAGGTTCTCGCCCGCGCGGTAGGCGCGACCCGCCTTGCCAGGCATGCGGACCGGCATCAGGAGGCGGTGCTTGCCGCGCGCCTTCAGATAGCCGCGGTTCAGCTCGCCCATGCCGTACACCTTCGGCCCGGCCAGGTCGGCCACCAGGCCCGCCGGTTCGCCGAGCGTCAACTCGGCGAGCCGCGCGGCCACCTCCCGGGCGTCGACCGGCTGGAAGCGCAGTCCGCCGGGGACGGGGAGCACCGGCAGCTTCGCCATCTTCTCGGCCATGGTGAGCACGAGGTCGTGGAACTGGGCGGCGCGCAGCGTGGTCCACGGAATGCCCGACTCCGCCACGGCCCGCTCGGCCGCCAGCTTCGAGCGGAACCACCCGAGCGGCACCCGGTCCGCCCCGATGACCGAGATGTACACCAGGTGGCGCACCCCCGCCGCCCGGGCCGCCCGCACCAGGTGCCCGGCCGCCTCGGCGTCGCCCTTGGGGCCGCCCGCCAGGTGCAGCACGGTGTCGACCCCGGCCACGGCCTCCGCCACGCCCTCGCCCTTGACCAGGTCACCGGCGACGTACGTGATGCCGTCACCCGGCGCGTGGGCGTGCCTGCTGAGCACCCGCACCTCGTGCCCGGCCGTCCGCAGGAGCGGCACGACGAGCCGCCCGAGCGTGCCCGTACCACCCGTGACCAGGATCGATTCCGCCATGACTACTCCTCGCTCGTGGGGTCCGGGAGGGGTTCCCGGGCGCTGCCGCCGCATCGGCGGAGCTATCGCTATGACCCCTGGCGGGAGAGAAGTGTGACCGGGTGCGCGGAAATCTTTCGGCGAGACCCGCGGGACTCCCTCCCTCCGGCGTCACCGCCGTCCCTTGATCACGCCGATCCGCCGCGCCCGCGCCCCTGCGGCTACGCCGACTCCCGTCGCACCAGTTCCGTCGGCAGGACGACGCTCGCCGCGTGTCCGACGTCGGCGCCCCGCGGGCGTGCGCGGCTCTCGTCGGGGACGGGGCACCGGTCCTGCCCGCGCAGCAGCATGGCCGCCATCAGGCGGCCCATCTCCTCGATGTCCTGGCGCACCGTGGTCAGGGGCGGGTCGGCCTGCTCGGCCACGGGCAGCATGTCGTCGAAGCCGACGACCGCCACGTCGTCCGGTACGCGCCGCCCGGCCGCGCGCAGGACCCGCAGCGCACCGGCGGCCGACAGGTCGTTCGCGGCGAACACGGCGTCGACGTCCGGGCACCGGTCGAGCAGGTGCCGCATGGCGCGCTCGCCGCCCGCGGGCGTGAAGTCGCCCTCGGCGACGAGCCGCGCGGACCCGGCGGGAAGCACGTCCCGGAAGCCGTCGAGGCGGTCGGCCGCCGACGTCTGGTCGAGGGCCCCGGTGATGTGCGCGATGCGGGTGCGGCCGAGCCCGGCGAGGTGGCGCACGGCCGTGCGCGCGCCGCCGCGGTTGTCGCAGTCGACGTAGCGCACGCTGTCCTCGCCGCCCGTCCAGCCGGGGCGCCCGCCGAACACCGTGGGCACGCCCGCGCCGTTGATGATGACCGGCAGCGGGTCGTCCAGGTGCAGCGAGAAGACCAGGGCCCCGTCGACGTGGCCGCCGGACAGATAGCGGCCCACGCGCGCGTGGTCGGCGCGGCCCTCGGTGAGGAGCAGCACGAGCTGGACGTCATGGGCCGTCAGTTCCTTGCTGATGCCCCGCAGTTGGAGCGCGAAGAACGGATCGGCGAAGACCCGGGTCTCCGGCTCGGCTATGACCACGGCGACGGCGTCGTAGCGCCGGGTGACGAGGCTGCGGGCGGCGCGGTTGGGTACGTAGCCGAGTTCGTCCACGGCTCGTCTGACCTTCACGGCGAGGACTTCCCGCACCCCTGCCTCGCCGTTCACGACCCGGGACACCGTCGCGCGCGAAACGCCGGCCCGCGCGGCCACTGCCTCCAGGGTGGGACGCGCCCCTGCCTCGCTCACCTCGGAACTCCTCATCGGCGGTTGCCGATCAGAATAGCCGCGGCGGCTGCGCCCGGAGCGCGCCGGAACGGGCCCTCAGGCCGGTTCACGCCCCCCGCCGTCCCCCGTTTCGGCGAGGGTGCCGCGCGGTGCCGTGCCCCAGCGCAGGGCTCGCGTCTGGGCGGGGCAGGCGGGGATGACGTAGCTCGCGCAGGGCAAGAGAACCTCAGAACCCGGCAGTCCCACTCGCTGATCGGAGGCCCGCCGTGCTTGTCACCACTCCCCACGCGCCCGCGCCCGTCCCCGACCAGGTCCGGGAGCTCCAGGACCGCGTGGAGCAGCTCCAACAGGCCGTGCGCTCGCACGCGGTCATCGACCAGGCCATCGGGGTCGTCCTCACCGTCGGACGGATGACACCCGAGGAAGCCTGGGACGTCCTGCGCGAGGTCTCCATGCGCACCAACACCAAGCTGCGCACCGTGGCCCAGCACGTGCTGGCCTGGCCCCGGACCGGCGACCTGCCCGCGGTCCTGCGCGTCGAACTGGAACGCCAGCTGGCCCTGCGCAAGGCCGCCGCCGCGAGAACGTCCAGCGGGGCGTGGTAGCCGCGCCGCACCGCGGGGAACTCATCTTGTGAGCCTCTCAAGCACCCCGCCAAGGGAGTCCTCCCGCGTACTCCCCCGGTGCTTGATCGAGGAACGGGCCCCGCCGCAGAGGGAGGGAGCACCCCGAGGTGGGGCCCGCGCAGGCGTGCAGACACCGCGGCAGCCTGCCCGCCCCGACGCGGTGCCCATTCCACGCGGAACGGTCCTCCCTCACAGAGTTGCGCAGAACCCGTGAAGAGGAAGGCCCCTTTCCGGGGAACCCGCCAAGGCACCGGGCAGCCCTGATGCACCCGACGTACCCAGCCCGTGACGTCGGCCCACGGCACCCGGGCCAGCGAGCGGCCGATCTCAACGAATCCACCTAGTGATGGGCCCCGCCCGACTCCGCCTCGGCCCCCGCACGGGCATGGTGCGGCACATAGTCCGGAATCGTGCCGTCCGGCTTCTTCACCAGGAACAGCCCCACCATCCCCATGTCGGAGTGGCTCTGCACGTGGCAGTGGTACATCCACGCCCCCGCGCCGACCCCCTCTCCCGCGATCACCTGGAAGCCGAAGGAGTCCCCCGGTCCGGTGATCTTGTCGTCGAGGATCTGGCTGGGGTCGTCGGGCCCGGTCAGCAGGCCCGTGCGGTTGTCCGCCCAGCGGTGACCGTGGAGGTGGAAGGTGTGGTAGTACTCGCCGTGCGTGATCGACACGAACTCGACCCGGTCGCCCACGGTGGCCTCGAAGTCCGGGCCCGAGTGCGCGGGTTTGTTGTTGATCATCATGTCGTTGAAGACGATCACGCAGGTCCGGTCGGGCAGGACGTCGCCCTCGCGGCGCACGATCACCGCCCCGTAGAGGCCCTTGCGCAGGCCGCCGGTGCCGTGGTCGGTGCCGACCACGTGGTCGTGGTAGTGCCAGTACCCGGCGGTGCCGGGGCGCCAGGTGCCGTCCGTGCGGCGCCCGGGCACGTGCGTGCGCCAGGTGTACGTGCGCCTCTTGCCCGGCGCCACGTCTGACCTGGTGTGCTTGGTGCCGTCGCTGGAGATCTCGTAGTCCATGCCGTGGACGTGCAGGCTGACGGCGACGTCCGTGGTGTTCTCGAAGTCGACGTGCAGCGTGTCGCCCTCGTTGAGCTCGATCAGCGGGCCGGGCACGGAGGCCTTGCCGCGCTCCAGGCCGTAGCCCAGCTGCCCGTCGGGAAGCTTCTCGGCGTACATCGTGATGCGGCGCACCTCGCCGCCCGCCGGGGCCCTCCTGGGCGGCTTCTCGGCCGGTACCGCCTCGGGCGCCAGGGCCGACATCGATGTCACCCCGGTCGCCGCGACCGCTCCGCCCACCAGCATCCGTCGGTTGAAGCTCCGTCTGTCCATGCCGAACTCCCCCACTGCGGAACGGAAACTGACACTGCATCAGGCACGGTCGTGGCGCGCGAGGCACCGGATTCGGCCACACGCTAGCGGCAGCGCACCCGTTTCTCCACAGGCAGGACAAAGTTCGAGTGAAGTGCCGTCATAGCTCTTGGCTAGCCGTCGAAAGAGGGCTAGCTTCAACCGCGCTGTTGTTGTAGTCGCCGCAGTCGTGACCAACGAGGGGTCGGTGTTCTCATGCGGCTCACACCGCGCCAACAACCCTTACTCGCACGAGAGTTCGGCAGATCCAGGCACAGAGCCACCCGTCGCTCCTGGGCGGCGGCCATGGCCGCGGGAGCGCTCGCGGCCGGGGTCCTCTCCGGGCCCGCCGCGTCCGCGCGCCCCTTCCCCGAACCGCCCAGCGACGCCGAGGCGATGAAGACAACGATGTCACGGGCCCTGCCCGCGCCCCCCGGTGGCGCGAACGTGCGGGTCCTCGCCTTCTATGGATCCGCGGCCCCCGGGGACGAGTCACCGGTCGTCGACGCCGCCATCGCCGCGATCGAGAGGATCGGCCAGTCGGGCCCCACCGCCCAGCGGTTCACCGTGACGGCGACCGACGACGCGTCGGTGTTCACCGACGCGGGACGGCTCGGCACGTTCAACGCGGTCGCGTTCGTCACCGGCGGGGGCGACGTGCTCGACCCCGAGCAGGAGGCGGGCCTGGAGGCCTATATGGAGGCGGGCGGCGGCTTCCTCGGCCTGCACGACGCGGCCCGCGCCGAGCCGTACTCCAGCTGGTTCACGGGCCTGGTCGGGGCCCGTCCCAAGGACGAGAGCCCCGCGGCCGTGCAGCGCGCGACCGTCGAGGTCGGCGACCGGGTCAGCCCGGCCACCAAGGACCTGCCTCTGGAGTGGAAGCGCCCCGACAGGTGGCTCAACTGGGAGACCAACCCCTCGGGCGCCGTCCACACCGTGGCGCGGGTGCGCGAGAGCACGTACCAGCCGGGCGCGGGCGCGAACGGCTGGGACCACCCGGTCTCCTGGTGCCGTGACTACGACGGCGGCCGCTCCTTCTACACCGGCATGGGCGGCACGGCCGACGCGTACGACGAGACGGACTTCCGGGCGCATCTGCGCGGGGCCCTGCTGTGGACGACCCGTCTGGCGCGCGCCGACTGCAAGGCGGCCATCACCGACAATTACAAGGCCGAGCGTCTGACGCAGCCCAACAAGCCGGGCCAGAACGACCAGATCGGCGAGCCGCACGGCCTGGTGACCGCCCCCGACGGCACGGCCTTCTATATCGGCCGCGGCGGCGCCGACTCCTCGCAGCCCGTCGTCACCGACTGGAACAACCCGGACGTCGGCAAGGGCCGCGGCGAGATCCACGTCTACGACCCGAAGACGAAGCAGGTGACGCTCGCGGGCGCCGTGAGCGTCTTCGGCAACAAGGGCGGCGGCGGTGAGCTGACCAAGAACGAGGAGGGCCTGCTCGGCATCGAGCTCGACCCGCGGTTCGAGTCCAACGGATGGGTGTATCTGCACTACACCCCGCACGCCAGGATCAACCGCGAGACGCACATGGGCGAGCGCTACGTCTCCCGCTTCACCTACGACAAGGCGTCCGGAAAGCTCGCCATGGACAGCGAGAAGGTGCTCCTCAAGTGGCCCGTGCAGATCCACAGTTGCTGTCACGCGGGCGGCGGGATGGCGTGGGACTCCAAGGGCAACCTGTACATCGCGACGGGTGACAACAACTCGTCCGGCTCCAGCGACGGCTACTCCGGCAACAACCCGCAGCCGAACTTCAAGGGCGTCTCCTTCGCCGACGCCCGGCGCACGGCGGGCAACACCAACAACCTCAACGGCAAGATCCTGCGCATCCACCCCGAGCCGGACGGCACGTACACCCTCCCCGAGGGCAACCTCTTCACCGGCAAGGAGCCGGACGAGGGCGGCGGCAAGACGCGTGGCGAGATCTATGTGATGGGCGTCAGGAACCCGGCCCGCATCTCCGTCGACAAGAAGACCGACACGCTGTACGCGGGCTGGGTCGGCCCCGACGCGGCACAGCCGTCGACCACGTGGGGCCCGGCGAAGTACGACACGTTCGCCGCGATCACCCACGCCTCCAACCGGGGCTGGCCGTACTGCATGGGCAACAACCAGCCCTACCGCGACCGGAACGTGCCCGACCCGAGCAAGCCACTGGGCTGGTACGACTGCGAGAACCTGCGCAACGAGTCGCCGAACAACAACGGCCTGGTGAAGATCCCGCCCGCCGAGCCCAACACCATCTGGTACTCCCCGCAGGGCGGCGGCATCGACTACCCGCGCGACGCGAACGGCGTCCCGAGCTACAAGACGGAGGAGCAGAAGCAGCTCCTGCCGTGGCTCAAGGGCGGCGGCCAGGCGACGATGAACGGCCCGGTCTACCGCTACGACCCGGCGAGCACCAGCGCGGACAAGTGGCCCGCGTACTGGGACGGCAAGTGGTTCGTCGGGGACTTCTACGACGGCGACCAGCCGCGGCACGCGGTGCTCACCGACCCCAGGACGGTCGCCAAGGGCGGTCTGCCGGTGCACGCCGAGTCCCTCCGCAAGATCGTTCCGGTGGGCAACGACCGCATCAAGAACCTCATGGACTGGAAGTTCGCCCCCGACGGCTCGCTGTACGTCCTCGACTACGGGCGCGGCTTCTTCACCTCGGACGCCAAGTCCGCGCTGTGGCGCGTGACCTACACCGGCGGCGGGGCCACCCCGGCCGCGGGTGACCTGGCACGGAAGGCGGGACGATGAGAGCGGACGGCGGGGCGAGAAGGCCCGCTCGCAGACGGGCGCGGCCCGCGAGCGCCTGGGCGGCGCTGCTCGCGGCGTTCGCCCTGGTGCTCGGCCTGACCTCGGCGGCAGCGGCACGCCCTGACGGACCGGGCCCGCAGCAGCAGACCCTGACCTGGACCGCGGACAACGACATCAGCAAGTACACCTCGGCGCCGACGACGGCGGTCGCGGGCAAGGCCACGATCGTCTTCGAGAACAGCGTGGCGACCGGCAACACCACCGGCATGCCGCACACGCTGACCTTCGACGTCTCGGACCCGGAGTACAACAACGACGTCCCGCTGAACCTCCTCGCCAATCCGAACGACGAGAAGGGCGGCAAGTGGACCGCCGAGGTGACCCTCAAGCCCGGCCGCTACCGCTACTACTGCACGATCCCCGGGCACGGGGCGATGCAGGGCATCCTCGTCGTGACCGACGGCGGGGGCGGTGACACGACAGCCCCGGAGACCAAGGCCACGGTCGACGGAGCCACGAACTCCGAGGGCGCGTACGTCGGTTCGGCGACGGTCACGGTGACCGCCACCGACGAAGGGACGGGCGTCGACAAGGTCGAGTACGCCGTCGGGGCGGGCGGCGCCTGGCAGCCGTACACCGCGCCGGTGGTGGTGAACACGGTCGGCACCCACAAGATCCGCTACCGGGCCTCCGACAGGGCGGGCAACGTGGCCGCCGAGAAGGCCGTCGACTTCCGGGTCGTGGCGCCGCCGACCGACGACAAGACGCCACCCGAGACCTCGGCGACGGTCAGCGGCGAGCAGAACGGCCAGGGCCAGTACCTGGGCATGGCGACGGTCACCGTCACGGCGTCCGACGCGGGCTCGGGCCTGAACAAGGTGGAGTACGCGCTCGGCGACGGCGCCTGGACGACGTACACCGCGCCGGTCATGGTGCACGCGGTCGGCGCGCACAAGGTGCGCTACCGCGCGTCCGACAAGGCCGGGAACGTGGCCGCCGAGAAGGCGGTCGAGTTCACGGTGGTCGCGCCGCCGCAGGAGGACAGGACCCCGCCCGAGACCTCGGCAAAGGTCGAGGGCGACAAGAATTCCGACGGCGCCTACATCGGCCGGGCGAAGGTCACGGTGACCGCGACGGACGCGGGCTCGGGCGTCGACAAGGTCGAGTACTCCCTCGACGGCGGCCCCTACGTGACCTACGCCGGGCCCGTGGTGGCCGACCGCGTCGGGCGGCACACCGTGGCCTACCGGGCGAGCGACAAGGCGGGCAACACCGCGCCCGCGAAGTCGGTGTCGTTCACCGTCGACGAGGGCGGCGGGGTCCCCGGACCCAACTGCCCCGAGTACGACGAGCGGTTGACGGTGTTCGTGGGCACGGTCGACACGGGCATCCCGAACCGGGTCACCAACAACCGCTGCCGCATCGGCGAGCTGATCGAGGACGAGAAGGACTGGTCGTCGCACGCGCTGTTCCTGAAGCACGTCAAGACGGTCACGGACCGGCTGAAGCGGGCGGGCGAGATCGATCCGCGCGAGTACAACAAGATCAACGAGGCGGCGCAGGAGTCCGGCATCGGCGAGCCCGGCCAGACCGAGGGCTACCGCCCCCTCTTCGACGGCACGCAGAAGTCCTTCGCCAAGTGGAGCCAGGTGGGCGGCGGTTCGTTCGGCCTGAACGCCGACGGCTCGATGACCTCGGGCACCACGAAGAACGGGCTCGGCATGCTGTGGTTCCCCGAGCGCAAGTACGGCGACTTCTCGCTGAAGCTCCAGTGGCGGGACGACGCGCCCGGCTCCGGCAACGCCAACTCCGGTGTCTTCGTGCGCTTCCCGCAGGTGTACGACCATCCGGAGGAGTCGCGCCCGGAGTGGGTGGCCATCAAGTACGGCCATGAGGTCCAGGTCCTCGACCGGCCCGACGGCGACATGTACAAGACCGGGTCGGTGTACGGCTTCGACCGGGTCGGCCTCGCGGGCGCGGGCGTGACGCCCAAGGGCACCTGGAACGACTACGAGATCCGCGTGGTCGACCAGCACTACGCGGTCTACCGCAACGGCGTCCTGATCAACGAGTTCGACAACACCGGCGGCCAGGTCTTCGAGCCGCCGCGCGGCGACGACCCGGGCACGGACGGGCGGCGCTTCGCGTCCGGCTACGTGGGCCTCCAGGTCCACGGGGTCACCGACGTGGTGTCGTACCGGGACATCCGGATCAAGGAGCTGTAGGCGCCCTGCCCCCGAGGCGGGTTCAGCCGTCGTCGTGCTTCGCGCGGCTCGGCTGGACCCGCTTCGGCTCGCCCGGCATCTTCGGGTACTCGGGCGGATACGGCAGGTCGCCCAGGCCGTGGTCGCGCTCGTCGCGGTCCGCCTGTTCGAGCAGGCCCTCAAGCGAGAAGGCGTGCTCGTCCATGTCCCGGTGCACGTCGCCGACCTCCGCGAAGCGCCCGGGCATGGTGCCGAGGTCGAAGTCGCGGGGCACCGCGTCGTCCAGCTCCTCCCAGCGCAGGGGCGCGGAGACGGGCGCGTGCGGGCGGGCGCGCACCGAGTAGGCACAGGCGATGGTGCGGTCGCGGGCGGTCTGGTTGAAGTCCACGAAGATCCGCTCGCCGCGCTCCTCCTTCCACCAGGCGGTCGTCACGGCGTCCGGCATGCGCCGCTCCAGCTCGCGTCCGCAGGCGATGGCGGCCCGCCGCACCTGGACGAAGGTCCAGCGCGGCTCGATGGGCACGAAGACGTGCAGGCCGCGCCCGCCGGAGGTCTTGGGCCAGCCGCGCAGGCCGAACCCGTCGAGCACCGCGCGCAGTTCGTGGGCCGCGCGGACGGCGTCGGCGTAGTCGGTGCCGGGCTGCGGGTCGAGGTCAAGGCGCAGCTCGTCGGGGTGGTCGGGCGCGGCGCTCCGCACCGGCCAGGGGTGGAACGTGAGCGTGCCGTACTGGGCGGCCCAGACGACGGCCGCGACCTCGGTCGGGCAGATCTCGTCGGCGGTGCGGCCACTGGGGAAGGTGATGGTGGCGGTCGGGATCCAGTCGGGCAGGTTCTTGGGCGCCCGCTTCTGGTAGAAGGACTCGCCGCCGACGCCTTCGGGGTAGCGCTCCAGGGTGGTGGGCCGGTCGCGCAGGGCCCGCAGGATCCCGTCGCCGACGGCGATGAAGTACGTGGCGAGGTCCCGCTTGGTGAAGCCGCGCTCGGGGAACAGCACCCGGTCCGGGCTGGAGAGCCGTACCGTCCGCTCTCCCGCCGTCAGCTCCACCGCCGCGCCCGCGCCACCCATGCGAGCCACGCTAGACGCCCGCGCGCAACCCCGCATATCGGGCGATTTCCCCTGCCCCGGAGCAGAATCAGGATCATGGACCTGCCGGTGATGCCCCCCGTGAAGCCCATGCTCGCCAAGTCCGTGGCGAAGATCCCGCCGGGCATGCAGTACGAGGCCAAGTGGGACGGCTTCCGCGCGATCGTCTTCCGGGACGGCCCCGAGGTGGAGATCGGCAGCCGGGGCACGAAGTCCCTGACCCGCTACTTCCCCGAGCTGGTCGAGGCCCTCAAGGAGCGGCTGCCGCAGCGCTGCGTCCTGGACGGCGAGATCGTCGTCGCGCGCGGCGGACGCCTGGACTTCGACGCCCTCACCGAGCGGATCCACCCGGCGGACTCGCGGGTGCGGCTGCTCGCCGAGCGGACCCCGGCGTCGTACGTCGCCTTCGACGTGCTCGCGCTGTTCGACGAGCCCGTGGGGGACCTCCCGCTGCGCGACCGGCGCCGGCTGCTCGCCAAGGCGCTCGAAGACGTCACGGCGCCGGTGCACCTGGCGCCCGCGACCCTCGACGAGGAGGTGGCGCGGGAGTGGTTCGAGCGGTACGAGGGGGCGGGGCTCGACGGGGTGATCGCCAAGCCCCTCGACCTCAGGTACCGCCAGAACGAACGCCTCATGTACAAGATCAAGCACGAGCGGACGGCGGACTGCGTGGTCGCGGGCCTGCGCCCGCACAAGAGCGGGCCCGTCGTGGGCTCGCTCCTGCTCGGCCTGTACGACGACACGGGCGCGCTCCAGCACGTCGGGGTGTGCGCCGCCTTCTCCATGAGGCGGCGCGAGGAGCTCATGGAGGAGCTCGCGCCGCTGCGGATGGACTCCGTCGCGGGGCATCCGTGGGCGGCCTGGGCGGACGAGGCGGCCCACGAGAGCGCGCGGCTGCCCGGGGCGGTGAACCGGTGGTCGGGCAAGAAGGACCTGACCTGGGTGCCGTTGCGCCCCGAGCGGGTGTGCGAGGTGGCCTACGACCACATGGAGAACGGGGCCCGCTTCCGCCACACGGCCCAGTTCCGCACCTGGCGCCCCGACCGGGACCCGGAGTCGTGCACGTACGCCCAGCTGGAGGAACCGGCGGGGTACGACCTGGCGGAGGTGCTGGGCTCGGCGCCGGTGTAGCCCCTGCGGGGCGGGGCCCGGCCCTGGACGGTCGGGCGGCAGCGGGAGCCGCGCCACCCGCAGACGATTTCCCGCCAAGCCCACCCCACCCACTTCCACCCCCAGGAACACGGCCGTAGGCTCCGCGCCTGACACAGGCGTTACCTATGGTAAGGGGAGGGCCGCATGGGGCAGCCGCAGGCACCGGGAAGCACCCGCAGAACCTTCGTGACGCGAGCGGCAACGGTCGGCGGCGCCGCCGCACTGGGGCTCGGGGCCCTGCCGCAGGGCGCCCATGCCGCACCCTCGGCCGGGAGGTCCGTCGCCGTGCTGGGCGGCGGCGTCGCAGGCCTCACCGCCGCCCACGAACTCGCCGAGCGCGGCTTCGCCGTCACGGTCTACGAGCGCCGCGCCCTGGGCGGCAAGGCCCGCAGCTTCGACGTGCCGGACAGCGCGAAGGGCACCCGCAAGCCGCTCCCGGGCGAGCACGGCTTCCGCTTCATCCCGGGCATCTACCACAACCTGCCGGACACGCTGCGCCGCATCCCCTTCCCCGGGAACCCGGGCGGCGTCTGGGACAACCTGATCGCGCCGCCGGAGATGAGCTTCACCCGCGCGGGCGGCCGCGAGGACATCCGCCTGCCGATCCCCGGCCGCGACGGCGAGCCCGCCGACCTGACGCCCGACGACATCGCCCGCGCGCTCACCGCGTTCCTCGACACCGCGTTCCACATCCCCGCGCACGAGATCGCGTACTTCGTGAACCGCGCCCTGGTCTTCCTCACCAGCTGCGACGAGCGCCGCGACGACCAGTGGGAGGCCAAGCCCTGGTGGGACTTCGTGCGCGCCAAGGACATGTCGTACGACTACCAGCGCATCCTCGCGATCGGCGTGACGCGCAACATCGTCGCGACGAAGGCGGAGGTGGCCAGCACCCGTACCGTCGGGACGCTCGGCGAGGCCTTCGTGTTCAACGCGCTGGGCCGGGGTGCGGACGGCCCGCCCGACCGCATCCTGAACGCGCCGACCAACGAGGCGTGGATCGACCCGTGGGTGGCGCATCTGAAGTCCCTCGGCGTGGAGTTCCGCGTCGGCTGGACCGTGCGCGAGATCGCGTACGGCGACGGCCGGGTGACCAAGGCGGTGATCGAGGACGCCGGGGGCGCGCGGCGGGACGTCACCGCCGACCACTACGTGCAGGCCATGCCGGTGGAGCACGCCCGCAGGACGTGGGGCCCGGCGCTGCGGGCGGCGGATCCGCAGCTGGCGCGCTGCGACAAGCTGCGGACGGACTGGATGACGGGCATCCAGTTCTATCTGACCGAGCGCCCCAAGGTCGTCGACGGGCACTTCAACTGCATTGACTCGCCCTGGTCGCTCACGGGCATCGCCCAGGCCGCGCACTGGAAGGGACGCGACTTCCCCGCCGAGTACGGCGACGGCCTCGCGGTGGACTGTCTGTCGGTGGACATCTCCGAGTGGGACAAGCCGGGGATCCTCTACGGCAAGACGGCGAAGAACTGCACGCGCGAGGAGATCGCGCGCGAGGTGTGGGCCCAGCTGAAGGCCCATCTCAACGACACCGGCAAGCAGGTCCTGACCGACGGCAAGCTGCACTCCTGGCACCTGGACCCGGGTGTCGACGGCACCGGCGGCCCGAACCCGCGCAACGACGACGAGCTCCTGATCCACCCGGTGGGCACGCTGCACAACCGCCCGTCAGCCGCCACGAAGATCCCCAACTTCTTCCTGGCGGGCGACTACGTGGCCGTGGACATCGACCTGGCCACCATGGAGGGCGCCAACGCGGCCGCACGCCAGGCGGTCAACGCCCTTCTGGACCGGGTGGGTTCGAGCGCGCGGCGGTGCACGGTGACGTCCCGCTACCGCCCTCCGGAGCTTGAGGGACTCAAGCGCGCCGACCGCACCCGCTACCGCCTCGGTCTGCGGAACGCCTTCGACCTCGGCTGACCACGGCCCGTTGCGGGTACGTCCCCGGCATGGAACGGCGAACACGCGTGGGGCACACGACGGCGCGAGGAGCGCGGGGGTGGCGTGCGGCGGCCGTGGCGCTGGCCCTCGCCGCACTCGCGCCCGCCTGCACCCTCGACAGGGCGGACACGGACGGGCGGCCGCCGGGCCGGGACGAGGGCGGCCGGGTGCTCGCCGTGAAGGTCGACAACGTGGGTCCCGCGCGCCCGCAGACCGGCCTGGAGGCGGCGGACGTCGTGTACGTGGAGCGGGTGGAGGCCGGGCTCAGCCGTCTGATGGCCGTCTACGCCCGTCGGCTGCCGCCCGTGGTGGGGCCGGTGCGCAGCGCCCGGGAGACGGATCTGGAGCTCCTTCGCCAGTTCGACGACCCGGCGCTCGCGTTCTCCGGGGCGCAGTCGAAGCTCCTTCCGCTGATCGACGCGGCCCCGCTGCGCGCCCTGCCCCCGGACGGGGCGCCCGGCAGGGCCTACTACCGGGGCGGCGCGAAGCCCGCGCCGCACAACCTCTACGTCCGCCCGGACGCGCTGGGGGCGCGGGTGTCGGCCGACGGCCTGGAGAGCACGGGGTTCCGGTTCGGGCCGCGCCCGGCGGGCGGCACGCCCACGACGCGGCTCACGCTGCGCTTCCCCTCCGCGCGCTTCGCCTTCACCTGGGTCGAGTACGAGGGGCGCTGGCACATCGCGATGGACGGCACGCCCGCCCGCACCGCGTCGGGGGCCGCGCTCGGCGCCGCCACGGTGGTCGAGCAGCGCGTCGACATCCGCGACTCGCGCTTGCACGACCGCTCGGGCAGCGCGTCGCCGTTCAGCCGCACGGTGGGCTCGGGCAGCGCGCGGGTGCTGCGCGACGGGCGCGCGTACGAGGCGCGGTGGCGGCGCGACACACCGCGGGACGGCACCACGTTCACGACCCGCGACGGCAAGCCGCTCGCGTTCGCGAAGGGGCCGGTGTGGGTGGTGTTCACGAAGGCGTGAGGGGCGCGGGGCGCGGGTCGCGCAGCTGCTCGGCGGCGTCCGCGACCCGCTGGGCCAGGCCGAGGAACAGCCCGCGCTCCTCGTCGGTCAGCGGGGCGAGGAAGACCTGGTTCATCCGGGCCGTGCGCACCGTCAGCTTGCGGTGGACGCGCCGCCCTTCGGCGGTGAGCCGCAGCAGGGCGCGGCGGCCGTCCTGCGGGTCGCGGACCTTGTCGACGAGGCCGCGGCGGCTGAGCCTGCTGATGACCTCGGCGACGGTCGACCGGTCCAGGCCCACGCGCTCGCCGACGCCGCGCTGATCGAGGCCGGGCTCGGCGACCAGGCTGTTGAGGACCGCGAACTGGGGGGACGTGGTCTCCTCCGAGACCATCGTGGTCCACAGGAGGTGGTGGGCCTGCTGGAGGCGGCGGGCGAGGTGCCCCGGATGGCTGGTCAGATCCACCGCGGCCATGGCGGTCCCCTCCCTGGCAGAAAAGTTCGTGCACTGAACGATAGCCGACCTGAGGCAGCCTTGACGGCCCATCAGAGCGGTGGCAGCGTGAACGTGAGGTCACAGGACGGCAGAAGGCAATAGTCAGTGTGCTGACGACTGTACGGAGATGAGGCTGCCCGGATGGACAAGGTGGTCGCCACGGCCGCGGCGGCGGTGGCCGACGTGGGGGACGGCGCGTCCCTCGCGGTCGGCGGCTTCGGGCTCAGCGGCGTGCCGAACGTCCTGATCGAGGCGCTGCACCGGCGCGGGACCACGGACCTGCGCGTGGTGTCGAACAACTGCGGCGCGCTCAGCACGGGCCTGGCCACGCTGCTCGCCGCGCACCGCATCGCGCGCGTGACGGCCTCGTACCTCGGCGGCAACGAGGAGTTCGCACGCCAGTACCTGGCGGGCGAGCTGGAGGTGGAGCTGATCCCGCAGGGCACCCTCGCGGAGCGCCTGCGCGCCGGGGGCTGCGGCATCCCCGCCTTCTACACCCCGGCCGGAGTGGGCACGCAGGTCGCCGACGGCGGGATCCCCTGGCGGTACGACGGGGCGGGCGGGGTCGCCGTGGCCTCGCCGCCCAAGGAGACGCGGGAGTTCGACGGCGTGCCGCACGTC
This sequence comes from Streptomyces sp. NPDC053474, assembly GCF_044544845.1. Taxonomy (NCBI): domain Bacteria; kingdom Bacillati; phylum Actinomycetota; class Actinomycetes; order Kitasatosporales; family Streptomycetaceae; genus Streptomyces; species Streptomyces sp. NPDC053474. The sequence continues at coordinate 89,421 of NZ_JBITXV010000024.1, forward strand.
CTGGAGCACGGCATCCGCACCGACTTCGCCCTGGTGCGGGCGGCGCGCGGCGACCGGCACGGCAACCTGGTGTTCGCCAAGGCCAGCCGCAACTTCAACCCGCTGGCCGCGATGGCGGGACGGGTCACCGTCGCGGAGGTGGAGGAGCTGGTGGAGCCCGGCGCCATCGACCCGGACGCGGTGCACCTGCCGGGCGTCTTCGTGCACCGCGTCGTCGCCCTCGGCCCGGGCGAGGCCGCCGCCAAGCGCGTCGAGAAGCGGACGGTGAGCGGCTGATGGCGTGGACCCGCGAGCAGGTGGCGGCCCGGGCGGCGGGCGAGCTGCGGGACGGCCAGTACGTCAATCTGGGCATCGGCCTGCCGACGCTGATCCCGGGCTTCCTGCCGCCGGGCGTGGAGGTCGTCGTCCAGTCCGAGAACGGCGTCCTGGGCGTCGGCCCCTACCCCGCTGCGGACGCGGTCGACCCGGACCTGATCAACGCGGGCAAGGAGGCGGTGACGGCCCTGCCCGGGGCGGCGTACTTCGACTCGGCGCTGTCGTTCGGGATGATCCGCGGCGGCCACCTGGACGTGGCGGTCCTGGGCGCGATGCAGGTCTCCGCGCGCGGGGACCTCGCCAACTGGGCGGTCCCCGGGCGGCTCGTGACGGGGATCGGCGGGGCGATGGACCTGGTGCACGGGGCCCGCCGGGTGATCGTGACGATGGCCCACACCGCGAAGGACGGCTCGCCCAAGCTCGTGCGGGAGTGCGACCTGCCGCTCACCGGCAGGCGGTGCGTGCACCGCGTCATCACGGACCTCGGCGTCTTCGACGTCACCGAGGACGGACTTCAGTTGACCGAGTGCGCGCCGGGGGTCGGCGTCACCGAGATCGTCGCGCGCACGGCGGCGCCGGTGCGCGTCCCCGACGCGTGAGGACCGGCCCCGACCGGTCCGGAAGGGAGCGGCAGCCGCAATGACCCCCCATCCCCCGTACGAGGACCTGACCGCGCGCCGCAGGGGCGCCGGGCGGCCCGCACCGGGCCCGGCCGCGCAGCTGGGCACGCCCCACGGCGTCCCGCCCTACCGCGGGGCCCTGCTGCGCCACCCCCGCCACTCCGCCGTGCCCGTCCGCGACCCGGAGGCCGTGGAGCTGACCGGGCCGGTCTTCGGCGTCGCGGACGTCACCGACTTCGAGCGCGATCTCACCCGCCAGCACCCGGGCGAGCCCCTCGGCGAGCGCATCACCGTCTCGGGACGCCTGACCGACCGCAGCGGCCGGCCGCTGCGCGGCCAGTTGATCGAGATGTGGCAGGCCAACGCGTCCGGCAGGTACGTGCACCGGCGCGATGGGCACGCGGCGCCGCTCGACCCGAACTTCACCGGCTTCGGCCGCTGTCTGACCGACGACGACGGCGCGTACTCCTTCACCACGATCCGGCCCGGCGCCTACCCCTGGCGCAACCACGACAACGCCTGGCGCCCCGCCCATCTGCACTTCTCGCTGTTCGGCAGGGCGTTCGCGCAGCGCCTGGTGACCCAGATGTACTTCCCGGCCGATCCGCTGCTCGCCTACGACCCCGTCTTCCTGTCGATCCCCGACGAGGCGGCACGGGCCCGTCTGGTGGCCGCGTACGACCACGGTCTGACGGTGCCGGAGTGGGCGCTGGGCTACCGCTGGGACATCGTCCTGGACGGCCCCTGCGCCACCCGCTTCGAGGACGGTGCCGCATGAGCCCGGTGCCGCCGCACGCGCCGACGCCCTCGCAGACCATCGGCCCCTACCACGGCTACGCGCTGCCGTTCCCGCGCGGCGGCGAGATCGCGCCCGTGGGCCATCCGGACGCCGTCACGCTCCACGGGTACGTGTACGACGGCAAGGGCGTGCCTGTGGACGACGGCCTCGTGGAGACGTGGCAGGCCGCGCCGGACGGCTCGCGCGCGGGCGCGCCCGGGTCGCTGCGCCAGGACGCGGTCAGCGGGGTGCCGCGGGGGCGCGACGGAGTGACGTTCACGGGCTTCGGGCGGGTGCCGACGGACCCGGACGGGCACTGGGCGGTCCGCACCCTCAGGCCGGGCGGCGTGCCGTACGTCTGCCTCGCGGTGTTCGCGCGCGGGCTCCTGAACCATCTGTACACGCGCGCGTACCTGACGAACGACCCGGACGACGCCCTGCTCCGCTCGCTGGCCCCCGAGCGGCGCGCGACGCTGCTCGCGCGCCCGGGTCCGCACGGCGCGTACCGGTTCGACATCCACCTCCAAGGGGACGACGAGACGGTGTTCCTGGCGTTCAGGTGACTCCGGTGGCCGTGCGGCGGGCGCGCGGTCAGCGCGCCCCGTACACCGGCTGCGGCGGCTCGGCACGGGAGAGCAGCTCCAGGGCCGCCGCGCCCGCCTCGGCCGGGCGCCAGCGGGCGCCCTTGTCGGCGCTGGGTCCGGGGCGCCAGCCCTCCATGACCGTGATGCGGCCGCCCTCGGCCTCGAAGACGCGGCCCGTGACCCCGGCCGACGCGGTGGAGCCGAGCCAGACGACCAGCGGGGACACGTTCTCCGGAGCCATCGCGTCGAAGGCGTCCTCCTGGGGGGCGGCCATGGTGTCGGCGAAGGTCTGCTCGGTCATGCGGGTGCGGGCGGCGGGCGCCAGGGCGTTCACGCGCACTCCGTAGGCAGCGAGTTCGGCGGCGGCGACCAGCGTGAGGCCGAGGATGCCCGCCTTGGCCGCGCTGTAGTTGCCCTGCCCCACGCTGCCCGAAAGGCCCGCTCCGGAGCTGGTGTTGACCACGCACGCGTGCGGGGCGCGCCCGGCCTTGGCGGCGGCCCGCCAGTGCGCGGCCGCGTGCTTCAGGGGCAGGAAGTGGCCCTTGAGGTGCACGCGAAGGACGGCGTCCCAGTCGTCCTCGTCGAGGTTGACCAGCATGCGGTCGCGCAGGAAGCCCGCGTTGTTCACGAGGGTGTCCAGGCGGCCGTACGTCTCCAGGGCGGCCTGGACGAGCGATGCGGCGCCCTCGGGTGTCGCGATGTCGCCGCAGTGCGCGACGGCGTCGCCGCCCGCCGCGCGGATCTCCTCGACGACGTCCTGCGCGGGGCCTTGGGAGACGCCGGAGCCGTCGAGGGCCGCCCCGAGGTCGTTGACGACGACCCGCGCGCCCTCGGCCGCGTACGCGCGCGCGTGCGCCCGGCCGAGGCCCCGGCCCGCGCCCGTGACGATCACGACGCGGCCCGCGCAGATCCCGGAATCGACGGCTGCGGTCATGCGGAACTCCTTCGTACGGGCGGGTGTTCGGCGCACAGGGCCGGGGGCGCGGGGGTCAGTGGTTCACGGTCGCGGCGTCCAGGAACGCGGGCCGCTCGCCGCCGCCGTCCACCTGGAGGGCCGCGCCGCTGATGTACCGCGCGGCGGCGGAGGCGAGGAACACGCAGGCGTCGGCGGCGTCCGCGGGGTCGGCGAGGCGGCCGAGCGGGATCGTGCGGGCCACCGCGGCGACCCCTTCCTCGTCGCCGTAGTGCAGATGGGTGCTCTCGGTGCGGACCAGGCCGAGGACCACGGTGTTCACGCGCACGTGCGGGGCCCATTCGACGGCCATGGTGCGGGCCAGGTTCGCCAGGCCCGCCTTGGCGGCGCCGTAGGCCCCCGAGCCGGGCGAGGGGCGGGTGCCGCTGACGCTGCCGATCATGATGACGGCGCCGCCCGCCTCCTGACGACTCATCACCTCGTGGGCGGCGAGGGAGGCGTACAGCGGTACCAGCAGATTCAGCTGGACGATCTTCGTCTGGCGGGCGGCGGTGGCCTCGGCGAGGAGGCCGAAGGGCGTGCCGCCCGCGTTGTTCACCAGGACGTCGAGCCGTCCGTGGTCGGCGGCGACCCCGGTGATCAGGGCGTGCGCCGCCTCGGCGTCCCGCAGGTCCGCCGGGCGGAACTCCGCGGTGGCGCCGGGGACTTCCACCGGCCGCTCGGGCGGCTTGCGGGCGCAGATGACGACGTGCGCGCCGGTGGCCAGGAAGCCGCGGGCGATCCCGGCCCCGACGCCGCGGGTGCCGCCGGTGACCACGACCACCTGTCGATTGTCAGTCATCGCTGCTACCTTCCTGAGCAACTAACAAATGTTTGGTTGAAGGCGCTGGTTGAAAGGTAGCGGATCCTCTGATGCCTGTCTCCACTTCGCCCCCCGAGGAGGGCGTGGCCGTCGTCACCGTCGACTACGCACCGGTCAACGCCCTTCCGGTGCACGGGTGGTTCGCCCTGGCAGACGCGGTGCGCGCCGCGGGCCGCGACCCCGAGGTGCGCTGCGTGCTGCTCGCCGCCGAGGGCCGGGGGTTCAACGCGGGCGTGGACGTCAAGGAGCTGCGCCGCGACCCCGGCCACGGCGCGCTCCTCGGCGTCAACCGCGGCTGCGCGGAGGCCTTCGCGGCGGTGTACGACTGCGCGGTCCCGGTCGTCGCGGCCGTCCAGGGCTTCTGCCTGGGCGGCGGCATCGGCCTCGTGGGCAACGCGGACGCGATCGTGGCGAGCGACGACGCCACCTTCGGCCTCCCGGAGCTGGACCGCGGCGCGCTCGGCGCCGCCACGCACCTGGCCCGCCTGGTCCCCCAGCACCTGATGCGCGCGCTGTTCTACACCTCGCGCACGGCCACCGCGGCCGAGCTGCACGCGCACGGCTCGGTGTGGCGGGTCGTGCCGCGCGCGGACCTGCGCGCGGCCGCCCTCGCCCTCGCGCGCGAGATCGCCCGCAAGGACGGCACGCTGCTGCGCCTGGCCAAGGCCGCCCTCAACGGCATCGACCCGGTGGACGTGCGCCGCAGCTACCGCTTCGAGCAGGGCTTCACCTTCGAGGCGAGCCTGAGCGGCGTGGCCGCCCGCGTCCGCGACGGCTTCGGCGCGCCCGCCGCGCCACCCGACAGCTCCGTACCGGCCGGGGAGGACACGGCATGAGCGATCCAGCGGACATCCGTCAGGCCCGGGGCGGCCGGGACAAGACCATGGCTCCCGAGGACGTCGTGGGGCGCCTGGAGAGCGGGATGACGCTCGGCATCGGCGGCTGGGGCTCGCGCCGCAAGCCGATGGCCCTGGTGCGGGCCCTGCTGCGCTCGGACGTCACCGACCTGACCGTCGTGGCGTACGGCGGGCCTGACGTCGGCCTGCTCCTCGCCGCCGGGAGGATCCGCAAGCTGGTCACGGCCTTCGTGACGCTCGACTCGATCCCCCTGGAGCCGCACTTCCGGGCGGCCCGCGAGCGGGGCGGCCTCGACCTCGTCGAGCTGGACGAGGCGATGTTCCTGCAAGGGCTCACCGCCGCCGCCCAGCGCCTGCCGTTCCTGCCCGTGCGCGCGGGCCTCGGCTCGGACGTCCTGCGGGTCAACCCCCTGCTGCGGACGGTCACGTCGCCGTACGAGGACGGGGAGGAGCTCGTCGCCGTCCCGGCCCTGCGCCTGGACGCGGCCCTGGTGCACCTGAACCGCGCGGACCGCCAGGGCAACGGCCAGTATCTGGGCCCCGACCCGTACGTCGACGACTTGTTCTGCGAGGCGGCCGACGCGGCGTACGTGTCGTGCGAGCGCCTGGTCGACTTCGGCGCCCCCGCGGACAGCGCCGCTCCGGCCGCCTCCACCGCCTCCCCTGCCTCCCCTGCCTCCCCCGGGCCGACCCAGCAGGCGGCGCCCCAGACCCTGCTCGTCTCGCGGCACAGCGTCACGGGCGTGACCGAGACCCCAGGGGGCGCCCACTTCACGTCGTGCGCGCCGGACTACGGCCGCGACGAGCCCTTCCAGAAGGCGTACGCCACCGCGGCGGCCGCCCCGGACACCTGGGCGGAGTTCCACGACCGCTTCCTGTCCGGCGACGAGGAGGACTACCGACAGGCCGTCCGGACCTGGCACAAGGAGCAGCGATGACGCGCACCACGGCCACCGTCACCCGCGCCGAGTACTGCGTGATCGCCTGTGCCGAGGCGTGGCGCGGCGACGGCGAAGTCCTGGCCGCCCCCATGGGCACCGTCCCCACGCTCGCGGCCCGGCTCGCGAAGCTGACGTTCGCCCCGGACCTGCTGCTCACGGACGGCGAGGCCCTGCTCATCGGGGACGTGCCCGCGCTCGGGGAGCGCTCGGCGGTGACGGAGGGCTGGCTGCCCTTCCGCCGCCATCTGACGATGGTGATGGGCGGGCGGCGGCACGTGATGATGGGCGCGAGCCAGATCGACCGCTTCGGCAACCAGAACATCTCCTGCGTCGGCGACTGGCACCACCCCACCCGGCAGCTCCTCGGAGTCCGCGGAGCCCCGGTGAACACCCTGAACAACCCGGTCAGTTACTGGATACCCCGGCACGCGCGGCGCGTGTTCGTCGAGAAGGTCGACATGGTCAGCGGCGTCGGCCACGACAGCGCCGCCGCGGCGGGCCCTTCCGCGACCCGCTACCACGACCTGCGCCGCGTCGTGTCGAACCTGGGCGTGTTCGACTTCGCCACACCGGACCGGTCGATGCGCCTGGTGTCCGCGCATCCGGGCGTGCCCGCGGCGGAGATCCGCGAGGCGACGTCCTTCGCGCTCGCCGTCCCCGACGAGCCGCCCCGCACCCGCGAGCCCACGGCGGCCGAACTGCGGCTGATCCGCGCCGTCCTGGACCCCACGGGGCTGCGCGAGCGCGAGGTCGGCCCATGACGGCGGCGCCGCTCGCGGAGACAGCGCTGACGCGGCTCGTCGGCGTCCGGTGCCCGATCGTGCAGACCGGCATGGGCTGGGTCGCGGGCCCCCGTCTGGTCGCGGCGGCCGCGGAGGCGGGCGCGCTCGGCATCCTGGCCTCCGCCACGATGTCCCTGGACCAACTGCGCTCCGCGATACGGGAGGTGAGGACCCGCACGCCCGCCCCGTTCGGGGTGAACCTCCGCGCGGACGCGGCCGACGCGCGCGACCGCGTCCGGCTCCTCGTCGCCGAGGGCGTCCGGGTCGCGTCCTTCGCCCTGGCCCCGTCCGAGGCCCTCATCGGGGAGCTGAAGGCCGCCGGAGTCGTCGTGATGCCGTCCGTGGGCGCCCGCAGACACGCCGAGAAGGTGGCGGCGTGGGGCGCGGACGCGGTCGTCGTCCAGGGCGGCGAGGGCGGCGGCCACACCGGTGACGTGGCCACGACGGTGCTCCTGCCGCAGGTCGTGGATGCCGTCGACATCCCCGTCGTGGCGGCGGGCGGCTTCCACGACGGCCGGGGCCTGGTCGCCGCCCTGGCCTTCGGCGCGGCGGGCGTGGCCATGGGCACCCGCTTCCTCCTCACGGCGGAGTCCCCCGTCCCGGACGCGGTGAAGGCCCGCTATCTGGCGGCCACGGTCAAGGACGTCACGCTGACCTCGCGCGTGGACGGCCTCCCGCACCGGATGCTCCGCACGGACCTGGTGGCGTCCCTGGAGCGCTCGGGCCGCGTCGCGACCCTCCTGCGCGCGCTGCGCCACGCGGCGGCGTTCCGCCGGATGTCGGGCCTGAGCTGGTCCGCCCTGGCTCGCGACGGGCGGGCCCTGAAGCGCGCCAAGCAGCTCAGCTGGCCCCAGGCCCTGCTGGCGGCGAACACTCCCATGCTCCTCAAGTCGGCCATGGTGGACGGCGATCCGGCCCGCGGCATCATGGCCGCGGGCCAGGTGGCAGGTGTCCTGGACGACGTCCCGACCTGCGAGGAGCTGATCGGCAGAATCATGCGGGAGGCCGAGGAGACCCTGAAGCGCCTGGAGGGGTCCTGACCGGCGCGGTGATCGAAGCGCACCCCGGCGGACTGTTCCGCGCGTACGAACGGTGGGATTTCGAGCCCGTCCGGCGTTTGAGGACGAGGCCGGAGGCCGATCAACCCCGGCCCCGGCCCCGGCCCCGGCGAAACGCTAGACCCCCGCAAGGAACCGCTCGGCCCGACCGGCCAGCCCATCGGCCCCACAGCTGCGCGCCAGCGCAAGCCCGCGCTCAAGCTCCGCCACGCTGCCCGAGGCAACCCCGTACTCTACGCGCGCGACCGCGTGTTCGTACGCGCAGGGCGAAGCCTCCAGATACGCGACGGCCTTCGCGTAGAGCGCCACGGAGCGCGGTCCCGAGGCGAGCGCGGCCTCGCACCGGAGGGCCTCGCCGATCGCCGTGTCCGTGCCGAACCGCTCGGCCTGCACGCGCGCGTCGGTGACCACGTCGGCGGCGCGCCGCGGATCCTCGTCGGCGAGGGCCCGCGCCAGGTCGTACGCCCACGGCGCGAGCACCGTGTTGTACTGGCCGCGCGCGGTCAACGCCTTGGCGGTGGCCTCCAGTTCGTTGAGGCCCTCCTCCCGGCGGCCGAGGGCGAGCAGGAGCCTGCCGCGGACGGACATCGCGTCGGGGACGTAGATCGTGGAGGCGTTGGGCGGCGCGAAGCCGTAGCGGTCGGCGACGGCGCTGGCCTGCTCGGCGTGGCCGCGGGCGAGCAGCGTGTCGATGAGCATGCTGGCCGCCTCCCAGTGCATCGGCAGCCCGCCCTGGCCCACGCGGTCGGCGAGCCGCAGGCTCTCGCGCAGCGACTTCTCGGCGTCCCTGAGCCGCCCGCGCCTGCGGTACACATAGCCGAGGAAGGCGTGCGCGAGGGCGAGGTGGCCGCCGCTCCAGCCCGCCGTCTCGTACGCCTTGACGGCCTCGGTGAACAGGCTCTCGGCGCGGTCGAGCCGGTCCGCGAAGGCGTACGAACCGCCGAGCATCAGGCGCAGTTCGAAGCTCCACTCGGCGTCGGTCCAGCCGAGCCCGGGTGCGAGGCGGCCGTTGACGAGGGCGCGGTCGCAGAGCTCGACGACCTCTTCGGCGTTCTCACCGCGGGTCATCGCGTCGAAGGCGCGCAGGATGAGCAGGGCGCGCTCGGCGTTGTCACGCCCGGCGAGGGGTCCGGCGAGGGCGGCGAGCCTGCGCGAGCGCCCCGGTGCGTCCTCCTCGCCCGCGTGGATGCCCTCCCACATGAAGTGCACGGCCTGGAGGCGGAGCCGGTCCGGGCCCGCGGGCAGCCGGGCCGCCTCCTCGGTGATGGCGCGCAGGCCCTCGGTGAGCTGGTCGTTGTGCACGAGGGCCTGGGAGAGGCAGCACACGGCGTCGACGCGCAGCTCCTGGCTCAGGCCGCTCATCGACAGGGCCTCGCGCAGATGCCCGATGGTGGTGACGGGCGAGGTGAGCAGGGTGGCGCAGCCGAGTTCGTAGAGCACGCGGGCGTGCACGTCGGGCCGGGGCGGCTCGCTCAGGGCCCGCTCCAGGCAGCGCCGGGCGGCCTCGGGCGCGCCGACCGCGAGGTGTTCGGTGGCGGCCTCGCGCAGCTGCTCGACGAGTTCGGGATCGTCGTCCGGGATGACTTGGAGCAGGTGCCGGGAGGCCGCGGCGGCGCCGCGCCCGGAGCGGGTGACCGCCCAGGCGGCCTGGCCGTGCATCGCGGTGCGGGTGGCGGGCGGGATGGAGTGGTACACGGCGTGGGCGATCAGCGGGTGCACGAACTCCAGGCCCTCTTCGCCGCCGGTCACGATCCGGGCGGCGCGCAGCCGCTCGGCGCACCGCTCGGCCGCGTCCCTGCGCAGTCCGGCGAGGGACGCGGCGAGGTCGACGGAGATCGCGGAGCCGAGGATCGCGGCGGCCCAGGCGAAGCGGGTGGCGTCGGTGCCGAGCTCTTCGAGGCGGGCGACGAGGCCGCGGCCGCGGGCGGAGCGGTTCAGGGCGCGCAGTTCGGCGGCGGAGCCCTCCACCGGTTCGAGCTCGCAGTCCTGCACCTTGGCGAGGAGCTCCACGGATTCGTACGGGTTGCCGTCGGTGACGGCCCAGACCTCGCGGCAGAACGCGCCGTCCGCGTGCTCGCCGAGCGTGGCGCGGGTGAGCCCGGCGGTGGCGTCCGGGGTGAGCTTGCGCAGCCGGGTCGCCGGACGGGCAGCGGCGCCGATGCGCGCGAGGTGACGGGCGCTGTCGCCCTCGGCCCCGTCGGGGCGGTAGGCGACCACGACGAGCACCGGCAGGTCGTCCAGGCGCTCGACGAACGCGGCGAGCCAGTGCAGCGTCTCCTGGTCCGCCCAGTGCGCGTCGTCGACGAGCAGCACCAGCGGCCAGTGGACGTGGGCGAGGCGGGAGACCACCGCGATCAGGCCGTCGGACACGGCCTGCGGCTCGGGCCTGCCGCCACCGGGCTCGGCTATGCCGAGGGCGGGGCCCGCGATGTCGTACCAGTCGCCGAGGTACTCACGGGTCTCGTCGGGGGTGAGGGCCACGAGGGCGGGCTGGAGGAGCTGTCGTACGACATTGAAGGGCACGGTTTTGAGGGTGGGCCCGCCGCGTGCCGCCCATACGGTGGCCCGGCCGTGGGCGATGCGACGCACTTCGGCCATGAGCGCGGTCTTGCCGAGTCCGGCGTCACCGCTGAAGACGAGCAGGCCGCCCTCGGTCGTCATGTCCGAGCACAGTCCGGACACGGCCCGCTCGGCCGCGCCGATTTCCTCGTCGCGCTCCCACAGCGGGGCCCAGGTGCCACCTCCGGGCCGTCCCTGCGTCATCGCGCTACCTCCCGGGGTCGCTCAATCGACGTACAGGACTTGAGACTAGCCGGGCCGGGGCCGCCGCGGAGCGAGGTCCGGACAGCTCCTCCCGCACGGGTGACAGACGGTCATATGCCAGGCCACCTGCGGGGTACGGGTGCGGCGCGCCGGGCGGCACCCGGGACGGCGTGCGTCGGCGGGCCACGCGGTCAGAGCCGTTCGATGACGGTGACGTTGGCCTGGCCACCTCCTTCGCACATCGTCTGGAGGCCGAACCGGCCGCCGGTGCGCTCCAGTTCGTGCAGGAGCGTCGTCATCAGCCGGGCACCGGTGGCACCGAGGGGGTGACCCAGGGCGAGGGCACCGCCGTTGACGTTGACCCTTTCCGGGTCGGCGCCGGTCTCCCGCAGCCAGGCGAGCACGACGGGCGCGAACGCTTCGTTGATCTCGACGAGATCGATGGCGTCGAGCGTCATGCCGGTCTTCTTCAGGGCGTGCGCGGTGGCCGGTATGGGGGCGGAGAGCATGCGGATCGGGTCCTCGCCCCGCACGGAGAGGTGGTGGACGCGGGCGCGGGGGGTCAATCCATGGTCGCGCACCGCCCGTTCACCGGCGATGAGCAGGGCGGCGGCGCCGTCGGAGACCTGGGAGGAGCAGGCGGCGGTGATGCTGCCGCCGTCCACGACGGGGGCGAGGGACGCCATCTTCTCCAGGGTCGTGTCGCGGCGCGGGCCCTCGTCGGCGACGACGTCCGCATAGGCCACGGTCTCGCGGTCGAAGCGGCCTTCGTCGAGGGCGCGCAGGGCGCGCTGGTGGGAGCGGAGCGCGAACTCCTCCATGTCCTGTCGGGATATGCCCCACTTGTCGGCGATCAGCTGGGCGCCGTGGAACTGGTTGACGGGCCGGTCGCCGTAGCGGGCGCGCCAGCCCTCGCTGCCCGCGAAGGGGCCCTCGGTGAGCCCGAGGGGCTCGGCCGCCCGCCGGGACGCGAAGGCGATGGGGATCATCGACATGTTCTGCGTGCCGCCCGCGACGACGAGGTCCTGGGTGCCGGAGAGGACGGCCTGCGCGGCGAAGTGCAGGGCCTGCTGGGACGATCCGCACTGCCGGTCGACGGTCACTCCGGGCACCTCCTCGGGGAGCCCGGCCGCGAGCCAGCTGGTGCGGGCGATGTCCCCGGCCTGCGGCCCGACCGCGTCGAGACAGCCGAAGACGACGTCGTCGACGGCGGCGGGGTCGACGCCGCCGCGCTCCATGAGCGCGGTGAGCACGTGGGCCCCGAGGTCGGCGGGGTGCGCGGCGGCGAGGCCGCCGCCGCGCTTGCCGACGGGCGTGCGGACCGCCTCGACGATGAAGGCCTCGGCCATGGCTGCGTACTCCTCGCGTGACGGGCGCCGCGCGGCGGCGCGGGGCTAGGCGCGGACGGCGATGCCGTCCAGGACCATCGACAGGTACTGGCGGGCGATCTCCTCGGGGCTGTGGCCGCCGCCCGGCCGGTACCAGGACGCGGCGACCCAGACGGTGTCGCGCACGAACCGGTAGGTGAGGCGGACGTCCAGGTCGGCGCGGAAGGCGCCGTCGGCGACGCCCCGTTCGAGCGTGGTGAGCCAGGTCTTCTCGAAGCGCCGCTGGGACTGGAGGAGGTACTCGAAGCGGGTCTGGGTGACCAGGTGGCGGGACTCCTTCTGGTAGATCGCGACGGCCGCGCGGTGCCGGTCGATCTCCCGGAAGGACTCGGTGACGAGGGCCTCCAGGGTCTCGCGCGGGCCGAGCGGCGCGGCGAGGACCGCGTCGTACCCGTCCCACAGCTCCGTCAGGAACGTCCGCAGGATCTCTTCGAGCATCGACTCCTTGGAGTCGAAGTGGTAGTAGAGGCTGCCCGCGAGCATGCCCGCGGCGTCCGCGATCTTGCGGACGGTCGTGGCGTTGTACCCCTGCTCGGCGAAGACCTCCGCGGCGATGCCGAGGAGTTCGGCGCGGCGCTCGGGCGAGGGCGGCGCCGGGGGCTTCTTCTGCTTCCGGGCCACTGGGGGCGTGGTGGGGCTCTGGGTCGGCTGTTTCTGGGTCGGCACGGGCTCATTCTCCGCCTAGGGGTGCTGGCTGCTGACGGAGACCGTCTCGCCCGTCATGTACGAGGAGTAGCCGCTGGCGAGGAAGACGATCACGTTGGCTATCTCCCAGGGCTCGGCGGGCCGTCCGAAGGCCTCGCGCGCGGTGAGCTCGTCGAGCACGTCGGGGGTGGTGACCTTGGCGAGGTGGGGGTGCAGGGCGAGGCTCGGCGCGACCGCGTTGACCCGGATGCCGTGCGGGGCGGCTTCCAGGGCCGCGCAGCGGGTGAGGGCCATGACGCCCGCCTTGGCCGCGGCGTAGTGCGCCTGGCCCTCCTGGGCGCGCCAGCCGAGCACCGAGGCGTTGTTCACCACGACGCCGCCCGTGGCGGTGGCGCGCAGGCGGCGCAGGGCGGCGCGGGTGCAGCGGAACGTGCCGGTCAGGGTGGTGTCGACGACCTTGTGCCACAGGTCGTCGGTCATGTCCGTGAGGGCTGCGGTGCCTCCCAGGCCCGCGTTGTTCACCACGATGTCCAGGGCTCCGTGGCGCCGCTCGGCGAGGTCGAGGAGGGCGGTCACGTCGGACTCGTCGGTCACGTCGCAGCGGACGCCGTCGACGCGGTCGGGGCCGAACTCGCCCGCGAGCGCGGCCACCGCCTCCTCGGTGCGGCGGGCGTGCGCGTCGCCGATGACGACGCGGGCCCCCTCCTCCAGGAAGCGGCGGGCGGTGGCCGCGCCGATGCCCGCCCCGGCCGCGGCGGTGACGACGGCGGCGCGGCCGGTGAGCAGACCGTGCCCCGGCACGTACGGCGGCGCTGCCATGGGCGATTCCCCCGATCGAGTGCTCGACGGCTGACCGCTCCCACGATAATCTACCAAACACTTGTTAGGGAAGAGTGGACGGGCGGGCCAGAGACGGGAGCAGGGCGATGGACCTCGACTTCACCCCGGAGGAAGAGGAGTTCAGACTGCGGGCCCGCGCCTGGCTCGCCGCGCACGTCCCGCGCGCTCCGCTGCCCTCCCTGGAGACCGCGGAGGGCTTCGCCGCCCATCGCGCCTGGGAGGGCACACTGGCGGCGGACCGCTGGTCGGTGGTGTCCTGGCCCGAGGAGTTCGGCGGACAGGGGGCCGACCTCGTCAAGTGGCTCCTCTTCGAGGAGGAGTACTACGCGGCGGGCGCCCCCGGCCGCGTCTCGCAGAACGGCATCAGCCTCCTCGCCCCCACCCTCTTCGACCACGGCACCCCTGAGCAGCGCGCCCGGGTCCTTCCGCCGATGGCGCGCGGCGAGGTCATCTGGGCCCAGGCCTGGTCGGAGCCGGAGGCCGGGTCCGACCTCGCGGCGCTGCGCTCCACGGCCCGGCCCGCGGACGGCGGCTGGCGCCTCAGCGGGCAGAAGACCTGGTCGTCGCGGGCGGCGTTCGCCGACCGCGCCTTCGGCCTGTTCCGCAGCGACCCGCGCGCGGAGCGGCCGCACCAGGGGCTCACGTACGTCATGTTCCCGCTCGACGCGCCCGGCGTCACCATCCGCCCCATCGGCCGCCTCGACGGCAAGCCCGCCTTCGCCGAGGTCTTCCTGGACGACGTGTTCATCCCCGACGAGGACGTGATAGGCGCCCCCGGCGACGGCTGGCGCATCGCCATGGCGGCCACCGGCGACGAGCGCGGCCTGACCCTGCGCTCCCCCGGTCGCTTCCTCGCCACCGCCGACCGCCTCGTCCGGCTCTGGCACGCCCACGGCGACCCCACCGACACGGCGCTGCGCGACCGGGTGGCGGACGCGGTGATCGGCGCCCGCGCGTACCAGCTCTTCACCTGGGCCCACGCCTCGCGGGCGGAAGCGGGCGAGAAGTTGGGCGCCCGCTCCAGCCTGAACAAGGTCTTCTGGTCGGAGTACGACATCGCGGTGCACGAGGCCGCCCTCGACCTCCTGGGCGCGGACGGCGAGTTGACGGACCCCGGCGAGCACCCCGCCCCCGGCCCTGCCGCCCCCGACCCCGCCGCCCCGGACCCCGCGCCCTGGACGGAGGGGTACATCTTCTCCCTCGCCGGTCCCATCTACGCGGGGACGAACGAGATCCAGCGCGACATCATCGCCGAGCGCCTGCTCGGCCTCCCCAAGGGGCGGCGCTGATGAGGTTCCTTCTGGACGACGAGCAGCGGGCGTTCGCCCGGACGCTCGACGGCGCGCTGCGGGCCGCGGACACGCCCGCGGTGGCGCGGGCCTGGGCCGCCGGGGACCACGCGCCCGGGGCCGCGGTGTGGCGACGCCTCGCGGACGCCGGGGTGTTCGCCCTCGCGGCGGCCGAGGAGTTCGAGGGCGTGGGGCAGTTGCCCGTCGACACGGCCGTGGCCTTCGTGGAGCTGGGGCGGCACGCCGTCCCCGGGCCGCTGGTCGAGACGGTGGCCGCGGCCGCGCTCCTTTCCCGCCTCGCCGAACTCGGAGTGCCGGGGCCCGCGAAGCGATTCCTGCCGTCCCTGGTGACGGGCGGGGCGCGGGCGACCCTCGCCCTCGCCGACACCGGGCCGTACGTCCTCGACGCGGACGCCGCCCGGCTCGTCCTGGCCGTCGACGCCGGGCGGCTGCGGCTCGCCCCCGGCCACGCGCGCGTGCGGGCCTCCCTCGACCCGGCGCGGCGGCTCGCGCGGCCGCTGCCCGGCGGGGAGGTGCTCGCGTCCGGGCCCGCGGTGGACGAGGCGGCGCGGTGGGCCCTGCGCTGGGCGGCGCTCGCCACCGCGGCGCAGTGCCTCGGCGTGGGGTGCGCGCTGCTCGACCGCACGGTGGCGCAGGTGAGGCAGCGGACGCAGTTCGGGGTGCCGGTCGGGTCCTTCCAGGCCGTCAAGCACCGCCTGGCGGAGGTGCTCGTGGGGCTCGAGTTCGCGCGGCCCCTGGTGTTCGGCGCCGCGGTGTCGCTCGGCGCGGAGGAGACCTGGGGGGACGTGGCCGCCGCCAAGGTCTGCGCGGCCGAGTCCGCGTACCGCTCGGCGCGGGCCGCGCTCCAACTGCACGGCGCCATCGGGTACACCGCGGAGTACGACATATCCCTCTGGCTCCTCAAGGCCCGCGCCCTGCGGGGGGCTTGGGGCGGCCCGAGCCAGTGGCGCGCCCGGGTCGTGCCCCCGCCGCCCTGACTCCCCCGCAGCTTCCGACCGGCGCACCGGCGCGGCGAAAGGGGGCACGCGGCGGCGCGGGGCGGTCCCGGACGCGCGGGGGAAATCAAGCCGGTCCGACGACGCGGGACCAGCGCGGTGGCACCGCGGCGGGGCGGGCGCGGCGGCGCCGCGAAACGGGCGGGCGGTCAGGGAAGGCATGGCTGCCCTGAGGTTGTGCGCGGGCACGGAGGCAGGCGGAAGGGGCGGGTGAGTGGGGGGAATTGAGCCTGGCGGGCCAGGACAGCTCGATGGGGCCCGGTGAGGTGCGGGCATAGTGGGAGGGACCCGGGCCCGGCGCACGGGCTGGCCGAACCGGAAAGAGGAGACTTCGCGTGCGTGTGATCGGCCTGATGTCCGGCACCTCCTACGACGCCATCGACGCCGGCGCCGTCGACCTCGCCCTCGACGGCGACCGCCTCGTCATGACCCCCCTGGGCCTCATCAGCCGCGGCTACGACGACGCGCTCCGCTCGGCCCTGGCCACCGCCCTGCCCCCGGCGAGCACCAGCCTGGCCGACGTCTGCCGCCTCGACACGCTCATCGGGCAGGCCTTCGCCGCGGCGGCCGTGGAGGCGGACCGGGAGCTGTGCGACGGCCGCGCCGAGTTGGTGGCCTCGCACGGCCAGACCGTCTACCACTGGGTGGCGGACGGCCAGGTGCGCGGCACCCTGCAGATCGGGCAGCCCGCATGGATCGCCGAGGCCACGGGGCTCTGCGTGGTCGCGGACTTCCGCTCGCGCGACGTGGCCGCGGGCGGCCAGGGCGCCCCCCTGGTGAGCCTGGTCGACCAGATGTGGCTGCGCGGCAGGCCGGGCACGCCCGTGGCGCTGAACCTGGGCGGCATCGCCAACATCACCGCCCCCGACGGCACCGCCTTCGACACGGGCCCGGCCAACGCGCTGATCGACGCGGCGGTGCGCGAGCTCACGCCGCAGGGCCGCGCGGCCCATCTGCCGTTCGACAGGGACGGGGAGCTCGCCGCGCGCGGCACCGTGCACGAGGGCCTCCTCGCCCGGCTCCTCGCCGAGCCGTACTACGCGCTGCCCGCGCCCAAGACGACCGGCAAGGAGCTGTTCCACCCGGCGTATCTGCGCGAGGCCCTGGCGGGCCTCGGGCCGCTGGGCGCCGAGGACGTGGTGGCGACGCTGACGCGGCTCACGGCCGTGACGGTCGCCGACGCGGTGCGCACGACCGGGGCCACGGAGGTCATCGCCTCCGGCGGCGGGGTCCGCAACCCCACGCTCATGGCGATGCTGCGGTCCGAGCTGGGCACGGCCGTGCCGGTCCGCGGCTCCGACGACCTGGGCCTCCCGTCGGCGGCCAAGGAGGCGTACGCCTTCGCCGTCCTGGGTTTCCTGACGGCCCACGGCCTGCCCGGCACGGTGGCGACGAGCACCGGAGCCCGGCACCCGAGCGTGCTCGGCTCCCTCACCCCGGGCCGCGCGGGCTTCCGCCTGCCGACCCCCACGCAGGCGGGCGCACCGACCCGGCTCGTGGTGAACGGACACGCGCACTGACCGGGCCCGCGCCCTGAACACAGAGGCAGGGCGCGGGCCCGGCGGCAGCCGGACACCCGCGGCGGCCGCTCGTACGCCCATCCCGGGAACCCCGGCTTGAGCCCGAGGGAGCCCGCCCGGCCCGGGCAAACCCGCGCGACAGGGGCGAAACCCCGTCGCCCGGCCGGAGTTGGCCTGATCCGGCGGACCCCTCTCATCGGGCTTTCAGGCGGGGCCCATACGCTGACGCCCATGACGCACGCGACTCCTCCCGGCTGGTATCCGGACCCCGGGCAGACCCCTGGCGCCCCGCCGTCCGAGCGGTGGTGGGACGGGAACACGTGGACGGATCACGTCCGTGCGCCGGGCGGGGGCGGCTTCCCCACCCCCGGCTACTCCGCCCCCGGCCCCCCGGCCCCCGGCTACCCCCAGCAGCCGCAGGGCCCGCCGCGGCGCCGCATACGCACGGCGATAGGCGTGGTCATCGCCCTCGCGGTGCTCGCGGGCATCGGCGGCGGGGTCTACGCGCTGACCGCCGACGGCGACGACGACAAGGACGGCGCCAAATCCCCGGCCCCGTCGGCGTCCTCGAAGCCCGGCCCGGAGGACGACGGCAAGGGCAAGGGGCCCGAGGGCTCGCCGTCGCCAGGACCGTCCGGGCCGTCCGAGGGCCCCCGGACCGAGGAGGGGTACGCCACCGACGGCGCGAGCGGCATCAGCATGCCCGTCCCCGACGGCTGGGAGGGCCAGTCGAGCGGCGTCGGCGCGGGCGTGACGACCGGCAAGTACCCCTGCCCCGGCGACTCCGCCAAGCAGTGCGTGCGCGGCGGCGCCTTCTCCGCGCCCGCGGTCCGGCTGAAGGTCACCGCGTCGACGCC
Organism: Streptomyces sp. NPDC053474; assembly: GCF_044544845.1. Taxonomy (NCBI): domain Bacteria; kingdom Bacillati; phylum Actinomycetota; class Actinomycetes; order Kitasatosporales; family Streptomycetaceae; genus Streptomyces; species Streptomyces sp. NPDC053474. The sequence continues at coordinate 107,449 of NZ_JBITXV010000024.1, forward strand.
GGAGGCCGCGGCCAAGGCCGACATCAAGAAGAACGCGGCGGAGTCCTACGGCGGCGCGATCTACGGCGGCGCCCCGAAGTCGCACGACCAGCTCGCCTCGAAGGCGGTCACGGTGGCCGGGCAGAAGGGCTATCTGGTCCGTTGGAAGGTCGACGCGCGCAAGGGCCCCGACGGCTACGTCCAGTCGCTCGCGTTCAAGTCCCCGGCCGACGGGATGACGATGGTCCTCGTCCGCTTCGGCATCGACGTCCACGACGACGCACCGCCCCTGTCGTCCATGGACGAGATCACCAAGGGCATCAAGAAGGCCCGCGGCGGGGGCGGCGGCGACGGACAGCAGGTCCACGCCCCCACGAGCGGCCGGGAGCGGTAGCAGCCGACCCGCCGGGCGGGCCGACGGCGAAAGCCCTCGCGCCGGGTGGCCAGAACCACCGCCGGGGGGGGGGGGGGGGGGGGGGGGCCCCCGCCCGGGGGGGGGGGGGGGGCCCCCCCCCCCCCCCCCCCGACCGCCTCGCAGCGGTCCCGTTGCTCCCGTAAAGGGGCTACTTCCGCACG
>NZ_JBITXV010000025.1:0-94983 GCF_044544845.1 Streptomyces sp. NPDC053474
ACCGCCACGGCACCGAATGGAAGTTCCGCGCCGTCGGCCAGGGCTACGCCTCCGGCCTGCGCGGCATCGCATCGGACTTCGGCGTCAACGTCTGAGGACTCCCGCCGCCCGGCACCGACGCCGTCTGCCCGGAGAACGCACCCGCGTTCTCCGGGCAGACGGCGTTCAGGAATCACCGCGCCCCCGAGGTGGTTACGGCAGTCACACCGACCACCGCCCAGGAGGCCCCCATGTACGGCGACCCCGCCACCGTCCGCAAGATCCTCACCGAGCTCGGGGACACCTGGGCCGTCGTGGGGCTCTCCTCCAACCAGGAGCGGGCGGCGTACGGCGTCGCGGAGGTGCTCCAGCGGTTCGGCAAGCGGGTCGTGCCGGTGCATCCGAAGGCGGAGACGGTGCACGGGGAGAAGGGGTATCCGTCCCTGGACGCGATCCCCTTCACCGTGGACGTCGTGGACGTCTTCGTGAACAGCGAGCTCGCCGGGGCCGTCGCCGACGAGGCGGTGTCCATCGGCGCCGAGGCGGTCTGGTTCCAGCTCGGCGTCGTCGACGAGGCGGCGTACGAGCGGACGCGGGCGGCGGGCGTCGACATGGTGATGGACCGGTGCCCCGCCATCGAGATCCCGCGGCTCGGCCCCGCGCCGCACTGAGCCCCCCTGCAGGGTCAGAACTCCCGCGCGGGCCAGCCGAGGAGGCGTGCTCCGATCACCGCTGTCTGGAGGGTGTAGCGGTGCATCGGATCGGCGGGGTTGGTGCCGGTGAGGCGGTGGATGCGCTCCAGGCGGTAGGTGAGGGCGCGCACGCTCAGGCTGAGGCGGCGGGCGGCCTGCGCGGCCACGCAGCCCGCGTCGAAGTAGACGGCGAGGGTCTCGATGAGCGGTTCGGCGCCGCCCCTGGCCGCCCGCAGCGGGCCGAGGGTGTTCAGGACCAGGTCGGCCATCGCCTGCCGGTCGCGGGTCAGGACGGGGTAGACGAGCAGGTCGGCGGCGCGCAGGACCGGCTCGGGCAGACCGAGGCGCGCGGCGAGGTCGAGGGCGCTCAGGGCTTCCTCGTACGACTGGACGACGCCGCCCGCGCCCGGCTGGGGGCGGCCGACGGCGACGCGGCCGCCGTCCGTCGCGGCGTGCGCCTGCTTGGCGAAGAAGTCGAGGACGTCCTCCTGGTCGGCCGTGGTCACGCAGACCAGACGGCCGTCCTTGGTGGCGAGCAGCGGGCTGCGGTCACCGAAGCGGCCCGTCAGCGCCCGCTCCACCTCGCGCGGGGCGTCGTCGCCGTCCTCGTAGGCACGGTCGCCCTGGGCGACGGCGACCGCGTGCGCGAGGGACAGGCGCAGCCCGAACCGCTCCGCGCGCTCGGCGAGCAGCCCGAAGTCGCTCCGCCCGTGCAGCAGGTCGTCGATGAACTCACGGCGCGCGGCCTCCTCCTGACGGATCGCCAGGCGCTGGGCGCGTTCGTAGCCCTCGGCGAAGGCGTCGACGGCCTGCTCGACGGCGGCGAGGACGGCCTCGGCGGACACCGGCGGCCCGGCTCCCGCAGCCCCGTGCGCGCGGGGCGCGGCGCCGAACGCCCGGGCCCGCGCCAGGTGCGCGCCCACCAGCGCGCGCAGGCCGTACCCGGCGTCGGCCGCGCGCTCGCCGAGGGCGCGGCGCGAGTCCAGCTCGTCGCGGGTCAGGCCGCGTCCGGTCGCGGAGGCGTCGGCGAGCAGCCGCGTATAGCCGTCCAGGAATTCGTCCGGTATGTCCTGACCCGCCATGTACGCCCCCGGTTTTCCGCTCGGCCCTCTCCGCCTTTCTAACGCATGGGGGCCCGGCGGCAGGCACGGGGGTGGGGCCGTGGCGGATTCCGCCCTCACCCCGTTGACCAGGGAAAACCTCGGCATGACAGAGCCTCAGGCGCAGTCGGCGCAGGGCCAGTCGTGGCCTGCGGAGGACCGTTCCCGCAGGTGCTCATGCGGGTGCGGCGGGCGTGGCCCCGGGGTCAGCGTCACCGCGGCCGGGGCCGCCCAGAAGAAGCCGCCGGACTCGTCGTACGCGTACAGCACCGCGCTGCTGCCGGGGGCGAGGGCCGCGGTCGTCCCGGACGGGTCCTGCCGCACGTCCACGACCACCGCGGCGCCGTCGGGCAAGGCGACTTCGGCCTGGCCGGAATCCGCGCCCGCTCCGCCCGTACGGACCCTGCCCACCGAGCCGACGAGGTCCCGGGGCGAGGGCCCTGACGTGCGGGCGGAGCACCGCGCGCGGGCGCGGACGAGCACCCGGGTCACGCCCCAGCCGACGCCCGTGGCCGCGAGCAGCAGGCCCAGGTCGACCGCCGCGTGCGCCATGCCCGTCAGACCGGCCCGCGTCATCGCCACCGAACCGGCGACACCGGTCACCCATCCGCCCAGCGTGAACAGCGAGGCCGCCACGGACACCGGCACTCCCCCGAGCCCCACGACGTCCAGGTCGGCGTCCTCGTCGAAGCTGTCCGCGCGGGTGACACCCACCGCCACGAGCAGCCAGAAACACACGACGACGGCCAGGGCCGAGGTGAACACCACCCCTGGAAAGCCCACCACCGCGCCCGACAACTCCCCCATGCCCCCGCCCCCTTGACCGGTGGTCATCCGGGGGTCGTCCCCACTCGGGTGCCGGACCTCGTTTCCGTGATCCGGCACCCGGGCCTCGCCCCCCGTTCCTGCCTTTCCATCCTGACCTGTCCGGACGCCTCGGCGCACTGCCATTTTCCGGCAATCTTTATGCTTTCTTGATGCCGGGCGGGGTCCTCTTGACGGCCGGGGTACGGCAACGTCGCCACACGGGGGCGAGGTCTTACGGAACGGTGACACGGGCCGGTGGCACCCGCCCGCGGCCCGCGCGGCTGCCTAGCGTGGACGGCATGCGGGTACTGGTCACCGGCGGAGCCGGGTTCATCGGAACACACCTCGTCGACGCGCTGCTCGAACGCGGCCACGACGTCGTCTCCTACGACACGCTCCTGGCGTCGGCGCACTCGGGACCGTCGCGCGCGGCCCGGCCCGGCGAGCGGCTGATCGTCGCGGATGTACGGGACGAGGCGGCCGTCACCCAGGCGCTGCGTGGGGTCGACGCCGTCTGCCACCAGGCCGCGATGGTGGGGCTCGGCAAGGACTTCGCGGACGCGCCCGCGTACGTCGGCTGCAACGACCTGGGCACGGCCGTCCTGCTCGCCGCGGCGGCCCGCGCCGGGGTGCGGCGCCTGGTGCTCGCCGGGTCGATGGTGATCTACGGGGAGGGGCGGTACGCGTGCGCCCGCCACGGCGTGGTGCGGCCCGGGCCGCGCGCCGAGGCGGACCTGGCGGCGGGCCGCTTCGAGCCCCTCTGCCCGCTGTGCGGCGACGACTTGACGCCGGGCCTGGTCCCGGAGGACGCGCCCGCCGACCCGCGCAACGTGTACGCGGCGACGAAGCTCCAGCAGGAGCACCTGTGCGCCGCCTGGGCCCGGACCACCGGCGGCCGGGCGGTGTCGCTGCGCTACCACAACGTGTACGGGCCCGGCATGCCCCGCGACACGCCGTACGCCGGGGTGGCGTCCCTGTTCCGGTCCGCCCTCGCCCGGGGCGAGGCGCCGCGGGTCTTCGAGGACGGCGGGCAGCTGCGGGACTTCGTCCACGTGCGGGACGTGGCGTCGGCGGCGGCGACCGCCGTCGAGGCCTCGGCGGACGGCGCGCCCGGGACGCTCACCGCGTACAACACCGGCAGCGGGGAGCCGCACACCGTCGGCGAGATGGCCGAGGCCCTCGCCCGGGCCCACGGCGGGCCCGCCCCGGTGACCACGGGCGCCTACCGGCTCGGCGACGTACGGCACATCACGGCGGACTCGGCCCGGCTGCGCCGGGAGCTCGGGTGGAAGCCGCTGACGGGCTTCGCGGCGGGGATGCGGGAGTTCGCGGGGGCGCCGCTGCGGTAGCGGCGCTTCGCCGGGCCCGCTACACCGCCCCGGCCGGTGGCAGGACCACCTCGAAGCGGCAGCCGCCGGAGACGTTGCGCACGGCCGCGCGGCCCCGGTGGGCCTCGACGATGCCGCGCACGATGGCGAGGCCGAGTCCGGCGCCCGCCGGTGGGGTCCGGGCGTGCGTCCCGCGCCAGCCCATGTCGAAGACCCGCGCCAGGTCCTCCTCCGGGATGCCGCCGCATTCGTCCGTCACCGACAGGACGACTCCGTCGGCGGACCGCTCCGCCGTGACGGCGACCGTGCCGTCCGCGGGCGTCCTGCGGATCGCGTTGATCAGCAGATTGCCGAGGACCCTGCTCATCTCCTTGCTGTCGACCTCCACCGGCACGGCGTCGATGCGCTGCCCCACGAGGCGTACGCCGTGCTCGCGCGCGAGCGGGTCGGCCCCGGCCAGGGCGTCGCCCACCAGGTCGTAGACGGAGATACGCGCGCGCGTGAGGGCGAGGGCCCCGGCGTGGATGCGGGAGAGTTCGAACAGGTCGCCCACCATGCCGTCGAGGCGCTCGACCTCGGTGCGGATCTGGCGCAGATAGCGGTCGGGCTCGGCGGCCACGCCGTCCTCCAGGGCCTCGGCCATCGCGCGCAGGCCCGCGAGCGGGGTGCGCAGGTCGTGCGAGATCCAGGCGACGAGGTCGCGGCGCGAGCTCTCCAGGGCCCGTTCCCGCTCCCGGGACTCGGCCAGGCGCGCGCTGGTGTGCTCCAGCTCCCGCGTGAGCGCGAGGAGCTCGGCGGTGGTGGGCGCGTCGGGCGCGGCGAAGCTGCCGCCGGTGCCGAACGAGCGGGCCGCCCGCGCCAGGTCCCTGCTGCGGGCGACCACCCACCGGCCGAGCAGGACGGCCGTCGCGAACGACACGACGGAGGCCATGGCGACGACGACGGTGACGACGGTCAGGTCGTGCGGGGACAGGAACATCTGCCACGCGACGGCGAGCGTCCCGGCGAGCATGGCCGTGACGGCCACCGCGACGACGACGGTCAGGGACACGACGAGCGAACGGTGGCGCAGCAGCCGCAGCGCACCGGCGCCGAACAGCCCGGCGGCCACCGCGCCGAGGAAGGCGTACAGCGCGATGAGCAACATGTCACTCACGAGCCCGCCCCACCTTCACCACGCCCTGGACCGCCTTCACCGCACCCCGGACCACCTTCGCCACGCCCCGGACCACCTTCGCCACGCCCCGGCCCGCCTTCGCCGCGCCCCGGACCCACGACCACCACCGGGGCCCCCACTCCCGACCCACCCGGCTCATCCGGCGCCCCCGACTCGCCCGGCTCAGCCGACCCGCTCGGGTCACCCAGCTCACCCGGCCCGCCGGGCCCACCCGTTTCCAGGCGGTAGCCGACCCCCCACACCGTCTGGATCAGGCGCGGTTCTCCGGGGTCGTCCTCCACCTTGCCGCGGAGTCTGCGGACGTGGACCGTGACCGTGGACAGGTCGCCGAAGTCCCAGCCCCATACCTCGCGCATCAGCTCCTCCCGGCCGAAGGCGCGGCCCGGGTGCCTCAGGAAGTAGGCGAGGAGGTCGAACTCGCGGACGGTGAGGGCGAGTTCGGTGCCGTTCTTGGTGGCGCGGCGCGCCGCGGGGTCGAGGGCGAGGGCCCCGGCGCGCAGCCGCGTGCCCGGTCGCGGCGCCGGGTCGGCGGCACGGCTGCGGCGGAGCACCGACTCGACCCGCAGCACCAGCTCGCGCGGGCTGAACGGCTTGGTCACGTAGTCATCCGCCCCTACCTCCAGGCCCAGGATGCGGTCGTCCTCGTCGCCCCGCGCGGTCAGCATGATCACCGGTACGGGGCCGCGGGCCCGCAGACGGCGGCAGACCTCCAGGCCGTCCATGCCGGGCAGCATCAGGTCGAGGACGACGAGGTCGGGTTCGCGTGCCGTCGCGCCCAGGAGCGCGCCGGGTCCGTCGACCGCACGGTCGACGGCGTACCCGGCGCGCTCCAGGTAGCTGGTGACGACTTCGGCGACGGTCAGGTCGTCGTCCACGACGAGGACGCGCGCGCCGGTGCCTGGTGGTGGGTTCCGCATGTCACCAGCGTCGCACCGCGTGCCCACGGGTGCGGACCGCCGCGGGGTCCGGCAGCCCCGACGTCCGCGTTTCGTAAGGACCCAGAGTCCGTTATGTCCGTTTTCGCTTCGTAGGGTGAGGGCCGTGACTCACCCTTCCCCCGACTCCCCGGCCCCGGTGGAGCGACCCGTTCCGCCCGCTGACGTCGTGCTGCCCTGCCTGGACGAGGCCGCGGCGCTTCCGTGGGTGCTCGCCCGCGTTCCGGCGGGCTGGCGCGCGATCGTCGTGGACAACGGCTCCACGGACGGCTCGGCGGAGGTCGCCCGCGCGCTCGGCGCGACCGTCGTGCACGAGCCCCGGCGCGGCTTCGGCGCCGCCTGCCACGCCGGGCTCGCCGCCGCCGAGGCGGACGTCGTGTGCTTCTGCGACTGCGACGCCTCCCTGGACCCGGGCCTGCTTGTGCCGTTCGTCCGCGACGTCGCGGCGGGCCGCGCCGACCTCGTCCTGGGCCGCAGGCGGCCCCAGGCGCGCGGGGCCTGGCCGCCGCACGCCCGTGCGGGCAACCTCGCGCTCTCGCTGATGCTGCGCCGCCGCACCGGCCTCGCCCTGCACGACCTGGGCCCGCTCAGGGCGGCGCGCCGCACGGACCTGCTGGCCCTCGCGCTCACCGACCGGCGCAGCGGCTACCCGTTGCAGATGGTGGTGCGGGCCGCCGACGCGGGCCTGCGGGTCGAGGAGCGCGACGTGCCGTATCTGCCGCGCGTCGGCGCGTCCAAGGTCACCGGCACCTGGCGGGGCACCTGGCAGGCGGTGCGGGACATGCGCCGCGTCCTCGCCGAACCGCCTCTCGCGCCACGGCCGCGCGGCCCGCGCGCGGCGGGCCCGCGATGACCGCGCGCACGGGGCCCGCCACGCTCCTGGTCATCGCCAAGGCGCCCGTTCCCGGCACCGTGAAGACCCGGCTCACCCCGCCCTACACGCCGCAGGAGGCAGCCCGGCTCGCCGAGGCCGCGCTCGCCGACACCCTGGACGCCGTGCTCGCGGCTCCCGCGCGGCGCAGAGTGCTCGTGCTCGCCGGAGAGCCGGGACCGTGGCTGCCGCCCGGCATCGAGGTGGTGCCGCAGGCCGCGGGCGGGCTCGACGCCCGCCTGGCCGCCGCGTTCGCGGGCTGCGCGGGGCCCGCCGTGCTCATCGGCATGGACACCCCGCAGGTGACGCCCGCGCTGCTCGCGCCCGCGCTCGCGGCCGACGCCCGGCGGGACGCCGACGCCTGGTTCGGGCCCGCCGCCGACGGCGGGTTCTGGGCCCTCGGGCTCGCCGAGCCCGACCCGGACCTGCTGCGCGGGGTGCCCATGTCCACGCCGACGACCGGCGCGGCGCAGCGCGCCCGGCTCACCGGGGCGGGCCTGCGCGTGCGCGACCTCGCGGTGCTGCGGGACGTCGACACGGCCGCCGACGCCGCCCGCGTCGCCGCCCTGGCCCCCGGCACCCGCTTCGCCGCCACGCTGGCGCGGATCGACCGCCCGGCCCGGATCGGCGGGACGCCTCGGATCGGCGGGACGGCTCGGACCGACGGGACGGCCCGCCGATGAGCACCGTCGTACCGCCGACGCCGTGGGGTGCCGACCTGTACGAGGAGGCGCTGCGCGCCGGGCGCGGCCCGCTGTTCCTGCGCCGGGCCGACGGCTGGCTGCTCTCGCTCGACGTGGAGCGCTGGTGCGCGGCGCCCGACCCGGCCGACCGCTCGGCGCTGCGCCGCTGCGCGGGCCCCGTCCTCGACATCGGCTGCGGCCCGGGCCGCCTGGTCGCCGCGCTCGCCGCCGGCGGCCACCGCGCGCTCGGCATCGACGTCAGCGAGGCTGCGGTCCGGCACACGCTGCGCCTCGGCGGCTCCGCGCTGCGCCGGTCGGTCTTCGACCCGCTGCCGGGCGAGGGCCGCTGGGGCACCGCGCTGCTCATGGACGGCAACGTCGGCATCGGCGGCGACCCGGCCGCGCTCCTCGCCCGCGTGGCCGAACTGCTCGCTCCGGGCGGCCTGTTGATCGCCGAGGCGGCGCCCGTCGACGTGGACGAGCGGGTCCGCGTCCGGGTCGACGACGGCACGGGGCGCGCCGGGCCCGGCGGTACGTTCCCGTGGGCCCGGCTCGGCACGGCCGCGCTGGTCGGCCACGCCCGCCGGGCGGGGCTGCGCCCGGCCGATCAGTGGGCGGCCGACGGGCGCTGCTTCGTGGCCCTGCGGCGCCGCGCGGCCCGCAGCGCGAGCCACAGCGCGGAGCCCGCGAAGAGGCCCGCCGTGACGAGCAGCCAGCGGGCCAGGAACACGTCGGCGGGCAGCCCCGTGACCCGTTCGTAGCGCGGCACCTGACGGGTGATCAGCGGATACCACACCAGCAGGAGCAGCAGCGACAGGGCCGCCGGGACCCGTACGAACGCGGTCAGGTTCCGGCGCCGCCCGCCCAGCGCGGCCGTCACCGCCCGGTCGGCGACCGCGTACAGCGGCGCGAGCACGAGGTCGTGCAGCAGCGCGGCGCCGACGAACCACACCGCGACCCCCGCCCAGTCGTCGCGCAGCAGCCGCACCCCCGCGTACCCGGCGAGCGCGAACGAGGCGAGCAGCAGCAGGAGGTGGCAGGGGCCCGCCCCGTACCGGCGGCGCGCCGCCCCGGCCCACCGGCCGCCCGCGTCCCGCCGCCCGGCCGTCGGCTTGTCCGTACGCTTCTCCGTCCGGCTCATACCAGCTCCCCGAAGGTCATTCGCGCCACCCACTTGGTGTTCAGTACGCCCGGTGCGGCGGGCACGATGACGCGTGCCGGGTAGCCGTGGTCGGGGGTCAGGTCGGCGCCGTTGACGCGCAGGGCGAGCAGCGAGCGCGGGTCGCGGACCTGGTTGTCGCGCAGCGCGGCGCGGCGGAAGGCGCCGCGCGTCTGCAAGGACTCCACGAGGACGCCGGGCGGGCCGTCCCCGCTCTCTCCGTATCCGACGAGCGCGGCCAGGTCGCGCAGCCGGACGCCCTGCCAGGCCTGGTCGGACGTCGACCAGCCCTCCACGCACGCGATGGGCAGGTCCGCGCGGTGCTGCGCCAGGGCGAGCAGATCGGCGCGGGTCAGGCGCACGGTGCGGCCCCGGCCCACGAGGTCGAGCCGCCAGCCGTCGACGAGGTCACGGCGCCCCAGGCCCACCGCCGCGGCCGTCTTGTTGACCTGGAACGCGCCGGGTCCGGTGCCGGGCTCCCGGCCGCCGTGCGGCGCGAACAGGGCCGTGGCGCGCGGCCAGCCGTCGAAGCTCTGCCCCGCGGTCGTCGCGAACAGCAGCAGCGAGCCGCCGCCGACCAGGCCGAGGGCGCCACGGCGGGACACGGTCGGCTCGGCGGGCCGCTCGGCGACGAGCCCGGAGCCGCGGTCGGGCTCCGTGTCGTGCGTCCGCAGCCGGGCGCGGAACCCGTGCTCCCGCAACACCCTTACGGTCCGCGGCAGTTTCAGTGCCGCGTGCGCGACGAACCCGGCGAAGAACACCCACGCCCCGTAGAAGTGCAAGGGGTAGAACGAGCCCGGGAAGACGTACTCCAGCTGCACGTTCAGGATGCCCGTCGCGAACTCGAACAAGGCGCCGCCCACGAGCAGCAGCAGCGAGAGGCGTTCCAGGGCGTGCCCGACGGACCGCACGGGCGGCAGCTCGAACAGCCTCGGGAGCACCGACCACAGCTTGCCGAGCAGCACCGGGACGAGCGCGATGCCGACGGTGACGTGCAGGCCCTGGGTGAGGCGGTAGAGCCAGCGCGGGTGGGTCGGCCAGGGGAAGAGGTAGAAGCCGAGGAGCCCCTTGTCGGGTGTCTTGTCGTTGACGGGCGACAGGCCGGGGTTGTACGCGGCGTAGGACAGCAGCCCGGTGACGAACAGCAGCGTCATCCCGACGAGGAGCACCACGCCGAGCACGGAGGTGAGCCAGGGGCCGCGCAGCGGGCTGCGCCACACGCCGGTCGACGCCCGCTCCACCGCCTGTCGTGCGGTCCTGGTGGTCGGCGGCCTCGTTGGCTTGCCCATGGGTGTCCTCGGGGGTCGGCGCGACGCGGGTCCGTCGCCTCGCGTCGACCGTAAGACCGGCGGGCGGCCCGCAGGCGGCCGCGACGCATGACGAAACGCTGACGGATCGCGGTGGGCCCGGACGGAGTACACCGGGGCGGCCGAAGATCTGACGGTTCCGTGACAGGGGGCGGCGCGGCGGCCCCCGCGCGCCCCCGGCGGCCTAGCGTGCCAGCGTGAACCACCCCGAACGACGTAACCCCGGCCCCCGCCGCGATCTGCTCGCCGCCGGGCTCGCCGCCCTCCTCGTCACCGCCGCCGTCGTGGTCGGGCGGGCCGTCGAGCGCTCCGACGGCAGCCTGCACGTCAACTGGCCGCCGCTGTACGCCGACTGGGATCCGCACGTCGGGCCCGGCACCCCGGCGGCGCTCGCCGTCGCCGTGGCCGTCGTCAGCCACGGCCCGGTGCTCGCGGCCCGCCTGCCGTGGCGGGCGCTGCTCGCCGCGTCGTGGGCGGCGTCGACGGCGTGGATCTGGTCGCTCGCGCTCGTCGACGGCTGGCACCGGGGCGTCGCGCGGCGGCTCACCACGAAGTACGAGTACCTCCAGGTCATCGACCGCTTCGCGGACATCCCCGCGACGCTGCGGGACTACACCCAGTACATCCTGCTCGGGGAGCCGGGCGCGTACCACTGGCCCGCGCACACGGCGGGCCATCCGCCCGCCGCCCCGCTCACCTTCGTCCTCCTCGACCGGATCGGTCTGGGCGGTGGCGGCTGGGCGGGCGCGTTCGTCATCACGGCGGGCAGCACGGCTGTCGTCGCCGTCCTGCTCACGCTGAAGGCCCTCGGGGACGAGGCGAGCGCGCGCCGGGCGGCGCCGTTCCTCGTGCTCGCTCCTGCCGCCGTGTGGATGGGCGCGTCGGCGGACGGCTACTTCGCGGCCGTCGCGGCCTGGCTGACCGCGCTGCTCGCGCTCGCCGCGACGCGCGCGGTCCGCCGCCCCGTCCTCGCCGCCTGCGCCGCGGGCCTCCTCTACGGCCTGCTCTGCTATCTGTCGTACGGCCTCACGCTCTTCGCGGTGGTCGTGGCCGGTGTCCTGGTCCTGACGAGGACGCTGCGCCCGCTGCCGTACTTCGTGGCGGGCGCGCTCGTCGTCCCCGCGGTGTTCACCGCGTTCGGCTTCGACTGGTGGGAGGCGTACCGCCTGTTGGTGGAGCGCTACTACCAGGGTGCGGCCGGGGTGCGCCCCTACTGGTACTGGATCTGGGCCAATCCGGCCTGCACGGTCCTGACCGTGGGGCTCGCGACGGTGGCCGGGCTGCGCCGGGCGGTGGGTTCCGCACCGGGCGCGGTGCGCCGCTGGCGGGCCGGGGCGGCCACGGCGGCGGACGGCGTCGCGGGGCTCGCCCTCGCGGCCCTCCTGGCGGTGGCGGTCGCGGACGTCTCGGGCATGAGCAAGGCGGAGACCGAACGCATCTGGCTGCCGTTCGCCGTCTTCCTGCTCGCGGCGACAGCGCTCCTTCCCGAGCGCGGTCGCCGCTTCTGGCTAGCGGGGCAGGCGGTCCTCGCCCTGGCCCTCAACCACGTGCTGTTCACGGGCTGGTGAACCCCGGTCGGACTTCCGCGTCCCCGGTCGGCCTTCGGGGGCAGGCCCCCGGTCCGCCTTCGGAGTCAGACTTTCTCGAACTCCACTTTGAAGATGTTGTACTCGTCCCAGTAGAAGACCCACGGTTCGCCGTTGCGGAACGAGGCCCGCTTCTCGTTGTAATTCGAGACGAGTTCCTTGTCGTCGGTGAGCCGGAAGCTCGATGCGCCGGACCAGCTGTAGAAGCCGCCGTATCCGTTGTTGCTGACCGACAGATACCGGGCCTCCCCTGGAATCTTGTAGTAGGTCACGCCGTTCCACTCGTAGAATTCGAGGGTCAGCGGGTCCTGGCTGATGATGGCCCAGTTGTCACCGTTCCTGTTCAGATAGCCCTTGAACGTACCGCTCGGGTAGTAGAGCTTGATCCGGAACTGGCCCGTCATCAGGGCACTCTGCGGCCGCGTCGCCAGCGCCTGGGCGAAGGTGCCTTCCGCGGGAGATATCGCGTCCATCGACCGTCCTCTCGTCGTGTTTTCCGGCACGCTGCTTGTGCTGATTCTCGACGTGAGCTGGACAGTGAATCGAACGTCACTGGAATGGTGATTCTGCCGTCAACCAGCGGATGCCGCCAGAGGAATATTCCGCCATTGCGGACGGATCTCGGCGGGGCTTCCCGAATGATCGGGGCGCGAACGATTGAGGGTGCAGTGACGCCGTTCCTGGTCCGTTGGGCCAGACATCCGTGAGGCGCGGGACATACACAGGAAAGGGAGGTGCCCCTCGGACAGGCCCTAGTGCGCGGGGCCGCGCGGAAGTCCCGGCAGTGGCCGACAGCCCGTGACCGCGGTCCAGGCCTCCTCGGCCAGGCCCTTGCGGTCGCTCCCGTACAGCGGCACGTGGGCCCGGACCCGCACGCTCAGGCCCCGCGCCCGCACCACCCTGCGCAGCGACGTCCCGAACCCCTCGTCGCCCAGGAACGCCGCCGTCGTGCTTCCCGTCCCGCCCGCCTCGTACGCCACGGTCACCGGGCGCACCGCCGCCCCCGCGTCCACCGCCGCCTGGAACGCCGCCCGCCGGAACCGGCCGCCGGAGACCGAGCACCAGGTCGTGGCCTGGGGGAAGACGAGCACGGAGCGGCCCCGGGCCAGCGTCTTGGCCAGCTCCTGCACCATCAGGGGGAGTTCGCGGCGGCCGCCCTCGCGGTCGATGAACTGCGTGCCGAGCCGCCGCGCGAGCGTCCCCACGACGGGCCACCGGCCCACCTCCCGCTTGGCGACGAAGGCGACGGGCTCGACGGCGAGCAGCGCCACCACGTCCAGCCAGGAGATGTGGTTGGCGACGACGAGCGTGCCCGCGCTCCCGCCGGGCACGGTCAGCGGCACCGGCCCCGCGTCGAGCCGCACGCCGAGCGCCCCAAGGACCCGCCGTGCCCGGACCCGTACGGCGTCGCCGTCGGCGAGCCCCTCCCCGAGGGCCAGGCTCCGCCCGAGCTCGTGCCCGAGCGCCGCGTACCGCCGCGCGGCCCCGACGGCGCCCACGCGGGAATCGGCCCGCAGGGCGCAGGTCCGCGGACAGCCCGCGTCCACGGACCAGGGGTTCACACCGGCCCCCGGGTTCCCTCGTCGCCGAGGAAGAAGCGGCGGTGGCGCTCGGTGAGCCGCTCGGTGTCGAGCACCACGAAGAAGTCGGCCGAGTCGAAGTCGGGGTCGTGCGCGGGCGCCCCGCACATCCAGGCCCCCAGGCGCAGGTATCCGCGCAGCAGCGGCGGCAGGTCGGCGTACGTCGGCCGGTGTCCGGCGCGCTGCTCGGGCGGCGTCCACGGCCGGTGCGGGTGGACGCGCAGCTCGGGCGGCGAGGCGTGCTTGGCGGTGCCGAGCAGCCAGGCGCTCGCGGCCGCGGTGCCGCCGTCGGCCAGCGGCACGGAGGCGCAGCCCGCCAGATAGCGGTGGCCGGAGAGCAGGACGTAGCGGGCGAGCGCGGACCACATCAGGTTGATGACGGCGCCGGAGCGGTGGTCGGGGTGGACGCAGGACCGCCCGGCCTCGATCGTCGCGGGCCGCAGCGGGGCCAGGGCGCTCAGGTCGAACTCGCCCGCCGAGTAGGAGAGTTCGCCGCGTCCTGGCGGGATGAGCCGGTAGGTGCCGACGACGGCGCCGCTCGTGGTCTCGGTGACGATCAGATGGTCAGCGAGCGCGTCGAAGGCGTCGACGTCGTGGCCGGGCAGGGGCGTGTCGAGGGCGGCGCCCAGCTCCTCGCCGAACACCTGGAAGCGCAGGCGCTGGGCGGCGCGGATCTGCTCCTCGCCGTGCGCGATGGAGGGGACGTAGACGGGGCGGGTCCCGGAAGCCCGGCCGGGGGCCAGGACGGGCGGGGTCGCGGGCGTGGCGGGCGTCGCGGGCATGACAGTACGTTCTCCGTTCGACGGGCGATCTCGGCGGGACGGACGGGGACGACGGGCCTGAGGAACGGGCAGGGCACCCACTCAGCACGGTGACCGCCCCGGCTGAACTGCGCACGAGGTCCGCGCGGCGGATCGGGCCGACCCTCGTGAGCATCAGGTGAACGGCGCCCGGCGCCGCGCGCCCCGGCCGCCGGGCCCCTCGCCCCGTACCGCGACGGGTCGCTGTCCCGTACAAAGAGTTCCGGCGCCCGAGCACAGAGTTCCGGACGTCCGAGCACACAGTTCCGGACGCCCGAGGGAGGATGGAGCCCCGCCATGCCGCACCCCCTGCCCCTGACCGGCCTCACCGTGATCAGCCTCGAACAGGCCGTGGCCGCGCCGTTCGCCACCCGCCAGCTCGCCGACCTCGGCGCGCGCGTGATCAAGGTGGAGCGGCCGGGCGGCGGTGACTTCGCCCGCCGCTACGACACCACCGTGCACGGCCAGTCCAGCCATTTCGTCTGGCTGAACCGCTCCAAGGAGTCGATCACCCTGGACGTGAAGTCCGCGCACGGGCAGGAGGTGCTGCGCGAACTCCTCGCGCGGGCCGACGTGTTCGTGCAGAACCTCGCGCCGGGCGCGGCCGCCCGGCTCGGCCTGTCGGCCGAGGCGCTCCAGGCCCGCCACCCGTCCCTCGTCACCTGCGTGGTCAGCGGCTACGGCACGTCCGGGCCCTGGGCCCACCGCAAGGCCTACGACCTGCTCGTGCAGTGCCAGACGGGGCTGCTCTCGCTCACCGGCACCCCGGAGGAGGCCGTGCGCGTCGGCATCTCGGTGGCCGACATCGCGGCCGGTATGTACGCGTACAGCGGCATCCTGTCGGCGCTGTACACGCGGGCGACGACCGGCCGGGCGCCGGCGGTCGAGGTGTCCCTGTTCGACGCGCTCGCCGAGTGGATGAGCCAGCCCGCGTACTACACCCGCTACGGCGGCACCCAGCCGCCGCGCGTCGGCGCCCGGCACGCGACGGTCGCGCCGTACGGCGTGTTCACCGCGCGCGACGGCCAGGAGGTCCTGTTCTCGGTGCAGAACGAGCCGGAGTGGGCGGCGCTGTGCCGGGTGTTCCTCGGCCGCCCAGAGCTGGCCGACGCGCCGCGCTTCGCCACGGGCCCGGCCCGGGTCGCGCACCGCGAGGAGCTCGACGGGATCGTGGCGGCGCGGTGCGCCGAGCTGGACGGCGAGGAGGCGGCGGCCCTGCTCGACGCCGCGAACATCGCCCACGCGGGCGTCAACTCGGTCGCCGAGTTCCTGGAGCACCCCGTCCTGACCGAGCGCGGGCGCTGGCGAGAGGTGGGCCTTCCGGGCGGTGCGCCCCCGATGCACGCCCTCCTGCCGCCCGCCGGGCTCTCGGGGGTGAAGCCCCGCATGGGCCCGGTGCCCGCGGCGGGCGAGCACACGGAGAAGATCCTGGCCGAGCTCGGGCGCGGCCCCGACGGCAGTTCGGCAGCGCCCTGAAGGTGACGCTCAGGCCACGCCGAGGCCCTCGATGAGCACGGCGTTCGGCAGGGCCGCGAGCGCCTTGCCGGGCACGATGAGCTTGCCGCGGCGGCTGCCGCTGCCGATCAGGACGTGCGGCCGCGCGGCGACGGCGGCGTCCACGAGCAGCGGCCAGTGGGCGGGCAGGCCGATCGGCGTGATGCCGCCGTACTCCATGCCGGTCTCGCCGACGGCGGTGTCCATCGGGGCGAACGAGGCCTTGCGGGCGCCCAGTTGGCGGCGCACGGCGCCGTTCACGTCGACGCGGGTGCCGGAGAGGACGACACACGCGGCGAGCGTGGTCTCGCCGCCGCGCTTCCCGGCGACGACGACGCAGTTCGCGGACTCCTGGAGCAGCTCGGGACCGTAGTGCTCCACGAACGCGGCGGTGTCCGCCCACTCCGGCTCGGTGTCGACATGGATCAACTCGTCGGCGGGCACGGGCCCGCTCCAGGCCCGCACGGCCTCGGCCACGGGGGCGACGAGCAGGTCGAGGGCCTGCGGGGCGGGGCGGACGACGTCGAAGTTTCCGAGAGGAGCGCGCATGTCCGCACCGTAACAGGGCGGTTGGGGACGACCGGCCCCGAGGGCAGCCGTCAGTACGACCCGGCGTGGGCGGGCGGCACCGCCACCGACATGGTCATCTCCACCGGCTCGGCGCCCTTGTTGTGGTAGCCGTGCGGGACGTTGGCCTCGAAGGTCGCCGAGGACCCGGCGGGCACGAGGTGCTCCGCGCCGTCCACGACGAGGGTCAGCTCACCGGCCCGGACGTGCAGCAGCTCGATGGTGCCCGGCGGGTGCGCGTCGGAGTCGCTGCCGTCGCCGGGCATCAGGTGCCACGACCACAGCTCGAAGGGGCCGCGCGCCTCGGCGCCGACGAGCAGTGTGGTGCTGGAACCCTCGTCGGTGGACCACATCCGCACCATCTGCTCGGGCGGCACGACGCGCACGTGCGGCCCCTGTTCGTAGTCGAGCAGCGTGGTGATGCTGATGCCGAGGGCGTCGGCGAGCTTCACGGTGATGCCGACGCTGGGGTTGGTGCGGGCCTGCTCGATCTGGATGATCATGCCGCGGCTGACCCCGGAGCGGGCCGCGAGGGCGTCGAGTGTGAAGCCCCTCTCGCCGCGCCAGCGCTTCAGGTTCCGCGCGAGCGACTGCGTGAGCTGGTCGAGATCCGACACATTCCGTCCAATATTTTGGATGACAGGGTTCACTGTACTGAACTACGGTGTGGTGCACCCGAAGGCTCCCGATGGTTCACCACACTGTACTGCGAGGTTCCCGATGTCAGGACTGACAGCGCTGTTCGCCCTGGCCACGAGCCTGATGTGGGGCCTCGCCGACTTCGGCGGCGGCCTGCTGACCCGGCGCATCCCGGCGCTGACGGTGGTCGTGGCGTCCCAGTGCGTCGCGGTGGCCGTCCTCGGGGTCGTGGTGGTCGCCACCGGCGGGTGGACCGCGTGGGGCCCGCAGCTGTGGTTCGCCGTCGGCGCGGGCCTGGTGGGCCCTGTCGCGATGCTCGCCTTCTACAAGGCCCTCGCGCTCGGCCCGATGGGCGTGGTCTCGCCGCTCGGCTCCCTCGGCGTCGTGGTGCCGGTGGGCGTCGGCCTGTTCCTCGGCGAGCGGCCGGGCCCCGCGCAGTTCGCGGGCATCGCGGTGGCCGTCGTCGGCATCGTCCTCGCGGGCGGGCCCGAGCTGCGCGGCGCCCCCGTGCAGCGCCAGGCGGTCCTGCTCACGCTGCTCGCGGCCTTCGGCTTCGGCGCCGTGATGGCCCTGATCGCTGAGGCGTCGACCAGCGTCACGGGCCTGTTCCTCGCCCTGTTCGTCCAGCGCGCCACCAACGTCCTGGCGGGCGGGACAGCCCTGTACGTCAGCGTGCGGCGCGGCGGCGCGGCCCTGCCGGAGGGCAGCGGCATGGGGGTCATCTGGGCGGCGCTGCCCGCGCTCGCCTTCGTGGGCCTCGCAGACGTCGCCGCCAACGGCACGTACGCGATGGCGGCCCGCAGCGGACCCGTCACCGTCGCCGCCGTCCTCGCCTCCCTCTACCCCGTGGTCACCGCGCTCGCCGCACGCGGCGTCCTCAAGGAGCGCCTGCGCGGGGTCCAGGCGGCAGGCGCGGGCCTCGCCCTGGTGGGCACGGTACTACTGGCGACGGGGTGAGACGGCTGAGGCGGCAGCGCCCCGAAGGGGCGCGGGGCTGTGCCGATATGCGGCTCCGCCGCGCGGGCGCGACCAGCCCCAACGGACCCGCAGGCGATCGACGCCCCATCACGGCAACTCCAGCGAAGCGTCAGGCGTTGCCCTCGGCGTCCGCCGCGTCAGTCAGCCCGCCGAGGCGGCCGAGGTCCTCCAGGTCGCCGAGCGCGAGCAACTGCTCCGGCGTGACGCCCTCCGGGATCGGCACCGGAGCGGGCGTCCGCAGCGGCGGCTGCCACCCCCGCTCCGCGCACCACGTCCGGACGACCCGCGCGGGCGCCCCCGCCACCACGGCGTGGTCGGGCACCTCGCCGCGCACCACGGCGCCCGCCGCGACCACCACGTTCCGGCCGAGCCTGGCGCCCGGCAGGATCACCGCGCCCGTGCCGATCCAGCAGCCCGAGCCGATGGTCACCGGCTCCATGCGCGGCCACTGCTTGCCGATCGGCGTGTGCGGATCGTCGTAGCTGTGGTTGGTCGAGGTGACGTACACGTACGGCCCGAAGTAGCAGTCGTCGCCGATCGTCACCGACGTGTCGGCGATCACGTGGCTGCCGCGGCCGAGGACCACGCCGTCGCCGACGCGCAGGATCGGGTCGGGGCCGAGGTCGAGGTCGGGCATCAACCCGGCGGTCAGCGTGACCTGTTCGCCCACGATGCAGTGCGCGCCGAGCCGGATCCAGGGGGCGCCGAAGACCGTGCCCTGCGGGAAGGCGAGCTTCGTGCCCTCGCCGATCGCGCCGAACTCCAGGCGCCCCGGCCGCCGCGCGGTGACCGCGCCGGTGCGCTGCACCCAGGCCCAGCCCGCGTGGACGGCGCGCTGCGCGACGCCGCGCCGCCACGCGGCGAGGGATGAGAACACGTTCTTGTTCCTGGGCACGCGCTCACGTTACTCAGCCCCGCGCGGGGCGAGCACTCCCCCGACCTGTGATCTTCACCCCACACCGCCGGGCCGGAACGGGGGGTCCCGTACGGTTCGCTCAGGCGCGACGGACGCAACGATCCAAGGAGAGAACGATGAGTCACCAGGCACTCGTCATGGGCATCGGCGGCAAGGACCCCCGGATCGACCCGGAGGCGTTCACCGCGCCCACGTCCGTGGTGATCGGCGAGGTGACGCTGCACGCGGGCGCGAGCACCTGGTACGGCGCGGTCCTGCGCGCCGACTGCGGGCCCATCGAGATCGGCGCCGACAGCAACATCCAGGACAACTGCAGCCTGCACGTGGACCCCGGCTTCCCGGTCACCATCGGGGAGCGGGTCTCGGTCGGCCACAACGCCGTCGTGCACGGCTGCACCGTCGAGGACGACTGCCTCATCGGCATGGGCGCGACCGTCCTCAACGGCGCCGTGATCGGCGCCGGTTCGCTCGTCGCCGCGCAGGCCCTCGTGCCGCAGGGCATGCGGGTGCCGCCCGGTTCGCTCGTGGCGGGCGTCCCCGCCAAGGTGAAGCGGCCGCTCACCGAGGAGGAGCGCGCGGGCATCTCGCTCAACGGCGCGATGTACGTGGAGCTCGCGAAGGCCCACCGCGCCGCACACGCCCAGGAGGACTGAGCGCTTTCGCCGCGCACGCGAGAGGCCGGGGGCGGACCCGCCCCCGGCCTCTCGCACACGACTCCTACGCGGCCGCGGCCTCGCTCGCCGCGTGCTCCTCGGCGGCCTTCTTCGCCCGCCGCTTGACCAGCAGCATCGAACCGATGCCGATGAGCACCGCGATGCCGAGACCGACGTACGAGAACCGCTTCAGCCAGTCCTCGGCGACCACGCCGATGTAGTAGATGACGGCGGTGGTGCCGCCCGCCCAGATGATGCCGCCGAGCACGTTGGCGGTGAAGAACTTCCAGTACGGCATGCGCAGGACGCCCGCGAGGGGGCCCGCGAAGATGCGCAGGAGCGCGACGAAGCGGCCGAAGAAGACCGCCCACATGCCCCACTTCTGGAAGGAGCGCTCGGCACTGCCGACGTTCGCCGCGCTGAAGTGCTTGGGGAACTTCCGCTCCAGCCAGGCAAGGAGCGGTCTGCCGCCCTTGCGGCCGATGGCGTAGCCGATGGAGTCGCCGATCACGGCCCCGGCGGTGGCGCAGGCGCCGAGCACCACCGGGTTCAGGTCGCCGTGCTGCGACGACAGGAGCGCCGCGGAGACGAGGACGATCTCGCCTGGCAGCGGAATGCCCAGTGACTCCAGACCGATGACGAGGCCGACGAGCGCGTAGACGCTGACGGCGGGTACGTTCTCCAGCCACTCCTGGACGTGCAACCCCGGTTCCTTCCGTACGCGGACAACTCCCCCGGCGCGCGCGACAACCGCGCACGCCGGGGAAGCCTACCCGCTCACGCCTCACCGCCCGCGCGCTGCCTCAGCCGCCCGTGGCCGCGCACGCGTGGCTGTCCCCGCCGCCGCGGCAGCCGACCTGCCCCGTCCACGCGGGCGCGGGCCGCCGCACCACCGGTGGCGAGCCGCGCCGACATCAGGGCCGGTGTCGGCCCGGCCGCGGAAGTCGGCCCCTACTTCGGCTCGTTGGGCCGCAGGGTCCAGGTCACGGACATCTCGCCGGTCACGGCCCCGTCCTCGCGGGTGAGGGCGATGGCCACCGGGAACTCGGGGCGCTGCCCGGCATCGAGCTCGGCGACCACGTCGGCGACCGGGCGCCCCAGGGTCGCGGTGGCCTTGACCTTGCCCATCGCGAGCTTCTTGTACGCGATGTCCGCGGACACCGCGAGCGGCACGGCCCGCGAGAGCTGGTCCCCGAACGCGGCGAGCACGATGGCCCCGCTCGCGGACTCCCCCAGGGTGAACATGGCGCCGGCGTGCGGCCCGCCCACGTGGTTGTGGTACTCCGCCTGGTCCGGCAGCTCGACCACGGCGCGCTCGGGGGTCGTCTCCAGGAACTCCAGCTTGAGGGTCCGGGCCATGGGCACGGTGGCGGCGAGCATCTCGCCGATCGACATCTGGTCTGCGCTCATGACCGGGATGTTACCCACGAGTAGCCACCCTTGGCCAGGCTTGCGCGAACAGCCGTTCCCACCGGGCCTATCGTGGACGCCCATGTGGCCAGGACAAGATCAACCCGATGGACCCCGGCAGCCGGACCCCGGCCAGGGGCAGGACGCGAACCCGTACCACCGGCCGGGATACCAGCAGCCGAACCCCTACCAGCAGCCCGCCCCGGCGCCCTCGCCACAGGAGCCGTGGAACGCGCCGACGGTGTCCGCGGCGCCCGCCACCCCGCCGGGCGGGGGCGGCCGCAGGACCGGGGTGATCGCCGTCGCCGCCGCGGCGGTGGTCGTGGTGGCCGCGGCCGCCACCGCCCTCGTGGTCCTCGGCGGCGACGAGGACGACGCGGCGGCACCCGGACCGACCCGTTCCACGACCAAGGCGCCCCGCCCCGCGCAGCCGGAGGACTCCGACCGCCGGGGGACGGACGACGGCCCCGAGCCGACGGTGCCGGGCTGGAAGACCGTCGTGAACCCCAGGGACGGGCTCGCCTTCGACGTCCCGCCGCAGTGGGACCTGAAGTCGGCCGACTACGCCACCTGGGTCGCGGAGGACGACGACCCCTCGGACACCCCCCTCGTCGCCATGCTCGCCCCCGCCGTCCTCAAGGAGCGCTGGTGCGCGGCGGACGACGACAAGGACGGCAGGAAGGACTACACGCCCCTCGGCCTCGCGGGCACCAAGCGCAACAAGACCGCGCGCAGCACGGCGGAGATCGCCCGGAACAACGCGACGGCCTGGGTCTACGGCGGGTACGCCCAGCCGGACAAGAAGAAGGTGACCACCGGCCCGGCGGAGTCCTACACCACCGCGTCGGGCCTCAAGGGCAGCCTGGTGACGGCCACTTCCTCCGGCGTGCCGAAGAAGGGCACGTGCGACACGGACGGCAAGGCCACCACGTTCGGCTTCAAGAACGCCGAGGGCGAGTTCCTCTCCTGGTCCTTCCACGGCGTGAAGGGCGTCAAGGAGGAGATCCCGGACCGGACGGTACGCGCGATCCTGCGCACGGTGCGCGAGTACCGCTCGCCCGAGAAGGGCTGAGGCCGGCCGCCCCAGGGTGGTTGTGAGCACATCAACCAGCCACACGTATCGTTACCGGCCATGTGGCCAGGACAGCAGCCGCCCGGGGGCGAGCAGAACCCGCAGCAGCAGAACCCGTACCAGCAGCCGGGATACCAGCAGCCCAACCCCTATCAGCAGCCGGGATACCAGCAGCCGGGCCCGGCCGGGCAGCCCGGCCAGTGGAGCGCGCCGACGGTCCCCGCGGGCGCACCCCAGGCGCCGACGGGTGACGGTGGCAGCGGTGGCGGTGGCGGGAACAGGACCAAGGTCATCGCCATCGTCGCGGCGGCGGCCGTCGTCGTGGCCGCGGGTGTGACCGGCTTCCTGCTCCTCGACGACAAGGACGACGACGGCAAGGGCGGCAAGTCCCCGCAGGCCGAGGGCAAGCCGTCCGCGTCCGCCGCCGCGAAGCCCGGTTCCGGCACGGCCGACGGCGACGACGACGAGCGCGGCACCGCGGACGGGCCCAAGCCGACCATCCCCGGCTGGCAGGTCGTGGTGAACCCCCGGTGGGGGACCGCCTTCGACGTGCCGCCCGACTGGGACGTCAGGAAGCCGGACGCGATCGTCGCGTTCGAGGACGTCAAGACCGGCAAGCCGCTGATGACCATGTCGGGGCCCGCGTACTTCAAGTCGAAGTGGTGCACCTCCGACGACGACAGGGACGGCCGCACCGAGGACAAGGAGCTCGGCGCGGTCGGCACCAAGGGGGCCAACGGCGCGAAGAACACCGACGAGGTCGCGGTGAACCAGGTCGCCTGGTGGGTGTTCGGCGGCTACACGCAGCCGGACAAGAAGAGCCTGCACTTCGACGAGAAGGCCAAGCCCTACACCACCAAGGCGGGCATCAAGGGCAGCATCGCGTGGTCCCACTCGCGGCACACGCCCCAGAAGGGCAAGTGCGCCTCGGAGGGCAAGGCGATCACGTTCGGCTTCAAGAACGCCGAGGGCGACTTCGTGGCGTGGAGCCTCTACGGCGCGAAGGACGTCAAGGAGGAGATCCCGGACGAGACGATCATGAAGATCCTCAGCACGGTACGCCTCCACGGCGACGCGACGGAGTCGTGAACCGCGCCACCTTCCCGCATGCCGGGCCATAGCGGACGAACCGCCCTCTCACCCACACACCACACCATTCTCATCACCTCGTCCACCGCTTCTTCACCGATTCGTCACGGCTTCGTACGAGGTCATGGCCGGTGCCCGTCCGGCCGCTGACCGGGCGTGGCACCTGGGGCCCGAGCCCATCTATGGTTACTGGCCATGTGGCCAGAACAGCAGCCGCCCGGGGGCGAGCAGAACCCGCAGAGTCCGGGTCCCAACCCGTATCAGCAGCCCGGGTACCAGCAGCCCAACCCGTACCAGCAGCCCGGCTACCAGCAGCCGAACCCGTACCAGCAGCCGACCGGGGGCCAGCCCGTGGCGGGCCAGCCCACCGGCGGGCAGCCCCAGTGGGGCGCGCCGACGTTCCCGATGGGGGCGGCGCGGCCCGGCGGCCCGGACGCGGGAGGCGGCGGGGGCGACGGCGGCGGCAACCGCACGAAGGTCACGGCCCTCGTCGCCGTGGCGGCCGTCGTCGTGGCCGCGGGCGTGACCGGCTTCCTGGTCTTCAGCGGTGGTGACGACGACAAGTCCGCCGAGGCCGCCACCAAGCCGTCCAAGTCGGCCACCAAGAAGCCGAGCCCCAAGCCGTCGGACGACGACAACCCGCGCGGCACGGGCAACGACCCCAAGCCGACGGTCCCCGGCTGGCAGGTCGTGGTGAACCCCAAGTGGGGCACCGCCTTCGACGTACCGCCGGACTGGACGGTCAAGACCCCCGACACATACATCGGCTTCGAGGACCACAACAAGGGCGACGGCTCCAAGCCCCTGATCATCATGTCCGCCCCGGCCATCTACAAAGAGAAGTGGTGCTCCTCCGACGAGGACAAGGACGGGCGGATGAACGACTCCTCGCTCGCCAGCGTCGGCACCAAGGGCCAGAACGGCGCCAAGAGCACCAAGCAGGTCGCCCGCAACGACTCCGCGTGGTGGGTCTTCGGCGGCTACACCGGCCAGAAGAAGGCCGACAAGAAGAACATCAAGATCGGCAAGGTGGAGTCGTACACCACCAAGTCGGGCGTCGAGGGCAGCGTCGTCACCACGACCTCGGTCGGCGACCCCGGCTCGGGCAAGTGCGACTCCAACGGCAAGGCCACGACGTTCGCCTTCAAGAACGGCGCGGGCGACTATGTCGCGTGGACGCTGCACGGGGCGAAGGGGGTGAAGGGGGAGGTTCCGGAGACGCTGGTGAAGAAGATCCTCGCCACGGTACGCCTCCACGGCGAGTCCAACGAGTCCTGAGCCTGCCCCTGGCCCTGCTGCTGGCTCCTCCCACCCACCCGCCCTTTCATCGGCCTCCGGCCTCGTCCTCAAACGCCGGACGGGCTTGATAACCCCAGCCCGCGGCAGCGGCGGGCAGCCGAACGACGGCCCGCAGCCGCCAGGTCGGGGCGTGCCCGGGTCGCTGGGGCAGGAACGGGTGGGTGGGTGGGAGAGATCCCGCCGCGGTAGCGGCGGGCAAGGGGGGAGACGGCCCGCAGCCGCCAGGTCGGGGCAGGCCCGGGTCGCTGGGGCAGGTACGGGTGGGCGGGTGGGAGAGAACCCGCCGCGGCAGCGGGGCCCGGCGGGGAGGGTCAGCCCACGCTGAAGGCCCCGCCCGGCGGCTCCGGCGAAGCCACGGCATCCCCGTCCCGCACCCCACGCGCAGACCCCACGAACCCCCGCAGCTCACCCCCGTACACGACCCGCGCAGGAAACACGTCGGCCCGAGCCCGCCGTACCAACGCCTCGACGTCGAGCGGCCCGTGCGAGGCGACCAGCACGGCGTTGCCGAAGCGCCGCCCCCGCAGCAGCGCGGGCTCGGCGATGAGGGCCAGCTCCGCGAAGCACTCGGCGAACGTGGCCAGCTGGGAGCGCAGGAAGTCGAACGGCGCGCCGTCGGCGAGGTTGGCCGCGTAGACGCCGTCGGCGCGCAGGACCCGGTCGACGGCACGGACGTACGCGTCCGACGTGAGGTGCGCGGGCACGCGCGAGCCGCCGAAGACGTCGCCCACGACCACGTCCGCGCTGTCGGCGGGCGCGGCCTCCAGCCAGGCCCGGGCGTCCGTGCCGTGCAGCCGGATCCCCGGCTCGTCGGGCAGGGGCAGCTTCTCGACGACGAGCCGCAGTAGCGCGAGGTCGGCTTCGACGACGTCCTGCCGGGAACCGGGCCGGGTCGCGGCGAGGTAGCGGGGCAGGGTGAGGGCACCCCCGCCGAGGTGCACGGCGTCCAGCGGAAGGCCGGGCGCGGCGAGGGTGTCCAGGACGTGGGCGAGCCTGCGCGCGTACTCGAACTCCAGATGCGTGGGCGCGTCCAGGTCGACGTACGACTGCGGGGCACCGTCGACGGTCAGGAGCCAGGCACGGTCCCGGTCCACGTCGGGCAGCAGCTTGGCGGTGCCGTGGTCGACGACGCGGGTGACGGGCACGGGCTCGTCCGGAGAGCCGGTCCCGTACTCGGGCTCCGGCTCGCGCCCGGAAGGCCGCTCGGCGTCGCCTATCGGCGTGGGGTCGGGTGCATCGGCAGGCTGGTCCACCGCCCCATTGTGCCCGCCCCCGCCGAACACGGACCCACCAACCAGAAGGGAACCCACCGACCAGAACCGGCCCCACCAACCAGAAGCAGCCCCCCAACCGGAAGCGGACCACCGACCAGAAGCAGCCCCAGCCAACAGCAAACCACCGACCGAAGGCCCCCCAACCAAAGAGGGGGCCCCGGCCTCCCCAGGCCGAGCCCCCTCACCGGAACCGGAACCTCAGGCGACAGCCGTCACCGTTCCGGCCCCCACCGTCCGCCCGCCCTCGCGGATCGCGAAGCCGAGCCCTGGCTCCAACGGGACGTCACGCCCCAGCTCCACGGTCAGAGTGACCGTGTCCCCAGGGCGGGCCACGCCGACCTCGCCGAGGTCGATGTCGCCGACCACGTCCGCGGTGCGGATGTAGAACTGCGGCCGGTAGCCGGTCGTCACCGGGGTCGTACGACCGCCCTCGCGGGCGGAGAGGACGTACACCTGCGCGGTGAAGCGGCGGCTCGGCCGGACGCTGCCGGGGGCGGCGACCACGTGCCCGCGGCGGACCGCGTCGCGTGGCACGCCGCGCAGCAGCAGCGCCACGTTGTCACCGGCCTGCGCGGACTCCATGGGCTTGCCGAACGTCTCCAGGCCGGTGACGACCGTCTCCGTGTCGGCGCCGAGGCCGCCGAGGACGTCGACGCGGTCGCCGACGCGGACCGTGCCGCGCTCGACGGCGCCCGTGACGACCGTGCCGCGGCCGGTGATCGTCAGGACGTTCTCCACCGGCAGCAGGAACGGCGCGTCGACATAGCGCTCCGGCATCGGCACGTACGTGTCCACGGCGTCGAGCAGCGCCTCGACCGCCGCGGTCCAGCGGGGGTCGCCCGCCAGCGCCTTGAGGCCCGAGACCCGGACCACGGGCGCGGAGTCGCCCCCGTACCCGTGCGCGGACAGCAGGTCGCGCACCTCCAGCTCCACGAGGTCGGCGAGCTCCTCGTCGGCGGCGTCGGCCTTGTTCAGCGCCACGACGATGTGGTCGACGCCGACCTGGCGGGCGAGGAGGACGTGCTCGGCGGTCTGCGGCATGATCCCGTCGAGCGCCGACACCACGAGGATGGCGCCGTCGAGCTGGGCCGCGCCCGTGACCATGTTCTTTACGTAGTCGGCGTGACCGGGCATGTCCACGTGCGCGTAGTGCCGCGTGTCGGTCTCGTACTCGACGTGCGCGATGTTGATGGTGATGCCGCGCCGCGCCTCCTCGGGCGCGCGGTCGATGCGGTCGAAGGGCACGAACGTGCCGGTGCCGCGCTCGCTGAGGACCTTGGTGATGGCGGCGGTCAGGGTGGTCTTGCCGTGGTCGACGTGGCCCATCGTGCCGATGTTCAGATGCGGCTTCGTACGGACGTAGGCGGTCTTGGACATGGTCGTTCCTTCTCCGGAACTCGAAAGGTGAGGCCCGCGGCGCGCGGCCGTCGGACGGGGACCCCTGGGGCCTGGCCGACCCTCCCCCTGAGGGGTCCGCCGGAATGTCCGGGGAGAGTCAGCTTCGGGCGCCGTCGAAAGGAAGAGCGGCAGCCTTCGCAGCGACCGCGACCGCGGCCGGAGCTGTGGGGAAGGCGTGCCGGAACATGACGACGATCATGGCTGACCCGTCGCCGCGCGTCGAATGATTTTCTGCGACGCACCGGTCACGTACGGCAGTTGCGCCCCGCGCGCCCCTGAGGCCCCGTCAGCCGCCGATGTTCTTCAGGGCCTCGCGCACGGAGAGCGGCGACAGCGCGGCGCGGTGGCGCTCGACGAAGGCCCGTACCGCGTCCGGATCGGTCTTCGCGTACTCGCGCAGGCTCCAGCCGACGGCCTTGCGGACGAAGAAGTCGGGGTGCCCGGCCTGCCGCGCGCAGTACGCGAAGAGCCGGTCGGAGTCCGTCCGCTCCTTGTAGCGCAGCTGGTGGAGCAGGGCGGTGCGGACCGCCCAGAGGTCGTCGTCCGCGCTCCACGCGTCCATGTCGGCCGCCAGCTCCCGGTCGGCGGCGACGAGGCCGCCGACGACGTGCGCGGCGAGCAGGTCGACGGTGTCCCACCAGGGGACGGTCGTCACCAGGTGCCGGGCCACCGGCAGGAAGCCGGACGAGCAGCGCTTCACGTGCCGCCGCAGGTAGTCGACCGCGAAGTAGTGGTACTCGCGCTCGGGCAGCCGCCAGCACCGCAGCGCGAGCGCCGCGCAGTCGGCCTCGTCCGGGCGCGGGGTGCCCGCGAGGACGGTCCGCGCGAGGTCCCGGCGCACCCCGGAGGCGAGGCCGAGGAAGGGCGCGACGTCCTTCATGTACGCGCGCATCTCCGCGGCCCGGGCCGGATCGGCCGCCTCCGCGTAGATCGTGGTGAGCCGGTCCATGACCGTGTCGGCCAGGGAACTGCGCGGCACTGTGACGCTCATGAGACGCACCATACGGCGATCAGACGCGTTCGTCGGTTAGTCTCCCCGGATGCTCGACACCGCTGCCGCTCCCCCGCGGGGCCTCGCCGTGCGCTGCACCCGGGTGCTCCTCTCGCCGTGGTCGCGGCTGTCCCTGCTCGTGCTGCTGCTCGCCGCGGCCGGCACGTGCGTGCTGCTCTTCGAGCCCCAGCGGCTGCTCGCCGACGGCTGGCCGCCGCAGCTCACGGGGGCCGCCGCGGTGTGCGTGTTCGCGGTGGCGTACGGCACGTGCACGGTCGCGTTCGTGCCGCGGCCGCTGCTCAACCTCGCGGCGGGCGCGCTGTTCGGCTCCCAGGCGGGGCTCGCCGCTGCGGTCGCGGGCACGGTCCTCGGGGCCGGTGCCTCCTTCGGGCTCGGCCGGATCCTCGGCCAGGACGCGCTGCGGCCGCTGCTGCGCGGCCGCTGGCTGAAGGCGGCCGACGGCCAGCTCAGCCGCCACGCCTTCCGCTCGATGCTCGCGGTGCGCCTCTTCCCCGGCGTGCCGTTCGCGGCGGCCAACTACTGCGCGGCCGTCTCCCGGATGGGCTGGCTCCCTTTCCTCCTCGCCACGGCCGTCGGCTCGATCCCGAACACGGCCGCCTACGTGATAGCGGGCGCCCGCGCCGACACCCCGACCTCGCCCGCGTTCCTGCTTGCGATGGGCTTCATCGCGGTGTCGGGCCTCGGGGCGGCGGCGGTGGCCTGGCGCAAGCGCCACCGGCTGCGCGGGAACTGACCGGCCTCGGCGAGGGCGCGCCCCTCGCACCTCACACGGCTTCAAGAATGGTCGCGTTGGCGAGGCCCCCGGCCTCGCACATCGTCTGCAGGGCGTACCGCGCCCCACGGACCCGCATGGCGTGGACCAGGGTGGTCATGATCCGCGTCCCGCTCGCGCCCAGCGGGTGGCCGAGGGCGATCGCGCCGCCGTGCGCGTTCACCTTCCGCTCGTCGACGCCGGTCTCCCGCAGCCAGGCCAGGACGACGCTGGCGAACGCCTCGTTGACCTCGAACAGGTCGATGTCGTCGAGCGTCAGACCGGCCCGGCGCAGCACCTGTTCGGTCGCGGGCAGGATGCCGGTGAGCATCAGGAGCGGATCGGAGCCCGCGACGGCGAAGCTGTGCAGCCGGGCGAGCGGGCGCAGGCCGAGCCGGGCGGCGTTCTCGCTGGTGGTGATGAGCACGGCGGACGCCCCGTCGTTGAGGGGGCTGGTGTTCCCCGCGGTGACGGACCAGTCGATCTGCGGGAAGCGCGCGCCGAAGGCCGGGTCCTCGTAGGCGGGCTTGAGCCCGGCGAGCACCTCGGGCGTGGTGGTGGGGCGCACGGACTCGTCGCGGGTGACGTGGTCGAGCGGCGCGACCTCCGCGTCGAAGAGGCCGCCCGCCCAGGCGCGGGCCGCCTTGCGGTGCGAGCCGGTGGCGAAGACGTCCATCTCCTCGCGGCTGATGGACCACTTGGCGGCGATGAGCTCGGCGCTGACGCCCTGCGGGACGAGCCCCTCGGGGTAGCGCTCGGCGATGCCGGGGCCGAAGGGGTCGGCACCGGCGGGCACGTTCGACCACATCGGTACGCGGCTCATCGACTCCACGCCGCAGGCGATCGCCATGTCGTACGCGCCCGCGATCACACCCTGCGCGGCGAAGTGCACGGCCTGCTGCGACGAGCCGCACTGGCGGTCGACCGTGGTGGCGGGCACGGACTCCGGGAAGCCCGCGGCCAGGGCGGCGTACCGCGTGGTGTTCATGGCCTGCTCGGCGACCTGGTCGACGCAGCCGCCGATCACGTCATCTATCCGCGCCGCGTCGATGCCGCTGCGCTCGACCAGGCTGCGCAGGGTGTGCGCGAGGAGCTGGACGGGGTGGACGTGGTGGAGGGAGCCGCCCGGCTTCCCCTTGCCGACCGGGGTGCGTACCGCTTCGACGATGACGGCGTCGCGCATGAGGGTGCCTCTCGGACAGGCCGGGCCGTGTGCCCGGCGACCTGGGAACGAGTTTGAAAACTGGACGCACTTGCGTACTCCACGGTAACCAAGTGGGTTTGATTTTCCAACCCACCCGTAGACTGGCTTTCATGCCGTCGACGAAGGACCCGCAGCCGACCGCCCACGAGGCGACGCCTGGGGAGAAGACCGCCCACGAGGCGGCGCCCAGGGAGAAGACCGCCCGCAAGGACCGTCCGCGGGGGACGCCCTCCGGCACCGAGGCCGCGCCGGACCGGCGGCGCCCGGCCGCTACGCCCGCGAAGGGCCCCCGCCCCTGCGCGATCGCCGACACGCTCGCCCTGGTCGGCGAGAAGTACTCCCTGCTCGTCCTGCGCGAGGTCTTCCTCGGCGCCCGGCGCTTCGACCAGCTGGCCCGCAACACGGGCGCCCCGCGCGACGTCCTGACGGCCCGGCTGCGCCGCCTGGTCGACGCGAACGTCCTGGAGAAGGTCCGCTACAGCGAGCGCCCCCAACGCTTCGAGTACCGGCCGACGCCCGCGGGCCTGGAGCTGGAGTCCGTCCTGATGACCCTGATGGCATGGGGCGACCGCCACCTGCGCCCCGACGACGACCGCCCCATGCTCGTCGAGCACGCCTGCGGACACACGCTCACCCCCGTGGTCACCTGCGCCCACTGCGGCACGGAGGTCCGCCACGAGGACCTGACGGCGCATCCACAGGCGCCGGGGTGGACGGTCACGGGGCCTGCGGGGGTGTGAGGGGGGTGCGGGGGCCGCGGGGGCGGCGGGGCACCGGTGGCCCCGGCGGCATGGGGGTACCGGGAGCACCGGGGACACCGGCGGCACGGGGGGCGCCGGGACACCGGAAGCAGCGGCGGCACGGGGACACCCGCAGCACGGGAACACCGGAAGCACCGGCGGCACAGGGACACCCGCGGCACGGGCCCACCGGAAGCACCGGCGGCACGGGGACACCCGCAGCACGGGAGCACCGGAAGCGCTAACGGCATGGGAACGCCGGGAACGCCGGGAACACCGGCGTAGGGAACCCGAAGAAAGCATTCGGCCGCCAACACACGGCCCTCACGCGGACCCGTAACTTTGTGACGCTACGCTGCCCCCGGCGAGGCACGTGATCCCCTTCTTCCCCACCCCTTCCTACCCGACACCACTCGCCGCCCCGGTCCCCCTTCACCGCTTCTGACCGCCACCACACGGGTCAGCGCACGATCAGTAACTGGACGGCGCAGTTCTCATGTCTTGGCTCGAATCGTTCATCCTCGGACTCGTCCAGGGACTGACCGAGTTCCTCCCGATCTCCTCCAGCGCGCACCTGCGGCTGACCGCGGCGTTCGCGGGCTGGCACGACCCGGGTGCCGCGTTCACCGCCATCACGCAGATCGGCACCGAGACCGCCGTCCTGATCTACTTCCGCAAGGACATCGGCCGCATCCTCTACGCGTGGTTCGGCTCGCTGGTGGGCAGGGTGCCGCGGTCGGACCACGACGCGCAGATGGGCTGGCTCGTGATCGTGGGCTCGATCCCGATCGGTGTGCTCGGCGTGACGCTCAAGGACCAGATCGAGGGCCCGTTCCGGGATCTGAGGCTCATCGCCACGACCCTGATCGTCATGGGCGTCGTGCTCGGCTTCGCCGACCGCCTGGCCGCCCGCGACGAGACCGGCGGCAAGCACCGCGCGGTGCGCGAGCGCAAGGACCTCAAGCAGCTCAACGTCAGGGACGGCCTCATCTACGGCGTGTGCCAGGCCATGGCCCTGATCCCCGGCGTCTCCCGCTCCGGCGCGACCATCAGCGGCGGCCTCCTCATGGGCTACACCCGCGAATCCGCGGCCCGCTACTCCTTCCTCCTGGCCATCCCGGCGGTCCTCGCCTCGGGCGCCTACGAACTCAAGGACGCGGGCGAGGGCCACGTCTCCTGGGGCCCGACCATCTTCGCGACGATCATCGCCTTCGTCGTCGGCTACGCGGTCATCGCCTGGTTCATGAAGTTCATCACGACCAAGAGCTTCATGCCCTTCGTCTACTACCGCATCCTGCTGGGCATCGTCCTGTTCATCCTGGTGGGCATGGGCGAACTGAGCCCCCACGCGGGAGAATCCGCCGACTAGACGGAGGCTTCGCCATCCGTATGCCGCTATCGGGACCTAGAGATAGCTGGAGATAACCGGAGTAGATGCTGCCCGCTTGGGTCCTCACCCGGGAGACCACTCAGAGCGTGCCCACGCTCGTCGACCTCCTGCTCATCGCCGACGCGCTCGACGTCCCACCGGCGGAACTCCTCTGCCGCTGAACCCCGGGTAGCGCCCCTCGACAGGGCACGGATCCCGGTGCCGGATCACCGCGGCCCCCGCACCGGATGCCGAGTCCTTCGAGGCCGTCTCAGCCCGCTCATCCGGCCGGATCGGCCCATCACACCGCCAGCACAGCCGCACACCCTCGCTCACGAGCCCTCACCTTCAGCCGAGTACGCCATCAGGTCCTGAAGTCGCTGGCCGAGTTCGGCGAGGTTCAGCGCCGCGATGAGCGGACCATCGTGCGGGCTCGGCTCGCCGACCATCAGCAGGGCGTCGTGGGTCGCGTCTATGACCCGCACGTGTGCGTACCACGCGCGGCTGCGCTCCGGCGCCGCAGCCGCGGCTCGCTCTGCCCGTGCCAGGCGGAGGTGGATCTCGGCGACCAAGCGCTGGCGCAAGGGGGCGGTCGCATCCGCAGGGGGCAGTTCACGCAAGGTGGCCAGACTCGCTTCCACGAGGCCAGCGGGATCGAGCTGGTCCACGGCGAGTTTCACGACCGGACGCCCACCGCGAGGGAATCGACACCCGCCCACGCCGCCAGCGCGCGCAGCACGACAGCCAGACGGCGCTCGCCCAGTGGCAGGACGCGGTCGATGAGGACCTGGCGTCCTAGCGCGATGGCGAGGACGACCTCAAGGAAGGCGTACTCGCCGTCGGAGAGTTCCATCTCGGGGAGGCGCAGGGACAGGTGGGTCCAGTCCGCGTACACACGGCCCTCGGTCTGTACGACCAGGATGCGCTGCACGGCGGGCCGGGCCAGGAGTTCGCGCTCCTCGATGAACATCGTCACCGCGATGCGGTCGAGCTCCTTGGCATCCCAGGCCCGCAGGCGCTCCTCGACGGGCGTACGAGCGGGCGGTGTGGGGTCGTGACGCACGGTCATCCGAATGCCTCCGCGGGAAGTTGAGGGCCGCCGACGCGAAGGGCAGCGGCCAGCCGACGGGATGGACCACGACTGCCCCCATGCGGCTGTAGCGCTCAGCGGGGCCAGCGCTCGGCAGCAACCACCAGGCGAGCTCGATGCCCGGATCAACGAGGGTTGGCCCCCGCTGATCGAGCGGCATGCGATTCATCGCGCCGAGCACCGGGGCGAGTCGAGCTTCGGCGACGATCCAATGTTCACCGATACGGATGGGCGCGAGCGCGCCCAGGCTCCAGGCCTCCCGCGCGGCGTCGGGGGCCGGAGCGCAGTTGGCCAACCAGTCGTCGCCCGCATCGTGCTGTTCCTGCTGGCTGGCCATGGAGTTTGCTCCGTCTCGTGAGGTCCTGTTACGGACCGTACGGACGAGGCACCGCAGATCTCCAGAAAGTTCTACGAGATTCTACGGAGTTCACCCAAGAGCCCTCAGCGCAATGGCGATCAAGCTCCTTGCGTCGGCCCCGTAGACAGCGTGCTCGGCCAACTCGGCGAACGTCTCGGCGTACATCGCCACTTCGCGCTGCTGCGTGATGGTGAGGTAGCCGGAGACCAGCTCGACAGCGACCTGCGTGGAGTCGTAGATCCAGAACCCTTCAACCGGCATGCGGCTCCGCTCAGCGCCCATGGGGACGATGCCGAGACTGACGTTGGGCAACGAGCCGACAGTGATCAGCTGTCCCAGCTGGCCAGCCATGACCTCCCGCCCGCCCATCCCTGACCGCAGCACGGACTCCTCGATGAGGAACGCGAACGTGCGGCCGCCCTCGTGCAAGATCTGCTGTCGCTCCATCCGCGCGGCCACGGCCGCATCGACATCGTCCACGACAACGCGACGCCGCTGCACCGCCCGCAGAACGGCGTCCGTGTACGCACGGCTCTGGATAAGGCCCGGAACGAACCACGAGGAGTAGGCCCGGAAGCGTGTCGTGCGCTCGAAGAGAGGCCGCACGGCCTCCTGTGCGCGGCGCAGGCCGTCGCGCTCCATGCGCCGCCACTCCACGAACATGCCCTCGACGTCACGGAGCCGCTGGACGAGGTCCGCAGCTTGATCCTCGACACCGCACGCGGTGCACCAAGCACGGATGTCGTCGGCCGACGGCGACGTGCGAGCAGTTTGGATCCTGGACACCTTGGACGGGTACCAGCCGAGACGCGCGGCGAGCTGGGCTCCTTTCAGCCCGGCGTCCAGCCGGATCTCGCCGAGGCGGTCGGCGAGATCCTTCCGGGCCTACTCTGCACTGGATGATGCGGACAGGGCCATGAGCGTGTGCCGTTAATCCAGCCGGTACTCGTCGTGGGGGATCGCCCGTCGCCAGACAGTCTCGAACGCGTCGGTGCACTGCTTGGCGAGCGCTGGATCGGTGACGTACTCGCGCCCGTTCTCTGCGAGCTGGCCGTCGCCGGTGAAGTGGTGGAAGAGGACCATCTCCTCGTCGAAAACCCACAGATCGGTGCCAGGGAGCAGGAGGTCCTTCGCCTGACGCCGGGGAAGCCAGCGGACCTGTTCCCCCGCAGCGACGTTGGTGAAGGTCACGTCGTACTCGAAGCGGATGTAGTCGCTGACCGGTTCCGACACGACCCGGACGCGGCGGACCGCAACGCCCCGCGCAGTGGCCTGGCTGACGACGTCGTGCCAACCTCCCCACCACGAGGCTCTGTCTGACGGATCGAGCCGGTGCCCCTCCTGCCAGGCGATGAATTCGGGGTCGTCCAGCATGTAGCTGTCACGCAACTCCAGGTGCGCCGCTGAACGTTGAGCTTGAGCCAAGGCGCTACGCGCTGGTGGCTGCACTTGCTACCTCTCCACTGTGCTCCGGGCGGGGGATGTACTGCAGCATGACCGCAGGCAGCCTAATGATCGTCTCGTGATCCGGCACATCCGTGGAGTGGCCCGGGATTGAACCGATCTCTTGGCAAGCCCGTACCTCTTCCTCCGTTGCCTTGTAAGACTGGATCAGCAGATCCCCTGTCGCCTCGTCGAGCCAGATCGTCGGGGACTCGTCTTGCGGGGTGTTGGGGATGATGCCGAGAAACCGAAGGGCCATCGCGATCTCCTCTGCCGACCGGATTGCACGCTGTCGCACCGCACCTTCATGGCCGCAGGGTGCTGCGTCAATACCGCGTCACCGGGTGTGACCGTGGCTGGACATGGCCGGAGGCAGGCGTCGACGGCCGTCAGCGCCACCGCCTATGTTGGCAGCCACGTCCCCCCGTACTGCTTCAGTCGGCCTGGCCGCTCGTAGTAGAAGCCCCGCATTCCGTGCTGTTCGTCGTCCTCGTAAGCGGTGAAGGCGCCACGACATCATCGAGAAGCGCGCTGCCGTCGAGGACACGTTTACCGTCGAACCGGTGGCCGGTGGAGCCGAACAGATGTACGCCCCGGCCCAACCGAAGGAGCCCCAGGGTCACCTGCGTTGCAGCGACGGGCACGCCGCCGGAGACCAGAGGGAAGGACAGGTAGAGGTTCCTCTTCTCTCGCGCGGCGGGACCGGACCACAGGGCGACGGTCACCCTTGGCTCCTTCAGGTCCGGGACGCATCCGCATACGTAGTACGGCTTGGCCACAGGGGTCGTCGTGTAGTGCCACAGGGCGGCCGCGAGGGCCCGCTGCGTGCGGTTCAGTACATCGGGCGGAACAGCTGCCGGTTGACCCATGACGGTCTCTTCCTAGCTCCTCGGCAGTAGGCAGTGATTGAACCCCCATGGGGGCATCCGATTCCGGCCGGAGCCCGGCCGTAGTCGGACATTCGGCGGGCGTGGGGACGCTGAATGGAACCGTGCCTTGTGGGGTCGCGCCGGCGGGAGCATCGTCGGGCGAGGCGTATCCGCGCACATGTCCCTGAGGGGGAGAGCATGCGCAAGACGTATCAGTCGGTGGGGATGCTGGCGGCGGTCGGACTGGCGATCACCTTCGCCTCCGTCTCCTCGTCGGCCTCCGCCGACACGGCCCGCAAGGAGAGAGCCAAGGAGGCGGCCGGTGCACAGATCGTCTCCAACTTCAACAACAGATGCCTGAACGTCGCCCACCTGAACACCGGTGACGGCGCCTCCGTGCAGATATACGACTGCGACGGTTCACCCAGCCGACGCTGGACGCAGAACGGCTCCGAGTTCCGCAGCGACCTGAGCGGCAGATGCCTCGAGCCAGCCATCGACAACGGTGACAACGGGGCGGCGATCCAGGTGTTCGGCTGCGCCGGCCTGCCCCGGCAGCAGTGGCACTGGAACGGCACCGAGCTGCACACCGCCCTCAACCACCGGTGCCTGACCATCGCCGACGCGAACTACTGGCAGGGCGCCTCGGTCGTACTCAAGGACTGCTCGGGCGCCAGCAACCAGCAGTGGCACGCCGGTTGAGCAACGCGCTCCCGCACCCCCTCCGGGCCAAGCCGGAGGGGGTGTCCCGTTCCGGTCGCTCGGGATCACCGACGGGCCCCGCTCGGAGTGGCGGCGCGCGGTCCCGAAAGCGCCCATGCCGCTGTCAGTGCCGCCCCCTACGCTAGTCGCATGTCCCCTACTCCCAGCCCCCGGGCCCCCGCGGTCGTGAACGAGGACATCCGCGCCCTGTGGGCAGGCCGCGGTGGAGACCCCCGCGTCAGGCTCACGGCCGCCCAACGGGAGCTGTACGAGCGCCTCTTGATCGAGTGGGAAGCCGCCGTACGAGCGGACGTCGTCACGGCGGCCTGACCCAGGGCGCCAAGAGGCGCGCAGCAGCCGGTGGTCGAGGCGGCCCCGCAATGGCCAGGCCCTACTTCACCTCGCCCGTGAAGATCGCCGTCTCCGTCTCGAAGTCCGGTGACACCTCGATCTGCACGGCCTTCTCCGGCTTCGGCACCGCACACGCCCATGTCACGGTAAGCGCCCGACCCGCGAGGAGCCGCGTCGAAGGGCCTCCGTCCAGCCCTCGCTCGCTATCGATGACCAACTCGCCTTCCTTGCTGTCCTCGCCATACGCGCAGTGCACGGAGAAGGCCGTGGTGTCGATCGTCGACGTACCGCTGTTCTCCACCCGTACATCGAACTTCAGGTACGGCGTGTTCTCCGGTGCTGCGGTCGCACTTGACGTGCCCCGCGAAAATTTCGACAAGCTCACCGCCACCTCGTTGTTGTAGGTGACGGTGTCGTTCAGGCCGAACACCTGGGAGTCGTCGTCATCCTCCCGCTCCGCCTTGTCGTCCGCCGGCGTCTCGTCGTCGGCGAACACGTCATCGGAAGTTGCCGAGTCGGCTGTGCGGGAGGTCTCCGCCTTCTCGTCGTCGCGGTTGTTGACGATGAAGACCCCTGTGGCAACGACAGTCGCGATCACGGCTGCTGCCGACCCGATGACGACGGCGTTGGTACGCCTCTTCCCGCGTGTCGGCTGATGCTGCGGCGGGAGCGAGGGCATCGGCGGCGTGGTGTTGCTCATGGGTCCCCTTGTGGTTGCGCTGTGTATGCGCATGATGCTGCCTGTGTGAGCACCGCAGAGGGCGAAGTGCCTGATTCGTGACATAGATCAGCCCCGTTGTCAGCCAAGCGGAGTCGGTGTCGCTCACAGCACCGGCCCGGGCCGTCGGGCGTGTCGACAGTCAGCCTCGGGACAGGTGGCAGCCTGGCCCCGGGCGCCGCGCGGCAGTTGCCACGAGGTCGCTCTTCTTGGCACCGTACTCGACGGCACTGGACCGGGCCTCGGGGTACGAACATGCCAGGTCCAGTGCGAGAGTTCGACGACAGAC
This sequence comes from Streptomyces sp. NPDC053474, assembly GCF_044544845.1. NCBI lineage: Bacteria > Bacillati > Actinomycetota > Actinomycetes > Kitasatosporales > Streptomycetaceae > Streptomyces > Streptomyces sp. NPDC053474. The sequence continues at coordinate 37,690 of NZ_JBITXV010000025.1, forward strand.
CTCGATCACGCGTTCTGGGGGCAGTGTGTGGATCACGCTCGTGGCGACCTTGTGCGGTACGGCTGCCGGTGTCGCGTCGACGGTCGTCGCCGATCGGGTGCGGTGGCAGCGCGACCGGGCCCATCAACAGCGGGACAGACAGGTGGAGGTCTGTGTCGAGTTCCTGAGGGCGTTGATGCGGGCCTATGAAGGGCTCTATGACGTCGCGTGCCGCGAGGACCGGGCGGCCGACCGGAACTACGGCACCGTCAGGGACCTCATGGCCGACGCGGGCACGGCGGATTCGCGGCAGCTCCTGCTGGTCACCGCGCCGTCGCACGTCACGGTCGCCTGTGAGCACGCCTTCGCCGTGCTGCGGGACTTCAGGGACGCCGTGGGCCGGGGCCTGACCGTGGACACGCGTGACTACCAGGAGGTCGACGCCAGGTTCAGGGACGCGCTGCACGACTTCCGCGTCGAAGTCCGGCGCAGCCAGGGCCTCGCCGACGCGGAGGCCCTGCGCCGTCCGCGTGTCCCCCCGTACGCGATGGTCGCCGTTCCCACCGCGGGCGGTCCGTCGGCGGCGCCCGCCCCGCCGGGGTCGGCGAGCGACTGACGGCGCGGGTCCCACCAGCACCGGACCGGGGGCTTTTCCCTCCCTACACCCCAGGGTTACATTGCGTACGAGGCAAGGTCAGGAAGCGGCCGCCCCGCTGGCCTTCGCCGTCTTCAGCCACCCCCTCTCCTTCGCCTCCTCCTTCTTCCTCCTCCGTTCCGTAGCCACCCCTCCCCCAGCGCAGGTCCGGTGACCACTGAGAAAGGAGCGTCGAGCCGGAATGCCCGAGCAGGCCCGTGAGGAGCGGCTCGCCGCCGCTTTCGTCGAGCTCGCCGACACGCTCGTCGACGACTTCGACGTCATCAGCTTCCTCCATCTCCTCGCCACGCGATGCGTCGACCTCGTGGACGTCGCGGCCGCGGGCGTCATCCTGTCCACGCCGGAGGGCGGCCCCCTGGAGGCATCCGGCTCCGACGAACGCAGCCGTCGCCTGGAACAGCTCGGCGTCGAGTGGAGTGAGGGGCCGGGCCTCGACTGCTTCCGCTCCGGCCGGGTCGTCGACGGCACGCTCCTGACGAACGGAAGCCCGCACGGGAACACGCACGAGAGCACGCCCGGGCACCCGCACCCGCGCTGGCCCCGCTTCGCCCCGCACGCGCACCAGTCGGGCTTCGCCGCCGTCACGACCACGCCCCTGCGGCTGCGCGGGCTGACCATCGGCGCGCTCAGCCTCTTCCGCGAGCACCCCGAGCCGCTGCCGGGCGCGCGGCTCGGGCTCGCCCAGGCCCTGGCACGGCTGGCCACCATCGGGATCCTCCAGCAGCGCGCCGTACACCGGCAGAGCGTCCTCGTCGGCCAGCTGGAGACGGCCCTGCGGTCCCGGGTCGTCATCGAGCAGGCCAAAGGCGCCCTGTCGCACCGCCACCGGATCGGCGTGGACGAGGCGTTCACGCTGCTGCGCCAGTACGCCCGCTCCCAGCGGCGACGGCTCACCGCGGTCGCCGAGGAGGTCGTGGACGGCACCGCGGACCCGCCGCTGCCGCCCGCTCCGCCCTTGCCGCCCGCTCCGCGCTTGCCTCGCGCGGAGGCGGCCGACTGACCGCGCTCGTGGCGCGCCTCGTCCCGCCCAGTGCGTGCCCCCCGTCCGGGAGCTAGTGCGTACTTCCGGACAGTGAGCTAGTGCGGGTCCTCGTCCGTGGGACCGGGCCCGCCGCCGGTGTCGTCGTCCGGTCGGAACCGGAGCCTGCGGGCGACGACCTCGCGCGCCGCCTCGCTCACCCCCCACCCTTCGGCGAAGGCCCGCGCCCGCAGCAGGTCCAGGGCGTGCTGCGAGTCGACGCCCAGCTGGACCATCACCATGCCGACGGCCTGGTGGACTTCCATGTGGTCGGCTTCCGCGGCCTCGAGCCACGACGCCGCTTCCCCGTCCGCCGTCGCACCGATGCCCGCCCCGGCGAACCCGAGGTCCAGGACGGCGAGCATCACCGCGTCGCACACGATCCGTGCCGTACGCAACTCGCGTGCGGACAGGCCACCGGCCGTGTCCCGGTACAGGTCGAGCGTGCCGAGCGTCCGCGCCCCGGCGCCGAGCGGCAGCGAGAAGACCGCGCGGGCGCCGAGGCTCCGGGCCTGCTGGGCGTAGACCGGCCAGCGCCAGGTCTCCGCAGCGCTGGTCAGATCGCCGACGAGCACCGGCTCGGCCAGCGTGAACGCCCTCTCGCACGGACCCTCGCCCAGGGTGTACTGCGCCTCGGCGAGCCGGGCCGCGGCGGAGTCGCTCGCCCACCACAGCGCGCGCACCTCCTGCCCCGCGATGAAGGACAGCGACGCGCCGCTCACCGCGATCAGGTCGAGACAACCACGGCACAGGGCCGCGGGCACCTCCCGGGGCTCGGTCGCGGCGGCGACGGCCGCGGCCAAGGCGTCGCCGACGCGCCGTCGTTCCGCCCCCGAGGAACCGTTGGACGCGTCGCCGCCAGGGCGATCAGCCCGCATGTCGCACCTCCGCCCGCTCGTGCTGACGGCCCACCCGGGTTCCGGGCAACCCGGAGCGGCGTGGGCCGGGTGGACGGGTGCCCCGGTGCGGGGGAGTTAGTGGACGACGGACACGATCTGGCCTGCCGCTTCGACGAGGTGACTGTCACCCTCCGTGCGGGCGCTGGCCAGCGCTGCGGTCGGGGAGATGCCGCGGGTGCACAGCCGCCACGCGGTCTCCGCGTCGAGTTCGACCACGGCGTCGGCGCGGGTGACCGACTCCTCGGTCGCGGCGGCGGCCTTCCTCGCCTCCCGTACCTCGGCCGCGGCGTCCGGCAAGGCCAGGGACCAACGGCGCGCCGCCCCGGTCGCGGTCGCCGTCCACGTACCGCCGGACGGCCCGCCGACGCGCACCTGGACCCGGGTGCCGACGGGCGCCTCCGTGTGCCGCAGGGTGTGCGGCAGCGCCCGCATGAAGGTGTCGAGGACCACGGCGAGGGCCCGCGGCTCGGGGTCGGTCTCCTGGCCGACGGCGTGGCGGAGCTGCTGGCGGTGGGTCCAGAACTCGGTGAACTCGCGCGAGCAGTCGAGCCACATCGGCGCCGGGTCCGCCCCCGCCCAGGAGACGCCCAGCGAGGCGGCGTCGAGGTCGGCGGTCGCGAAGAGGCGGGCGACCTGCGCGCCGACCAGGTCCAGGGTGTCGATGAGGGCGGCGGGGCTCACGCGCGCCCAGGCGTCGACCCACTCCTGGTTGATGCGGTGGATGAACGCCTCAAGGGCCTCGCCGGGCGCGGGGCGCGGCCCTCCCTCGTGGCGGTCGCGGTCACGGGCGAGGCGTCCGTAGCAGTCGCCGACGAGGTGCGCGGCGAGATCGCGCACGGTCCAGCCGGGTACGGCCTCCCGCCGCCAGTCGGCGGGCTCCAGCGCGCGCAGCGTCGCCAGGAGCTCCGCGTGTTCGGCGGCGAAGAGGGGGCGGGCGTCGATCGGAGGGCCGAGCCACGGGAGGTCGGGGGCGGGAGGAAGAGCCATGCCCAAAGCCTGTGGCAGCGGTGGCCGATCGGCCACTGAATATCGCGTTCCGGTCATGCGGACCGGGTCGGACCTGCTCACCGGGCGCCGCGCGCATCGGCCGGTCCCCGCTGGGCACCTATACGGGCTGGGAGCCGTAAGGATACGGGCCGACCGGTCCGGTCCCCGCTGCCCGGCCCCGGCGGCCCGCCCCGCCGAGCCCGGCGGAAGGGCCGCCGCCCGGCGCGCGGCGCGAAGGCCGCCGCCCGGCACGCACCGGAAGGCCCCTGTCACCACGCATCACCAGGAGGTCCACCCCATGCCCACCCTCGGTGCCTCACGCGCGCGTGCCCGGCGCGCGGCGGGCTCGGTCCCGCCGTCTCCCCTGCCGCCGCTGCGCGTCCTGCGGCTGCCCGCCGCCGGTCCGGAGGACGTCGTCGTCGACGGCACGGGCCGGGTGCTCACCGGCACCGCCGACGGCCGGATCCTGCGCGTCACGCTGCCGGGGCAGGGGCGCGGGGGCCGCGTGGAGGAGCTGGCCCGCACCGGCGGCAGGCCGCTGGGCCTCGAACCGCTTCCGGACGGGCGGCTGCTCGTCTGCGACGCGCACCGGGGGCTGCTGCGCGTCGCCCCGGAGGACGGCGGCGCGGTCGAGGTGCTCGCCGACGCGGTCGCCGGGGAGCCGCTGAGGTTCTGCAGCAACGCGACCGCCGCCCCTGACGGCACCGTGTACTTCACGGTGTCCAGCCGCCGCTACGGCCTCGACGACTGGCGGGCCGACATCGTCGAGCACGTCGGCACCGGCCGCCTGTTGCGGCTCGCCCCGGGCGGCGCGCCCGAAGTGCTGCTCGACGGGCTGCACTTCGCGAACGGGGCGGCCCTGGCACCCGACGCGTCGTACGTCACCGTGGCCGAGACCGGCGCCCGCCGCCTCACCCGGTACTGGCTCACCGGCCCCCGGGCGGGGCGGGCCGACCCCTTCGCCGAGGACCTGCCCGGCTTCCCCGACAACCTGTCGCGCGCCGCGGACGGAACGCTCTGGGTCGCCCTCGCCGGACCGCGCGAGCCGCTCCTGGAGCAGCTGCACCGGGCGCCCGCCGCCGTGCGCCGCGCGGCCGCCGCTGCCGCACGCCGCGTGCGCGTGCCGCCGCGCCGGGTGCTGCGGGTGATGGCCTTCTCGCCCCGGGGCGAGACCGTGCACGACCTGGCCCGCAGGGGCGCCGGGTACCGCATGGTCACCAGCGTCAGCGCCCACGCCGGGACCCTCGTCCTGGGCAGCCTCGTGGAGCCGGGCATCGCCGTGTGCGCGCTGCCACCGGCACGGGCCTGACCGGCCCGGGCCCGACCGTGGCGGGAGCCGAGGCCCGTACTTGCCACATCGGCAACTGCGTTTGCCTATATCGCGAGGCCCTGCGCAAGGTCGTCGTGGAGGTGGTCACGATGACCGATCAGCTGAGCGACAGCTACGACGTGGTGGTGGTCGGCGGCGGTGCCGCCGGACTGAACGGGGCCCTGACGCTGGCCCGGGCGCGGCGTTCCGTGGCGGTGGTCGACGCGGGCGCGCCGCGCAACGCCCCGGCCGACGGCGTGCACGGGCTCCTGGCCAGGGAGGGGATGCCGCCCGCCGAGCTCCTCGCGCGCGGCCGGGCGGAAGTACGCGGATACGGCGGGCACGTGGTGTCCGCCACGGTGGCCTCGGCGACCCGTGATGGGGTGGGCTTCGCGGTGGCGCTGGCCGACGGCCGTACGGTCCGGGCGCGGCGGCTCCTCGTGGCCACCGGCCTCGTCGACGAGCTGCCGGACGTGCCGGGGCTGCGCGAGCGCTGGGGCCGTGACGTGCTGCACTGCCCGTACTGCCACGGCTGGGAGGTCCGCGACCGGGCCGTCGGAGTCCTGGCGGGCGGGCCGCTGGCCGTGCACCAGGCGCTGCTGTTCCGGCAGTTGAGCGACGACGTCACGTTCTTCACCCACACCGGAGCGCCGCCGTCCGACGAGGACGCGGAGCGCCTCGCCGCCCGTGGCGTCCGCGTGGTGGCGGGCGAGGTGACGGGCTTGGAGATCGCGGACGACCGCCTCGCGGGCGTACGGCTGCGCGACGGCAGGGTGGTCGCCCGCGAGGCACTGGCGGTGTCGCCGCGGATCGTGGCGCGCGCCGGTTTCCTCGCGGCGCTCGGGCTGCGGGCAGCCGAACACCCGCTGGGCATCGGCGAGTACGTGCCCTGCGACGCGACCGGCCGCACCGATGTGGCGGGGGTGTGGGTCGCGGGCAACGTGACCGACCTGTCCGCCCAGGTCGGCGCGGCCGCGGCGGCGGGCGCCGCGGCCGGTGCCCAGATCAACGCCGACCTGGTCGCCGAGGACACCCGCCTGGCCGTCGAGGCCCGGCGCGCCGCCGCTCCGAGGCCGGACAGACCGGAGACCGACGTCGTACGCGTACGACAGTGACGGCGTGGACCCGACCCGTCAGGCCGTGAGCCGTGCCTCCAGCGCCAGGACCTCCTCCGCCGCGCGTACGGCGTCCGGGCAGGCGACGGCGATCAGCCCCCAGTTGCCCGGCACGGACGTGAGGGCCCGGGCGTAGGACGTGGGGGTGCGCTGGTCGACGAGGCGGCGCAGGCGGGGCAGGTCCATGTCGGAGGCCGGGCGGATCACCTTGGTCGCGGCGGAGATGCCGGTCCCGGTCGCGGCGAGGTCGCCGAGCGCGGTGCGGCTCTCCTCCAGGAAGGCGTGCAGGTAGTCGGCGCCGCACGCGGAGAGGTTCAGGTCCTGCATGGCCACCAGGGGCGTGCCGCCGAAGCGGCCGCCGACGCGGGCGATCGCGAAGTCGACGCCTCCGTTGATCAGGCCCCGGCCCTGGAAGAGGCGCACGAAGTCGGCCATGGCGCGGCGGACGCGCGCGTAGTGGTCCCGGGTGATGCCGAACGCCGCGTGGGTGGCCTCGTCGAGGAAGACGTTCCCCTCCCACATGGTGCCGTTCAGGAACTGCAGGGCCATGCCGTCCGCGAGGGCGCCCGCCCGCACGTGCACGGACGGCGCGAGCAGGAACTCGTGGCCGGTCACGGCGTGCCGGAGGTAGTCGGCGTGCGCCTCCAGGAGGTAGTCCTCACCGGAGCGGGCCGCCTGGTGGGCCAGCGCGGCCAGGGTGTCCGGCTCGTCGAGCGGCACCCCGACGTGGATGCGCTGCCCCGTGCCGCCCCTGACGGGCTTCAGACAGCCCAGGCGCAGCCCATGACGTTCCCTCAGGAGGGCTGCCGCCAGGTGCAGTTGATGTGCGAAGGCGTCCTCGGCGCGGTGGCCGACGCCGTTGCCGAGCACGTCGTCCCCGGGCTCGCCCGGCACCCGCGGGCCGACAGGAGTTGTCCGGATCCCGCCGTCCGCGCCGGTGTCGTCCCCGAGCCCGCCGTCCCAGACGACGGTGTACCCGGGAAGCCGTGGCACGGCCAGGCCGAACGCGCGATGCAGCGGCGTGAGCGCCGTCTCCTCGTCGAGTACGTCGAAGGGGTCGCGCCCGGCGGCGGACGGCAGGTCCCGGGCCGCGCGGGCCTCGGGGTGCAGGACCGCCTTGTGCCCCCACCGCTCGGTGATGTCGGGGTGGTTGGCCTCGACCAGGAGGCGGTCGACGCCCGCGACCCGTTTGAGCCACAGGAGCAGCATCCGCATCGGCTCGTCGAGGGCGTAGACGCGTACGACACAGGACGGGTCCGCGCGCAGCCGGTCGATCGCCGGGCCGAGGACCCGCGCCCACCGGTCGGCGGGGCCGTCGGCGAGCTTGAGGAGGGCGTGGCTGAGGTGGAAGTGGTCGTGGTCGGGGACCACGACCACCGGGCGGCCCGCAGCGGCCTCCCGCCAGGGCGGCGTCCTGCCGATGAGCAGGTCGTCCGCGTGTGCCAGGCAGACCGAGCGGGCCTCCAGGATCGTGGGCCAGTCCTCGGCCGGTTCACCGGCCGCGAGGCTCTCCAGGGCGCCCTCGAACATGCGCTTGGCCATGGGCGGCGAGTACGCCACGATGCCGGGCCGGTCGCGGGTGGCCCCGGCCGGGACCAGCTCCTCGCGGGCGGCGGCCTCGGCCTCGGCGGGACCGAACCCGAGCAGCCTGCGGCAGATGCCCGCGAGCTCCCCCGGCGCGATGCCCGCCGGGCCGACGTGGAACCCCGTCCACGGCACGACGCGGCCGTCCGGCAGGGCGACCTCCCAGCGCTCGCGGGCCGGGCGGACCTCCCGGCTCTCCACCGTCGACACCAGCAGCCTCCTGACGTGAGCCCTGCCGCCAGGCACAGGCTGTAGCGGGCGGCGTCCCGTTGTGTGCTGCGTGCTGTGTGCAGTGTTGCCCAGAACCCTGCTGGGGGTCACCACGGCCGTCAGGGCACGCGGTGGCCTTTGGCGCGTTGTGCTCCCCCGGCGGCCGGGGCCCCGGCGGCGGCGCGCGCCGCCCGCCAGTCCGTGGCGTCCAGGAAGTGCACGTCGTAGCGGTCCTGTTCGGGCAGGAGGCTGTCGAAGGAGTCCAGGCCGTGCTGGATGCGGCCGAGGGACCGGAAGTAGTCGAAGCGGTCGACACCCGGCGTGAGCACCGCGAGCAGATCGGCGCTCGCCCCGGCGGCGGCGCCGAAGGCGTGGGGCATTCCGGGCGGCACGACGACAAGGCCGCCGCGCTCCACGGTCTCAAGGGCGCCGTCCAGGAAGAAGTCGAGGGTCCCGTCGAGGACGTAGAACAGCTCCGTGGACAGGGCGTGCAGATGCGGCCTCGCGCCGTCCGCGCCGTCGGCGAGCGTCAGCCGGTTGACGCCCAGGGAGCCGCCGGTGGCCGCGGCGTCGGCGAGCAGTTCGAAGCCGCCGCCGTGCGGCAGCGGCACGCGCTCGGCGGTGCCGGGCCGCACGACCAGGGCTTCGGCGGTGGTCTTGGGGTCGGTCATCCGGGCTCCTCGGGTTCGGTCGACCGCGGCGCGGTCCGCGCACGCTGCGCGGGACTCATTCGACCCGGGGAACAAGCCGCGTACCAGAAGCAGTTGTCACCCGCAGAAATCATCGATCGTGATGAATCGGCCGGGACGGGCGGGAGGGGCGGGGCCGTGGAACTGCGCCAGCTCCAGTACTTCGCGGCGGTCGCCGACGAGGGCGGCTTCAGCCGGGCCGCCGATCGGCTCGGCATCGTCCAGTCGGCGGTGAGCCAGCAGGTGCGCCGCCTGGAGCGCGAGCTCGGCGTCCGGCTCTTCCGGCGCACCACGCGCCACGTCGAACTCACCGGCGCGGGCGAGCGCCTGCTGCCCGAGGCGCGCGCGGTGCTCGCCGCGGCGCGCCGCACCCGTCAGGTCGCGGCCGACCTCGCGGCGGGCGACGCGCCGCTGCGCCTCGGCACCGTGCAGGGCCCCGGCGACCGGGTCCACCGCCTCCTTGCCGACCTCGCGGTCGCGGCGCCCCGGCTCCCCGTCCGGCTGCGGCGCCTGGGGCTCGCGGAGCGGCTCGCCGCGGTGCGCTCCGGCGAGCTGGACGCGGCCCTCGTCCGGGCGGCGGCCACCGCGCCGGGCCTCGAACTCCTGCCGGTGTGGAGCGATCCGCTGTACGTGGCCCTGCCGGCGGGGCACCGGCTCGCGGGCTCGTCGCCGCTGCGCCTCGAACAACTCGGGGAGCTGCCGCTGCGGCTCGCGCCGCGCGAGCAGAACCCGCCGTTCCACGACCTGGTGACCGGCGCGCTGCGGGCGGCCGGGGTCGCGCCGCCGCTCGGGCCGCCGTTCACCACGCTCCAGGAGACCCTGGCCGAGATCGGCGCGGGCGCCCCGTCGTGGACGGTCTTCTACGAGGTGGCGGGCCTGCCGTCGTTCCCGCGCGTGGCGGTGCGGCCGCTCGCCGCCCCGGCCGTCACGACGTGTGTGGCGGTGCGTCCGGGGGCGCCGGGGCCCGCGCTCCGACAGCTGCTCGACGTGCTGCCCTAGGCCTGGCTGTCCGCGCGCTCGTGGTGGCGCTGGTAGTGCCCGCGCCAGCGCGGCGTGGCCGCGCCGCCCATGACCGTCATCACCACGTCGTGCGCGAGCGACGCGGTGACCGGCAGATGCCCGAAGAGCACGCGGTGGTACGTGGTGGCGCCGAGCATGTCCAGGAGCAGGTCGATGTCGGCGTCCGGGCGGATGTCGCCGCGCTCGATGCCCCGGCGCAGCGCCGCCTCGGTGGTGGCCCTGCGGGGCCGGAAGACCGTCTCGGTGAAGACGCGGTCGAGGTCGGGGTCGTCGGCCAGTTCGGCCACGAGCGCGGGCAGCGTCCGGCGCCCGAGGGTGCCGCCGAAGGCCTGGCTGAGGGTCTCGATGCCCAGGATGAGGTCGCAGTGCGTGCACCCGGTGTCGGGCGTGGGCGCGGTGCCCATGCTCTCGGCGAGCGCGGCGATCACGAGGTGCTGCCGGGACGGCCAGCGGCGGCGGATGGCGGGCTTGGTGGTGCCCGCGCGCCGGGCCACGCCTTCAAGCGTCAGGTGCGGATAGCCGGACTCCTCCAGGAGGTCGAGCGTCGCCCTGACGATGGCCTCGTCGAGCCGGGTGTCGCGCGGGCGGCCCGCCGAACGGGCGGGCGGGGCTGCGGAATCCGAGGCTGCCGTGGAGAGATCCGGGGTTGCCATGGGGATCAGTATAGGTAGCATGTGATTTCGTTCCGTTCCGGATCGAAACATAAAGGAGGGGTCGGCCTTGCCGTCAGAGCAGGAAGCGACCGTCCACGGCGGTCCCACCGCATCCACGTCCCCCGCGCCCGAACCGGGCGGCCCGGTCCCACCGGCCGACACGGCGGGCCCGGGCGACGCGCGGCCGTCGGAGCCCGTCGCCGCCCACGCGGAGCCCGTCGCCGCCCATGCCGCCGAGAGCGTCTTCCGTGCCCCCTACGCCGCCCTGACCTGGGGCATCGTCCTGTCCGTCGGGCTCGTGGCCTTCGAGTCGATGGGCGTGGCCACCGTCCTGCCCGACATCGCGGAGCGGCTCGGCGGCCTGCACGCCTACGGCTGGGGCCTGTCGGCGCTGATGCTCGCCAACCTCATCGGCACCGTCGCCGCGGGCCGCGACGCCGACCGGCACGGCCCGGCGCGGCCGCTCGCCGTCGGGCTCGTCGTGTTCGCCGCCGGCTGCGCGCTCGCCGGGGCCGCGCCGAACTGGCCCGTCTTCCTCACCGGGCGCTTCCTCCAGGGGCTCGGCGTCGGCGCGGTGATGGCCCTCGCGTACGCGGCCATCTCGCTTGCCTACCCCCAGCGGCTGCGGGCGCGAATGTTCGCCCTGGTCGCGGGCGGCTGGACGGTGCCGTCCCTCGTCGGCCCGACGCTCGCCGCCGTGATCTCCGACCACATCTCCTGGCGCGGCGTCTTCGTCCTGCTGCTGCCCCTGATCGCCGTCGCCGCCCTGCTCGCGCTGCCGCAGCTGCGCCGCCTGGACCGGCCCGAGGGCGCCGCGAGCACCCCGGCCGACGCCCCGGCGACCCGCTGGTGGGCCACGCCGATCGCGCGCAGCGTGCTGCTCGCGGCGGGCACCGGCGTCCTGCTCGCCGGGCTCCAGCTGCGCCAACTCGCCCTGCTGGTCCCGCTGGTCGTGGCCGGTGGCGTCGCCGGGGTGCTCGCCCTGCGCACGGTCACGCCGCCCGGCACCCTCGCGGTGCGGCGCGGCGTGCCGACGGGCGTCGTGCTGCGCTTCCTGCTGTGCGGGGCGTACTTCGGCAGCGAGGCCTTCCTGCCGCTCGGCCTGGTCCGGCTGCGGGACCTGAGCGCGTCCGAGGCGGGGCTCGGCCTGTCGGCGGGCGCGATCACCTGGGTGCTCGGTGCCGCCTGGCAGGGGCGGGCCGACGGCCGCTGGAGCGGGCGTTCGCGCGCCGTGCCGATCGCGGCCGGGTTCGCGGTGCTGCTCGTGGGCATCGTGGTGATGGCGCTCGGCGTCCTCGTCGACGCGGTGCCCGCCCTGGTCGCCGTGGCGGGCTGGGCGATCGGCGGCGCGGGCATGGGCGTGGCGTTCAACGCGGCCACCACCGACGCCATGGAGCAGGCGCCCGCCGACCGGCAGGGCGAGGCCAGCGGCGCGATGCAGCTCGCCCAGACCCTGGCGGTCGCGGTGCTCAGCGGCCTCGGCGGTGCCGCCGTCTCGCTGGCGTCGGCGTACGGCTCGACGGTGACGGTCGCCCTGACCGCCACCTTCACGCTCACCGGCGCGCTCGCGGCGGCCGGGATCCTGGCGGCCCACCGCATCCGGCCCGCGGCGTCCTGAACGACGCCGGTCCGCGGGCCGGGATTCGCCGATGGGAAATGGCGCACCCGGCCCGCGGGAATCGCGCGCCGATCCGTGAGAATGGCGTACCGATCCGCTGCGCGAGGTGGCGGGGCGCGCCGTTCCGCGCCCGCCCCGGCGCTCGGCGGCGCGGGTCTTCAGCCGCCCGCAGTGGGCGAACGGACAGGCGGGCGAGAGGAGTTGGGCATGAGCACAAATGCTGGCGAGCGCACGAAGAGGAGACACGAGGGGACCGCCCTTGGCACCCCTGCCGTCGCGGCGGCCGTCCTCACGGGTGTCGTCGCGCTCTACATCGCGCTCGTCGCGTTCGGGAACATCACCGACTTCGACAGCAACCAGCAGTTCGTCCGGCACGTCCTGGCGATGGACACGACGTTCAAGGACGACGACCTGATGTGGCGGGCCGTGGAGTCCCGCGCCCTCCAGGACGCCGCGTACGTCGCGATCATCGTCTGGGAGACGCTGGCCGCCCTCACGCTCATCGCGGGCACGGCCCTGTGGATCGCCGGGCTGCGCGGTCGGGATGACGACTTCACCCGGGCGCGGCGGGTGAGCACCGCGGGACTGCTGATGCTGGTGCTGCTGTTCGGCGGCGGCTTCATCGGCATCGGCGGCGAGTGGTTCGCGATGTGGCAGTCCGAGGACTGGAACGGCCTCGACGCCGCGACGCGCGTGGTCACGCTGTGCGGCATCGCGCTGCTCGTGGTGCACCTGCCCTTCGTGGGACGGCGATCGAGCGGTCCGGACGGCGCGGACCCCGCGCGGAGCGGGGATGTGGACGCCTGAGGCCCGCGCGCCGGATCCCACTCCGGCGTGATCACGTGCCGCAGGTGTGCGGTAGCCGACAGTTCCGATTGTCGGACCCATCGCCTAGGCTGAGTGCATGCCCTTAACCCCTCAACCCCATGGTTCCGTGCGGTCTTCTACCGAGTTGAACGAGCGGATACGAGGCCTGTGGCTGCGCGCCGGCGGCCGACTCTCCGCCGAGCAGCGCCGGGAGTACGAGCAGCTGGTGACCGAGTGGGCCGAGGCGGTGCGCGCGGAGGTCGTCCAGGCCGCCTAGGCAACACTCCCCCTCCCCCGGACGCTATGGCGCCCCACCCCCGGGGACACTGTCCCCGGGGGTTCTTCCCGGGAGTTCCCCCCTCCCGCGGGCAGGTCACGAGGAGTTCCTCGATCCACGTCCTCCCTCTTGGCTCCGCACGCGCGGTGCCCAACACTGAGGCGATGACGCAGCGCGTGGAACTCGCCGCCCTCATCGACCGCTTGGCCATCGACACCCTCATCACCGACTACGCCGGTTCCGTCGACGACGGCGACTGGGACGCGTACCGACAGCTGTTCACACCTGAAGGGCGCGCCGACTACCGGTCGGCGGGCGGCATCGAGGGCTCCGCGACGGAGGTCTCCGCATGGCTCGCGGAGACGATGCGCACGGTCGCGATGCGCCAGCACTTCATCGTCAACCGCAGACTCCGCTTCGGCGTCCGCGAGCAGGACGTCGGCGACACCGCGCGCGTACGGGCCGACTATCTGAACCCCATGCGGTTCGCCGGGGAGCCGGACGCCGAGTCCGCCACCGCGCCCGACTTCACCTGCGGCGGCCGCTACGAATTCACCGCGCTGCGGACGCCCGGCGGCTGGCGGCTGCGTCAGGTGGTCGTACGGGAGAAGTGGCGCGAGACCCGGGCCGCGGGGCAGACGTGGGACCAGGCCGTCATCGGGCGGCGGACGCCCCCGCTCACCGAGCCTGGCTGACCGGGGCCGGGGCCCGGCGGCCCGCGGCGGATCCGCGCGCGCCCGGGCGGAAGCGGTCACCCCTGCGGGGCGCTCCGTGACCCGGGCGGCTCCGCCCCCTGTCCTAGATCGTCACCGGCGCGCACACTGGGAGCACGACCGGGCGTCGGGCCGAGTCGGGGGCAAGGAGGCGCGCTGCATGGACGTACTCAGCGGCAAGCGGCCACGCCGGTGGGCCCCGCGACGGGCCCGGCCCCGAGAGGCCCGCCCCTCGTGGCGCCACCGCCTGGACGCCGCCCTCGCCTCGCGGTGGCAGCGCGGCACCCTTGCCGCCCTGAGCGGCGCCCTGCCCGCCCTGGCCTTCCCCGAGCCGTCCTGGTGGTGGTTCGCGTACGTCGCGCTCGTGCCGTGGATCCTGCTGATCCGCTCGGCGGAATCGGGGCGGCGGGCCGCGCTCGACGGCTGGCTCGGCGGACTCGGCTTCATGGTGGCCGTGCACCACTGGCTGCTGCCGAGCCTGCATGTGTTCACGCTCGTCATCGCCGCGCTCCTCGGGCTCCTGTGGGCGCCCTGGGGCTGGCTCGCGCACCGCTTCCTCGGCGGCGCGCCGTCCCGGGGGCGGGCCGGGGCCGCGCTGCTCGTGCTGCCGTCCGGCTGGCTCTGCGTCGAACTGGTGCGGTCCTGGGAGGGCCTCGGCGGCCCGTGGGGGCTGCTCGGTTCCAGCCAGTGGCAGGTGGAGCCCGCCCTGCGGCTCGCCTCGGTGGGCGGCGTGTGGCTGGTCAGCGCGCTCGTCGTGGCCGTGAACACGGGGGTCGCGGTGCTCCTCGCCTGGCGGTCGGCGCGGGCTCCCGCCGTCGCCGGACTCGTCGCCGTGGCCGCGGCGACCACCACGGCGTGGACCTGGTCGCCGCGCCCCGAGGCCGCGGGCAGCGTCCGCGTCGCCGTCGTCCAGCCCGGCGTCCTGGACGGGGCGGACGGCCCCGAGCGGCGGTTCGACCGCGAGGAGGCGCTGACCCGCGCCCTCGCGGGCCGCGGCCTGGACCTCGTCGTGTGGGGCGAGAGCAGCGTCGGGCACGACCTGGCGGACCGGCCCGACCTGGCCCGCAGGATCGCGGCGCTCTCGCGTCGGGTGGGCGCCGAGATCCTGGTGAACGTGGACGCCCGCCGCTCGGACAGGACCGGCATCTTCAAGAGCTCCGTGCTGGTGGGCCCGGACGGGCCGACGGGCGACCGCTACGACAAGATGCGCCTCGTCCCGTTCGGCGAGTACGTCCCGGCGCGCTCGCTGCTCGGCTGGGCCACGTCGGTGGGCAAGGCCGCCGGTGAGGACCGCAGGCGCGGCGAGCGGCCCGTCGTGATGGACCTGGCGGGCGGCCTGCGCGTGGGGCCCCTGGTGTGCTTCGAGTCGGCGTTCCCCGACATGAGCCGCCACCTCACCCGCGAGGGCGCGCGGCTGCTGCTCGCGCAGTCCGCCACGTCCTCGTTCCAGCACAGCTGGGCCCCCGAGCAGCACGCCTCGCTCGCCGCCCTGCGGGCCGCCGAGACCGGCCGCCCCATGGTGCACGCGACGCTCACCGGCGTCTCGGCGGTCTACGGCCCGAGCGGCGAGCGCGTCGGCGAGCCGCTCGGCACCTCGGCGTCGAGCACGGCGGAGTACGACGTCCCGCTGGCCACGGGCACCACGCCGTACGTGCGGTTCGGTGACTGGCCGGTGTACGGCGCGCTCGCGGTCCTCGCGGCGCTCGCGGCCGCCGAGGCGGCGCGGGCGCTCAGGCGGCCTGCTCGCACACCGCTCGTACCACCCGCTCGCACAGCTCATGGGTCGCCAGCGCGTCCCGGGCGCTGAGCAGCTTGCCCGCGCGCACGGCGTCGAGGAAGGCGAGCGTGACCTGCTCGATGCCGCGCTGGCGGGCCACCGGCACCCAGTCGCCGCGCCGCCGCACGGTGGGCTGGCCCTTGTGGTCCACGACCTCGGCGAGGTTGCGGACCTGCCGCTTGGTGTCCTGCCCGGAGACTTCGAGGATCTCCTCGGTGGAGCCGCTGAGCCGGTTCATCACGCCGATGGCGGTGAAGCCGTCGCCCGCGAGCTGGAGCACGACGTGCTCCAGGAGGCCGTCCGCGACCCGGCCGCGCACGCTCACGTGGTCGACGGCGCCGGGCACGAGGAACCGCAGCGTGTCCACGACGTGGATGAAGTCGTCGAGCACCATCGTGCGCGGGCCCTCGGGCAGCCCCACGCGGTTCTTCTGCATCAGGATCAGTTCGCGCGGGTGCTCGGCGCACTGGGCGTAGCCGGGCGCGTAGCGGCGGTTGAAGCCGACGGTGAGGCTCACGCCGCGTTGCTCGGCGAGCTCCACGAGCCGCTCGGAGTCGGCGAGTTCGTACGCGATGGGCTTGTCCACGTACGTCGCCACGCCCGCCTCCAGGAGGCGCTCCACGATCTCGGGGTGCGCGGCGGTCGGCGCGTGCACGAAGGCCGCGTCGAGGTCCTGGGCGAGCAGCGCGTCCAGGTCGGTGTGGCGCTGTCCTGCGGGGATGTGGTGGGTCTCGCCGATCCGCTCCAGGGTGGCGGGCGTGCGGGTCTGGAGGTGCAGCTCGAGGCCTGGCTGCGTGGTGAGCACCGGCAGGTACGCCTTTTGCGCGATGTCACCGAGTCCGATGCAGCCGACCTTCACCACTGTCTCCCTACCGTCGTGCCGGTTCACGCCCATGCGCCCCCGCGCCCGTCTCCGCAGCATACGGGGGACCCGGCGGCTGCCAGTCGGCGATCGAGGAGAAGCCCCGCAGGATCAGGTTCGGCCCGAGCCGGTGCGCGGCGCGCAGCAGGGTGTCGCGCGCGGCGATGAGCCTGGGGTTGGCGAGGTGGTTGAGGCGGGCCGTGCGGGCGGCCCGCCGGACGACGGCGGTGGTCCGGGGCACGCGGGCGGCGCTGTAGGCGGCCAAGCCCGCGAAGAGGTCGCCGCCGGGCCGCGCGTGGTGGGCGAGCACGACGCCGTCCTCGATGGCCTGGTTGCCCCCCTGGCCGAGGGTGGGCGCCATGGCGTGCGCGGCGTCGCCGACGAGCGCGACGCGGCCGCGGTGGTGGGCGGCGAGCGGGGTGGCGAGGTGCCACACGTCGTTGCGCAGGACGTCCTCGGGGCGGGCGGCGGCGACGATCTCGGGGATCGGGTCGTGCCAGTCGTGGAAGCGCCGCGTCAGCTCGGCCCTCTCGTCGTCGGGCGCGCGGGTGCCCGGGGGCACGAGCGCCGTGGCGTACGCGTAGATCCTGCCGTCCTTCAGCGGCTGGGTCCCCCAGACGCCGCCGCGGCCCCAGGTCTCGTGCGGGGCGAAGGGCCGCTCCGGCGCGGGCACGACGAGCCGCCAGGCGGTGAACCCGGTGTACTCGGGCCCGGGGTGGTCCGGGAACAGCTCCTTGCGCACCCCGGAGTTGATGCCGTCGGCGCCGACGACGAGGTCGGCCTCGATGTCGCCTGCGGAGGTGCTCACGACGGCGGGGCGGCCGGGCCCGCCGCGGTCCACGAGCCGCGCGGCCGTGCCGGTGCGCAGGCTGTCGGCGGGCAGCGCGGCGACCAGCAGGTCGACCAGCGTCGCCCGGTGCAGGAGCACGAGCGCGCCGCCGAACTCCCGCGCCGTGGCGGCAGACGTGGTGCGCACCAGCCAGCGGCCTCCTTGCGCGCGCAGGCCGCCCACGCCCTGCCAGGCGGCGAGCTCGCGCACGGCGTCGCCGAGGCCCAGGACGTCCAGGGCGCGCTGGGCGTTGGGAGCGAGGCCGATGCCCGAGCCGACGGGCTCCAGGGAGGCCGCGCGTTCGAGGACGGTGACGCGCCAGCCGGACCGGTGCAGGGCGATCGCGCTGGTGAGTCCGCCGATGCCGCCGCCCACGACGACGGCGTGGGGCCGGGCGGACCCGCCGGACGCCAAGGACTTGCGGGGCTTGAGGGACTTGCGGGACTTGAGGGGCTTGCCTGTGGGGGCCATGGTCTCTCCTCGGTCGCACACCCACGGCACTACAGCTGTAGTGCCGATGGGATGAAGTTACTACAGCTGTAGTGCGCTGGGTAGGGTGTCCCCATGTCCGCACGCGCCAAGGGCTCCTCGCGCCCCGACCTGATCGCCGACGCCGCGCTGGCCCTGCTCGCCGAGCGCGGGATGCGGGGGCTGACCCACCGGGCCGTCGACGAGGCGGCGGGGCTCCCCCCGGGCTCGACGTCGAACCACGCCCGCACCCGGCTCGCGCTCCTCGAAGCGGCGGTGCGGCGCCAGGCGCAGCGCGAGGCGGCCGTGCTCACCCCCGACGAGCTGCCGGACCCGGCGGGCGGCCGCGCGGGCCTGGTCGACGGCCTCGCCCGGACCCTGCACCGCTTCCTGTCCGGCGCCGAGCACCGGGCCCTGCTCGTGTCCCGCTACGAGCTGGCCCTGGAGGCGACGCGACGCCCCGAGCTGCGGGCGTACTACGACGCCACGGGCGCCCGGTTCCGCGAGCCGCTGCACGCGTTCGTCCGCGCGGCGGGCTCCACGGACCCGGACCGGCACACCCTGTCCCTGGTCGCGTGGTGCGACGGCCTGATGTTCTCCTGCGTGGCGGGTTCGTACAGCGCGAAGACCCCGACCCTGGCGGAACTGCGCGCGGGCTTCGGGGAGTTGCTGAGCGGGATGCTGGACGGATAGCGAGGGGGGCACGGCCTGCCGGGCGGCGCACTCCGGCGGGGCGCGCCCCGCCGGGAGGGCCGTACCCTCCCCCGTGCGGGCGCATCGGCCCGCCTTCACGGCCCGCGCCGCCGGGCGTCCAGCAGAGTGCTCGGGATGCGGCGTACGACGACCACCATGGCCCTGCTCGTCTCCGTGACCGTCTCGGCCGTCTCCGGCTGCGTCGGCGTGAGCGTCGACCGGGCGGCCGCCGACCGGGGGAAGGCGCCCTCGGGCCCGGCGGTGCGTCCGCCCCGCACCGGGGACCGGCCGCCTGCGCGCGCCACCCAGCCCCCGGCCCGCGAGCGGCTGCAGCGCGCCGCGCCGCCGTCCGCGCCGCCGAGGCGGGTGCTTCGCCCGGCCTCCCCCGCCGCCCCGGCCCCGGCGCCGCCGCCCCGCGCGGTCGCACCCGACGAGCCACCGGCCCCCGCGCGCGCCCGCCCCGAGCAGCCGCGCCCCAGCGCGCCCCGGCACGGGCCCCGGCCCCGCGAGACGCCGCACGGTCCGCCGCCCCGCCCTCGCGGCGAGCCGGGGGTCTGCGCCCTCGCGCGGCGGCACGCCCACTGGGACCCGGACAGCCCTCAGGCAGTCATCTGCCGGGAGGTGTACGGGAGTTGAGGTGCACCGCCCGGCCGCACCGCGCGAGGCCGGGTCACTCCTCGACGGCGCCCTCGCCCACCTGCGCCTCAAGGCGGTGCAGGGCCGCGCGGATGCCGTCCCCATAGCTGTCGTCGCCCAGCGCGCCGACCGCTCCGCGCGCGAGGCGCAGCTGGCTGCGGGCCGCCTCGGGGCGGGCGAGCTTCACATAGTCCGCCGCCAGGTTCAGATGCAGCGAGGGGTAGAACCCGCGGACCGCGAGCGAGTGGTGGTGGGCGCCGACCCGCTCGTCGGTCAGCTCGTCCGCCGCCGACAACGCCCTGAGGTCCCAGGCCAGTTCGTCGGCCGGGTCGTCCTGGGTGTCCGCCATGTAGTGCGCGAGGGTGCAGCGGTGCAGCGCGTCGCCGTCCTCGCCGATCTCCGCCCAGAGCGCGAGGAAGCGGGTCCTCGCCTCCTCGCGGTCACCGGCGTGCTGGAGCATGACCGCCTGTCCGATCCGGGTCATCACGACGTCCTCGCCGTCCGCCGTCCGTTCCTGCCGCTCCACCACCGCGCCGCCCTCCGCGTCCGCCGTCCGTCCTCGGTCGTCCCACGGCTCCGACGCTAGCCGCCGCCACTGACAATCCCCGTCAGGCGCGGTGCGACGCGGGTGGCCCGCGCCCGCCCGCTGCGCCAGGCCGGTGACGGACACCGACCCGGCCCGGTGGGCGGGCCTCGAGGTCAGCCCGCGCTCGGGATCCGCCAGTCGATCGGGGCGTGGCCCTGGGCCGCCACCGCCTCGTTGATCTGCGTGAAGGGCTGCGAGCCGAAGAACTTCCTGGCGGACAGCGGGGAGGGGTGCGCTCCCTTGACCACGACGTGCCGCTCCTGGTCGATCAGGGGCAGCTTCTTCTGCGCGTAGTTCCCCCACAGGACGAAGACGACCGGCTCCGCGCGGTCGGAAACGGCCCGGATCACCGCGTCCGTGAACTTCTCCCAGCCCCGGCCCTTGTGCGAGTTCGCCTCACCGGCGCGCACCGTCAGGACCGCGTTGAGCAGCAGGACGCCCTGGCGGGCCCACGGCATCAGATAGCCGTTGTCCGGGATCGGCAGGCCGAGCTCCGCCTGCATCTCCTTGTAGATGTTCCGCAGCGACGGCGGGGTGCGCACGCCGGGGCGGACCGAGAAGCACAGGCCGTGGCCCTGGCCCTCGCCGTGGTACGGGTCCTGGCCGAGGACCAGGACCTTCACGTCGTCGTACGGCGTCGCGTCCAGGGCGGCGAAGACCTCCTCGCGCGGCGGGAACACCGGCCCCTTCGCCCGCTCCTCCTCGACGAACGCGGTGAGCTCCTTGAAGTAGGGCTTCTGGAGCTCCTCGCCGAGGACTCCGCGCCAGGACGCGGGCAGCATGGCGATGTCGGTCACGTCAACAACCTCCGGTGTGCGGTCTGTTCTTCGGCTCAGAACCTACCGCCGACCACTGACAACCGGTCCCGGCCGCCCGCCGCCAGGGCCGCTACCAGCTGGTCTTCCGGCTCAGCTCCCACATCATCATGATCGCCGACGGGTCGAGGGCGCGTTCGCCGCCCGCGATCTCCTCGCTGGCCATGATGTACTGCTTGCCCTGCCACAGCGGCAGCAGCCGGACGTCGTCGACGAGGACGCGCTGCGCCTCCTCGAACTCTCCGGCGACCTTGCCCCGGTCCGCCTCGCGGCGCGAGCGCGGCAGCAGCCGCTCGGTGATCGTCGGCGACGGGTAGGGCGTGTTGAGGACGTTGCGCTCGCCCACGAAAGGCGCGATGAAGTTCTCCGCGTCCGGGAAGTCCGGGAACCAGCCACGCCCGAAGACCGGGTACCGGCCCTCCTTGTAGCCCGCCTCGAAGGCCTTCCAGGGGCGGCCCTTGATCGTGATCCGGAACAGGCCCGAGCCCTCCAGCTGCCGCTTGAGCTCGGCGAACTCCGCCGCGGTCACCGAGCCGTAGCGGTCGGTGGCGTACCAGAGGGTGAGCGGCACCCGCTCGGTGATACCCGCGGCCGCGAGGACGCGCCTCGCCTTGGCCGCGCTGGGCTCGCCGTACTCGTCGAAGAAGCCCGTGGTGTGGCTGTTCACTCCGCGCGGCACCATCGAGTACAGCGGCTCGACGGTGTCCTTGTACACCTTGTGCGCGAGCGCCGGGCGGTCGAGGACCTGCGCGAACGCCTTGCGCACCGCGGGCTTGCGCGCCCAGGGGTCCTTGGGGTTGAACACCAGGTAGCGGATCTCGGCGCCCGCGCCCTCGACGAGCCGGAGGTGCTCCGCCTTGCCCGCGCCCTGCTGCGCCACGACGTCCTCGGCGGCGATGCCGCGGAAGGTCAGGTCGAGCTCCTTGTCCCGCAGCGCCTTGACCATGGCCGCGGAGTCGTCGAAGTAGCGGATGGTCACGGCGTCGTTCTTGCGGTCGGCCGCGCCCCGGTAGCGGTCGTTCTTGACCAGGACCGCCTTGTCGTCGGCGCGGTAGTCGTCGAGCTCGTAGGGGCCCGAGCCGGTGACTCCGTCGCCCTCGCGGAGCCTGTCCGCCGGGTAGTCGTCGGGGTCGACGAGCGACATGGCGGGCGTGGCGAGCACGAACGGGAAGGTCGCGTCCGGCCTCTTCAGCCGGAAGACCACGGTCCGCTCGCCCTTGGTGGCGACCGAGTCCAGGGCGCCGAGCAGTCCCGCGGGGCCGCCCTTGACGTCGATGCGCCGGATGCGGTCGAAGGTGTGCTTCACGGCCGCGGCGTCCAGCGCGTCACCGTCGGAGAACGTCAGGCCCTCGCGGAGCGTACACGCGTAGACCGTGCTGGAGCCGTCGGTGAACCGGCACGAGCGCGCGGCGTCCCCCTGCGGCTGCGTGGCACCGGAGGGGAAGCTCAGGAGCGTCTGGAACACGTTCCGGTACAGCTCCCAGGAGCCGTCCCAGGACGCCGCGGGGTCGAGCGTGGTCGGCGCGCTCGTCGTCCCCACGGTGATGACGTCCTCCTCGCCGGAGTCGTCGGACGAGAACACCCCGCACCCGGCGAGCAGGGCTATGGACAACGACGCCGCGAACGGACGCAGACATCGCAGCTGACCTCTTGTGAACACGGTGGCGCTCCTCGATCTGCCGTGCCATGGGGCGGCAGACCATACCGCAAGGTCCAGCCGCTCCAACCCGGCTCGCCGAGGGGGTACTTGATGCGTGCGTACGTCGCGTACGAGCGGTTGTTGAGGTTTGTACGATGTGCCGCTGCGCCCCTCTTCGGCCGGTGGGGCGGGGCCGCCCGCACCGGCCGGAGGCGGCAGCGGCCGGTCAGCCCACGCCCGCGTTCAGGAAGATGCCGCCGTCGACCACGAGCGTCTGACCGGTGATCCAGTCGGACTGCTGGGAGGTGAGGAAGGCCGCCGCGCCGCCGACGTCGGACGGCACGCCGAGCCGCCCCAGCGGGTACGCCGACGTCACCTCCTCCTCGCGGCCCTCGTACAGCGCCCGCGCGAACTGGGTCTTGACCACGGCCGGGGCGATCGCGTTGACCCGGACCTTCGGGGCGAACTCGTGCGCCAGCTGGAGCGTCAGATTGACCATGGCGGCCTTGCTCATGCCGTACGCGCCGACGAACGGCGACGCGGCCACACCGGCGATCGAGGCGATGTTCACGATCGCGCCGCCGTGCTCGCCCTGCCAGGCCTTCCACGCCCGCTGCGCGAAGCCGAGCGCCGAGATCACGTTCGTCTCGAAGACCTTGCGGGCCACGTTCAGGTCGAGGTCGGCCATGGGCCCGAACACGGGGTTGGTCCCGGCGTTGTTGACCAGGTAGTCGACGCGCCCGAAGGCCTCCATGGCCCGCTCCACGGCGACCGCCTGGTGCGCCTCGTCGTGGGCCTTGCCCGCGACGCCGATGACGCGGTCGGAGCCGAGCTTGTCGACGGCCTCCTTGAGGGCGTCCTCGTTGCGCCCGGTGATGCACACGCGGTCCCCGCGGGCGACGAGCGCCTCCGCGATGCCGTAGCCGATGCCGCGGCTCGCCCCGGTGACGAGCGCCGCCTTGCCGCTGTCCTGCACTGCCATTCCGTACTGTCCTTTGCGTCGGGCCTTGCGTCGGGGAGGGAGCGCGCTAGTTGAGCGGGCCGCCGGCCACGTACAGGACCTGACCGGAGACGAAGCCCGCCGCGTCGCCGGTGAAGAAGGCGATGGCGTTGGCGACGTCCTCGGGCTCGCCGACGCGCTGCACGGGGATCTGCGTGGCCGCGGCGGCCTGGAAGTCCTCGAAGCCCATCCCGACGCGTTCGGCGGTGGCCTTGGTCATCTCGGTGGCGATGAAGCCGGGCGCGACCGAGTTGGCGGTGACGCCGAACTTGCCGAGCTCCTTGGCGAGGGTCTTGGTGAAGCCCTGCATGCCCGCCTTGGCCGCCGCGTAGTTGACCTGGCCGCGGTTGCCGAGCGCGGAGGAGCTGGAGAGGTTCACGATGCGGCCGAAGCCCGCGTCCACCATGTGCTTCTGACAGGCCTTGGACATCAGGAAGGCGCCCCGCAGATGCACGTTCATGACCGTGTCCCAGTCGTCCGCGCTCATCTTGAACAGGAGGTTGTCGCGCAGCACGCCCGCGTTGTTCACGAGGATCGTCGGGGCGCCGAGCTCCTGGGCGATCCGGGCGACCGCGGCCTCGACCTGCGCCTCGTCGGACACGTCGCAGCCGACGGCGAGGGCCCGGCCGCCCGTCGCCGTGATCTTCTCGACGGTGTCCTTGCAGGCGGCCTCGTCGAGGTCGATCACGGCGACGGCGCGGCCCTCGGCGGCGAGCCGTACGGCGGTGGCGGCGCCGATGCCTCGCGCCGCTCCGGTCACGACCGCGACGCGCTGCTCAGTGGTGGACATGCTGGCTCTCCTCGCCCTTGGGATGCGGCTCCGCGGCACGCCCCCAGGTGAGCGACCGCTTAGTACCTTCAGCAGACGAGACGCTAGAAGCCCTGGCACCCGGTGTCAACGGCACCTCCGGGTTCGGCGCGCGGGGCGATCGGCGCTCAGCGCACCAGGAGCTCGACGAGCCGCTCGACCTCGGCCTCGGGGTCGGCGGTGAGGCCGGTGTGCACGGGCCCCGGCTGGACCACCGTCGAACGCGGCGCGATGAGCCATCGGAAGCGCCGCCCTGCGTCGTCCCGCGCGGCCTGCCCCGCGGCGTCGCCGCCCGCGCAGACGCCCGCGACGGCGCCGAGGGCCGCGCGCACCCCCGCGGCGTCGGCCGCCGGGTCGAGGGCGCGGAGCTTGGCCTCGTCGAGGTGGACGCGGGCGGCCACATAGGACTTGGCGCGGCAGTAGAGCACCACGCCCGCGTTGAACTGCTCGCCGCGCTCGACGCGCGGGACGACCCGCAGGAGGGCGTACTCGTAGACGTCCCGCGCGGGGGACCCGGCCGATTCGGTCGCGTCAGTCACTTGCCGGTGCCTTCCAGGGTGATCCGTTCGTGGACGCTCTCCGCGCGCGGGAGCAGCGCGTCGGCGTACGCCTGCCGCACCGCGTCGGCGCCGTCGAAGCCCGGCTCGCCGTCCAGCCACGCGTCGGGCACGTCGGCGGTCACCTCGGCGAGCAGCTCCTTGGTGACCAGCGGGGCCAGGGCGGCGGCGGCCGCGGCGACGTCGGGGCCGTACGGGGCGAGGGCGTGGTCACTGGCGTCGTACGCCCGGGCGGAAGCGGTCTGGGCCGTGGGCCAGTTGTGGTGCCAGATCATGCTGGCGCCGTGGTCGATGAGCCAGAGCTCGCCGTGCCACACCAGGAGGTTCGGGTTGCGCCAGGAGCGGTCCACGTTGTTGATGAGCGCGTCGAACCACACGACGCGGCCTGCCTCCACGGGGTCGATCACGAAGGCCAGCGGGTCGAAGCCGACAGCGCCCGACAGGTACTCCATGCCGAGGTTCAGCCCGCCGCTGGACTTGAGCAGCTGCTGCACCTCCTGGTCCGGCTCGGCCAGACCCAGCACCGGGTCGAGCCCGACGCCCACGAGGCGCGGCACGCGCAGCCCCAGGCGGCGGGCCAGCTGCCCGCAGATCACCTCCGCGACCAGGGTCTTGCGGCCCTGCCCCGCCCCGCTGAACTTCGTGACGTACGTCCCGTACACCCCGTCCCCGTCGGCGGTCTCGACGAGGCCGGGCAGCGACCCGCCCTCACGCAGGGGCGTGACGTACCGGACGGCGGTGACTTCGGAGAGCATTGCCCCAGGTTACTGGCCTCCCCCGAACCCTCGCGGTGCGCCCCAGGCCCGCCCCTTCCCGATCCGGGGGCTGCCGCCCCCGCGCCCCCGCTCTTTTCGGCGCTCCGCGCCTCGTCCTCAAACGCCGGACGGGCTAGAACTGTCGCCGGTTGCGGCAGAGATATCAGCCCCTCCGGCGTTTGAGGAGCGGGGGTCTGGGGGCGGAGCCCCCAGGGGCGCCCCGCGAGGGTCGGCTGAACCTTGAACAACCCGCCCCGGGCATCCGTATCCCCCCACATGACTGCTTCAAGGGACACCTCTCCCCTGCCCACGGGCCACCACTTCACCCGCCGCACCGTCGTCACCGCCGCAGGCGCCGGGAGCCTGGCCATCGCGCTCATCGGCTGCGGCTCCGGCAGCGACAGCGGGGGCGACGACAAGGGGGCGCCGGAACCGGCGGGCGAGAAGAAGGAGAAGGAGGAGGGGGGCGGCGCGGCCGCCGCCGTGCTCGCCAGGACGGCCGACATCCCCGTGGGCGGCGGGAAGATCTTCAAGGACGAGGGCGTGGTGGTCACGCAGCCGACGAAGGGCCACTTCAAGGCGTTCTCGAACCGCTGTACCCACAAGCAGTGCCCGGTCACCAGCGTCGAGGGCGGCACCATCAACTGCCCCTGCCACGGCAGCAAGTTCGACATCGCCGACGGCGGCGTGCGGCAGAGCCCGGCGACGAGCCCGCTGCCCCCGGCCGAGATCCGCGTGGAGGGGGACGCGATCCGACTGGCCTGAGCCGCTACGCGGGCCGTAGCCGCCGCGGCCGCCGCCACACGGCGAGGACGTCCTCGGTGGAGGTCACGGTGGCGACGAGGGCGAGGGTGTTGCGGACCATCGCGGGGGTGTAGTCGGACGGTACTCCCGCGATGGCGTCCGCGGGCACGACGGCGGTGTAGCCGAGGTTCACGGCGTCGAAGACGGCGTTGGGGATCGCCACGTTGGCCGAGACCCCGGTCACCAGGAGGGTGCGGCAGCCGACGTTGCGCAGCAGGGCGTCGACGTCGGTGCCCGCGAGCGGCGAGAGGCCGTGCAGACGGCGGACGACGAAGTCCTCCTCGGCGACCTCGATCGGCGGCGCGACCCTGACGGCCGTGGTGCCGGACAGCTGCTGCACGGGCAGCTTCGCCGCGGCTTTGAAGAGCCGCGCGTTGCCGCTGGCCCCGCGCCCGTCGGGCCGCCGTTCGGCGACGGCGTGCAGGACCTGGACACCGCCGACGTGCGCGGCGGCCACCAGGCGCGCCACATTCATGAGGGCCCCCGACGCGCGGGCCGCCTCGGCGAGTTCGGGCAGCGCGCTCTGCGGCCCGACGACGCCCTGCTGGCACTCGACCGTGAGCAGGGCGGTGATCGCGGGGTCGAGCAGGCGGCTGAGCTGTTCGTACGTGGGCATGGTCCCCCTCGGCTGAGCCCGTCGCGCGGGGCCCGGCCCGCGCGGTCGCGGGCCGTGGCCGTCCGGCGGCCGCGGTGCGCGGGAGGCTAACCGGCATTGCGCCCCGGCGGAAGACACCGCATGCTCATCTGACGCATTGTCAGCTACGGCCGCCGCAGCGCGGGCACGGCGTCGCACGGGCACGCGACCTCGCGGGCACGCACCCCGCGCGGGCACGACGCCGAACGGCCACGGCCGCGCGGCCGTGGACCACCGCACGCACGGCCCCCGACGAGGAGATGACGCATGGCCCTCACACAGCGCCGCGGCCGCAGGATCATGATGACGCCGGGCGAGCTGGACGCCTTCCTGGCCGCGGAGCGGACCTGCCGCGTCGCGACGGTGTCCGCCGACGGCTCCCCGCACGCGAGCCCGCTGTGGTTCGTGTGGGACGGCACGTCCCTGTGGCTG
This sequence comes from Streptomyces sp. NPDC053474, assembly GCF_044544845.1. NCBI lineage: Bacteria > Bacillati > Actinomycetota > Actinomycetes > Kitasatosporales > Streptomycetaceae > Streptomyces > Streptomyces sp. NPDC053474. Next base: position 64,518 of record NZ_JBITXV010000025.1, read on the forward strand.
TACTCGCTCACGCGCAGCAGGCGCTGGGCCGATCTCGCGCGCGACCCGCGGATCGCCGTCGTCGTCGACGCGGGCGAGGCGTACGGCGAGCTGCGCGGCGCCGAGCTGACCGGCACCGTCGAGCGCGTCGGGGAGACACCGCGCACCGGCGAGCCCTGCCCCGAACTCGACGCGGTGGAGGCGCTGTTCGCCCGCAAGAACTTCGGCCTCGACGCGATGGTGCACGACGGGCGGCACGCGTGGCTGCGGCTCACTCCGGACGCGGTGACGTCCTGGGACTTCCGGAAGCTGGCGCCGCCCGTGCGGTAGCCCGCCCCGACGCCACGGCCGGGCGGGCCGGGGCCGGGCGGGCCGGGGCCACGGCCTGATGGACCGCGGGAGGGCCGCACCGCCACCCGCCGCGGCCGGGCCGCCGCCCTCAGCCGAGCCCCGCGCCCGCCACCCGCAGCGCCTCCACCGCCGCGCGAATCGACGGGCGGCGGTCGGCGTCCGCGCGCCACACCACGTACACATGCCGCCGCACCCGGTGACGGACCGGCACGGTCCGCACGCCCGCGGGCATCGGGTCGCGGCCGAGGCGCGGCACCACGCACACGCCGAGCCCGGCGGCGACCAGGGCGAGCTGGGTGTGGTGCTCCTCGGCGCGGTGGGCGATGCGCGGCTCGAAGCCCTGGCCGCGCAGGGTGAACATCAGCCACTCGTGGCAGAACTCGCCCTCCGTCCACGTGATCCACTCGTCCTCGGCGAAGTCCTCCAGGTCGACCTCCGGGCGGTCGGCCAGCGGGTGCGCCACGGGCATCGCCACATCGGCGGGGTCGTCGAGAAGCGGGGCCTTGAGCAGGCCTTCGGGCAGCGGCAGCGGCTTGTTGTACCAGTCGAGGACCACCGCCACGTCCAGGTCGCCGCGCACCACCTTCTGGACGCCCGCCTGGGGCTCCAGCTCCTCGGCCGTCACGCGCAGGCCCGGGTGGTGGGCCCGCAGCGAGGCGAGCGTGGTGGGCAGCAGCCCGCGCATCGCCGTCGGGAACGCGGCGATCCCCAGCTCACCGACCGCCTTGCCGCGCTGCCGCTCCAGATCGGACTGGGCCAGCTCCACCTGGGACAGGATGCGCGCGGCGTGGTCGGCGAGCAACCGCCCGGCGTCCGTGAGGCGCACGCCTCTGCCGTTCTTCGCCAGCAGCTGCTGGCCCACCTCGCGCTCCAGCTTGGTCATCTGCTGCGAGACGGCGGACGTCGTGACGTGCAGCCCGGCGGCGGCACCGCTCACCGATCCGTGCCGCGCGAGCGCGTCGAGGGTCCGCAGGCGCTCCAGATTCAACATGGCCGCTCCAGGGTCGACATATAAGAGATGCTACGCGATACCGGTGACAAAAACTCACTTGTGCTAAGCCGTCCGCTGATCCATCGTGACGACCATGAGCACCTCCGCCGCCCCGGCCCCGACCTCCGCGCCCCCACCGGCGCCCGCCCCCGCACCCGCCTCCCCGCGCGCGGACGGCCGACGCAAGCTGGACTGGCGGCTGCGCTTCGCGTTCCTCTCCCTGGTCTGGGGCTTCAGCTTCCTGTTCATCAAGGTCGGCACGGAGGGGTACGCGCCGTTCCAGGTCACCTTCGGGCGGCTGCTGTTCGGCACGCTGGTGGTCGCGGTCTTCCTGGTCGTGAAGCGCGAGCGGCTCCCCCGCGCCCCGCGCACCTGGGCGCATCTGACGGTGGCGGCGCTCCTGCTCAACGCGGCGCCGTTCTCCCTGTTCGCGTACTCGGAGCTGACGATCCCCTCGACGCTCGCGGGGATCTGCAACGCGACGTCGCCGCTGTGGGGCATGGCCCTGTCCCTCGTCGCGCTCTCCGAGGACCGCCCCACGCGCCGCCGGGTCGCGGGCCTCGGCCTCGGCTTCCTCGGCGTGCTCACGGTGCTCGGCGCCTGGCAGGGCTTCAGCGGCCTGGACGCCCGGGGCACGGGCATGGCCCTGCTGGCCTCCCTGTGCTACCCGATCGGCTGGATCTACGTCCGCCGCACCCTGGCGGGCTCCGGCCACTCGAACCTCGCCCTCACCGGCGCCCAGCTCCTCGTCGCCACGGTCGAACTGGCCGTCGTGACCCCGCTGTTCACGTCACTGCCCCGGCACTTCCCCGTGGTGCCGCTGCTCGCGGTCGTGGTCCTCGGCGCGGTCGGCACGGGCCTTGCCTTCCTGGTGCAGTACGACATCGTCGCCGAGGTCGGCCCGACGACGGCCCAGATGGTCACGTACTTCACTCCGGTGATCGCGACGGCGGCGGGCGTCGCCGTGCTCGGCGAGTCCCTGTCCTGGACGACCCCGATAGGCGCCGTCATCGTCCTGGCAGGAGCCGCACTCACCCAGTCCAAGCCGCGCGGACAGGGGTGACCGCCCCTCGAAAAGGGCAAGCGGCACCGCCGTGCGGCAGGCGCCGCCGTCAGCCGTAGCGGCGCTCCGCCACCGGCCCCACGGCCGCCGTCAGGGCCTCGGCCACGGCCTCGATGTCGTCCCCGCCGAGCGCGGAGACGGTGATCCGCACCCCTGGGGCCGCGCTCAGGCGAAAGCGCGCTCCCGGGGCGACGGCCCACCCCGCGTGCAGCATGCGGGCCACCACCCCCGTCTCGTCGGGGACCGGCACCCACACGTTCATGCCGCTGCGTCCGTACGCCGTGACGCCGCGCTCCGCGAGGGCCGCGATCAGCGCGTCGCGCCTGCGTCCGTACGCCGCCGCCACCTCCCGAGCGTCCACGGCGCCGCCCTCCCAGAGGTGGACCACGGCCCGCTGGAGCACCTTGCTGACCCAGCCGGGCCCGAGCCGCAGCCGACCCTGCACCCGGTCGACCGTCTCGACGTCACCGGCGAGCACGGCCAGCCGCAGATCGGGTCCGTACGCCTTGGCCGTGGAGCGGACGAACGCCCAGGCGTGGGTCACACCGGTCAGCGTGTGCAGCGGCAGGTCGACGATGCCGTGGCCGTGGTCGTCCTCGATGACCAGCGTCTCCTTGTGCGCGGCGAGGACCTCGCGCAGGGCACGCGCGCGTGCGGCACCGACGGCCGCGCCGGTCGGGTTCTGGGCGCGCGCGGTGACGACGAGCGCGCGGGCCCCCGCCCGCAGCGCCCGCTCGACGTCGTCGGGCAACGGCCCCTGGTCGTCGACGCCGACCGGCACCGGGCGCAGGCCGAGCGCGGGCACGAGGTCGAGGACGCTGCCCCACCCGGGGTCCTCCACGGCCACCGCGTCGCCGACCTTCAGCCGGGCGACGAGCACCCGCTCGATCGCGTCGAGGGCTCCGGAGGTGACGGCCAACGGCCCCTGGGGCACGCCGTCCCGGTCGAGCGTCCCGCGCGCGCAGCGGCCGAACTCGGGGGCGACGGCTGACTCCCCGTACAGGTCAGGGTGGTGGTCCGCGTGCGCCGCCGCCGTCGCGAAGGCCTCGGCGAGCGGCGGCAGGAGCGCGGTGTCCGGATTGCCGCTGGCGACGTCCCGCACCCCGGGCGGCACGACGAGGCGGCTGTACTCGCGCGCGGTGGTCGCGGGCTTGCTGCGCACCCGGCTGCCGCGCCGCCCGGCGGTCTCGATGACGCCGCGCTCGCGCAGCGTGCGGTAGGCCGCCGCCACCGTATTGGGATTCACCCCCAGCTGGCGCGCCAACTCCCGCATCGGGGGCAGCGATTGCCCCGGCTCGAGGTCACCGCGCCCCACGGCGCGCTCGACACTGGCGGCGATCTCGGCTGCGCCCCGCCCGGCGATCGGATACTCTCCTAGCACAAAGCACAGTATGCACTAGTGCAATAGATGAGGCAACGCGGCGACACGCACGGCACGCGGACGCCGAGCACGACGCGCACCCGAGGGAGAAGCCATGGAGACGACGACGCACCCGGCCGCACCGGACAGCACCCCCTATGCGGCGACCGACCGCACGGTGCCCACGCGGGCCCGCGAGCGCGCGGCGTACGACCGCGCGTCGGTGCACGCGATACTCGACGAGACGTACGTGTGCCACCTCGGCTTCGTCCGCGACGGCGCCCCGGTCGTCCTGCCGACGCTGTACGGACGGGTCGGCGAGCGGCTCTACGTGCACGGTTCGACGGGGTCGCGCCCGCTGCGGATGGCCGGTGCGGCGCAGCCGGACGAGCAGGCGGACCCGGGCCTTCCGGTGTGTCTGACGGTGACGCACGTGGACGGACTCGTGCTGGCCCGCTCGGCCTTCCACCACTCGATCAACTACCGCTCCGTGGTGGTGCACGGCATCGCGCGCCAGGTCACGGACCCGGAGGAGAAGCGGACCGCGCTCGACGCACTCGTCGACCACGTGGTCCCGGGGCGCGCCGCCGACTCACGGCCCGCGAACGCCAAGGAGCTGGCCGCGACCGCCGTGCTCCGCCTCGACCTCGACGAGGTGTCCGCGAAGGTGCGCACCGGCGGTCCGAACGACGACCCCGAGGACATGGACCTGCCGTACTGGGCGGGCGTCGTGCCGCTGCGCAAGGGCTACGACCCGATCATCGCCGCCGCCGACCTGGCGCCCGGCATCGAGGTCCCGGACTATCTGATCGAGCCCTGACCCGCGCGGCGGGCGGGACGGTGCGCCCCGCCCGCCGGACGGGCCCTAGGCCGTCGCCTCCGCGCGGCGCGCGCGGGCCGCGGCGCGCGCCTCCGCGGCGGCGAGGCCCGTGACGGCCGCGAGCATCAGGAGGGTGCCCGCGACAGTGGCGGCGTTCAGCTCCTCACCGAGCAGGACGACGGCGATGACCGCCGCGCTCACCGGCTCCAGGAGCATGATCACGGAGACGGTGGCGGAACGGACGACGGCCGCCCCGGCGAAGTACAGCGCGTACGCGAGGGCCGTCGGCACGGCGGCGATGTACAGCAGACAGCCGAGCACGCGGGTGGCGTCGGCGGCGTGCGGCCACAGCCCCTCGGCCACGGCGAACGGCAGCAAGGTCAGCGACACCACCGCGAACGACCACACCGTGGTGCTGGACGCGTCGCTCTCGCCGGTCCGCCCCCACCACCGGGTCAGGAGCGTCATGACGGCGTACCCGGCGGCGGACGCCAGGGCGAAGACGACGCCCCAGGGGCGCACGGCCGACTCGCCGCCGCCCACGAACAGGACGCCGAGCCCGGCGAGCGCCCCGCCCACCGCGCACAGGCCGCCGGTGCCGAGGCGCTCCCCCATGGTCAGGCGGGCGCCGAGCGCGATGAACACGGGCCCGGCCCCGAGCGTGACGACCGTGCCGACCGCGAGCCCGGTGGCCTCCACGGCGGCGAAGTACGCGGTCTGGAACACGGTCAGGGCCAGGCCGATCGCGGTGACGCGCAGGGCCCTGCGGCTCAGCGGCGTCCGCACGGCCTCGCGCGCGCCGCCGCGCGGCCGCACCAGACGCGCGGCGAGCAGCAGCAGGAACCCTCCGGCGCAGCGCCAGAAGGACAGGGTGACGGGCCCCATGGCACCGGCCGAGAAGACCAGCGAGGCGGCGGCACCGGCGGTGCCCCAGGCGGCTCCGGCGATGCTCAGATAGACGAGGCCGCGCCCCACGGAAAGCCGGGGCAGGGCGTTGGGGGCGACGGGGGTCGCGTCCGTGGACGCGGGGGACGTGCTGGACACGCTCGACACGTGGAATCTCCGCAGCAGTTCAGGAGGGAGACCGCGTCACGGCCGGTCGTGGCGACGAGGAGTGCCCGTAGGCACCGGCTCGACAGGGGCCGCCCGGAAGACAGAAGAGGGCGGCGCCCGCACGGGCCGCGAGGACGCAGGTCAGGGACTGTCGTCTGCGGGCAGCACCGTTCGGCCCGGCCGACGGCCGGGCGTGATCCGCGAGGGGCCCGCGCTCAGGCGGCCGGAGGCGGAAGAACGAGTGCTCGTGCGTGCATGATCGGCACCCTATGCGCCGGTCCCGTTCGGGGACAACTGCTGTTCGGATCGCGGGACGGCGCCCGCGGCCGCGCCGGACGACGGCTTCCGCGGCGCCGACGACTGGGCGATGAACGCGCCCACGAGGACGAGGGCGCCCCCGGCGAGCTGCGGCGCCGAGAGCCGCTCCCCCAGCAGGACCCAGGCGAGCACGGTGGCGACGACCGCTTCGAGACAGGCCACGACCCCCGCGACCGGCGGCGAGAGGCGGCGCACCGAGAGGACTCCGGTGACGTACGCGACGACCGTGGCGAGCAGCACGATCCAGCCGATGAGCACCCAGGCGGGCACCCGCGCGCCGTCCATGTCGACGGCGCGGGCGAGCACGCCCCAGTCCATGCCCCAGGGGCGCGCGACCACCGTGAGCACCACCGCGCCGACGAGCAGGCCGTACGCGATGACGCCGAGCGGGTCCGGGGCGTCGTCGCCCGCGTCGCCGCCCTGGTCGGAGAGGACGAAGTAGCCGACCTGGCAGCAGGCGGCGGCGAGCGCGAGCAGCAGTCCGAGCGCGTCGAAGCCCAGCCCCGCCCAGATCTCGACGACGCAGGCGAGCCCGCCGACGGCGAGCACCACGCCGAGCGCCGCCGCCCGCGTCACGGGCCTGCGCTGCACGAACCGCACCCAGCCGAGGACGAGCGCGGGCGCGAGGTACTCCACGAGCAGGGCCACACCGACCGGGATGCGCGAGATCGAGGCGAAGTAGCAGGCCTGCACACCGGCGACGGCGAGCAGTCCGAACCCGGCGAGCAGCACGGGCCTGCGGCGCACGAGCGCCCGGTGCCGCCAGGCCAGGGGCAGCATCACGAGCGCGGCGCCCGCGACCCGCAGCCACACCACGTGCAGTGCGTCGAGCCCCGCCTCGATCAGCGGTTTCGCCGCCACTCCCGAGCCGCCGAAGGCGACCGCCGACACCAGGGCGAGGCCGAGGCCGAGCCCTCTGCCGCCGTCCGCCGCCGCGCCCCGAAGCTTCTCCTGAGTCCCCCGCACCGGCACATGATGACAGCCAAGGTCATGACCGTCACGCCCGATGACCACTGTCTCAATCGGCGGACGCCCCTGCACGGGGCGCGCGGGCCGTCACACGACGGGCTCGGGCTCCGCGTCGCCGTCGCTCTCAAGGCGGGCGAGCAGAGCCTCGGCGTCGACGCCCGCGCGCCGCAGCACCTCGACGGCCCGGCACTCCCGGTCGGCGGCGAGCGCGGCGAGCACGTCGACGCCCTGAGCCCGCGGCTCGCCGCGCAGCAGGGCACGCTCGTGCGCCGCCTCCATGGCTCCGGCCGCGGCGGGCGAGAGAACCGTTTCCTTGGCGGACGGCACGACCGGCACGGCCCCGGAGTCCTCGACGGTGCCCTGCCACTGGAGGCCGTAGCCGATGCTGCGCTGGACGAGATAGCCGAGCAGCCGCGCGACCTGCGGGCCGCCGTCGAAGACCGCCCGTACCTGGGGCTCGTACTCCAGGAGCGAGTGCAGCAGATGGGCCGTGTCGACCTGGCGGTCCCCGTCCCGTACGGCCCGCCTGCGCGCGCCGGACACCACCGAGGCCAGCTCCGCGCTCAGACGGGGATCGACGTCGGTTCGGGTCGGGCCGGGTTCGGCGCCCTGGGGGGTACGGCTTTGCACACCTCCCACCCCATCAGCCCCCGGCGCTTCCGGCATCGGCGGCGGGGAGCATTTCCGCGTCCCGCACAAGTTGGGCACTGCCGGGCGGGTTGTCCTCCTTACGGATGACTTTCCGCTGTTTTCGCTGGTGGGGCGTGCGCCCATGTGCTCCGCGCCGGGTGCGCAACCAGTTCGCTCCGGCGCTCGTCTGTCTGTGACATGGAGAGCAGGTGCTGGCTGGTCACCCTGTCGGCGATCGACGGCCGACTGTACGTGTACCGCGTGTACGCGCCGGAGGACGCCCTGCCCGCCGATCTGTTCTGGGACGCCTGGCACTGCCACGACGAGGGCCCCTTCCCCCGGGCCTCCGACCTCTTCGACGCGGCCGAGATACAGCGCTTCGGCTGACCCGGGCCGAGGGGGCGACCGGCGCCTTCGGCCGCACCGGAGCGACCGCGCACGGGCGCCTACGCGGGGCGCCTGCCGGTCACCACCGTGGCGTACAGCTCCTCGTCCGTGACGACGCGCGGTACGAGGCCCGCGTCCGTGACGGCCTCGACCGCCGAGGCCACCTGCCGCTCGCTCGTCTCGAACAGCAGGGACCCGCCCGGCGCCAGCCAGCGCGCCGCGTCCGCCGTCACCCGCCGCAGCACGTCGAGGCCGTCGGCGCCGCCGTCGAGCGCGACGCGCGCCTCGTGCTCGCGGGCCTCGGCGGGCAGCAGGGCGACCTCGTCGGACGGCACATAGGGGACGTTGGCCAGCAGGACGTCGGTGCGGCCGCGGAGCCCGGCGGGCAGCGCCGCGTACAGATCGCCCTCGTACACGCGGCCTCCGGCGCCGCTCACGTTGCGGCGCGCGCAGGCCACGGCCGCCGGGTCGATGTCGGCGGCGTGCAGTTCGGCCCGGCCGAGCGCGGCCGCGACCGCGACTCCCAGGGCGCCGGACCCGCAGCACAGGTCGACGACGACGGCACCGGGCGCGGCGAGCGCGGCCGCCTCGCGGACGAGGGCCTCGGTGCGTCGGCGCGGCACGAAGACCCCGGCGTCGACGGCGATGCGCAGGCCCGCGAACTCGGCCCAGCCCACGACGTGTTCCAGCGGCAGGCCGCTCGCCCGCCGCGCGACCATGGCGTCGAGTTCCGCGGGGCTCGCGGCGGCGGCCGCGAGCAGCTCCGCCTCCTCCTCGGCGAACACACAGCCCGCCGCGCGCAGCCGCGCCACGACGGCGGCGGAAGCCGGGGGACGGGTGGGTGTGGGCATGCGGGGGCCTTCCGACAGGGCGGGGAGCTGGAGCGACCAGCCTATCCGCCCGCCACGGACGGCCGGTTCGGCCGTCTTGAATGTTGTGGACCCGGGGGCTACTTTCCGCGACACCGTCGCTGCGCCCGCCGCAGCGCCCGTCGAGAAGGGGTGGTCGCAGTGCCCGAAGTCAGCGCGGAGGCACGGATCGAGGCACCAGCGGAGAAGGTCTGGGCGCAGCTCACCGACCTGTCCCAGTACGGGAAGTGGAACGCGACGCACACTGGCTTTCCCCAGGGCCCGCCCGCCTCGCTGGAAGTGGGCGGAACGTTCACGGAGAACATGAAGCTGATGGGCTTCCCCGCCGAGGTCGCCTGGACGGTCGTGGACCTGGAGCCCGGCCGTACGTTCGCGATCAAGGGCAAGGGCCCCATGGGCGTCACCGTCGGCACCCGCTACACGGTGGAGCCGGACGGCGGGGCGACGACGGTGCGCGCCAACGGGGAGTTCAGCGGCGCGGCGGTCTCGATGATGGCGGGCAAGCTCAGGGACTCGGTGACGGCGGCGCTCAACGAGTCGCTGCGGAAGCTGGGCGACCTGGTGACGTGAGCAAGAGGCCCGCGCCGCTCACGACACCATCGGCGGGCGGCCCACGGCGGCACCCGCGCGCGGCAAGCGGCGCGGACGAGGAGGCCGGGACAGACGAGGAAGGCGCCCCGCACGGATCGTGCGGGGCGCCTCGACGGCCGCGCCAGGGGCGCGGTCCTCGCTGCCTCAGTCCTCATCGGCGAGGATCAGATACAGCTTCTTGCGGGCGTCGTTGATGACGGTCAGGGCCTTCTCGCGCTGCTCCTTGGAGCCGGTCTTCCAGACCTGGCCGAACGCCTCCATCAGGCCGAATCCGGCCTGCCGGATCTCGGTCAGGGCCTCCCAGTCGACCCCGCGCCCGGCCTCTTCCCAGGGCGCGTCCGTGCCCTCGTCGGCCGCGGCACGGCCGGACTCGGTGAGCGAGAAGAGCTTCTTGCCGCCCTCGGTCTCACTGACGATCAGGCCCTCGTCCTCCAGGAGCTGGAGGGTCGGATAGACGGAGCCGGGGCTGGGCTTCCACGCCCCGCCGCTGCGCTCGGCGATCTCCTGGATCATCTCGTAGCCGTGCATCGGCCGGTCCTTCAGGAGGGCCAGGATGGAAGCGCGTACGTCGCCGCGCCGGGCGCGGCCGCGGGGACCGCCCCGCCCGCCGCGTCCGCCCCAGGGGCCGGGGCCCCCGAAACCGGGCCCGAAGGGGCCGAAGGCTCCGCGCCGCCCTTCGAAGCCGCCGCGCCCCTCGGGGCCGGGGCCGAAGGGGCCGCGTCCGCGACCGCGCTGGTGCTCGTGCTCATAACCATGGGAACGCATGTCGATCATTCCTTTCGTTGCTCCCTCACGTCGCCGCTCATCCACGGAGCAGCAACATCGCCGATCAGCCGCGCCACCCATCAGTGACATCGTTGATCAGTCGCGATGCTTCAACGATATATCGGAACTGTTCGGCTGGCAATCCCCTGCTGCCACGCACCCACCGAACCGGCCCGCATCCATGACCAAAAACCCACCCCGAACCACCGAGAAGAGCCAGTTCCAGCGAATTGGCCTTACCAAAGGCCCTCACTGGCCCCCTACCGTCGCCCCATGACGACATCCCCACGGAAGCGCATCCGCATCGTCGACGCCTTCGCCGAGCGCCCCTTCACCGGCAATCCCGCGGGCGTCCTGCTGCTCGACTCGTTCCCGGACGACGCCTGGCTCCAGCAGGTGGCCACCGAGGTCAACCACGCCGAGACCGCCTTCGCACACCCGCTGGCGCCGGGCGGCGACGCCGACTGGGCGCTGCGCTGGTTCACGCCCGCCACCGAGGTCGACCTGTGCGGCCACGCCACCCTGGCCCTCGCCCACGTCCTGCACACCACGGGCACGGCCGAGGGCACGGTGCGGTTCGCCACCCGGGCCGGGGTGCTCGTCTCCACCAGCCACGCGGACGGCACGCTCACGCTGGACTTCCCGACCGCCCCGCTCACCGCGACCGCCGCCCCGGACGGCATCGCCGAAGCGCTCGGCGCCGAGCCGCTCTCGGTGTACGACACCGGGCCGCACACCGGCGACCTGCTGGTCGAACTGGCCGACGAGAAGACGGTCCGCGCCCTCACCCCCGACCACCGGGCCCTGGCCCGCCACTCCGAGCGGGGCATCATCGCGACCGCGCGCGCCGAAGATCCCGCCCGCGGCTACGACTTCGTCTCGCGCGGCTTCTTCCCGCGCGTGGGCATCGACGAGGACCCGGTCACGGGCAGCGCGCACACCGCCCTCGCGCCCTTCTGGTCCGCGCGCCTCGGCCGCACCGACCTGACGGGCCTGCAGGCCTCGCCCCGCTCCGGCCTGGTGCGCACCGAGCTGCGCGGCGACCGCACCCTGCTGACCGGCCGCGCGGTCACCGTCATCGAGGGCGACCTCCTCGCCTGACGCGCGAGCGCCCGCCGCGTCGGATCACGCGGCGGGCGCTCGGCACGGCCCGGGGCGGCGGTCCGCCACCGCCCCGGCACGTCACGCGGTGGGCAGCCACCCCACCTTCCCGGCGAGCAGCGCGTAGCCGACGAACGCCCCGATGTCCAGGAGCGAGTGCGCCACGACCAGCGGCCCGACCCGGCCCCACCTGCGGTAGAGCAGGACGAAGACCACACCCATCGCCATGTTGCCGACGAACCCGCCGATGCCCTGGTACAGGTGGTACGAGCCGCGAAGCACCGAGCTCGCCCCGAGCGCGGCCATCGGCGACCACCCCAACTGGTCGAGCCTGCGCAGCAGATACCCGACGACGATCATTTCCTCGAGGATCGAGTTCTGCAGCGCCGACAGGACGAGCACCGGGTACTTCCACCACACGTCCGGCAGGTCCTCCGGCACCACCGTCAGATTGAAGCCGAGGCCACGGGCCGCCAGATAGAAGGCGATGCCCGTGGAGCCGATCACCGCCGCGACCGCGGTTCCCCGGCCGAGGTCCGGCCACGGCCGCGTCCGGTCGAAGCCGAGCGCCCGCAGCCCCGAGCCCTCCCGCAGCAGGAAGTGGGCCACGAGGGCGACCGGCACCAGGGCGGTGGTGATGCCGAACAGCTGCCACGCCAGGTCCAGCCAGGGCCGCCCTGGAGCCGCCGAGGAGTTGAGGGTCGCCGCCTGGTCCTTGAGCCCGCCCGGCTTGGTGACCGAGCCGATGAAACTGATGAGCGCGGACACCCCGCTCGCGCCGAGCGACAGGGCGAGGACGAGCAGCGTCTCGTCGCGCAAGGACCGCCGCGAGGGCTTCGCCTCAGGAAGGACACCAGCCGTCGGCCCCGGCTCCGCTCGCACTTCTGCCTCCACTGCGTGATCCCGCCTCGTCGCTCACCGCACCGCCCCGTCGCACCGATCGGCACGGGGCCGCGCCTGGGTCGTCAAGCTTGCCCGATGACCGCCGGGGGCGGTCGGCCGACCCGCGCTCACGAGATCACGCACGCCACGGCAGGGGCGCGGGGCCCCTCGTCCACCGAGGCCCCGGCCGCGCCGCGGCGCGTCACCGCACCGGCAGCGCCGGCTCCGGAAGGCCCACGGGCCAGGTGTGCACCGGCTCCCCCGCGTGCATCAGCTCGCAGTACCGGCGCGTGGTGGCCGCGAGGGCCGCGTCGCGCTCCAGGCCGCGCTCCAGGGCCCGGTGGTACGTCGCCGCCTGCCAGGACGCGCCGTTGACCCGCCGCCTGCACCGCTCCTCGATCACACCCAGGTACAGATCGCGGTCGGCGGGCTCCACACCCCACGCGTCGAGCCCGGCCCCGGCCAGCGGCAGCAGTTCGTCGCGTACGAGATCGACGGCCGCCACCCGCGCGAGGCCGCCGTACCGCCCGCGCCGCGGCCACTCCAGGGACGCCTCGATGCCGTGGCGGCACGCGGTGTCGAAGTTCCGGGCCGCCGTCTCGAAGGGCAGCCTGCTCCACACGGGCCGCGCCTCCTCGGCGAGCGCGCGCACCACCCCGTAGTAGAAGGCGGCGTTGGCGATGACGTCCGTGACGGTGGGGCCCGCGGGCAGCACCCGGTTCTCCACGCGCAGGTGCGGCACCCCGTCGGCGATGCCGTACACGGGGCGGTTCCAGCGGTACACCGTGCCGTTGTGCAGCGTCAGTTCGCCCAGCTGCGGCACCCCGCCGTCGTCGAGCACGCGCTGCGGGTCCTCGTGGTCGCACAGCGGGATCAGCGCCGGGAAGTAGCGCACGTTCTCCTCGAAGAGGTCGTACGCGCTGCTGACCCAGCGCTCCCCGAACCAGCTGCGCGGCCGCACGCCCTGCGCCTGGAGCTCGGGCGGCCGCGTGTCCGTGGACTGCAGGAACAGCGGCGGCCGCGACTCGCGCCACAGCTCGCGCCCGAACAGGAACGGCGCGTTGGCGCCCACCGCGACCTGGGCGGCCGCGATCGACTGCGCCGCGTTCCACACGTCGGCGAACTTGCCCGGCGTGACCTGGAGGTGCAGCTGCACCGACGTGCACGCGGCCTCGGGCGCGATGGACGCCGACGAGCACCGCAGCCGCTCCACGCCCTCGATGTCCAGGGCGAAGTCCTCGCCGCGGGCCGCCACCATCTGGTCGTTGAGCAGCGCGTAGCGGTCGTCCTCGGAGAGGTTCGCGGACACCAGGTCCGCACGGCTCAGGGTCGGCAGAATGCCGATCATCACGATGCCCGCGTCCACCTCGTTCGCCTTCCGGTGGGCGTAGGCGAGCGCCGTGCGCAACTCCTCGGCGAGCTGGTCGAGAACACGGCCGCCGAGCCGGTGCGGGGCAATGTTCACTTCCAGATTGAACATTCCGAGTTCGGTCTGGAAATCCCGGCTCGCGATGCGCCTGAGAACTTCCGCATTCATCATTCTCGGAGTGCCGTCGGGCCCCGCGAGATTCAGCTCTATCTCCAGGCCCAGCAGGTTCTTGGGCCGGTCGAAGCGCCGCTCGTCGAGCATCCGCCCGAGCGCGGCGAGGCACTGCCGGTGCTTGATCCGGTACAGCTGGCGATCGGACAGGTCGTACGATCCCGCCTCGACCTTTTCCCCCATCGAAGTGTCCCTCCTCCGGATGGGCAGCCAACGACCCGGCCGCTGTGTACGGGGGATGATGCCCCGACGATGTGATCCATAACGCCCCGCGCGGGCCCATGGGCCGGTAGGCTCCAGAATGTGCCGTGCGGCACATTCACGGGGCATGAGGCGGGCATGGGGCGAGCAAGGGGTGGACAGCGGACGCGATGTCGCTTTCTGTTCCTCCAGTTGTGGTGAAAAAACCGACGAGAATCAGCCGACCGCAGTCGTGGGAAATCCCGAGGTCAAACGCCCGGACGCGATCCGGAATCAGGAGAAATCCCCCAGAAGTGCGACCGAATGACGACTTGCCCGGCATATGAGGAACGGCTAGCCGAAACACTTCCTGAACACGTGTCGTATAAACTCCCGGGTTGAGGCAGAGAGTTGGCGCTCGCGGTCCCCCGTCCCCCGGGGCCCCTGCCCCCGCCCCCTCTGGCCCCGAGCAGACAGCGCCGTCCGCACCTGCCCCCCGGCTCCACTTGTGCCTGTCGAATAAGAGAGGCGACCCACCATGCCGCTGCATGTTCCCCCGGCTCCCGCGCCCGCACTGCGCAGCGTCCTCGCGGCCCTCAGCTCCCCCACCGCCGTCCGCGAGGCCCGTACGCCGTCCCTGCGCACCGCCCAAGGGCCCGTGAGCCCGGATGTCCCGCTGCCCGTGCACGAGTTGGACCACGCGGCGACGGGGCCCGCACCGGGAACCGGAGCGGCCACCAAGCTCACCGGCTGGCGCTTCCTGATCCGCTGCGGCGAGCGCGCTGTGGCCGCGGCGGAGACCATGCTCACCCCCGACGGCTGGGCGTTCTCGCACTTCTGCGAGGGTCCGTACATCGCGTCCGCCGAGCGCGCGCTGCGCCACGCCGAGGCCATGCCGCAGCTCTACCAACCGCGTCTGCTGTCCGTACCGGAGCTCTACATGCTCACCCTGTGGCTGCACGCCGACCGCGCGGCCGACGCCGCGAGCGGACCGCTCGCCCCCACCGACATCCTGGTGCCGCTCGCCCCGGCGCCCCCGGGCATCGCCGCCCACCGGCCGCACCGCGTCGCCGACCTCCTCCCGGTGCTCACCCACCGCCTGGCCCCGGCCCCGCTGCTCGGCTCGCCCGCCTGAGCCCGGCGCGATTCCGCTTGCGTGCCCCGCCGCCCCTCGGGCCGCGGGGCACGCCCCTGTCTGGATTGCCCATCCGGACTAGCCCACTTCGGCCACGCCGAACCACCCGAAGGGACAGGGGAGTTGGGCTGAACCGTCCGGGCGGGTGATACGTCCTTAAGGCAGTAGGGAGCACTGCCGCAAAATCCCTGCGGAATCGCGTCCGTGGGGCAACACTGGACGGGACCGACCAAACCAACGGGGGAACGGGGGCGGCATGACCACCGCATCGAGCCGCAGCACAGACGCGACAACCACCACTTCGCAGCGAAAGAACCCTTCCATGTGCCAGCACCAGCCGCCGTGCCCGACAGCCGAATCCGCCGACCGGGAGGCCGCGCTCCTGATCGCGCACCACCCGGAGCAGGGCTGGAGCCTGCTGTGCAACGGTGTCCTGCTCTTCGAGGACACCGGTGAGCTGCTGCCGAACGGCGAGATCATCGCGCCGCACCGGCCGCTGGGCACCCATCAGGTGATGACGGCCGCCTGAGCCGTCCGCACGGAAGCGGAGCACCACCGATAGTCCGCCAGAACAGCAGACAGTCCAGTAAGAACCGCAGGGCCGGCCCGGAAGACGCGAAGTCCTCCGCACCGGCCCTGACTCGTGCCCGGGTCACACGGCCTGCCGCCCGGGCCCCTCAGCCGTCGGGATCGGCCCGCCCGCGGTTCAGTCCTCGTACGCGTCCAGCGGCGGGCAGGAGCAGACCAGGTTGCGGTCGCCGTACGCCTGGTCGATGCGGCGCACCGGCGGCCAGTACTTGTCCGCGGTCGACACACCGGCGGGGAAGACGGCCTCGGCGCGGCTGTAGCCGTGCTCCCACTCGCCGCCGAGGGCGGCCGCCGTGTGCGGCGCGTTCCGCAGCGGGTTGTCCTCCGCGGTCCACTCGCCGCTCGCGACCTTCTCGATCTCCCCGCGGATGGCGATCATCGCCTCGCAGAACCGGTCGATCTCGACCAGGTCCTCGCTCTCCGTCGGCTCGATCATCAGCGTGCCGGCGACCGGGAAGGACATGGTCGGCGCGTGGAAGCCGTAGTCGATGAGGCGCTTGGCGATGTCGTCCACGCTCACGCCCGTGGCCTTGCTCAGCGGCCGCAGGTCGATGATGCACTCGTGCGCGACGAGCCCGCCGGGGCCGGTGTAGAGCACCGGGTAGTGCGGCTCCAGGCGCTTGGCGATGTAGTTCGCCGAGAGCACGGCCACCTGCGTGGCGCGCTTGAGGCCCTCGCCGCCCATGAGCCGGACGTACGACCAGGAGATCGGCAGGATGCCCGCCGAGCCCCACGGCGCGGCGGAGATCGGGCCGACACCGGTCTCGGGACCGGCCGCGGGCTGCAGCGGGTGGTTCGGCAGGTACGGCGCGAGGTGCTCGCGCACCGCGACCGGGCCGACGCCGGGGCCGCCGCCGCCGTGCGGGATGCAGAAGGTCTTGTGCAGGTTCAGGTGCGAGACGTCGCCGCCGAAGTGGCCCGGCTTGGCGAGGCCCACCAGGGCGTTGAGGTTGGCGCCGTCGACGTACACCTGACCGCCCGCCTCGTGCACGGCCGCGCAGATGTCGGCGACGTGCTCCTCGAACACGCCGTGCGTGGACGGGTACGTGATCATCAGCACGGCCAGCTCGGCGCGGTGCTTCTCGATCTTGGCGCGCAGGTCCTCGACGTCGATCTCGCCGTCGTCGGCGGTCTTCACCACGACGACCTTCATCCCGGCCATGACCGCGCTCGCGGCGTTGGTGCCGTGCGCGGAGGACGGGATGAGGCAGACGGTGCGCTGGTCGTCGCCGTTCGCGCGGTGGTAGCCGCGCACCGCGAGCAGACCGGCCAGCTCGCCCTGGGAGCCCGCGTTCGGCTGGAGGGAGACCTTGTCGTAGCCGGTGACCTCGGCGAGACGTTCCTCCAGCTCGCGGATCAGGGTCAGATAGCCCTGCGCCTGCTGGGCGGGCGCGAAGGGGTGCAGCTGGCCGAACTCCGGCCAGGTGACGGGCTCCATCTCCGTGGTCGCGTTGAGCTTCATCGTGCAGGAGCCCAGCGGGATCATGCCGCGGTCGAGCGCGTAGTCGCGGTCGGCGAGCCGACGCAGATAGCGCAGCATCGCGGTCTCGGAGCGGTGCTGGTGGAAGACCGGGTGGGTCAGGTACTCGTCGGTGCGCAGCAGCCCGGCGGGCAGCGTGTCCGCGACGCTCGCGTCCAGGGCCTCGACGTCGGCCTCGACGCCGAACGCCGTCCACAGCGCGGCGAGCTGGGCGCGCGTGGTGGTCTCGTCGCAGGCGAACGACACGTGGTCGGCGTCGACCTGGTGGATGTTGACTCCGCCCTCGCGCGCGGCGGCGACCACGTCGGCGGCCTTGCCGGGCACCCGCGCGGTCAGCGTGTCGAAGTACGCGCCGTGCACGATCTCGACGCCGCCGGCCTTGAGGCCCTCGGCGAGCAGCGTGGCGTAGCGGTGGGTGCGCCGGGCGATCGTCTTCAGGCCCTCGGGGCCGTGGTAGACCGCGTACATCCCGGCCATGACGGCGAGCAGCACCTGGGCGGTACAGATGTTGCTGGTCGCCTTCTCGCGGCGGATATGCTGCTCGCGGGTCTGCAGGGCGAGGCGGTAGGCCTTGTTGCCGTCGGCGTCGACGGACACGCCGACCAGGCGTCCGGGCAGGTTGCGGGCGAACTTCTCGTGCACCGCCATGTAGCCCGCGTGCGGACCGCCGAAGCCCATCGGCACACCGAAGCGCTGGGTGGTGCCGACCGCGATGTCGGCGCCGAGCTCGCCGGGCGAGGTGAGCAGCGTGAGCGCGAGCAGGTCGGCGGCGACGGTGACGATCGCGCCGAGGCCGTGGGCCTGCTCGATGACGGGCTTGATGTCGCGCACGGCACCGGAGGCACCGGGGTACTGGATCAGTACGCCGTTGATCTCGCGCTCGGCGAGGTCGGCGGGGATGCCGTCGCTGAGGTCCGTGACGACGACCTCGACGCCGGTGGGCTCGGCCCGGGTCTGGATCACGGCGATGGTCTGCGGCAGCGCGTCGGCGTCGACGACGAACACGCCGTTCTTGACCTTGCCGACGCGCCGGGAGAGGGCCATGGCCTCGGCCGCCGCGGTGCCCTCGTCGAGCAACGAGGCGCCGGAGGTGGGCAGCCCCGTCAGCTCGGCGACGACGGTCTGGAAGTTGAGGAGCGCCTCGAGGCGGCCCTGCGAGATCTCCGGCTGGTACGGGGTGTACGCGGTGTACCAGGAGGGGTTCTCCATCACGTTCCGCAGGATCACGGGCGGCGTGAACGTGCCGTAGTAGCCGAGCCCGATCATCGAGTCGAGGACCTGGTTGCGGTCCGCGAGGGAGCGCAGCTCGGCCAGGACCTCGGCCTCGGTGCGCGCACCGGGCAGTTCGAGGGCCTCGGCGTTCTTGATCACATCCGGCACGGCGGCGGCCGTGAGCTGGTCCAGGGAGCCGTAGCCGACCTGGGCGAGCATCTTGGCGCGGGCTTCCGCGTCGGGCCCGATGTGCCGCTGCTCGAAGGGGATTCCCTGCTCGAGCTGCGTGAGCGGAGTGCGAGGGGTGGCTGTCATTGCGGAGGCCTCCTGGTCTGACACGACCTGCGAGGGGCACCACGGCGCGGGTACCCGGACGGCCTCCCCCTCTGTCATCTCAACCTGAGAGCTTCACAGGACCGCCGGAGCGGCTCTGCTTTCACCGTCGGTGAGGAAGGGTTCCGAACGTGCCCGCCCGACGCCCGCCCTGCTTTCCAGAGTGGCCTCGTCCGTGCGGTACAGGGGCCTGAGAGATTCCGGGGAGGAGTTGCTCCTTCGGCGCCTCCGGTGCTGCCACCGAAGAGCTCTCCCGCACGGGGTCAACAGCCGCTTGCCAGCCTACCAGCGCGGTCCGTGGCCGATCCCTCGAGTGGCCGCCCGTCCCGATGTGCTCTTTCGTAGGTATGACGACCGAAAAACGGATGAGCCCGGATCACTTGCGACCAATTGGAGGGAACGTGCAGACGGATATCGATCCCCGCAATCTGATCGGCCGCAAGGCGTTCGACCGCGACGGAACCAAGATCGGCACGGTCGACGAGATCTATCTCGACGACGCCACGGGTGCCCCGGAGTGGGCGGCCATACGCACCGGTCTGTTCAGCCGTGACGCGTTCGTCCCGCTGGAGCCCAGCGAGCTGGTCCAGGACGGCACCCTGCGCGTGCCCTTCGAGCGCTCCCTGATCAAGGACGCCCCCGACTTCGGCGTGGGCCGCCACCTCTCCCCCGAGCAGGAGCTCCAGCTCTACCGCCACTACGGCCTGGACGTGACGCCGCCGCCCGCACCGGACCACGACTTCGGCCCCGGGGCCGGACCGGCCTGACCGAGCTCACCGGGCTCACCGGGCTCACCGGGCGAACGGGGTGGACGGGCCGGGCACCTGACGACCGCGCCACCACCGGACCACCGGACCTGCCGCGCCACCCCACCGCCCCACCCGCCGGGCCTGCCCGATCCGCTGCACCGCCCGACCCGCTGCACCGCCAGACCCGCCGCACCACCGGATCCGCCGGACCCGCTCCACCGCCCGACCTGCCGCACCGCCAGACCCACCGCGCCTCTGCACCGCCCGATCCGCCGAGCCACCGGATACGCCAGACCCGCCGGACCTGCCGCCCGCACCGCCGCACCACCGCACCTCCGTATCCGCCGCGCCGCCCGACCCGCCGCACCACCGGACCTGCCGGACCCGCTCCACCGCCTGACCCGCCGCACCACCGGACCCGCCGCCCCGCCGGACCTGCCGTCCCGCCGGGCCACCGGACCTGCCGCACCGCACCGCCGCACCGCCGCCCCAGCACCCCAGCACCCCAGCACCCCAGCACCCCAGCACCGAGGGGCGCCTACCCGGCCCCTTCCGCCAGCGGCAGCGTCCCTTCCTCCCCGTCTGAGGTCTCCCGACCCGCCGAAGCCGCTTCTGTGGCCCCCTGGTCCACCGGCTCCCCCGCCGAAGCCTGCCGCTCCGCCAAAGCCCCCGCGTCCGCCACCACCAACGGCAGCGGATCCGAAGGCTCCAGCTCCGGGTCATCCGTGCGGAACGTCCGCACGCGCCCCGGCGCCGAATCCGGGGTCTCGAACCGCACCGTTACCCTCCCCAGGCCACTGCCCTGCACCCATCCGGGCCCGTACACCGCGTGCCGTACGTCGTGCCCCGCGGGCCACCGCCGCTCGGCGGGCGCCACCGGCTCCCCAGCCGCCTCGCCCGACCCGGACGCCGCGTCGGGCCCGCCTTCCTCAGCCACGACGGCCACCGGGGCAGCCACCGCTTCCTCCTCCTCGGCCCCGGGCGCCAGGGACTCGGTCTGCAGCACCGCGTGGGCCTGCGCAAAGAGGTCCTCCTGCGTGAAGTCCGCGAGGCCGCTCACCCCGACGCCCAGCAGCCGCACCCCGCCCGTCGTGTCCACGGACTCCAGGAGCCGCGCCGCCGCCTCCCGCACCACGGCCGGATCGTCCGTCGGCCCCCGCAGCGTCTCGGAGCGGGTCAGCGTCGAGAAGTCGAAGCGCCGCACCTTCAGGACGATGGTCCGCCCGGAGTGCCCGGCCGCCCGCAGCCGCTGCACACACCGGTCGGCGAGCCGCGCCACCTCCAACCGCACCCGCACCCGGTCGTGGATGTCCACGTCGTACGTGTCCTCGACGCTGACCGACTTGGTGTCCCGCTCGGCCACCACGGGCCGCTCGTCCCGGGCCAGCGCCATCGCGTACAGCGCCCCGCCGTGGGCCTTGCCCAGGAGCCGCACCAGCTCGTCCTCCCCGGCCTCGGCGAGCTCCTCCACGGTGGTGATCCCGGCCCGCCGCAGATGGTCCCCGGTCGCGGGGCCCACACCGGGCAGCACCCGCACCGGCATCGGCCCGAGCAGCGCCCGCTCCGTGCCGGGCGGTATCAGGACGAGGCCGTCGGGCTTGGCCTGCTCGGAGGCGATCTTCGCCAGCATCTTGGACACGGCCAGGCCCACGGACCCGCTGAGCCCGGTCACCCGCAGGATGTCCGCCCGCAGCCGCTCCCCCACGGCCCGCGCGGACGCCTCGTCGTCGGCGACGCCGCCCGCCTCCAGGTCCACGAAGGCCTCGTCGAGGCTGAGCGGCTCCACGAGCGGCGACAGCTGCCGCAGCAGCGCCATGACCTGCTCGCTGACCTCCCGGTACAGACCGAAGCGGGGCACGAGGTACGCGGCGTTCGGCGCGAGGCGCCGCGCCTGCCCCATCGGCATCGCCGAGTGCACCCCGAACCGCCGGGCCTCGTACGACGCGGTCGCGACCACGCCCCGCGGCCCGAGGCCGCCGACCACGACGGCCTTGCCGCGCAGGCTCGGCTTCGCGGCCTGCTCGGCGGACGCGTAGAAGGCATCCATGTCGAGATGCAGGATCGTCGGCGCGGTTCTCACGCCCCTGATGGTGCCCCACGCCACTGACAATGCTCGTGACCTGCGGCGACGGACGAGTCAGCGAGGCCGTACGACGACAGGCCGGACCTCCGGCCACGGGTCGGCCCCGCAGACGGCGCAGGCAGGCGCCCGCTAAGGGCGCGTACGGCTCTGTGCGCGCCTCGGGCGCGCAGAAGAGGGCGGAGGGCGTCAGCGCCTCCGCTCGCCCCGCAGAGCCTCACACAGCGCGATTGCGGCGCCGCGCCAGCTCGTCCCCCGGGTGGTTCCCGACGAGGGTCTCCCCCGTGTCGACGCGCTCCCCGTGCAGCTGCGACAGCGCCGCCTCGACATCGCGCCAGACGACGCCGACGGCGATTCCGAAGACGCCCTGCCCGCCCTGGAGCAGCTCGTGCACCTCGCTGGGCGACGTGCACTCGTACACCGTCGCGCCGTCGCTCATCAGCGTCGTGCGCTCCAGGTCCCGGAAGCCGCTGTCCCGCAGGTGCTGCACCGTGGTGCGGATGTTCTGCAACGACACACCGGTGTCGAGGAAGCGCTTCACGATCTTCAGGACGACGACGTCGCGGAAGCTGTAGAGCCGCTGTGTGCCGGAGCCGCCCGCGGCGCGCACGCTGGGCTCGACGAGACCGGTGCGCGCCCAGTAGTCGAGCTGGCGGTAGGTGATGCCCGCGGCCGCGCACGCCGTCGGGCCCCGGTATCCGATCTGGTCCTTGTCGCCCTGCTGCGCCTGGCCTTCCGGTCCGGACGGGCTGCCGCTACCGTGAACCGGCACCGGGCGCCTCAACGAGGGTTCGGCCGAGCCACCGTGCAGCGGATACGAACCGCCCACCGCTGTACCGTCGCCGCTGCTTCTCACGCCGACCTCCGTCCTTGACCTGCCTTCTCGACGGTAGGCAGTCGCCAGGGGCTCGTCAACGATCGCCACACTCGGCACGCCGAGTGATAATCACCCTGCGAGTGGTTTCCCGTACCGCACTGCGGGGAAAGGCTAGCCGAATGCTCCGGAGCGGGCCCCTCGGCCGCTCCTCGCAGGGTCTCTGAGCCGTTCGTCCGCCGCGGTCGGCGCCCGGCCCGCTCCCTGCGGGCCGCGCCCTACCCGCGCAGCGGATTCCGGCCCGTCACTGGCTGCTGGTGCCGAAGTCCTCGGGCGAGATCTGGTCGAGGAACTCGCGGAACTTCTCCACCTCGTCCTCCTGCTCGTCCGGGATCGCGATGCCCGCGTCGTCGAGCACGCCGTCGCTGCCGAAGATCGGCGTCCCGGTGCGCAGGGCCAGCGCTATGGCGTCCGAGGGACGGGCGCTCACCTCGACCCCGCTGGCGAAGACCAGCTCGGCGTAGAACACGCCTTCCCTCAAGTCGGTGATGCGCACTTCGGTGAGCTCCTGGCCGACGGCCTCCAACACGTCCTTGAACAGGTCGTGGGTCAGTGGCCGCGCGGGTGCCATGCCCTGCTGTGCGAAGGCGATGGCGGTCGCCTCCCCTGGTCCGATCCAGATGGGGAGGTACCGGTCGCCTCCCACTTCACGCAGGAGCACGATCGGCTGGTTGGAGGGCATTTCGACCCGGACACCTACGACGTCGAGCTCGTTCACACAGCAACCCTAGGACGTGCCCGGCGGGTTTGGGTAGTCGGGCTCCCGCCGAGTCAGCGCTCCCGCACGCCCAGCGCACTGTGCACGAGGGCCGTGTGCAGCCGTCCCGCAAGGCCCGCGAGCTCTTTCGTACGTGCTTCCGCATGGGCCCTGGTCTGCGGATTGCGGTGCCTGCGCAGCGGTGCCACGACCTGGTCGACGAGCGCGGCGTCCCGCTCCGCCGCGGCCTTCATGGCACGCAGATGCCGCGGCTCGATACCGAACCGCCCCAGCTCGACGACGAGCGCGGCCACCGTCACGGCGTCCGCGTCATAGCTGCCGTCCGGCAGCGCGGCGATCAGGCCGTACGTCTCCCAGTCAGCCAGCTGCCCCTCGTCGGCCTCCACGGCGGCGAGCAGGGCCTCGCGCCCCACCCGGGCGGCGGTGCGCTCGTCCTGCGCTTCGGTGTCGCCGTCGGCGCCCCCGTCGCGCTGCTGCCCGACCGAGGGCAGCGTGACCTGCTCGCCCCGCTCCATCGCGTCCAGATGTTCACGGATGACCTTCAGCGGCAGATAGTGGTCACGCTGCATCCGCAGGACGTGCGCCAGGCGCTCGACGTCCTCGGGGCTGAACTTGCGGTACCCGGACGGCGTGCGCTGCGGTTCGATGAGGCCCTCGGACTCCAAGAACCTGATCTTGGAGATGGTGACCTCGGGAAACTCGTCACGCAGCACGTTCAGCACGGCGCCGATGCTCATCAGCCGGTGTTCCGCAGCGGCGGTGCCGTGACCGGCACCGCCCCTCGGTGTGTGCAGCATGGACCTTCCTCGGGGTTCCCCCGGACGGTGTCCGGGGGAGTGTCAGATGCCCCGCTGGCTCGCGTAGAAGACCAGCCGGTACTTGCCGATCTGCACCTCGTCGCCGTTGGACAGGGCGACGGAGTCGATCCGCTCCCGGTTCACGTACGTGCCGTTGAGGCTGCCGACGTCGGCGACGGTGAAGCTGCCGTCCGCGGCGCGACGGAACTCCACGTGGCGGCGCGACACGGTCACGTCGTCCAGGAAGATGTCGCTCTGCGGGTGACGGCCCGCCGTCGTCAGGTCGCCGTCCAGCAGGAAGCGGCTGCCCGAGTTCGGACCGCGCCGGACCACGAGCAGCGCCGAGCCGAGAGGCAGGGCGTCCACGGCCGCCTGGGCCTCGGGCGAGAGCGCCGGGGACGGCGTCTGGCCCGTGGTCTCGGCGTCGTAGGCCTCAAGACCGGAGATGGAGATCGTCGAAGTGGTTTCGGACGGGCGCTCGCTCACCGCTCCGGGCCGCAGCGGCGCGCCGCAGTTGGAACAGAACCGGCTCGCCTGCGCATTGCGGTTACCGCACCTCTGACACACCAGGGCCGACATGGACGGATCCTCCTGCCGCGGCTGCCCCGCTGGGGCGTGGGACGCGTACGGGTCGGAAAACCCTCCACCCGTACCTGAGGTCGACGGATCCCCGAAACCTATGCGGCCGGAAGTAGCAGGGTCAACAGACGACGCGCCCTGTCCGCCCGAATTGTCACCACCCGGACCAGCCACCTGGTCCCGGAACAGCGGGCGCTGGCCCACCTGGGTCTCCGGCACGTCTCCCTGGCGCGGCGCACGATGACGCGCGTCCTCACGCGCACTCTTGCCGAACAACTTCGCAAACAACTTCACGGGCGATTCCCCTTGACCGAAACAGACCCGCCCGTGGGGCAGGACGAACCCTGACTGCACACACCGGCGTGCATCGCCAACACGGACATCTTCACAACGTCCGTATCCGCCAAACAGTTTCCACCACGCACCCCGTCCCGGGTGCGCCGACCCCCCGCAACCTCATGCCCTGGACCGGAAGCCCGCATGCACCCCCGCCTCACTGGGAGGACGACCGAGCGTAGTCAGGCCGCTTCGCCGGTCGCAAGGCGTCCACGACGATCTTCTCCGTACGTGCGACGACGACTGTGGCCTGCTCCTTCTCCAGAGTCTGCACCACCCCTCCGGGGATGTTCAGTGCAGGCTCCAGGTCCTGGGGCTTACCGATGACCTTGAAGCGGTACGGCTCGGCGACCTTCTGGCCGTCCACCCGCACACCGCCGCCCGCCGCGTCCGACAGATGGGTGCTGGCCACCACCCGTACGTCATTGACCTGGATGGCCTCGGCGCCGGCGGCGCGCAGCTCCTGGATGGCGTCGAGCAGCATGTGTGCCTCCACCGTCCCCTTCTTGTCGTCGATCGTCAGCGTGATGCCCGGCCCCTGCGCGGCCACCGTGCCCGCCAGGATGCCGAGTTGCCGTTCCCTCTCGGCGGTCTGCTTGCGGGCCTCCTCGGCCTGGTCCGAGCTGCTCTCGAGACCGGTGCGCTGTTCTTCGAGGCGCCGCTTCTCATCTTCCAGACGCTGAGTACGGTCATCCAGTTCATCCAGGATGCGAACAAGATCTTCTTGTCGCGCCCCGCGCAGCGCGTCACTGCTGTCGTTGGTCGACCGCACCTGGATGGCTAGGCCCAGGCCGAGCACGAAGAGCAGCAGGGCCACGATGAGTTGAGCACGCGTCAGGCGCGGCGGCCACAACCCCTGCACGAGCCGCTGGCGGCCGGTCACCGGCGCGGGGCCTGCCTCATCGCCCGCCGCCGCGCCACCGGCCCTGCCGGGCGTCGGCGGGACCTCGGGGGGCAGTTCTCTGCGGCGTCCGTCGCCGGGCGTGTCGTCCCCGTTTCCGGGGTTCGTCGAGCTCATCGGCATCACGCCCGGAAGACGTGCCGACGGATGGCCGCGGCGTTGGAGAAGATGCGGATCCCGAGGACCACGACGACACCCGTCGAAAGCTGAGCGCCCACGCCCAGCTTGTCGCCCAGGAAGACGATCAGCGCGGCCACCACCACGTTGGACAGGAACGACACCACGAAGACCTTGTCGTCGAAGATCCCGTCGAGCATCGCCCGCAGGCCTCCGAACACCGCGTCGAGCGCCGCCACCACGGCGATCGGAAGATAAGGCTCCACCACCGCGGGAACCTCGGGCCGGACCAACAGTCCGGCCACGACTCCCACGACGAGGCCCAGTACGGCGATCACGATGTGCCCTTTCCTGCCTTCGGCTGTGCTGTACGTACGGTCACACTGGGCGCTGCCGGCAGCCGGAGGTCGTCGGCCACGGAGATGTTGGTCCGGATGCCGAAGTTCTCCTGCAGAGCATGCAGATACTGACCGTCGGGGCTGTTCTGGAACCTGGTGCTCAGCTGTTGCCCCTGGCCCACCGCCAGCACCGTATACGGCGGCACCAGCGGCTTGTTGTCGACCAGTATCGCGTCACCGGCCGCCCTGATCGCCGACAGCGCGGTCAGCCGCTGGTCATTGATGGCGATCGCCTCGGCACCGGACTGCCACAGACCGTTGACGACGCGCTGCATGTCGCGGTCACGCACCCGGCCCGTGTCGGAGAACCCGGCGCTATCCCGGGGCCCGCCACCGCCCTGGTCGGCCTGCTTCTTGTCGTTGACGACGAGCCGCACGCCCGGCCCCCGCACGGGCGTGGCGCCGGACAGCAGCGACACCAACTCGGCCCGGCCGCCGCCGTGTTTCCGCAGCGCGGCACGCTGCCGCGCGCTCACGTCGTTGCGCAGGTCGTCGACCTCGTCCTCAAGGTCGTCCGCGTCCGCCGTGGCCGACTCGACCCGGTCGATCAGCTCGGCGCGCTCCTTGGCGAGCACGGGCGCCGCTATGCGCGCCTGGGCGGCCCCGACGGTCACCACGAGCGCGGCCAGGACGAGCCCCGCCGCGAGCCCCAGCTTCGCCCGGAGGGTCTTCGGCACTCCTCCTGTGCCGGATTCCCTCTTGCGGGCGGCGGCCTCGGCGTATCCCTCGTCCAGGCTGTGGTCCATGACGGTGGTGAGCAGCGACATGGAGGCGTCCGGGCGCGAAGGGCGCGAGACGGTGCTCCGAACGGGGGGCTGCTGCGGCATGCCGCACATCGTCGCACGTCGCGGGCGCTACCTCCGAATGGCCCCACCGGTGTGCCGGACAGCACCACTTACGGGTGCGGACCGGCACACCCGCACGCTCAGCGCCCGGCGCCGTCCACGACAGCCGACCACTCGTCAAGCAGAGCTTGAGCCGAAGCCTCGTCGGGCCCCTCGGCCCACAGATGCGTGACCGCCTCCGCGGGATCGGGCAGCACGAGCACCCACCGCCCGTCCGCCTCCACGACCCGTACGCCGTCCGTGGTGTCCACGGACCGGTCGCCCGCGGCCTCCACCACGCTCCGCATCACCAGGCCCTTGACCGCCCACGGCGTGGCGAGGTCCCGCCGCTGCACGTGCGCACGCGGAATGCGGGCGTCGATCTGGCTGAGAGTGAGCTGTGTGCGCGCCACCAGACCGATGAGCCGTACGAATGCCGCGGTGCCGTCGAACACGCTGCTGAACTCCGGCACGATGAAACCACCGCGCCCGTCACCACCGAAGATCGTCGAGTCGCCGCGCCCGACCCGGGTCAGGTCGTCCGGCGAGGTGGTCGTCCAGTCGACCTGCGTGCCGTGGTACGCCGCGACCTGCTCGGCGATGCGCGTCGTCGTCACCGGCAGCGCGACGCGGCCGCTGCGCCGCTCCGCGGCCACCAGGTCGAGCATCACCAGCAGCGCCCGGTCGTCCTCGACGATCCGCCCCTTCTCGTCCACGAGGGACAGGCGCTCGCCGACGGGGTCGAACCGCACACCGAAGGCGGCGCGCGCCGATGCCACGATCTCCCCCAGCCGGACGAGCCCCGACCTGCGGGCGTCGGACGACTCGGTGGGCCGCGACTCGTCGAGCCCGGGGTTGATCGTCAGCGCGTCGACGCCGAGCTTGCCGAGCAGGCTCGGCAGGACGAGCCCGGCACTGCCGTTGGACGCGTCGACGACGACCTTCAGCTCCGCCTCCGCGATGCCCGTCGTGTCCACGTTCCGCAGCAACGACCCGGTGTACGAGTCGAAGACGCTGGACGGGAAGTGCAGGTCCCCGATCTCGCCGGGGAACGCCCGCCGGTACTCCTGGCGCGCGTACACCCGGTCGAGCTTGCGCTGCTTGGCCTGGGAGAGGTCGGCTCCCTCCCCGTCGAAGAACATGATGTCGACGGAGTCCGGCACTCCGGTCGTCGTACGGATCATGATCCCGCCGGCGCTGCCCCGCGCCGTCTGCTGCCGCGCCACCGGCAGCGGCACGTTCTCCAGGTCCCGTACGTCGATGGCGCTGGCCTGCAGCGCGGAGATCACAGCCCGCTTGAGCGCCCGCGCGCCACGCGAGTGGTCGCGGGCCGTGGTGACCGTCGAGCCCTTCTTCAGGGTCGTCGCGTACGCCCCGGCGAGCCGCACCGCGAGTTCCGGCGTGATCTCCACATTGAGGATGCCGGACACGCCGCGGGCCCCGAAGAGGTGTGCCTGGCCGCGGGACTCCCAGATGACCGAGGTGTTGACGAAGGCACCGGCCTCGATCGTCTTGAACGGGTAGACCCGTACGTTCCCCTGGATGATCGATTCCTCACCGACGAGGCACTCGTCGCCGATGACGGCTCCGTCCTCGATGCGGGCGGCCCGCATGATGTCGGTGTTCTTGCCGACGACGCAGCCGCGGAGGTTGCTGTGCTGCCCGATGTACACGTTGTCGTGCACGACGGCCTTGTGCAGGAAGGCCCCGCTCTTCACGACCACGTTCGAGCCCACGACGGTGTGCTCGCGGATCTCGGCGTCGGCCTCGATCTTCGCGTAGTCACCGACGTAGAGCGGGCCGCGCAGGACGGCGTCGGGGTGCACTTCGGCGCCTTCGGCGACCCATACTCCGGGCGAGATCTCGAAGCCGTCGAGTTCGACGTCGACCTTGCCTTCGAGGACGTCGGCCTGCGCCTTGACGTAGCTCTCGTGGGTGCCGACGTCTTCCCAGTAGCCCTCGGCGACATAGCCGTAGATCGGCTTGCCTTCCTTCATGAGCTGCGGGAACACGTCTCCGGACCAGTCGACGGGCACGTCGGCCTCGACGTAGTCGAAGACCTCGGGCTCCATGACGTAGATGCCCGTGTTCACGGTGTCGGAGAAGACCTGGCCCCAGGTCGGCTTCTCCAGGAAACGCTCGACCTTGCCGTCTTCGTCGACGATGGTGATGCCGAATTCCAGTGGATTGGGGACACGTGTCAGGCAGACCGTGACGAGCGCGCCCTTCTCCTTGTGGAAACTGATCAGGTCGGTGAGATCGAAGTCGGTCAGAGCGTCACCGGAGATGACGAGGAAGGCGTCGTCCTTCAGCGCTTCCTCGGCGTTCTTCACACTGCCGGCGGTGCCGAGTGGCTTCTCCTCGTTGGCATACGTGAGCTCCATTCCGAGCTCTTCACCGTCGCCGAAGTAGTTCTTGACGAGAGATGCCAGGAACTGCACTGTCACTACGGTCTCGGTGAGCCCGTGCCTTTTCAGCAGGCGCAGCACGTGCTCCATGATCGGCCGGTTGGCCACCGGCAGGAGCGGCTTGGGCATGCTCGAGGTCATGGGGCGCAGGCGTGTGCCTTCGCCTCCGGCCATCACGACGGCCTTCATGTCGGAAACGTCCTCCTTGATAGGTGACGATCTAGCCGACTCAGCCCGCCGATATTGGCCCGCTCAGGTTTCTTACGGGCCCGCAAGCCGCAACAGCCGCCTTACCGGCGAGCTCAATCGGCCATGGCATCCGCCCTGACAAGTCGGCGGACCTGAACCACGTAGAGGATCCCTGCCCACCAGTACAGCGTTGTACCCCATCCGGCGAACGCCCATCCGAAAATACCAGCGAGCGTGGGGAACCAGCCACTTCCGTCGCTGAGGAGAAGCAAGGGAAAGGCGTACATCAGGTTGAAGGTGGCGGCTTTGCCCAGGAAGTTCACCTGCGGCGGCGGATAGCCGTGCCGCCGCAGGATCCCGACCATCACCAGCAGTACCAGCTCACGCAGGAGTAGCACGGCGGTCAGCCAGAGCGGCAGGATCTCCCGCCAGGTCAGGCCCACCAAGGTCGACAGGATGTAGAGCCGGTCGGCTGCGGGGTCGAGGATCCGGCCGAGGCTGCTGATCTGGTTCCACCGGCGGGCGAGCTTCCCGTCCAGGTAGTCGCTGACGCCGCTGAGCGCCAGGACGAGCAGCGCCCAGCCGTCGCTCTTCGGTCCGCCGAACTCCGGCCTGAGGATCAGCCACAGGAAGAGGGGTACGCCGACGAGGCGCGCCATGCTGAGGATGTTGGGGATGGTGAGGACCCGGTCCGTCTGGACACGGGTCTCTTGGACCTCCACCCGGGGGCCTCCTGTGAACGAGCCGATGATGCCCAGACCTTACCGTCAGTTGTCGGGATCCTGTGCAGAGGGGTGGTGTCTTGCCCTGAACGCAGAAAACCCCCGTGCCATCCGGCACGGGGGTCCTCTTCAAAGTTTGTTCGGCGGCGTCCTACTCTCCCACAGGGTCCCCCCTGC
>NZ_JBITXV010000026.1:0-88934 GCF_044544845.1 Streptomyces sp. NPDC053474
GCGGGCGCTACTCTGCGGCCGGGGGGGGCTGGCTCAAACTGGGGGGGGGGCGGCCCCCCCCCCGGGGCCCCCCCCCGGCCGGGCGGGGGGGGGGGTGGGGGGGGGGGGCGCCCCCCCCCCCCCCACCCCTCATCGCTTTCTCAGCGGACGCCGCCCATGGTGGACGTGAAGGACGCCAGGTCGGTGTCGAAGCCGTGGAGCAGCTCCCGGAAGGTCCAGGGTCCGCCCGGCTGGTCCCGGGCGAACTCGGCGACCACGCAGGCCGTGCTGCCGGCCACTTCGGCGAAGTCGTGCTCCGTGAGGTCCGTGTACCCCTCGCGGATCCGGACCGAGGCATTCGCTATGTCGCCGAAGACCCTGCCCTCCGGAGGCTGCTGGATGGCCACGCCGACCACCACGCGCACGTACCTCTCGGCGAGCCGCTCCAGCTCCAGGACCATGACCTCGTCGTAGCCGAAACCCTGTCCGGTCCGGCTGTCCCTGCTGAGCGTGATCGTGCCGTCCGGGGAGCGGCTGTCGAAGTGCACGAGGTAGTCGGGCCTGCCGTAGGGGTCCTCGGAGGTGTACGTCGCGGCGACGATGTCCAGGTCGTGGGGCGACGCGCCGAGAGGGCTCGGGTCCCATCTCAGGCCGACCTCGACCTTCTCGAGCCCTTTCCTGATGTTGCTCACCGAACTCCCCCTCACCGTCGGCCGGTTGCCAGTGCTACGGACACGCTAAGGCTTCCCACTGACATCGGCCTCATGACCCGTGGCTTTGCGCCGAGCGCCCCCGCGGTGATCATTGTCGCGTGACATGGAACGAGAAGGAACTGGATGTCGAGGCGTATCTGGCCAGGATCGCCTACGAAGGGGAGACGAAGCCCGATCTGGCGACGCTGCGCGCACTGCACCGCGCGCACGTGACGGCCATCCCTTTCGAAAACCTTGAGATCATGCTCGGCCGTCCCGTTCTGCTGGACGTGGCCGCGCTACAGGACAAGATGGTGCGCCGTCCGCGCGGCGGCTACTGCTACGAACAGAACCTCCTGTTCGCCGCGGCGCTGGAGCGCATCGGCTTCTCCGTAACGGGACTTGGCGCCCGCGTGAGGGCGGGAGCGCCATCCGTGCGCCCGGTGACGCACATGCTGCTGAAGGTCGAGGCAGATGGTGAACAGTGGCACTGTGACGTCGGTTTCGGTGGCGAAGGGCTGCTCGAGCCCCTCTTGTTGCACGACGGGGTCGACGAGCGCCAAGGAGCATGGCGGTTCAGCCTGAAGAGCGAGCCGGACGGTGTGATGGTGCTCCGGACCGAGCACCCTGACGGCTGGTTCGACCTCTACTCGTACACGTCGACTCCCTGCCTTCCCGTCGACTACACCGTCATGAACCACTTCATCTCCACCCACCCCAAGTCCCCCTTCGTCCGCCGCCCCATCCTGCAGAAGGCCACTCCTGAGGTGCGCCTTCGACTGGCCGGTACGGAGCTGGTCGTTACGTCACCCGACGGCGAACTGGAGAAACGAGCCGTAACCGGAGGCGAGTTGAGGGACGTGCTCGTGCGCGAGTTCGGTATCGAGCTCAGCGAGGAGGAGCTCGCCGACCTGATCCGGGGGCACTACCCGGGAGCGTGACCCGCGCCACGCGCCGCACCGTACGATGGCGCGGTGCTGGTCAAGTGGATTCGCTGCACCGTCGTGGACCGCCGGGGATTCGAGCGGGCGCAGCGAAAGTGGGCGGGGCTTCTGGGGGAGCCGGGTTTCCGGGGACAGGGCGGGGGATGGAGTCGTGGTCGGCCGAACGTGGCGCACATCTTCGCGTTCTGGGAGAGCCGAACTTTCTACGACTCCTTCATGGCGCGCTCGCACGACCGGCTCGCGGCGGCGCAGGTGGGCACCTACAGAGACATCCAGGTGAAACTGTTCGACCACCGTTTCGACGTGAAGATGGGCTTCGAGCCGCGCTTCACGGACACCGACGTGGTGCGCGTGGCGCACTGCCGCGTCCATGAGGAGCGGGTCGAACACTTCGCGCTGATGCAGGAGAAGGTCTGGAACCCGGCGATGGCCGGCTCACCGGGCATGGTCCGTGGGCTGTTCGGTGAGGCCCCGGGGCACGAATTCCTGGTCCTGTCGATGTGGCAGTCGGCCGCCGAGCACGGCAAGTACCGTACGGAGCGCGTGGAACGGCTCTCATTGCGCGCGCAGACGGAGGCCGATGTCGCGGCGCTCGCGGGCGACGTCGTGGAGCTGGAGCCGTCCTGGACGGTGTGACACGGCTGGCCGTGCACGGGGGTTCGGGGCCTCTCTGGGGCTGAGGGCAGGTGCTGTCCGAGGCGCGCGAACGCTCCCGCGCGCGGGGGCGGCACGCGTCAGCGGTTCTCTGCAGTACTGGGCCGGTCGGGCGCTCCCACGCGGGAGCGGTCACGCGTCAGCGCCTCTGTGCGGTACTACGCCGGTCGAACGCCCCCGCGCGCGTGGCGGCCACCGCGGCGGCCGCCGACTGATCGGCGAGCGCGGCGTCGATGGGCTCCCGGGTGATGAAAAGCCGCAGCATGAGCGGCGCCGACACGGCCCGGACGAGCGCCGCCGCGTCGGTGTCCGCCGCCGTCTCGCCACGCGCCACCGCGCGCGCGACCACGGCCTCGCAGCGCGTGAACCGCTCGGTGTAGAACGCGCGCAGGGCGTCGGCCGCGCGCGGGGACTGGAATGCGGCGGCGATGAACGCGGTCGGCGCGGCGGCGTTCGCCGGGTCGGCGAACGCGTCCACGACCTCGCGGGCGAGCGCGCGCAGATCGCCTTCCAGAGTGCCGGTGTCCGGCGGCGTCCAGGTGTCCTCGCCCGCCATGTCCAGGGCGTCGGCCACCAGCCCCTCCAGGCCGCCCCAGCGGCGGTAGAGCGTCGTCTTGTGGACGCCGGAGTGCTCGGCCACGTACTCGATGGTGAGGCCCGGGTAGCCGTGGTCGCTCAGGCCGCTCAGCACCGCGTCGCGCACGGCCGCGCGGGTGCGTGCGGTGCGTCCGCCGGGGCGGCTGGTGCCGGGGGCGGGGCGCGGGTTCGAGGGGTGTGCAGGGTGCGGGGCCGCGAGGTCGGTGGTGTCCCTTTCGGTCTGGCTAGGGCGGGGGGTGGCGTCGTCCGCCGGGGCCCGGCCCTTGGGCTGCCCTCTGCGTGGCGCCCGGGCGGCGCCGCGCTTCGCCTGCGTGGCTGTGCCGGGTTGCTCGATCTCACGGGACTGCCCGGGCGTGTTCGGGTCGGCCTTGCGAATCTGACCAGCAGGAACGGCTTCGTCTGTCATAGCTCTCCCTCTGCGTGCATCGCGAACGGACATCCAATCACTACTTCAGTTGCGTTAGCGAGCTCGCCATGTCACACTCATCGTAATGCGACAAGTGTTGCGTTTGCTTGTCGGTGGGTGGATGCGGGTTGTACGGAAGCGGGGGTGACCATGCCTACTCAGATGTCAGTGCGCGGCGTGACCAAGTCCAGGGGGGACCGGCTGCTGTTCGACGACGTGTCCTTCACCGTGCGCCCGGGGGAGCGCGTGGGGGTCGTCGGGGAGAACGGCGCGGGCAAGTCCACGCTCCTGCACCTCCTCGCAGGGAGCGCGCAGCCCGACGACGGCGAGGCGGTGACCGTCGCGGAGGGCGGCGCCGGGCTCCTGGCGCAGACACCCCAACTGCCCGCCGAGCGCAGCGTCGGCGACGCGATCGACGCCGCCCTGGCTGACCTGCGCTCCATGGAGCGGCGTCTGCGCGACCTCGAAGCGGACCTCGCGGCGGCATCCGGTGCCGTGTTGGAGGAGTACGGCGACCTGCTCACCGCCTTCGAACTGCGCGGTGGTTATGACGCCGACGCCCGCGTCGACAAAGCCATGCACGGACTCGGGCTCGCCCACATCGACCGCGACCGCCGCCTGGGCAGTCTGTCCGGCGGTGAGCAGGCGAGGCTCGGCCTGGCCTGCTTGGTCGCGGCGGCCCCCGAGGTGATGTTCCTGGACGAGCCCACCAACCACCTCGACGAAAGCGCGCTGGACTGGTTGGAGACCGCCCTGATCGCGCACCGGGGCACGGTCGTCGCGGTCTCGCACGACCGCATGTTCCTGGAGCGCGTCGCCACCGCGATCCTCGAAGTGGACGACGCCCGCCGCACGGTCGTGCGCTACGGGGACGGCTATCGAGGTCTGCTCGCCGAGCGCGATGCCGCTCGGCGGCGCTGGGAACAGGCCTACGCCGAGTGGTGCGAGGAAGCGCGTCGTCTTGAGGAGTTCACGGCGACCACGGCACACGCCGTGGCCGGAGGCCGCGCCATGAAGGACAACAACAAAATGGCGTACGACCGGGCCGGAGGCCGGGTGCAGGCCTCCGTCGCGGGCCGCGTCCGCAATGCCCAGGAGCGGTTGCGTCGTCTGCGCGAACACCCCGTGCCCAAGCCGCCGGAGCCGTTGCGGTTCGCCGCGCGGCCCACGGCCGGAGCGGTCGAAGGGCCCCTGGTGACGCTCCGGGACGTGCGGGTCGGACACCGCCTCCACGTGCCGGAGCTCACGATCTCCGCAGGTGAGCGCCTGCTCGTCCACGGTGGCAATGGCGCCGGGAAGTCCACCCTCCTGCGCACCATGGCGGGTGTGCTCGACCCGGACGAGGGCATCGTCGTGCGCCGCGGCCGCATCGGCTACCTCGCCCAGGAGATCCCGGTGCGTCACCCCGCCGAGCGGGTGCTCGAAACCTTCGGCAGAGGCCTGCCGCTCACCGAGGAGGAGCAGGCCGAACTGCTGCTCTCCTATGGCCTGTTCCGGCCCCGCGATCTCCATGCCCCCGTGGGGTCACTCTCCGCCGGGCAGCGCCGCAGGCTCGCTCTCGCTCGGCTGCTCGCCCGCCCCGCCGACCTGCTGTTGCTCGACGAACCGGCCAACCATCTGGCGCTCACCCTGGTCGAAGAGCTGGAGCAGGCCCTCGACCAGTGGACCGGCGCCCTCGTGGTCGTCTCGCACGACCGACTCCTCCGCAGCCGCTTCACGGGCCGAATACTCCGGATGGAGTCCGGTCGGCTACCCGGCTGACCCATGGCCGGAGCGGCCGATCTAGGGTCGACCCATGGCTCGACCGCGGCGCATCGTCCTCGTCCGGCACGGCGAGTCGGCAGGAAACGCCGACGACACCGTGTACGAGCGCGAGCCTGACCACGCGCTCGCCCTGACCGAGACGGGGTGGCGCCAGGCGGAGGAGACCGGGAAGGGGCTGCGGGAGCTCTTCGGCCAGGAGCGGGTCAGCGTGTACCTCTCGCCGTACCGCCGCACCCACGAGACCTTCCGCGCCTTCCACCTCGCACCGGAGCAGGTGCGCGTGCGGGAGGAGCCCCGGCTGAGGGAGCAGGACTGGGGAAACTGGCAGGACCGGGACGACGTCAAGCTGCAGAAGGCCTACCGCGACGCCTACGGACACTTCTTCTACCGCTTCGCCCAGGGCGAGTCGGGCGCCGATGTGTACGACCGGGTCGGATCCTTCCTGGAGAGCCTCTTCCGCAGCTTCGAGGCCCCCGATCATCCACCGAACGTCCTGCTCGTGACGCACGGCCTGACCATGCGCCTGTTCTGCATGCGCTGGTTCCACTGGACGGTGGCCGACTTCGAATCGCTGTCCAACCCGGGCAACGGCGAGACACGGATGCTGCTGCTCGGTGAGAACGGCAAGTACACACTCGACCGACCGTTCGAGCGCTGGCGTGAGCCGGAGCCGTACGGCATCACCGGATAGAGTGACAAGGCGATGACCGCTGACCTCTCTCCTGACCAGCGCCTGGACCGCGCCCTGGCGAGCCTGCGCGGCCTGGCCGTGGGAGACGCGCTGGGCTCTCAGTTCTTCACGCCCGCGCACTACCCACTGCTCAAGCGGCGCGAGCTGCCGGACGGGCCCTGGCCCTGGACCGACGACACCGAGATGGCGTGCTCCGTGCTGGCCGTCCTCACCACCCACGGCCGCATCGACCAGGACGCCCTGGCCCGCTCCTTCGCCGAGCACCACCACGTGGACCGGGGGTACGGCCCGGCTGTCAACCGCCTCCTCGACCAGATCCGGGGCGGTGGGGACTGGCGCGAGCTGGCCTCCGCCCTGTTCAAGGGGCAGGGCTCCTGGGGCAACGGCGCGTCCATGCGGATCGCGCCGCTCGGCGCCTGGTACGCCACCGACCCGGAGCAGGCCACGCATCAGGCGGAGATCTCGGCCTATACGACCCATCAGCACCGGGAGGCCGTCGTCGGGGCCATGGCGGTCGCCGCCGCGGCCGCACTGGCGGCCGACCCGGAAGGGCCGCCGACCTCCAAGGCGCTTCTCGACGGTGTCATCGCCCTGGTGCCCCGCAGCGCCGTGGGTGCGGGCCTTCGCCGGGCCCGGGACATGCTCGACTACGACGACTCCGGGACGGTCGCCGCCGTCCTCGGATGCGGCCGCCGTACGACGGCCCACGACACGGTGCCCTTCGCGCTGTGGTCGGCGGCCCGTGCGCTGGACGACTACGAGCGGGCGTTCTGGGCCACGGTGGCTGTGGGCGGCGACATGGACACCACCTGCGCCATCGTCGGCGGAGTCGTGGCGGCCGCCGGTGGCACGCCACCGGCGGCGTGGCTGGAGCGGACAGAGGCGCTGCCCGAGTGGGTGCCCACGGAGGGGCACTGACCCGCTGGGGCGCGCGGAAGGGGGCCGCTGACGTGCTGGGGACGCGCGGGGCCGGGTGGGCCGGTCGGCAGGCCAGGAAGAAGCCCGCCGGGCGTCGGGCCCGGTCTGCCCCGCCGTCGCCGGCGGCCCGGCACCCACGGCTGGCTTCAGCCCCCGGAGGGACCCGCGGCGCTCGCCGTACCCGCGAGCGCGTCCAGGTCGCTCTTGCGCACCCGGATGACCAGCAGTGCGGTCACCAGGGCGAGCACGGCCATGGCCACGGCCGGGAGGAAGGCCGTGGAAATGCCCTTGGACAGCACCTCGTGGCCCCACGGCGCGGGGAGCTCGTGGGACTTGGCGAAGGCGGCCTTCTGCTCCGGTGAGGCCTTCGCCATGAAGTCCGGGATCTGCTCCTTGGCCTCGTCCCGGCTCGCCGTGCCGAAGACCGTGGTCAGGATGGAGAGACCGAGCGAACCACCCACCTGCTGGGTCGCGTTGAGCAGGCCCGACGCGGCACCCGCCTCGTGCACGGCGACTCCGGAGACCGCCGTCAGCGTCAGCGTCACGAAGTTCAGGCCCATGCCGAAGCCGAACAGCAGCATCGGACCAAGGACCCCGCTGAGGTATGAGCTGTCCGGGGTGATGAACGTCTGCCAGCCGAGCCCCAGAGCGACGATCGACGAGCCGGTCACCATGAAGGGCTTGGGCCCGAGCACCGGCAGCAACCGCTGCGAGAGGCCCGCGCCGACCACGATCGCGGCCGTGACGGGCAGGAAGGCCAGGCCCGCCTGGATGGGCGTGTAGTCCAGCACGTTCTGGACGAAGAGCACGATGAAAAAGAACATGCCGAACATCGCCGCCGCCAGGCTCAGCATGATCACGTACGTGCCCGAGCGGTTGCGGTCGGCGAACATCCGGAGCGGAGTGATCGGCTCCTTGGCGCGGCTCTCGATGAGGACGAACGCCAGGAGCAGGACGACCGCGGCCCCGAACGACCCGAGTGTGAGGCCGTCGCGCCAGCCGTCCTCGGACGCCCTGATGAAGCCGTAGACCAGGGAGGCCATGCCCGCGGTCGAGGTCAGGGCGCCCACGAAGTCGAAGCGGCCCGGGTGCCGCTCGGACTCGCTGATGTAGAGGGGGGTCAGGAAGGCGATCAGAACGCCGATGGGGACGTTCACGAACAGCACCCAGCGCCAGTCGAGCCACTCGGTGAGCATGCCGCCCGCCAGCAGACCGATGGCGCCGCCGCCCGCGGAGACGGCCGCGAAGACGCCGAAGGCGCGGTTGCGCGCCGGGCCCTCGGGGAACGTCGTCGTGATCAGTGCGAGCGAGGTGGGCGACGCGATCGCGCCACCGACGCCCTGTAGGGCGCGTGCCGCAAGGAGTTGCCACGGCTCCTGGGCGAATCCGCCGAGGAGCGAGGCGAACGTGAACAGCAGGATGCCGAACATGAAGACCCGGCGGCGGCCGAGGATGTCACCGGCACGGCCGCCGAGCAGCAGCAGGCCACCGAAGGTGAGCGTGTACGCACTGACGACCCAGGTGAGGTCCGTCGTCGAGAACTCCAGCGCGTCCTGGATGTGCGGGAGCGCGATGTTCACAATCGTCGCGTCCAGGACCACCATGAGTTGGCAGGCGGCGATGATGGTGAGGGCCACGCCGGGGTGCCCCTCCCGGCGGGCGGCACCGGGCTTTTGATCTTGCGTTAACTGAGAGGTTGTCACTATGAGACCCCCGCAAGTGCGTTAGTGAACGCATCCGTTCACTGCCGCGCCCCACGGTAGTGAACCCCGAAGAGTGAACGCAACCGTTCACTGGGGGCTACCTCGAATCCTCAACGGAGAGATGTAGATGCCTACTTCGCGTTGGAAGACCGCTTCCGCTCAGGTGGTCTCCTCGCGCCGCCGGGGGCCCGTGCTGGAGCGCGCGATTCTCGATTCCGCGCTGGAGCAGCTCAGTACGGTCGGCTGGAACGGCCTCACGATGGAAGGTGTGGCCGCGGGTGCCCAGACGGGCAAAGCCGCGGTCTACCGTCGCTGGCCGTCCAAGGAGGACCTCGTCATCCACGCCCTGCAGGCCGGACTGCCCAAGCTCGACGAGGTGCCGGACTGCGGCAGCGTTCGGGAAGACCTACTGCAGCTGTGCCGCCAGATGCGCGCGGCCATGACCTCCCGCCCCGGTTACGCCCTGCTCGCAGTCCTTCACGAATGTGACACGGCAACCGCCGAGCGCTTCCATGAGGTGATCGTCGAGGGTGTGATCGAGCCGAGTGTGGAACTCATCCAGCAGGTCATGCGGCGTGGAATCGAGCGCGGAGAAGTCCGTTCCGGAGCGACGGACAAGTACGTCTGCGATGTGATTCCGGCCATGATGATGTACCAGTCAAAGGTGTGCGGGAGCGAATGGCCCGACCAGGAATTCGCAGACCTCATCGACCAGGTCATGGTCCCGCTGCTCCGCCCGTAGATCTTCCCGGGGCTTCACCCGCGGGTGCCGTGGCGTGAACCGGGCCGGGGTGAGGCCAACCGGGGTGTCGCGAGTGGTCACCGGCGGCGTACGCTGTCAGGCGCCATGCCGTACGAAGCACCCACCCATACCGTCGAGCGCTCCTTGCGCGCCACCACCGGAGCGAAGATCGTCGCCGGTGTCGACGAGGTCGGACGCGGAGCGTGGGCGGGCCCGGTCACCGTCTGCGCGGCGGTCACGGGACTGCGCAGGCCACCCGCGGGGCTCACCGACTCTA
This sequence comes from Streptomyces sp. NPDC053474, assembly GCF_044544845.1. Lineage (NCBI taxonomy): Bacteria > Bacillati > Actinomycetota > Actinomycetes > Kitasatosporales > Streptomycetaceae > Streptomyces > Streptomyces sp. NPDC053474. The sequence goes on from NZ_JBITXV010000026.1 coordinate 9,368, forward strand.
AGTTGATCAACCCCAAGCGGCGGGCCGAGCTCGCCCAGGAGCTGACGGGGTGGGTCACGGCACACGCGCTGGGTCACTCTTCGCCGGAGGAGATCGATGATCTGGGCATGACGGCAGCGCTGCGGCTCGCCGCGGTCCGCGCCCTCGAAGCGCTGCCGGTGCGGCCGGACGCGGTCATCCTCGACGGGAAGCACGACTACCTCGGAGATCCGTGGCGGGTCCGTACGGTGATCAAGGGCGACCAGTCCTGCGTGGCCGTCGCGGCGGCATCGGTGATCGCCAAGGTTCAGCGCGACAAAATGATGGCCGAACTGGGCATCGAACATGCAGACTTCGGTTTTGCGGCCAACGCCGGCTATCCGTCCCCGGTGCACAAGGCCGCGCTGGCGGAACGGGGGCCCACCCCGTACCACCGGCTTTCGTGGGCGTATCTTGATGCGCTGCCCCAGTGGCGGCACCTCAAGAAAGCCCGCAGCTGGGCGGAGGGAAACGTTCCGGAAATCAAGGGCCAGCTCGGCTTTGAGTTCTGATGTTTTCCGCGGTTCCAGCCGCACTCATGTGCCACCCGCCGACGCGCGTCGCATCGGCGTTTGATAGACAACAACGCATGCCTCTCATTCCCGAGGAGCCTCAGATTCACGAGAGTGCCCAGGGTCCCCGCGCCGCTTCGGCCAACAGCCGCACCGCGCCGACCCCCCGCCCCGTACCCGGTCCGCGTCCCGCGGCTCCGTCGCGTCCCGGCCGCCCCGGCCCCGCGCGGCCGATGCCGCCCGCGCAGCGCGCGACGCGCGAGCCGGCCGTCAAGCCAGGGCCGCAGGCCCCGGCCGTGAAGCCGGGGCCCGCCGCTCCGGTCGCCCCGGAAGCCTCGGCCGACGGCGCCGCGGCTCCGCAGATCCAGCTGATCCCGGCCTCCGCCGACGGCGCCCTCGACGCCGCCGAGGAAGCCGTCGACCTGCTGCTCGACTCGGGTCGTGCTCCGGGTGATGTCCTGGTGGTCACCACCGGCGAGCTTCACCCGTGGGCCGCGCACGAGCTGTCCTTCGGCGAGGACGCCTACTGGGCCCAGCACGAGGCGGGTGACGACGTCTTCTACGCCGACGCCGCCGCCCTGTCCCGCGCCACGGCCCGCCCCGCCGTCGTCGTCGCACTCAACGGCGGCAGCGAGGAGGTCGAGGTCGCGGCCCTGCCCGCGGCGCTCGGCCGGGCCAGCGCCCTGCTGATCGTCTGCGGCGACCCGCAGCGCATCAACGCCATGCTGGGCGCGAGCGTCTGACGCTCCCGCCCGGCGGGCGAGCCGCGGTGCGTACGCCGCGGCCCGGGGGATCCACAGCCGTAGGGGTGCCGCACTGCGCTCACCCCTGCCCTGCGGCGGTGCGCCGACGCGCATGGGGCCTCAGGGGCCGCGCCACGCGGTACTTGAGGCACTTCACGGTGTGGTCGACTGCCCTATGACCTCACTATGTCGCCTGGGCCTCACCGCGACGTCACGCGCCGCCTGGGCTCACCGCGCCACTGAGGTCTACCGCGCCGCGACGCGCCGTAACATCTCGGACGCCGCGCCCCCGGTCCGCAGCTGACGCGGATCGCCCGCCGCGGTTCCAGCGCCCGAGGCGTGGGCCGTACCGGCGAGGTCCTCGGGCGGCGAACCGGCGCTCGGCCTACGCCCCCCGCGGCCTTCGCCGAGGACCTGCCAACCCTCCCGGGTCAGCGTGATGTACGCCCCGCACCGCAGGCCGTGCAGCGTGCAGGCGTCCCGCAGCCCCCACATCCACGCGCCGTCCTCCTGCGTCCAACGCCCGTCGCCGTCACGGCAGTAGAGCAGTACGGCGGTGCGCACCGGGGTGCGGCGGCGCAGGTCGTGGGGGATGACCCGGCGCAACTGGGCGAGCAGCGCGTTACGGAACACCCATCCGTCCACCGCGCTCGCCCGTCGGGCGAACGACGCGGAGGCTCTGACCCGCTCCTCCGGATCGAGTACGGCCACGATCGCGGTGGCCTGGGTGGGCCGGTGCCGGGCGTACAGTCCGCTCACGACCTCGCGCGGGTTCCGGAGCAGGGGGATCTCGGCGGCCGACCACTCTGAGGGCTCGAGCATCCGGGTGGGTTGTCGACCGGTGTCGGTCGTCGCGGCAGCGGCCAGGGAATCCGATGCCGACGCCGCAGCGGACGGAGCGAATCCGAAGGTCACGGTCCTCCCTTCGGCTACGCGCCCCCAAGGAGGGCGGGGTCGGACTGGGGGGAGCGCACCGCGACACAGCCCTACCGGACCACGGGGAGCCGCGCGGGAGCGGTACCAATTCTTCCCGTCGTACTGGCTTGCGGCAACGAGCAATTGAAGCCGCCTGACCAGTATCCGCCGATACGTCTTGCATATCCCTACCCAGAACATCGCACGGTCATGCGGACGTCACCCCTGCACGGCCAGGACCAGCGGCAACACCCCCTTCGCCCCTGCCCGTCGGAGCATGCGCGCGGAGACCGCGAGTGTCCAGCCGGTCTCCGTCGCGTCGTCGACGAGGAGCACGGGGCCGTCCGCCTCCTGGAGGGCCGCGGCCAGCGCGGGCGGCACGACCAGGGCGCCGTCCAGGGCGCGCAGTCGCTGGGCGCTGTTGCTCCTCGGCACCCGTACGCCCGCCGCCTCGGCGGCGTACTCCAGCCCACCGAGCAGCGGAAGGCGGCCGATCTCCGCGATCCGCGCCCCGAGCGACTGGATCAGCTGGGGCTTCGAGCGGGAGGGCATCGTCACCACGCCCACCGGCCGGGGCCCGGCGTCGGGGCCGCCCGACGCCCAGCCGCCCGGGCCCTTGGCCCAGTCGGCCAGTACTTCCACCACGGCCTTGGTGACGTCGTCGGGCACCGGGGTGTCCGGCGCCTGGGGCGCGAGCATCGGACGAAGGCGGTTGCCCCAGCCGATGTCCGACAGGCGCCCCAGGGCCCGGCCCGAGGAGGCCTGTTCCCCAGCGGGAATGCGGCCCTTGAGGGTCATGCCCACGGCGGCGAGTCCGGTGGGCCACATCTTGCGGGGCTCGACCTCCACTCCGGGCCGGGCGAGCTCACCCCGCGCCGAATCCAGGGCCGTGGACGAGACGGCCTCGTCGAAGCGGCCCCCCGCGCAGTTGTCACAGCGGCCGCACGGCGCGGCTTCCTCGTCGTCCAGCTGGCGGCGCAGGAACTCCATGCGACAGGACGTGGTCGTGGCGTACTCGCGCATGGCCTGCTGCTCGGCCTGCCGCTGTTTGGCGACCCAGGCGTAGCGCTCGGTGTCGTACGTCCAGGGAGCGCCCGTGGCGATCCAGCCACCTTGCACCCGGCGTACCGCACCGTCGACGTCGAGGACCTTGAGCATCGTCTCCAGGCGTGATCTGCGCAGCTCGACCAGCGGCTCCAGGGCGGGCAGCGACAGGGGGCGGTCCGCCTGACTGAGGACTTCCAGGGTGCGACGCACCTGCTCCTCGGGCGGGAAGGCCAGGGAGGCGAAGTAGTTCCAGATCGCCGTGTCCTCCTGGCCGGGCAGGAGCAGCACCTCCGCGTGGTCGACGCCGCGCCCGGCGCGGCCCACCTGCTGGTAGTAGGCGATCGGTGAGGAGGGCGAGCCGAGATGGATGACGAAGCCCAGGTCGGGCTTGTCGAACCCCATCCCGAGCGCGGAGGTGGCGACCAGGGCCTTCACGCGGTTGGCGAGGAGGTCCTCCTCCGCCTGCTGCCGGTCGGCGTTCTCCGTCTTGCCGGTGTACGAGGTGACGACGTGGCCGCGCTGGCGGAGGTAGGTGGTGACCTCCTCGGTGGCGGCGACCGTGAGGGTGTAGATGATTCCGGAGCCCGGCAGGTCGTCCAGGTGGTCAGCGAGCCAGGCCAGCCGGTGCGCCGCGTTCGGCAGTTGGAGCACGCCGAGGCTCAGGCTCTCCCGGTCGAGCGGACCTCTCAGGACGAGGGCGTCCGATCCGCCGCCGGTGCCGAGCTGGTCGGCGACGTCCGCCGTCACGCGCGCGTTGGCCGTCGCCGTCGTGGCCAGGACAGGGACGCCGGGCGGGAGGTCGGCGAGCATGGTGCGCAGTCGGCGGTAGTCGGGCCGGAAGTCGTGACCCCAGTCGGAGATGCAGTGGGCCTCGTCGACCACCAGCAGGCCGGTCGCGGCGGCGAGCTTGGGCAGGACCTGGTCGCGGAACTCCGGGTTGTTGAGCCGCTCCGGGCTCACGAGCAGCACGTCGACGTCGCCCGCCGCGACCTCGGCCTGGATGGTGTCCCACTCCTCGGTGTTCGACGAGTTGATCGTGCGGGCGCGGATACCGGCCCGTGCCGCCGACTCGACCTGGTTCCGCATGAGCGCGAGCAGGGGAGAGACGATCACGGTCGGACCGCTGCCGCGCTCCCGCAGCAGCGCGGTCGCGACGAAGTACACCGCTGACTTGCCCCAGCCGGTGCGCTGCACGACGAGCGCGCGCCGCTTCTCCGCAACCAGAGCCTCGATGGCTCTCCACTGGTCCTCGCGCAGACGCGGGCCGTCCGGCGGCCGCGTCCCGTCGGACGCGGGGGAGGGGCCGCCGACGAGGCGGGCGAGGACGGCGTCGGCCGCCGTGCGCAGGTCTTCGTTGCTCATGGCTCCATGCAACCCGATGGGTCGGACATCCGGCGAACGCGACCGCCAGACTGTGGATAACTCTTGGCGTGGCCCTGCTCAGGGTTATCCACAGCCATAACCGGAGGCATTGATTCCGGTGCAGAGTCGGCACATGACCCATCGCAGCGAATCAGCAGACCCGATCGACGAGACCGTCGTCACCCTCCGCACGCCCGCCGAACTAGCCGACGCCTTGCCGTACTTGCTCGGCTTCCGGCCCGAGAACAGCGTGGTCCTCATCGCCCTGCACGGCCCGCGAGGCCGATTCGGCGGACGGGTGCGCCTCGGCATCCCGGAGCGCCCGGACGACTGGCCGTCCGTCGCCGAGCAACTGGCCCAGTGCCTCGTGAGCGGATGCGAGCGGCGCGAGGCCCGGCCGGACGGAGTCGTCGCCTTCCTCTGCCAGGAGCCGGAAGCGTTCGCGGGGGACGCTTCCGGTCAGCAGGTCATGGAGCGCCTCAAGCCGCTGGCCCAGGCGCTCCGCACCGAGTGCGGAGACCTCGACGTTCCCGTCCTCGAAGTCGTGTGCGTCTCCGACGGCCGCTTCTGGACGTACTGCTGCCCGGACCAGCGCTGCTGCCCCACCGAAGGCACCCCCTTGCTCCCGGCGGGGACGTCGGTGCTGGCTGCCGCCACCGTGTACGCGGGCTTCCAGGTCGGTCCCGCGCAGGGGCGGATCAGGGCCCGGCTCGCTCCCTGGCGGACCGCCGCCGCAAGCGACCAGGCGCGCGTGCTCCATGACACGGCGTGCGCACTCGTGCCCAGGATCCTCGACGACGGCGGTCACGCCGAAGTCGCCGCCGAGACTCTCGACCTTGCCCGTCGCGTCATGGCCCGCTTGGCCGCCGCACCTCCCATCGCCGACACGCTCGAAGCCGACGTCTACGACGACGAGCTGATCGGCCACGAGGAGGCCGCCGCGCTGATCCTCGGGCTTCAGGACCGCACGACCCGCGACCGCGCCGCCGAGTGGATGGAAGGGGACGAGGCAGCTCCGGCCCTCAGGCTCTGGCGCGCCCTGGCCCGGCGCTGCGTCCGGGAGTACCGAGAACACGCCGCCGCGCCCCTGACCCTCGCGGGCTGGGTGGCCTGGTCCCTCGGCGACCTCGCCGAAGGCCAGGAAGCGCTCACGATGGCGTTGATCGCCGATCCGCACTATGCCTTCGCCCTGCTCCTGCACCCGGCGTGCAGCGCGGATGACGACCCGGAGCCGATCCGCCGCATTCTGCGCGGCGAGCGCGCTCAGCGGGACGCGACGGAACAAGGACGGAGCCCCGTCCGATCCGACGTCCGGCAGTACGCCGAAGCAGCCGCGAACGTCGGCGGCGCCAAGAGCGCCGAGACCAGCGGAGCCCAGCGCGTTGAGGTGCCGGAGCACGACCGTCGGGAGGCCGACAACGCCGAGGGTGACGTGAGCGCTGAGAAGCCCGAGGTAGGTACTGAGAAGCCCAACCTGGACACCGAGAAGCCCGACCTGGGCACTGAGAAGTCCGACGTGGGCACTAAGGAGCCCAGCAAGACGGAAGAGGCCGAGGACCAGAAGGCCCCCGGAGCGCCGGAAGTCGCACCGCCCGGGAGCTCGCCGGACCGCCCGGACAGCACAGACCCTCTTGATCACGCAGGGGTCGGCGTCGGCACCAGGACGGCGCCCCGGGGACGTCGGCGCCCGCCGCGCACTTCCGGCCCGGGCTCCCGACCCGTCGGCGGCGCGGGCACGGGACCGCGGAACCGGCGGGACACGATCCGCCGTGGCGCAAGGCACGACCGGTGACCACATCGGCGGCCGGGCCCCGGTCGGAGTCCGCGGCCAAGCCTCGGCCCAAAGCAGTCTGCGGTCCCCGGCCGAAGCGTTCGTTGCTGGCGCGTGCGGCGCAGGCCGCCCTGCGAATGCACCGCCGGATGGGCGGCTTCCTGGAACACATGCGTGACTTGGGGCGGCCCCGTGCCGTTCACCTGAGTGGCGGTACCCGCGTCCTCGTCGTGACGCTGTTCCGTGACCGAGTCTCCGTAGCGCAGAGAACGCAGAAGTGGCTGCCCCATGTCCGTTCCCGCCTCGTCTCCTGTCTCCCCTTGGCCCGAGAGAAGCGGCGGCCCGGAACCGCACGCCTCCCGGGCACCCGTGTCGGCCCCCAGGCGCCCAGCCAGCGGCCACGCGCCCGGCCCCGGGCCGCGTCGCTCCGCCGCGCTGCCGCCCGTGCACGACGCGCTGGTCTGCGTCGCCCTTCCCGCGCTCGCCGTCTCCACGGACCAGGGTCAGCTGAACGGCCGGGGACTGGAGGGGTTCTATCGCGCGGGCCGTCGTATGCTGTCCCGCTGCCAGGTACGCGTGGCCGGGCGCGAGCCGATCGCCGTACAGGCGCGGATGCTCTCGGCGGACAGCGCCCGCTTCGTGGCGGCCCTCCTTCCCTCGGCGGACGGAGGGCCGGACCCGGACGTCGTCGTGGAGCGGACCCGACACGCCGACGGCACCGAAAGGATCACGCTGCACAGCTCGGCCAGCCGCCCCCTGAGGCTGCCCGTCGAGGTGTCGCTGGGCACGGACCTGGCGGAGCTCGGCGCGGTCGCGTCCGGCCGCGCCGGTCCGGAACTGCCCGCCAGCGTCCACGACTCGGGCATGCGCTGGTCCTCCGGGGAAGGCCACTGCGTGGTGACGGCCGTCCCGGCGCCCAAGGACGCGCTGGCCTCCGCGGGCCTGCTGCGCTGGGAGGTGCACCTGCCACCGGGCGGCAGCCAGAGCGTGGAGCTGCGGGTGCGGCCGCACGGCGCGGGGCCCCTGAGACCGGTGGGGCACGGGGTGACCAGCCCGCTGTCCTCGGCCCAAGCGACCGGGGACGACCCCACCGTCCAGCGTCTGCTGGACACCTCGGTGGCGGACCTCAGGGCCCTGCTGCTGCGCGACCCGGCCCACCCCGCGGACCTGTACGTGGCCGCCGGAGCGCCCTGGCGGTGCGGCCTCGCGCCCGCCGAGGCCCTCACGGCCGCGCGGATGGTGCTGCCGCTCGGCACCCGCCTCGCGGAGAGCACGCTGCGTGCGCTCGCCCGCGACCAGATCACCCGCTCCGGGCCCTGCGCGGGCATGATCCCGGGGCCGATGCGGGACACCGGCCCCCATCTGCCGCCCGGGTGCACGGGAGTGGAGGCCACCCTGCTGTTCCCCACCCTTCTCGCCGAGGCGTGGCGCTGGGGGATGCCGGAGGCAGACGTCGCGGAGCTGCTGGTGCCGGCGGAGCGCTGTCTGCGGTGGCTCCTCGAAGGCAGCGCGGCCGGGGAATTCGTGCGGGATGCCCACCCGGACGCCCCGCCCTGCGGGCCGGTGCGCTGCGAGATCCAAGCGCACGCGCACCGAGCGGCACTGCTGGGGGCCGACCTCCTCGACGCGATCAAGGGCTCGGGAGGCGCGGAGCTGCGGCAGTGGGCGGAGCGGCTGCGGACCCGGTTCCAGAGGGCGTTCTGGGTGGAGGACCGGACGGGCGGCAGGCCCGCCGTGGCACTCGAGCCCGACGGGCGGCCCTTGCCGTACCTCACCGGCGCCGCGGCCCACCTCCTGGACACGGGGCTCCTCGGATCCGGCGAGCTCGCGCCCGGCCTGCTCGACAAGGTGCAGACCGAGCAGGTCGCGAGGCTCCTTGGCGGGCCTGTCATGGACTCGGGCTGGGGCCTGCGCAGCCTGGGCTCGAAGGAAGCGGCGTACAACCCCTTCGGGCACCGTGGCGGGGCGGTCCGGGTCCACGAGACGGCCACGGCCGTCACGGGCCTGGCGGCGGCGGGCTACGAGAAGGAAGCCAGCGCCCTGCTGCGAGGAGCACTGGATGCCGCTGCTGCCTTCGGGTTCCGGCTGCCGGAGATGTACGGCGGCGAGCAGCGGGTGGCCGGGAGCGCACCGCTCCCACACCCCGCGGCCTGCCGCCCTGCGGCCGTCAGTGCCGCGGCCGGAGTGCAGCTCCTGACCGTGCTGGCCGGGATCCGCCCGGACGCTCCGGCAGGCACGGTGACGCTCCGGCCGGTCCGTAGCGCGCCCTTGGGAGAGCTGGGCCTGACGGCGCTGCGCGTGTCCGGCGCACCCTTCTCCGTGCGCGTCAGCAGGCTCGGTCTCGCCATGGTGGAGGAGGCAGCCGACGGGCTGCAGTTGGGGGTGTGATGTTGCTGAGCCACGGCGCCACGGGTGCGACGGGCCGGACGGGAGGGCCTCAGGGAGCGAGGCCGGAAGCAGATGGCGTAGGAGGTGTTTATCGTCAGGCAGACGACTATGATCGCGGCATGTCGCCCTACGACCCGTCGGCCTTCCCGCCCTTCGCTGTCACCGTCGATCTGGTCGTGCTGACCGTGCGCCGTCACGCCCTGTGCGCCCTGGCCGTGCGCCGTGGTGAGCCGCCGTTCCAGGGGCGTTGGGCACTGCCCGGGGGGTTCGTGCGGGCGGACGAGGATCTCTCGGCGGCCGCGGCACGCGAACTGGTGGAGGAGACGGGGCTCTGTGCCCACGACCCGGACAGTCCGGTTCAGGCCAACGGCGCGCACCTCGAGCAGCTGGCCACGTACGGCGACCCCAAGCGCGACCCGCGAATGCGTGTGGTCAGCGTCGCCCACCTCGCCCTCGCGCCGGACCTGCCGGCGCCCCGTCCCGGCGGTGACGCGCACAGCGCGCGCTGGGCCCCGGTCGAGGCCCTGCTCCATCAGGGCGGGTACGGCAGAGAGGGGGAGCAGGCCGCGCCGCTGGCGTTCGACCATGCGCAGATCCTCTCGGACGGAGTGGAGCGCGCCCGTTCGAAGATCGAATACTCCTCGCTGGCCACGGCGTTCTGCCCGCCGGAGTTCACGGTCGGCGAACTGCGGCGCGTGTACGAAGCGGTATGGGGTGTCGCCCTCGACCCGCGCAACTTCCACCGGAAGGTGACGGGCACGCCGGGATTCCTCGTGCCCACAGGGGGGACGACGACGCGCCAGGGCGGCCGCCCGGCCCAGCTCTTCCGCGCAGGAGGCGCGACGCTCCTCAACCCCCCGATGCTGAGGCCCGACGTCTGATCCGGCCCGGGCTCGACGGTTGCCCGCCGTCCGGCGTGGGCGCGTCGTCGGCCGCATGAGGGCCGGGGATTGACACCCGTAGTCCATGCCCTGAGCGAAAAGCCAGAAATGTCGCGTTATCTTGCTGCGGTACCCACGGGGCTCGTCCGTCCCCGATCCGGCGGACCCGTCCCGCCCGCGAGCGGTCGCACATCCTGCGAGAGAAGCGATGATCCAGGCCATCGGACTGACCAGCAACCCCCGCAAGGACCTCCCGCCCGCCGTCGACGACATCTCCTTCCAAGCGCACACGGGCCGTGTCACCGCGCTTCTGGGCGCCTCGGGCGGAGGCAAGACGACGACGCTCAGACTGATGCTCGAACTCCAACAGGGGCGCGGCGTCACCTACTTCAGAGGGCGGCAGCTGCACCGCATTGCGCACCCTTCGCGCGAGGTGGGCGTCCTGCTCGGTGATGTCCCGGGGCACCCGGCACGCACGGTGAGAGGCCACCTGCGCATGCTCTGCGCCGCGGTGGGCGCGCCTGTCACACGCGCCGACGACGTACTCGAAGGGGTCGGGCTCGTCAGCCTGCGCGAGCAGCGCCTCGGCACGCTCTCCCGCGGGATGGACCGCCGCCTCGGGCTGGCCTGTGCGCTCCTCGCGGACCCGCACACCCTCGTACTGGACGAGCCCACCGGCGGCCTTTCGGCTCGCGAGAGCGACTGGCTGCACGGCATCCTGCGGGCACATGCCGCGCGGGGCGGCACGGTCCTGTTCACCACGGACGACGCCAAGGAAGCCGCTCGGACCGCTGACCGGGTCGTCACCCTGGACGCGGGGCGGCTCGTCGCGGATCAGGACGTGGCGGAGTTCGCCCGCACACGGCTCAGGCCCCGGGTCGCCGTGCGCAGCCCGCATGCCGCGCGTCTCGCTGCCTTGATCGCCAAGGAGGCTCGCTCGCTGCGCCGGTCCGTCGAGGTGGTGCAGGAGGACGGCAGCCGTCTGTCGGTCTACGGAAGTACATGCGGGGAGGTGGGGGAGGCAGCGTTCCGCCACGGCATTCTCGTGCATCAACTTGCTGACGAAGTCGGGGACGCGGGCCACGCCGTGGCTGATGCGCGGGAGCGGGCGCCGGTAGGGCAGGGGCGTAGTGCGGCGCTCGAAGGCGGGCCGGGCGTGCAGAGCGGCCCCGCGGTGCAGCAGGGGCCCGCGAGCTCCTTGGCATGTGCCTCCGGTGAGCGGCGAGAGTCGCTCAAGGAAGCCGTTCCCGCGCCTGCGTACGACACAGCGGCCGAGTGCTCGCCCGCCACCGGCGGCGCTTCTCCGGCGTCGGACAACGATGCCGCCCCTGCGAGCGCGCCCCGTGCTTCGAGCGCGCCTCGTGCCTCGAGTACGCCGCGTGCTTCGAGCGCACCGCAGCCCCCGCCGTCTCCCTTGCCTCCTCCCATCGCCCTCCGTACGGCACCGAACCCGCTGCGTCCGCTGCGCTACGAGGTACGCCGCGCCGCCGGTGTCGGCACCGGATACCTCACGATGGCCGTGGCGATCGCCTTGTCCGCAGTCCTGTGCCTGTTCCTCGCCCGGACCGGACGCACGCCGCAGCTGCACCTGCTCGCTGCTTGGCCCAGCGAACTTCCACTGCCGCCCGCTGCCCTGGGAGCCGGGCTGCTGGGCGCGCTGGCCTTCGGTGAGGAGTTCCGCCACCCCGCCCTCGCCGCGGATCGCGGTACCGTGCCCCGCCGCCTGGGGCTGCTCGTCGCGAAGCTCGCCGTCGCCGCCGCCACCGCGCTGCTGCTCGCCGGGCTCACCGTGGGGTGCGACGCCTTGCTGCTCCACTTGGTATACGGAGGCGAGCTCACAGAAGTTCCCTCCGACTGGCTTTCGGCGAGCGTCAGTTGGATTTCCTTGATGATCGGATGTGCTTGGGCCGGGGTCTTGGCTGCCGGAGTCTTCCGGTCCACCACCGCTGGACTCGCCGCGGTGCTCGCGGTGCCGATCGTCGTCGTACCGCTCGTACAGAAGGCACTGGAAGGACCGTCCGTTCGATCGGCCGCTGGATTTCCGGGGCGGCTGCGAGAGCTCACGCTGGTGGAGTGGCCGTTCGGCGCCGAGCGGTACGTCGTCGGAGGGCTGAGGGTGGTGGCTCAACCCGTAGGCAGCGCACTGATGTTGTCGCTCGTCGCGCTGCTCGGCGCGTATCTGCTGACGGCGGGGCGCGGGCGGGCGCACTGACGCCTTCGCTGCCTTCGGCGAGCACGAGGGACGGCCTGCGGCCGTCGACGCGTGTCGGTCTCCGGATCGGGCCGCCGACAGGCATCTGCCGCCTTTCGGTCCCGCGTTGTGCGCAAGTCTTCGCAGGACAGCCACTTCTTTCCGATAAGGCGTCAATTGCAGCGAGGTAAGCGATCACCCTTTCGTGTGCTTTTCACCAAAGACCTCAAGGGACTTGGGGGCCAGGCCGACAACTGAATCCGTGAGTACCCTTGCGCACACCATGATGACCACCGCCCGCTCCGCAGACACCGGCCTCGCCGGCCCGGGCGAACTCGACCGCTACCCCTACGCCGAGGCCCACGGCGCCGACCGCGTGGTCGCGCCCGCCTGGGACAGCGCCGACCAGGACCTGGCCCGCGTGGGCCGACGAGCGGCCGGAAGCCGCGGCCGTGGACTGCACGGCCAACTGGTCCAGCAGCTGGGCCAGATGATCGTCTCCGGGGACCTGGGGGCCGACCGGCCGCTCGTCCCGGAGGAGATCGGTCAGCGGTTCGAGGTCTCCCGCACCGTCGTCCGCGAATCACTGCGCGTCCTGGAGGCCAAGGGCCTCGTCAGCGCCCGCCCCAACGTCGGCACGCGCGTGCGCCCGGTCAGCGACTGGAACCTGCTCGACCCGGACATCATCGAGTGGCGGGCGTTCGGCCCGCAGCGCGACGACCAGCGCCGCGAGCTCAGCGAGCTCCGCTGGACGATCGAGCCGCTCGCGGCCCGGCTCGCCGCCGGGCACGGCCGGGAAGAGATCCAGCAGCGCCTCGCCGACATGGTCGAGATCATGCGGCACGCGCTCGGTCAGGGCGACTCGATCACCTTCGCCCGCGCCGACGCCGAGTTCCACTCGCTGCTCATCCAGGTCGCGGGCAACCGCATGCTGGAGCACCTGTCCGGCATCGTCTCGGCCGCCCTCCAGGTCTCCGGCGGCCCCGTCACCGGCTGTGACCGCCCCACCGAGGCCTCGCTGGCCCACCACGGCCGGATCGTCGACGCCCTCGCCTCGGGCGACGGAGCCGCCGCCGAGGCCGCCACACGCCAGCTCCTGACCGTCCACCCGGAGGTGGAGCGGGTCGTGCCCGCTCCTCGCGAGCACTGACCGCGCGCCCGCGTCGGCACCGCAGCCGTGCGCGCCGCGCAGCATCGTTTCGCTGCCTCCCCTTCCGCTGACCGCTCCCGTGTCGCCGGACTCCCGGGGCCCTGCCAGGGGCCGGGGGCCCGGCGACACGGGCGCAGCAGCCTTGGAACGGCAGCCGCGGAGCCGCAGGCGTGCGCTCGCCGGGCCTGGGGACGCGCGAGCCCGGAATGAGGAAGCGTGTCGGCAGCCCCGAAGAAGCGGCCGTAGTCAAGGGCTAATGGTTGAAGGTATGACCACTCTTCGCCGGATGCTCGTTGACTCTGACCAGATCTGGACGTTTTTAGACGCATACGGGGTGTGACTCGGGCCACGTAGATTGGGCGTAACGCTCCCAGAGACAGCGCGATGACCTAAGAGGTGACAGCCGAGGAGGGAATACAGACGTCGTTCACGGCGCTGTGCAGCTCCACGGTCCCGCCCGCGCCGTCGGCACAATCCCCAGCCGTCGGTCGTCGGCTCCGATCCATGGTGGACGGGGCCGGAAGCCGTTTTCCAACGTTCCGAGAGGTTGTTCGTGTCGGCCAGCACATCCCGTACGCTCCCGCCGGAGATTGCCGAATCCGTCTCTGTGATGGCGCTCATCGAGCGGGGAAAGGCTGATGGGCAGATCGCCGGCGACGACGTGCGTCGTGCCTTCGAAGCTGACCAGATCCCGGCCACTCAGTGGAAGAACGTTCTGCGCAGCCTCAACCAGATCCTCGAGGAAGAGGGTGTGACGCTGATGGTCAGTGCCGCGGAGCCGAAGCGCCCCCGCAAGAGCGTCGCAGCGAAGAGTCCGGCCAAGCGCACCGCGACCAGGACGGTCGCGGCCAAGACCACCACCGTGAAGCAGACCACCGCCACGGCCGCTTCCGCGAAGTCGGCCGCCGAAGGCGTGGACGAGGACGGCACCGCCAAGAAGGCCGCTGCCAAGAAGACGACGGCCAAGAAGACCGTCACGAAGAAGACCGCCGCCAAGAAGACGACGGCCAAGAAGACCGCCTCCAAGAAGGACGCCGGTGAGTTCCTCGACGAGGAGGCCACCGAGGAGACGCCCGCCGTCGGCAAGCCCGGCGAGGGCGAGCCCGCGGAGGAGGGCGCCCAGGGCTTCGTCCTGTCCGACGAGGACGAGGACGACGCGCCCGCGCAGCAGGTCGCCGCGGCCGGCGCCACCGCCGACCCGGTCAAGGACTACCTGAAGCAGATCGGCAAGGTCCCCCTGCTCAACGCCGAGCAGGAGGTCGAGCTCGCCAAGCGCATCGAGGCCGGCCTGTTCGCCGAGGACAAGCTCGCCAACGCCGACAAGCTCGCGCCGAAGCTCAAGCGCGAGCTGGAGATCATCGCCGAGGACGGCCGCCGCGCCAAGAACCACCTCCTGGAGGCCAACCTCCGTCTGGTGGTCTCCCTGGCCAAGCGCTACACGGGCCGCGGCATGCTCTTCCTGGACCTCATCCAGGAGGGCAACCTCGGTCTGATCCGCGCGGTCGAGAAGTTCGACTACACCAAGGGCTACAAGTTCTCCACGTACGCCACCTGGTGGATCCGTCAGGCGATCACCCGCGCCATGGCCGACCAGGCCCGCACCATCCGCATCCCGGTGCACATGGTCGAGGTCATCAACAAGCTCGCGCGCGTGCAGCGCCAGATGCTCCAGGACCTGGGCCGCGAGCCCACCCCGGAGGAGCTGGCCAAGGAACTCGACATGACCCCGGAGAAGGTCATCGAGGTCCAGAAGTACGGCCGTGAGCCCATCTCCCTGCACACCCCGCTGGGCGAGGACGGCGACAGCGAGTTCGGTGACCTCATCGAGGACTCCGAGGCCGTCGTCCCGGCCGACGCCGTCAGCTTCACGCTCCTCCAGGAGCAGCTGCACTCCGTCCTCGACACCCTGTCCGAGCGCGAGGCGGGCGTCGTCTCGATGCGCTTCGGTCTCACCGACGGTCAGCCGAAGACCCTCGACGAGATCGGCAAGGTCTACGGGGTGACGCGTGAGCGCATCCGTCAGATCGAGTCGAAGACGATGTCGAAGCTGCGCCACCCGTCGCGCTCGCAGGTCCTGCGCGACTACCTGGACTAGATCCCGGCTCCTCGGCCTCGTCACGTCACCGGGCCGAGTCGCAGGACAACCGGAAGACCCGGGGCCCCTCCCGCAAGGGAAGGGCCCCGGGTCTTTCGTCTGTCCGCGTGGCAGAGTGTGCGGCGCGCACGACGGTAGTTGACTCTGGGTACGCGATGGCAACCCAGAGTGAGGAGATCGCATGCGTCGTCCCTTCGCCCGAGCGCTGGTGGGAACGCTGACCCTGGGGGCCGCGGTGGCCGCCCTGCCGCTGGCTTCCCCGCCGCCTGTGGCGGCCGACAGCGTGGTCGTCGGAGGCGCGCCCGCACGGGTGGCGGACAGCCCGTGGGCAGTGGCGCTCGCCAGCCGTGACCAGTTCGGGGGTACGCGCTCGGGCCAGTTCTGCGGCGGCGTCGTGGTCGCGCCGTCGACGGTCCTGACCGCGGCCCACTGCATGGGCGAGGAAGTGCTCGGCGTGCCCTTCCGGGAGATGAAGGACCTCAGGGTCATCGCCGACCGCGAGGACCTGGACACCACTGCGGGCAGTGAGATTCCCGTACGGGACGTATGGGTCAATCCCGAGTACGACTCGTACACGAACGCCGGTGACGTCGCGGTCCTCACCTTGTCCGAGCCGCTGCCGAAAACCCAGGTGATCCCCATGGCGCGTGCCGGGGACGCCGCGTACGAGCCGGGGACGGGCGCTGCCGTGTACGGCTGGGGCGATACGACGGGGATGGGTCACTACGCGCGCACGCTGCGGTCCGCGCGCGTGACGGTGCTGGCGGACTCGGTGTGTGAGCGGGCCTACCGGGGCAGCGTCGACGGGACGTACACACGCTCTTCGATGCTGTGCGCGGGCGAACCGCAGGGAGGCCGGGACGCCTGCCAGGGAGACAGCGGGGGGCCGCTGGTCGCCCACGGGCGGCTCATCGGCCTGGTGTCATGGGGAAGCGGCTGCGGCCGGGCGGACAGTCCCGGGGTCTATACGCGCGTCTCGGACGTTGCTCGGGTGGTGCAGCGGTACGTGTAGGGGCTGCGGCGGGCTGGGGGCCCAGCAGAGGCCCCGGAAGCGTCGCCCAGGCCCCTGGAAGGCGCTCAGCGGCCCCCTAGCGGCACGGAGGGTGGAGAGCCCGGCAGGGGGCCGAGAACGAGAGCGGGCGGCTGCCCCTGGGTTGCAGGGGGAGCCGCCCGTGCCGGTCTGGTGGTCCGGCGCTCGCTCGTCGTGGGTGCGAGGCGTCAGCGCTCCTCTTCGGGCACGCTGGCCGGCACGGCCGTCAGGCGCTCCGTCTCGTCCTGTATCTCGGCGGCGATCTTCTTGAGTTCCGGCTCGAACTTGCGACCGTGGTGGGCGCAGAAGAGCAGTTCACCGCCACTCAGCAGAACGACGCGCAGATATGCCTGGGCGCCGCAGCGGTCGCAGCGGTCAGCGGCCGTCAGGGGGCTCGCGGGGGTCAGAACAGTAGTCACGTCGCCTCTTCTCTAGCTCGACGAGCTGTCGTACCAGGGTCAACATCCAACCAGCCCGAAAACGTTCCCGCTCGTGGCTTTTCCTCGATTTTTTCTTTCGAGGAGGCTGTCTGCTGCCGGTTGGCGGCGAATGAGCCGTATTGCGTGTCTTACGTGTCGTACGGTTTCGCGCTGTCTGTCAGGTCAGGTCCTTCGCCGACTGGCTTGCCGGTTGTTCATGAGGACGTGCCCGGAGCCTAAATGGTTCATGCCTGGAAGGGAACGTGACGTGCGCTTCACTCCATCGAGGGATCGAACACGCGTACGCTTCTGGACTAGTCTGGACCTGGTGCGGGTTGACTTGAGGGTGGCGTGACAACGGCTCTACCAGGCCTCGGTACCCTCTCACCGGCAGTAGAAGCCGAGCCCTTACCCCCAAGGGCCTCCCTTGAAATTCAGCGAGGAGCGAACCGCGTGACCGCCGAGACGTCCACAGCGTTGCTGACAGGAGCCGACCGGGACGGTTCCAACTACACCGCGCGGCACCTGCTCGTCCTGGAAGGGCTTGAGGCCGTCCGCAAGCGCCCGGGCATGTACATCGGCTCGACGGACAGCCGCGGCCTGATGCACTGCCTCTGGGAGATCATCGACAACTCCGTTGACGAGGCCCTGGGTGGGTTCTGCGACCACATCGAGGTCATCCTGCACGACGACGCCTCCGTGGAGGTCCGGGACAACGGCAGAGGCATCCCCGTGGATGTCGAGCCGAAGACCGGGCTCTCCGGAGTCGAGGTCGTCATGACCAAGCTGCACGCGGGCGGCAAGTTCGGCGGCGGCTCGTACGCGGCCTCCGGCGGCCTGCACGGCGTGGGTGCTTCCGTGGTGAACGCCCTGTCGGCCCGTCTGGACGTCGAGGTGGACCGCGCCGGGCACACGCACGCCATCAGCTTCCGGCGTGGCGTTCCCGGTGCGTTCGCAAAGTCGGGTCCCGATGCGGCCTTCGACTCCGCAGCGCGCCTGACCAAGGTCAAGAAGGTCCCCAAGGCGCGCACCGGCACCCGCGTCCGGTACTGGGCCGACCGTCAGATCTTCCTGAAGGACGCCAAGCTCAGCCTGGAGAACCTGCACCAGCGCGCGCGTCAGACCGCCTTCCTGGTGCCGGGTCTGACCATCGTGGTCCGCGACGAGTACGGCCTCGGCGAGGGCGGCACGAAGGGTGAGGAATCCTTCCGCTTTGACGGTGGCATCAGCGAATTCTGTGAATACCTGGCACAGGACAAGGCGGTCTGTGACGTCCTGCGCTTCTCCGGGCAGGGCACCTTCAAGGAGACCGTTCCGGTACTCGACGACCATGGCCAGATGACGCCGACGGAGGTCACCCGCGAGCTGGGCGTGGACGTCGCCCTGCGCTGGGGCACCGGGTACGACACGACGATCAGGTCCTTCGTCAACATCATCGCCACGCCCAAGGGCGGCACCCACGTCACCGGCTTCGAGCGGTCCCTCACCAAGACGGTGAACGAGGTGCTGCGCACCCAGAAGCTGCTGCGCGTCGCCGAGGACGACGTCGTCAAGGACGACGCCCTGGAGGGGCTGACGGCCGTCGTGACCGTCCGTCTGGCCGAGCCGCAGTTCGAAGGCCAGACCAAGGAAGTCCTCGGCACGTCGGCGGCCAACCGCATCGTCGCCAACGTCATCGCCAAGGAACTCAAGGCGTTCCTGACCTCGACCAAGCGGGATGCCAAGGCGCAGGCCCGCGCCGTCATGGAGAAGGTCGTCGCCGCCGCCCGGACGCGCATCGCCGCCCGGCAGCACAAGGACGCCCAGCGTCGCAAGACCGCGCTCGAGTCCTCCTCGCTCCCGGCGAAGCTCGCCGACTGCCGTAGCGACGACGTCGACCGCAGCGAGCTCTTCATCGTCGAGGGCGACTCCGCGCTCGGCACGGCCAAGCTCGCTCGGAACTCCGAGTTCCAGGCCCTGCTGCCGATCCGCGGCAAGATCCTCAACGTCCAGAAGTCGTCCGTGTCGGACATGCTCAAGAACGCCGAGTGCGGCGCGATCATCCAGGTCATAGGAGCGGGGTCCGGCCGGACCTTCGACATCGACGCCGCCCGCTACGGCAAGATCATTCTGCTGGTGGACGCCGACGTCGACGGCGCCCACATCCGCTGCCTGCTCCTGACCCTCTTCCAGCGCTACATGCGGCCGATGGTCGAGGCGGGCCGCGTCTTCGCCGCCGTCCCGCCGCTGCACCGCATCGAGCTGACCCAGCCCAAGAAGGGCCAGGACAAGTACGTTTACACGTACTCGGACCGCGAGCTGCGGGAGACCCTGCTCGAGTTCGAGCGCAAGGGCGTGCGGTACAAGGACTCCATCCAGCGCTACAAGGGCCTCGGTGAGATGGACGCCGACCAGCTGGCCGAGACCACGATGGACCCGCGCCACCGCACGCTGCGCCGTATCAACATCACCGACCTCGAATCGGCCGAGCACGTCTTCGACCTGCTCATGGGCAATGAGGTCGCTCCTCGCAAGGAGTTCATCACGAGCTCCGCGGCGACGCTGGACCGCTCGCGGATCGACGCGTAGGCACGAGCCGGTGGCCGGTGGCCGGTGGCCGGTGGCCGGTGGCCGGTGGCCGGTGGCCGGTGGCCGGTGGCCCGGCGCGGGGCTGGGCGGGGCGCGCTGGGCGTCAGGCAGGCAGAGTCCGTCTGGCGGCATGCCGGTGGTCCGCTGGCTGGCTCGCACTCGCAGGCGGGCTGTCGGCTGGGCGTCGCTCGTCCGTCGACCCGCCACGTCCGCCGATCCGTCACGTCCACCGCCCCGCCACGTCGGCTGCCTCCACCCTCGGGTGGAGGCAGCTAATCCACCCGTGATCCACCCCTGCTCCGATCTCCCGGCCGGGCCGAGTCCGTAACTTCGATGACGTCGTACTTCATCGTTCGCGCACGTCGTCGGAGGCCGTGATGTCAGGGTTCGCCCAAGCGCTGCTGATCCCCGCAGTCATAGCGCTCGTCGTCATACGCCAGATGAAGCCGCAGCGACTGGCCGACGCCCGGCGCTGGTGGCTGGTGCCCGCCGTGCTCGCGTATTGCGGCCTGCGGGAATCGGGCCTCATCGACCCGGGCCACCGGGCGGAGTCGCTCGCGCTGCTCAGTGGCGAGGTGCTCATAGGTCTCCTGATGGGCCTCGCCTGGGCCCGCACCAGCCATGTCTGGGCCGAGCAGGACGGATCCGTGTGGATCCGCGGCACCAAGGCCACAGCGGTGGTGTGGGCCGTCGGGATCGCGTCGCGGCTCGGGCTCATGGGCATAGGCCTGCTCATCGGCATCCACCAAGGCACTGGCGCGCTGCTCCTCGCCCTGGCGGCGTCCCTGCTGGTGCGCGCCGGCCTTCTGGAGCTGCGGGCCCACACGCTCCGCTCGGGCCCGGCACTCACCGGCGCCGTACGGTGACACGGTGGCCGCGCCTAGGGGAACCAAGGGGAAGGAGCGGGCATGACGCGTGACATCTGGACACGATGGCCCGCGCGGGAGGCGCTCACTCAGGAGGAGCTGACGCGGCCCCGCCGGTTGCTCACCTGGGTCGTGCGTGCGGTGTTCATCAGCATGCTGCTGTGGAGCACCTTCGCGCGGCGGGAGATGCCCGGCTGGGGCCTCGCACTGGCGTTGTTCGTGATCATTCTCTGCGCGGGGGCGGCGGCGTGGTTCATCCGCGTCACGCTGGAGCGGCGCATCTGGCCAGCTCTGCTGTCGTGGGGCGTGCTGCTGATGGCGGGCGTGGCGGCGCAGGGGACCGGGTTCGACACACCCGCAGCCGTGCTGTGGTGCGCCTGTGCGATGTTCGCGCTGGAGCGGCTGCCCCTTGCTGTGGGGGTGACCGGGGCGCTGACGTCACTGGGGGCGTTCGCCGTGGTGAATGAGGACCCTTGGCCCACCACGGCGGCCGTCACCGTGGGGCTCGGTCTCGCCGGGTACGTGCTGCGCATGGACGCCGAGGCGCGGGGCAACGCGCAGCGGCTGCTCGCGCAGGAGCGGGCCGCGCGGGCCGCGGAGGCGGAGTCGGCGGCTCTGGGAGAGCGTGCTCGTATCGCCCGGGAGATCCACGACGTGCTGGCGCACAGCCTCTCCGCTCAGCTGGTCCACCTGGAGGCGGCCCGGCTGTTGATCGAGCGTGACGCGGACCGGGAGCAGGTTCTGGGCCGGGTCGTGGCGGCGCGTGCGATGGCTGCCGAGGGGCTCGCCGAGACGCGGCAGGCGCTGTCGGCACTGCGCGGCGAGATGACTCCTGTCGAGGACTTCCTGCGGGAGCTCGCCCGGACGGACGGTGCGTCCGTCGCGGTCACCGGGGAGCGGCGGGCCCTCCCCGCGGAGGCTTCGCAGGCGGTGCGAAGGGTGGCGCAGGAGGCGATGACGAACGTACGGAAGCACGCGCCGGGAGCCAAGGTGACCGTGTGCTTCGCGTACGGAGAGGGGGAAGTCGCGCTGGACGTGACCGATTCGGGGGGAGCGCCGGGGGAATTCGCGGCATCGGGAGCCGGGTACGGTCTGCTGGGAATGCGTGAGCGTGCCGAGTTGCTCGGCGGCTCGCTGGAGACGGGGCCGGAGGACGAGGGCTTCGCCGTGAGGCTGAGGGTGCCGGGATGACAGGGGACGACGGGCGCCGCGACGGTGCTTCCGTGGCTGGTGCTGGTGCTGGTGCTGGTGCTGGTGCTGGTGCCGAGCTGGGCGCCGGGGCTGGATTCGGGGCACGGACAAGTGGTGGCGCTGGGATGGGCGTTGGTGCCGAGGCCGGGGCGGTGAGATCGGCGGGCCAGGGCGGCGCGAGAGAGGGCAAGGCGCCCGCACGCGTGGTCGTCGTCGATGACCAGACCGTGGTGCGTGAGGGCATCGTGATGCTCCTGGGCCTGCTGCCGGGGGTCGAGGTCGTCGGGGCCGGGGGTGACGGCGAGGAGGCGGTGCGGCTCGTGGGCGAGCTCGCGCCGGACGTAGTGCTGATGGACCTGCGCATGCCCCGCTGCGACGGAGCGGAGGCCACCCGCCGGATCCGCGCCGAGTACCCGGGCACGCAGGTGGTGGTGCTCACCACGTATGCCGACGACGAGTCGCTGTTCCCCGCGCTCAAGGCCGGGGCGCGGGGGTATCTCACCAAGGATGCGGGTGGGGAGGAGATCGTGCGGGCCATCGAGGACGTGCTCTCGGGGCAGGCCGGTCTCTCGCCACAGATCCAAAGACGGCTCCTGGAGCGGCTTTCGGAGCCGGAGCGGCCCGCACAGCCGGTGGAGCCGCCGGACGGCCTGACGCTGCGGGAGACGGAGGTGGTCGCTCTGATCGCGGAGGGGCTGACGAACCAGGAGATCGCGCGGGCGCTGCACGTGTCCACAGCCACCGTGAAGACCCACATCAACAATCTCTTCGCCAAGGCGGGCCTCAAGGACCGTGCGCAGGCGGTGCGTTATGCCTACCGGCACGGTCTCGCGCAGCTGCCGGGGAGTACCCGCAGGTGAGGATGACCGTCACCTGATGGGGTGAAGAGCGGGGAGAGAGGAGGGACGGATCTCCCCCTTCTGCCCATCCTTGGGCTCGCGGCCGAACATGGCTGCGGACAAGGAGAGTTCGGTGGACAAGGACGACGGCCGCGATGCCGGGCGGGACCGGCCCGGTGACCTGAAGGATCCGTGGTACGACGAGCTCGCAGCGGGCTGGGGCGAGCTGGACGGCACGGGCATCCCGACGCCCACGAAGCCCGCCACCGCGCCGCGGGGGCACGGGAGCGCGGCCGACATCTATCTGGAGGTGCAGGCGAGCGCGGCGTTCCAGGAAGTGCGCCGCCGCTACCGGAGGTTCGTCGTCCCGGGGGTGGCCGCCTTCTTCACCTGGTATGTGGCATATGTCGTGGCGGCGACGACGGCACCGGGGCTGATGGCGCGGCCGGTCGCCGGAGCGGTGAACGTGGCGATGCTGGCCGGGCTCGGACAGTTCCTGACGACGTTCCTGCTGACCTGGGCGTATGCCCGGCATGCCCGGCTGCGGCGGGACCGGGCGGCGCTCGATCTGCGCTGGGCCGTGTTCGAGCAGAACAGAGAGCGGGAGCTGAGGCAGGGGGCCGAGCGGTGAGCGGTGACCATCAGACGCTGGCGCTCGTGCTGTTCGGCGTGTTCGTGGCGATCACGCTGGCGATCACGACGTATGTGAGCCGAAACAGGCAGGGTTCGGCGGAGGAGTTCTACGCGGGCGGGCGGCTGTTCTCGCCCATGGAGAATGGTTTTGCCATCGCGGGGGACTACATGTCGGCTGCGTCGTTCCTCGGTATCTCCGGGCTGATCGCCCTGTATGGCTATGACGGACTGCTCTACTCGGTGGGCTTTCTGGTCGCATGGCTGGTCGTGCTGTTCCTGGTGGCGGAACTGGTGCGCAACTGCGGCAGGTTCACGCTCGCCGATGTCGTCGCGGCGCGGATGCGGGAGCGGCCGGTGCGCGTCGCCGCGGGTACGTCCTCGGTGACGGTGTCCGTGCTCTATCTGGTGGCGCAGATGGTGGGTGCGGGCTCGTTGGTGGCGCTGTTGCTCGGGGAGACGGGCGACGCCGCCCGGACGTGGGCGGTGATCGGGGTCGGCGCGCTCATGGTCATCTATGTGTCGCTGGGCGGGATGCGGGCCACCACGTGGATCCAGATCGTCAAGGCGGTGCTGCTGATGGGGGGTGCGATCGCGCTGACGGTGCTGGTCCTGATGCGTTTCCACGGCGACTTCGACCAGTTGTTGCGTACGGCGGCCGACCGCAGTGGGCACGGAAGCGCGTTCCTGGCGCCCGGGCTGAAGTACGGCGGGGACTGGACGGCGCGGATGGACTTCATCAGCCTGGGGCTCGCCCTCGTGCTCGGCACGGCGGGGCTTCCGCACATCCTCTCGCGCTTCTACACCGTGCCGACCGCGCGAGCCGCTCGCCGTTCCGTCGTCTGGTCCATCGGTCTGATCGGCAGCTTCTACCTGATGACGATCGTGCTCGGGTTCGGGGCAGCGGCGATCGTCGGCTCCGACGCGGTCCGCGGGTCGAACGCGGCGGGCAACACGGCGGTGCCCCTGCTGGCGCTCGATCTGGGCGGGGGCGCGGATTCCACGGGAGGAACGGT
Organism: Streptomyces sp. NPDC053474; assembly: GCF_044544845.1. NCBI lineage: Bacteria > Bacillati > Actinomycetota > Actinomycetes > Kitasatosporales > Streptomycetaceae > Streptomyces > Streptomyces sp. NPDC053474. Next base: position 33,000 of record NZ_JBITXV010000026.1, read on the forward strand.
TCTCTTCGCGGTGGTCGCAGCCGTGGCGTTCGCGACGATCCTCGCCGTGGTCGCGGGGATCACGCTCGCGTCCTCGGCGTCCGTGGCCCACGACCTGTATGCGTCCCTGCGGCGGCGGACCAAGCAGCGCAGCGAGGTGGCGGTGGCGCGCGTCGCCGCGGCCGGGATCGGGGCCGTCGCGATCGGGCTCGGCCTGCTCGCCCGGGATCTCAACGTCGCGTTCCTGGTGGGGCTTGCCTTCGCGGTCGCCGCGTCCGCGAATCTGCCGGTGCTGCTGTACTCGCTGTTCTGGCGGGATTTCACCACGCGGGGCGCCGTGTGGTCGGTGTACGGCGGGCTGCTGCCCGCCCTGGCGCTCGTCGTGCTGTCGCCGGTGGTGTCCGGAAGCCCGGACTCGCTGTTCCCGGGGGTGGACTTCCAGTACTTCCCGCTGGACAACCCGGGGCTCGTCTCGATCCCGCTGGGCTTCGTCGCGGGTTGGCTTGGGACGGTCACGTCGGCGGAGGGGGCGGACGAGGCCAAGCACGCGGAGACGGAGGTGCGTTCGCTGACCGGAGCGGGTGCCGTGTAGCCGGGCCTGCCCCGTGGGGCGCGGCGCGGGTCAGCGGCTGGACGCCCACTCGTAGCGGTGCTCGGGACGTCCCGTGTCGCCGTACTTCAGGCTCAGGCGCACCCGGCCGGTGCGCTCCAGGAGCTTCAGATAGCGCTGTGCGGTCTGGCGGCTGAGCCGGGTGCGTTCTCCCAGCTCCTGCGCGGAGAGCGGCCCCTCGGCGGCCATCAGGGCCCTGCGGACCAGCTCCGCGGTCGTGGGGGAGTGCCCCTTGGGCAGTTCGGGTGCCGGGGTCGCCGAGAGCGCGCCGAAGATCCGGTCGACCTCGGCCTGTTCCGCCTCGCCGCCGCCGTCCAGGGTGCGACGTAGCGTGGCGTACGCGTCGAGTTTCGTACGGAGTCCCGCGTACGAGAACGGTTTCACCAGGTACTGGAGCGCGCCGTGGCGCATCGCGGCCTGCACGGTGGTGATGTCGCGGGCCGCAGTCACCATGATCACGTCGGTCTGGTGGCCGCGTTCGCGCAGCGTGCGCACCACGGCGAGGCCTGTCTCGTCCGGCAGATAGTGGTCGAGGAGCACCAGGTCGACGGGGACCTGTTCGACCAGGCGCAGCGCCTCGGCCGCGTTGTGGGCCCGGCCTGCGACGCGGAAGCCGGGCACCTTCTCCACGTAGGCGGCGTTGACGTCCGCGACCCGGACATCGTCGTCCACGACCAGTACCTCGATCATCGCGCTTCCTCCGTGGCGACCGGCGGGGTGGCCGACCGGGGTTCCGCTGCGGCAGGGCCCCTGTCCATGGGCTGCGGCTCTGCCAGGCCTTCGGGGAGGACCACGGTGAACTCGGCGCCCCCGTCCGGTCCCGCGCCGACCCGTACGCTGCCGCCCTGGCGTTCGGCGAGCCTGCGGACCAGTGCGAGTCCGATGCCCCGTTGTCCGTGCGCGGGCGGCTCCTTCGTCGTCCAGCCCTCTGTGAACACCGCCTCGCGCTGATCTTGCGGAACCCCGGGCCCGGTATCGCGTACCTGAAGGACAACAGCGCGCCCCTGTAGACCCTCAGTACGCAAAACGACCTCCACGCGTGCGTGCCGTGTGCCTGCCGCCGCGTCCAGCGCGTTGTCCACGAGGTTCCCGACGATGGTCACGAGGCCGCCGGGGTCGACGAGCCGGTCGGGCAACGCGGTGTCTTCGGAGACGGCGAGTGCCACGCCGCGCTCCGTGGCCACGGTCGCCTTGCCGACGAGCAGGGCCGAGAGGAGCGGATCGCGGACCTTCTCGGTGATCTGCTCGGCCGTCACCCGGTGGGCGCCCGCCACCTCGCCGACGAACTCCGCGGCCTCCTCGTACATCTCCAGCTCCAGCAGGCCGAGCAGCGTGTGCATGCGGTTGGCGTGCTCGTGGTCCTGGGCGCGCAGGGCGTCGATGAGGCCGTGCGTGGAGTCGAGCTCCCGGCCCAGCTGCTCCAGCTCGGTGCGGTCGCGCAGGGTCGCGACGGCACCCCCGTCGTCCGTGGGCATGCGGTTGGCGACCAGGACGCGCTGCCCGCGTACGGTCAGCAGGTCGGTGCCCGTGACGCGCCCCGCGAGGACGTCCGTCGTACGGCCCGGTCCGAGCGCCTCGTCCAAGGGGCGGCCGATCACCTCCGTGCCGAGCCCGAGGAGCCGCTGCGCCTCGTCGTTGAGCAGCCGGACGCGTCCGCCGCGGTCGAGGGCGACGACGCCCTCGCGGATGCCGTGCAGCATCGCCTCGCGCTCCGCGAGCAGCGCCGAGATGTCGGAGAAGGCGAGGTCCCTGGTCTGGCGCTGCACGCGCCGGGAGATCAGGTAGGCGGCGAGCGCGCCCGCGGCGAGCGCACCGCCCGCGTACGCGAAGAGGCTCGGGATCGTATGGATCAGACGGTCGCGGACGCTGTCGTACTCGATGCCTACGGAGACAGCGCCGACGATCTCGCCGCCCGCCACCCGCAGGGGCACCTTCCCGCGCGCGGAGCGCCCCAGCGTGCCGTTGTCGATCTGCATGACGTCACGGCCGGCGAGCGCGTCGCTGGGGTCGGTCGAGACGACCTTGCCGATCTCGCCGGGGTCGGTGTGCGACCAGCGCACCCCCAGCTTGTTCATGATCACGACGTACTCGGCGCCGCTGGCCTCGCGGATGCGTTCGGCCGCCGCCTGGACGGGCCCGTCGGCCGCCGGACGCGTCGAGGTGAGGTCGCGGACGATCTGCGGCTGTGCCGCCGTCGTCTGCGCGATGGCGAGCGCGCGGCGCATGGCCTGGTCGTCGAGCTGCTTGCTGAGCGGCGCGAGGAACAGGCCGGTGGCGAGCACCGTGACCCCGGCGGCGATCGCCAGCTGCATCAGCAGGACCTGCGAGAAGACGCGCCGCGGCAGGCCGAGGCGCAGTCGTCGGGCAGGAGGGGTCGGGCTCATGTGACGAACGGTACGGCGGCGTGCGGTCTTCTCTTAAGGGAGTGTGGCGTGGATCTCGTCAGCCCTCGCGTGGCTTCCCCGGAGGCCGCCGAGTAGCCCCCTGGGGCCTGTCGGGCTGCTTGTGCGCCCTCGCGTGCCCCTTGTGCGCCTAGGCGTGCGCTCCGAGCGGGGATGCGCCCTCGTCCCTGTCCGCGCCCCCGCGATCGCCTCCGCTTCCGTTCGTGCTCTCGCCGTCGTGCCCGCCCTCGGTTCCGGTCGACCGGGACCCCGTCAGTTCGCGGACCGCCATCACGTCCATCCGTGCCGGTGACCCGAGGGCCGCGCCGCAGCTCTCCGGGCGCGGTGGCAGCGAGGCGCCCTGGGCGACGGTGACCAGCCAGTGCCGTCCGTCGGAGTGGGCCACAGTGACCTCCCAGCGCGGGGCGTCACCTGTCGTCCGTACGACGCTCAGGACCCCCGCGCGGTCCTCGCCCACGGCCGTGCGCACCGCGAGCTCGGCGGCCTGCCCGGGGCGCTCCCACGCGGAGTTGCCCCGGCAGCCCTCGGTGACGACGCGTCCTTCCCGCACCGCTTGCAGGACGCCCTTGACGGCGTACGCCGCCGTCCGGCCGTACGCGTATCCGTACGGGAGCACCAGCAGGGTGGGGGAGAAGCGGTGACCACCTAGATGAGTGACCTCCCAGACGCCTTCCTCGCCGGAGGCGGCGAGTTCGGCGGCGAGGGGGCGGCCGAGCAGGGCGCAGCAGCGGTCCCGCTTGCCGTTCGTGCACACGAGCGCGAGCGGGTCGCCGGTGTGCGGGCGGCCGAAGCCGCCGTGGTCACCCGCGCCGAGCGCCGCGAAGTCCAGGTCGAGCAACTGCCGCGGGTCGTCGATCACATGGGCGCGCAGCCAGGTGGCTCCCGGGGTGGTGTGCGCGATGAACACCCGGTGCCGCGCGGGTGTGTGACAGTCGGCGTGCCGCCCGGGGCGCCGGATGAGGGCGATCCGGACGCCCGTGGACTCGGCCGCCCGCTCCAGCGCGCGGCCGACCTCCGGGTCCAAGTGGCTTGATGTGAGCGCTTTGGCACCCCAGGGGCCTGGCTGTTCCAGGAGCAGCCACGTCTTGGCGGTGGCCGCGGTGCCCGTGAGGGGTTCGCTCAGGTCCCGCGATGCGGTTGCGCAGGTACTCACGGAGGTGAGCCTAACCTGAGGCCCGGGCCGGACTCACGTGTCCTGCTTGGTGGGCAACGGCTGCGGCGGGCGCTGTCCGACGTACTGGCCGACAGGACGCATGCGCATCGGCCGCTCCTCGTACTCCTCCAGGGCGTGCGCGATCCAACCGGCGGTGCGTGCCACGGCGAAGATCGTCTCGCCCGCCTCCGCGGGCATGCCGGACGACACGGTGAGGACGGCGAGCGCGAGGTCGATGTTGGCGTGCAGGTCGGTGTGGCGGGCGGTGGTGGCCACCACGTCGCGTGCCGCCGCGAGGGCGGGCCCGGCCTTGGGCATCACTTCGAGCAGGCCGAACAGGGCCTGGGCGCGTGGGTCCTCGCCCGCGTACAGGCGATGGCCGAGGCCGGGGACGCGGCGGCCCGCGCGCAGCTCGTCCGCGACGACCGGCGCAGCGGTGCCCCGGTCGAGCACCTCCAGGAGCATGCGGTGGGCGAGGCCGCTCGCCGCGCCGTGCAGGGGCCCCTCCAGGACGCCGAGGCCGGCCGACACCGCCGCGTACGGATGGGCGCGGGCGGACGCGGCCACACGCACCGCCAGCGTGGACGCCGCGAGGTCGTGGTCGACGAGCAGCGCGAGGGCGGTGTCCAGTGCGTGGAGCGAGGCCTCCTCGGGCTTGTGGCCGCTCAGCCGTCCCCACAGCCGCCCGGCGAGCGGGCCGCCGTCGCGGTGCGTGGCGAGGACGGGCGGGAGCGCGGCGACCATGGTGGGGATCAACGTGCGGGCCGTGCCGACGACCGCCTCCTCGGAGAGGTCGAAGCGGAGCGGATCGGCGGCCGCCGCGGAGATGGCCGCCACGCGCAGGCGGTCCGTGGGGGCGCAGTGCGCGGGCAGGGCGCGTACGGCGAGTCGCGCGGCACCGGCGGGCTCGGGCGGTGCCGTGAAGTGGATGCCCGGGCGCAGGACGCCGGTCCACAGCCACTCGGCGACCTCTTCGTAGGAGTGGCGCAGGGCCAGCTCGGCCGCGTCGACGCCGCGGAAGTAGTAGCGATCCTTGTCGATCAGCGTGATGCGGGTGCGGACGGAGAGTTCGTTGGCCGCGGTCGCGGCGGCGGGCTCGCGGCGGTTTCTGCGCGCGAGGGCCCGCACCTCCTTGGGGTCGAAGGTGCTGCCGCGCCCTCCGGGGCCGCGGCGGCTGGTGAGCTGGCCCCGGCTCACGTACGCGTACACGGTCTCGGGCTTCACGCCGAGCAGTTCCGCGGCCTCCTTGGTGCTGATCCGCCGACCTTCGTGTGCGACCGCACCCGCTTTTTGATCCGTCATGGGCGTCACCGTATCTGCGTCCGGACAGCTGTACTCGTACATTGATTCAATCAATATTGACAGGGGTTGAGTCAAGCATGGACAGTCAAGTCAAGTCCAGGGAGGAAGTCGAGGAACACCATGCCGATCAATGGCTCCGCCGCCACCCCTACCGCCCCCATCGAGGTCCCCCGCGGCCTCGCGGGCGTCGTCGTCACCGAGACCCAGCTCGGGGACGTCAGGGGATACGAGGGCTTCTACCACTACCGCCAGTACTCCGCCGTGGAGCTCGCGCAGACCCGCGGCTTCGAGGACGTCTGGCACCTGATGTTCCACGGAACGCTGCCCGACGCCGCGCGGCGGGCAGCCTTCGCCGAGCAGACCGCGGCCCTGCGGCACCTGCCGGACGAGGTGCGCGACGCCCTGCCCGCCATCGCCCGCGCCAGCGCGCTCTCCGGTCCGCTCGCCGGGCTGCGTACCGCGCTCTCGCTCTTCGGCGCCTCGAAGGGCTTCCGGCCCGTGTACGACATCGACGGCGACCGGCGCCGCGACGACGCGCTCGCCGCCTCCGCCGTGGTGCCGACCCTGCTCACCGCGCTGTACCGCCTCGGCCAGGGGCTCGACCCCGTGGAGCCGCGTGACGACCTGTCGTACGCCGCCAACTACCTCTACATGATGACCGGTTCGGAGCCGGACGCCGCCCGGGCCCGGGCGGTCGAGCAATACTTGATCTCGACCATTGACCACGGCTTCAACGCGTCAACGTTCACGGCTCGCGTCATCACCTCGACGGGTGCGGACGTGGCGGCCTGCCTCGTCGGAGCCGTCGGCGCGCTGTCCGGTCCGCTGCACGGTGGTGCGCCCAGCCGCGCCCTGGACACGCTCGACGCGATCGGCACGCCCGAGCGCATCGACTCCTGGATCCGGGAACGCGTGCTCGCGGGCGAGCGCATCATGGGCTTCGGGCACCCCGTCTACCGCACGGAGGACCCGCGCTCCCGCATGCTCCGCGGCATCGCGCAGCAGTTCGGCGGCGAGCTGGTGGAGTTCGCGGTGGAGGTCGAACGGCAGGTCGAGGCCATCCTCGCGGAGCTCAAGCCGGGGCGTGAACTCCACACGAACGTGGAGTTCTACGCGGGCGTGGTCATGGAGCTGTGCGGGCTGCCGCGCGAGATGTTCACGCCGACGTTCGCGTCCGCGCGTGTGGTGGGCTGGAGCGCCAACATCCTGGAGCAGGCGCAGGACTCGAAAATCATCCGGCCCGCGGCCCGGTATGTGGGGGAGGAGCCGCCGGTGGCGGTGCCGCGAGACTGCTGACGATTTTCTCGCCTGAGGCACCGTGCGCATCGTGACGCGGTGAGGCCCCGACCGCGCCTGCGGGCGGGGCCTCACCGCGTGGGGAGCTCAAGGGGCTCATCGGTCAGGCGTCAGGGATGTCACTCTTGGCCCGGACGAGTGTCTAGCGAGTGATCACAACGATCCGTTCGTCGCGCGAGCGGCCCGCGTCGGCGGGAAGCCTGTCCGTAAGGGCGTGGGTGCGGTCGGCGCCGATAACGGCGAACGAGCCGTCGGTCAGCTCGACGATGTCGGGACACGTGTTGCCGTCCAGACTCCCGCGCTGGCGGGGCGAGGCGCCGATGCGACGCTTGAAATCAGGTGTGATCACTGGCGTACCTTGACAGCTGTTGACAGCCTGTCCGGGCAGATCACGCTCCGCCTTCGAAAGATCCACTCGCGAGGTCCTTCACGGGATCCGCTCAGCCAGGCCGGGCGGCCTGGAGTGGGGCCGGGGGTGCGCTCAGGGGGTTCCGGCTCCTGCCGGATTCCCATCTGCGGAGTCCGGTGGCTGGGGTAGCGGTGACGGCACGAAGTACTCGCTCGCAGGTACGGGAGGTCCGCAGGCGACCGCTCGGGCGTATGCCTCTTCGGCGATCCGGACGAACCACTTCTCCCTGCGGTCCGACCCGGCGGCTGTGAACCTCCTCCACAGAGGCCCGCTGTTCGCCCAGTAGGCCCGGCCGATCTCGCCGCGGAAGTAATCCTCCAGGAGGACGCGTGCGGAGGACTCTTCCAGCAGGCCCAACTTGAAGTTGCTGCTCCACATGCTGACGATCAAGTTGCCCATCAAGAGCTGGCGCCAGCGCTGCTGTGTCATACGAGTGCGGGGCGGTTCCCAGCACGCGATGAAGTCGGGGTCGCTGAGGGACAACTGAATCAGATCCCGATGTTCGGAACGGTGAGCCTCCTGGTTCTGTATCCGGGTCTGGCGCGCCTGATGTGCGATGGACAGGGCGACACCGACGAGGGCGGCAGCAGAGAACAGAACGGAGAGGGCCCCGTACGTCTGGCTGACATCGCTGAGGCGACTCCAGTCCAAATGGTGCGGTGCAAGGCCGTTGAGCAGGAACGGAGTCAGGGCGATGACGGCCATGCCGACCAGAGTGCCGCCGGTCCATGCTGTGATGCGCCGATGCCTGCTGTCGCGGAGTGTCATCGTGGAGCCTCCTCAAGGCAGCTGCCAGAGCTGTTTCCTATCAAAGTGACGCTGACGGACGGGCACCACAGTGGGGTGAGAGGGCCGGCCAAGCGGGTGCGTCGGGCTTCCCGCTCACTCTGGTGGGTCGCCAACCACCCACCACTCATCGGTTTCCGCTTCGTCCAGCTCTCGGATCAGCCGGTCCACCATGCGGCCGATCTGGGCTTCGACGGACGTCTCTTCAAGACTTGCTCGGGCGGTCCTCGTCGCCTCCCAGTGCTCCCGGACGATCGGATTCTGAAGAGTTCCTCGTACGTGTCCGAGCAGCTCGGACCGCGTGATGTTGCCGACCCGGTACGCGAACCGAGGTTGCTGTGGCGCTGTCGCTCGCTCCGGTCCGCTTCCCTGTGCTCCGCCAGACACAGGCGGAGGCTCCGGATCTGGCGTTGTTGAGCAAGGAAGGCCACGGTGCACGCGAGCCCTGCCACGGCGGCCGGGCCTACCCCCCCCGTATCCAGCATTTATGTATGCCCATGTCAACCCCCGAACCGGGCGACCGTCCGCCGGTCTTCGGGCGCGGGGCGGCAGGGCGGACCGGCGAGCGATGGGCGGCGCTTGCCGTCTCCCAGGGTGCCGAGCGGCTCTGATCGGTCGGGAGGCGGAGAGGAGGCGCACGGAAGCACGGCAGGAATCCGGTTTCTGACATGCCTGCGCCGTGCCCAAGGTGTTCCCCGTCGGCGCCGCACGGAATCGTTCGCCTAACGGCACGTCTACGCGCACATATCCTGGAGTGGTGTTCAAATGCCGTACATGCTCGTCGCCTGCGAGGTGTACGCGTCTTGAGCGACTTGATCGACCTTGATGTGTGTTGATGCGAGGGGCCACACGTGCGTGAGCAGCAGATTCCAGTCGTCGTCCTCACGGGATTCCTGGGATCGGGCAAGACGACACTGTTGAACCATCTGCTGCACCGCAGCGGAGGCAGTCGCATCGGCGCGATCGTCAACGACTTCGGCTCCATCGAGATCGACGCCATGGCCGTCGCGGGCCAGCTCGGCGACTCGACCGTCTCCCTCGGCAACGGGTGTCTGTGCTGCGCCGTGGACGCCAGCGAGCTCGACGTGTATCTGGAACGGCTCGCCCGGCCCTCCTCCCGCATCGACGTCATCGTCATCGAGGCGAGCGGGCTCGCCGAGCCGCAGGAGCTCGTGCGCATGGTGCTGGCCAGCGAGAACCCGCACATCGTGTACGGCGGTCTCGTGCAGGTCGTGGACGCCGCCGAGTTCGACGCCACCAGGCAGCGGCACCCCGAGGTCGACCGGCATCTGAAGATCGCCGACCTCGTCGTGGTCAACAAGGCCGACCGGGTACCGGCGGGGGAGCGCGACCGCGTGTTCGACGAGGTGCGCCGTCACACCGACCGGGCCGCCGTCGTCGCCGCGACGTACGGACGCGTGGACGTGGAGCTCCTCCTGGACCGCAAGCCGGTGGGGGAGCGCGTCGGGCAGCTCTCCTTCGACGACCTGCACGACCATGGCGAGGACCTGTACGCGGACGGCGACTTCCGGGAGGCCGACGGCGGCCTGGAGGCGGGTGAGGAGTGCCACTGTGGCGACCTCGGCAACGCCGTCTCGCAGGGCGACCCCGGCAACGCCACCCCGCACGGCGGCCCCGGCACCCCCGCCCCGCACGGCGACGTCGGCCGAGCCCCTGCGCGCGGCGGCTGCCGTCACGCCCATCTGCACAGCGCCTACGAGAGCCTCGCCTTCACCTCCGAAGCGCCCATGAGCCCCCGCCGCCTCATGGCCTTCCTCGACAGCAGGCCCGAAGGGCTCTACCGCATCAAGGGGTACGTCGACTTCGGCGCCGCCGACGCGCGCAACCGGTACGCGGTGCACTCCGTGGGACGGTTCCTGCGCTTCTACCCCGAGCCGTGGGAGCCCGGCGAGAAGCGCCTCACGCAGCTCGTCCTCATCGGCTCCGGCATCGACGTACCGGAGCTGCACACCCAGCTGACGCTGTGCCGGGAGAACGACGAGGACGCCCCGCACGCGGATGAGTTCGGCATGTGGGGCGTCCTGCGGTACGTCCAGGAGCCGGGGGCGGAGGAGACGCCCGGGGCTGAGGGCGGGAGCGAACCCGAAGCCGGGGCCGGTCCGCACCCCGGCCCCGCTTCCGACTCCACCGCCGGTGCCGAGCTCGACGGTGACGTGGACGGCGACGCCGAGCTGGACGCCGGTCCCGATCCCTACTCGGACCTCGACTTCGGCTCCGACGCCGATGACTCCGTCGTCGATGACGCCGATGACTTCGACGACCTCAACGCCGACGCCCACGACGGCCTCGGCTCCGCAGCCGCCCCCGGGACCGGCCCCGCCCCGGGAACCGGCCCCGGCCGCTGACTACACCGGCCCCGCCACCGCAGCCACCGGCTTGGCCAAGGAGACGCCGGAGCCGTCCCGGCGCGGGTCGGGCTCCGGCAGCTCCGTCGGGATGCCCGTGCGCTGTGCCGCGCGCGGCGGCGTCGGGCCCGCCCAGGCGAAGCTCAGGCAGTCCTCGCCCTTCAGCAAGCGCTGGCAGCGCACGCCGCCCGTCGCGCGGCCCTTGCGCGGATATTGGTCGAACGGCGTCAGCTTCGCCGTCGTCTGCACGGAGTCGTCGAGCGTGCCGCGCGAGCCCGCGACCGTGAACACCACGGCGTCCGCCGCCGGATCGACCGCCGTGAAGGAGATGACCTTCGCGCCCTGCGCGAGCTTGATGCCCGCCATGCCGCCCGCCGGGCGCCCCTGCGGACGCACCTGCCCCGCCGGATAGCGCAGCAACTGGGCGTCGTCCGTGATGAAGACCAGGTCCTCCTCGCCCGTGCGCAGCTCGATCGCGCCGACGATGCGGTCCCCGTCCTTGAGGGTGATGACCTCCAGCTCGTCCTTGTTCGCCGGATAGTCGGGCACCACGCGCTTGACCACGCCCTGTTCCGTACCGAGCGCCAGGCCCGGGGAGGACTCGTCGAGCGTCATCAGGCAGATCAGCTTCTCGTCCGCTCCCAGGGAGAGGAGCTCGGCGACCGGGGCGCCTCCGGAGAGGTTGGGCGCGGACGCCGTGTCCGGGAGCTGCGGCAGATCGACTACGGAGAGCCGCAACAGACGCCCCTCGGAGGTCACCGCGCCCACCTCGCCGCGCGCGGTCGCCGGGACCGCCGAGACGATCACGTCGTGCTTGACGCGCTTGCCGTCGCTCTCCGAGAAGGGCTCGCCGTTGGCCGTGCGGGCCAGCAGGCCCGTCGAGGACAGCAGGACCCGGCACGGGTCGTCCGCGACCTGGAGGGACACCGTGGGGGCCGGGGCGCCCGCGGACTCCAGGAGCACCGTGCGCCGCTCCGTACCGAACTTCTTCGACACGGCGGCCAGTTCGGCGGAGACCAGCTTGCGCAGCTCCGCGTCCGACTCCAGGATGCGGGTCAGCTCGTCGATCTCCGCGTTCAGCTTGTCGCGCTCGGACTCCAGCTCGATGCGGTCGTACTTGGTGAGGCGGCGCAGCGGGGTGTCCAGGATGTACTGCGTCTGGACCTCGGACAGGGAGAAGCGCTCCATCAGGCGCTCCTTGGCCTGCGCGCTGTTGTCGCTGGAGCGGATGAGGCGGATGACCTCGTCGATGTCCAGGAGGGCGATGAGCAGGCCCTCCACCAGGTGCAGCCGGTCGCGCTTCTTGCCGCGGCGGAACTCGCTGCGGCGGCGCACCACGTCGAAGCGGTGGTCGAGATAGACCTCGAGGAGCTCCTTGAGGCCGAGGGTGAGGGGCTGGCCGTCCACCAGCGCCACGTTGTTGATGCCGAAGGACTCCTCCATCGGCGTCAGCTTGTACAGCTGCTCCAGGACGGCCTCCGGGACGAAGCCGTTCTTGATCTCGATGACCAGGCGCAGGCCGTGCGCGCGGTCGGTGAGGTCCTTGACGTCGGCGATGCCCTGGAGCTTCTTGGACCCCACCAGGTCCTTGATCTTGGAGATGACCTTCTCCGGGCCGACGCTGAACGGCAGCTCCGTGACGACCAGGCCCTTGCGGCGCGCGGTCACGGCCTCCACGGCTACCGTCGCGCGCATCTTGAAGGTGCCGCGACCCGTTTCGTACGCGTCCCGGATGCCGGACAGGCCGACGATCCGGCCGCCGGTGGGCAGGTCGGGGCCCGGGATGTGCTTCATGAGCGTCTCGAGGTCGGCGCCCGGGTGCTTGATCAGGTGCCGGGCGGCCGCGATGACCTCGCTCAGATTGTGCGGCGGCATGTTCGTCGCCATGCCTACGGCGATGCCGGACGAGCCGTTCACCAGGAGGTTCGGATACGCCGCCGGGAGGGCTACCGGCTCCATCTCCTGGCCGTCGTAGTTCGGCGTGAAGTCGACCGTGTCCTCTTCGATCGACTCCGTCATGAGGGACGTGGCGTCCGCCATGCGGCATTCCGTGTACCGCATCGCGGCGGGCGGGTCGTCGTTCCCCAGCGAGCCGAAGTTCCCGTGGCCGTCGACCATGGGCAGGCGCATGGAGAACGGCTGGGCCATGCGGACCAGCGCGTCGTAGATGGACGCGTCGCCGTGCGGGTGCAGCTTGCCCATGACCTCGCCGACGACGCGGGCACACTTCACATAGCCGCGCTCCGGGCGCAGGCCCATCTCGTTCATCTGATAGACGATGCGGCGCTGCACCGGCTTCATGCCGTCGCGGGCGTCGGGCAGGGCGCGGGAGTAGATGACCGAGTAGGCGTACTCAAGGAAGGAGCCCTGCATCTCGTCGACGACGTCGATGTCGAGGATCTTCTCCTCGAACGAGTCGTCGGGCGGTGGGGTCTTCGTGCTGCGGCGGGCCATCGCTGCTGCGGCTCCTTCACCAACAAGTGTGCGGGATCTGACGCCGACCATTGTGGACCGTCCCACTGACAACCCCGACCACGACCCGGGCCCACCCGCGCGGCGACCAGGCACTCGGCGGCGTGGCGCGGGCACGACACGGCCGCGCGGCGCCCCCGTCCCACGCCACGAACCGGGGCGGAACCGGGCGGCGCCGGGGCGCACGGCGGGCCCCGACGCTCCGCACACGTCCAAGCGCGCCCGCACACGCCCACGCGCGCCCCGCCGCGATCACGCCCACGGCGAACACCGACGACCCACAGCGCGGAACGGGAACTTCGCCAGGGGTCTGCGGGCTTGCATACAGTGGCAGGACCGGCAAAAGCTATTGAGGATTCAGCGATCGAAGGGACGTACATGCCCATGGGTCACACGGCCACAGCCGCGGCAGGCTCCGGCGGCCTGGCAGCGACCGAGCACCGGCTGGCCAACGGCCTGCGCGTGGTGCTCTCCGAGGACCACCTGACCCCGGTCGCCGCGGTGTGCCTCTGGTACGACGTGGGCTCGCGCCACGAAGTCAAGGGGCGCACCGGTCTGGCTCACCTCTTCGAGCACCTGATGTTCCAGGGCTCGCAGCAGGTGCACGGCAACGGTCACTTCGAACTGGTGCAGGGCGCCGGCGGCTCGCTGAACGGCACCACCAGCTTCGAGCGCACGAACTACTTCGAGACCATGCCCGCGCACCAGCTGGAGCTCGCCCTGTGGCTGGAGGCGGACCGGATGGGCTCCCTCCTCTCAGCACTCGACGAGGAGTCCATGGAGAACCAGCGCGACGTGGTGAAGAACGAACGCCGCCAGCGCTACGACAACGTCCCCTACGGCACGGCCTTCGAGAAGCTCACCGCCCTGTCGTACCCGGAGGGCCACCCCTACCACCACACCCCGATCGGCTCCATGGCCGACCTGGACGCGGCCACCCTCGACGACGCCCGGGAGTTCTTCCGCACGTACTACGCGCCGAACAACGCGGTCCTGTCCGTGGTCGGCGACATCGACCCGGAGCAGACGCTCGCCTGGGTCGAGAAGTACTTCGGCTCCATCCCCGGGCACGACGGCAAGCAGCCGCCGCGCGACGGCTCGCTGCCCGAGCGCATCGGCGAGGAGCTGCGCGAGGTCGTCGAGGAGGACGTCCCGGCCCGCGCCCTGATGGCCGCCTACCGCCTGCCCCAGGACGGCACGCGCGCGTGCGACGCGGCCGACCTGGCCCTGACGGTGCTCGGCAGCGGCGAGTCCTCGCGGCTCTACAACCGCCTGGTGCGCCGCGACCGCACCGCGGTGACCGCCGGGTTCGGCCTGCTGCGGCTCGCCGGGGCGCCCTCGCTCGGCTGGCTCGACGTGAAGACCTCCGGCGACGTCGAGGTCCCCGTCATCGAGGCCGCTGTCGACGAGGAGCTCGCCCGGTTCGCCGAGGAGGGCCCGACCCCGGAGGAAATGGAGCGGGCCCAGGCCCAGTTGGAGCGCGAGTGGCTCGACCGTCTCGGCACGGTCGCGGGCCGCGCGGACGAACTGTGCCGGTTCGCCGTCCTCTTCGGTGACCCGCAGCTCGCCCTCACCGCCGTCCAGCGCGTCCTCGACATCACCGCGGCCGAGGTCCAGGAGGTCGCCAAGGCGCGCCTGCGCCCCGACAACCGCGCGGTCCTGGTGTACGAGCCGGTGGCCACCGCGGAGGACGCCGACGGCGCGGCCGCCGAACCCCAGCAGGAAGCCGCCAAGACCCAGCAGGAAGCCGCCGAGACCCAGCAGGAAGAGGAGGCGGCGAAGTGAGCGAGGCTGAGACGTCTGTGACGATGCAGTTCCACCCGCAGCCCCAGGCGGGCACGGCCAAGCCCTGGGCCTTCCCGGCCCCCGAGCGCGGCGCCCTGGCCAATGGCCTGACGGTGCTGCGCTGCCACCGCCCCGGCCAGCAGCTCGTCGCCGTCGAGGTCCACCTCGACGCGCCCCTGGACGCCGAGCCGCAGGGCCTGGACGGCGTGTCCACGATCATGGCGCGGGCGTTCTCCGAAGGCACCGACAAGCACTCCGCCGAGGAGTTCGCCGCCGAGCTGGACCGCTGCGGCGCCACGCTGGACGCGCACGCCGACCACCCCGGCGTCCGGCTCTCCCTCGAAGTGCCCGTCTCCCGCCTCGCGAAGGGCCTGGGCCTGCTGGCCGACGCGCTGCGCGCGCCCGCCTTCGAGGACGGCGAGATCGAGCGCCTCGTCCGCAACCGCCTGGACGAGATCCCGCACGAGACCGCCAACCCCGCGCGCCGCGCCGCCAAGGAGCTGGCCAAGCAGCTCTTCCCGGCCACCTCGCGCATGTCGCGCCCGCGCCAGGGCACCGAGGAGACGGTCACCGCCATCGACTCCGCGGCCGTACGCGCCTTCTACGAGAAGCACGTGCGCCCCGCCACGGCCACCGCCGTCGTGGTCGGCGACCTCACGGGCACGGACCTCGACGCCGTCCTCGCCGACACCCTCGGCGCCTGGACGGGCGGGCCGGCGGAGCCGCACGCCATGCCCCAGGTGACGGCCGACGACACCGGCCGCGTCGTCATCGTGGACCGCCCCGGCGCCGTCCAGACGCAGCTCCTCATCGGCCGCGTGGGCGCGGACCGGCACGACATCGTCTGGCCGGCGCAGGTCCTCGGGACGTACTGCCTGGGCGGCACCCTCACCTCGCGCCTGGACCGCGTCCTGCGCGAGGAGAAGGGGTACACGTACGGCGTGCGCGCCTTCAGCCAGGTGCTGCGCTCCGCGGCGCCGCGGTCCCCGGAGGGCGCCCCGGGCGTTGCCATGCTGGCCATCAGCGGCTCCGTGGACACGCCGAACACGGGACCGGCGCTCGACGACCTGTGGAAGGTCCTGCGCACCCTTGCCGCCGAGGGCCTCACGGACGCCGAGCGCGACGTCGCCGTGCAGAACCTGGTCGGTGTGGCCCCGCTGAAGTACGAGACGGCCGCCGCCGTCGCCGCGACGCTCGCCGACCAGGTGGAGCAGGAGCTGCCGGACGACTTCCAGGCGAGCCTGTACCGGCAGTTGGCAGGGACGGGCACGGTGGAGGCCACCGCGGCCGTCGTGAGCGCGTTCCCGAGCGACCGTCTGGTGACGGTGCTCGTCGGTGACGCCGCACAGATCGAGGAGCCCGTCCGGGCCCTCGGCATCGGTGAAGTGACGGTCGTCACCGGCTGATTGCCCCGCACCCGTAGGGGCGGGACAAACCGGCGCGAACGCCGCGTAACTGAAGGGACCCCGGAGGCTCAGGAAGCCTCCGGGGTCCCTGCATGCTGCCATATGTCCGAATTGGCATGGAGGTTGGGCGTCTGCCGTGTGGCGTGCGCTACAAAAGGCAGGATCCGTTTGTCGATTGAAAGATGAGGCGTTTAGCGTCAGTGCGGCTGTACGTCACGCAGTACGCCGCGCCCGCGGCACCGGACAGTCATCGCCGAGTCCCCGTACGGCGTGAGCCAGGGGAGCCGGGGACCCACACGTCCCTGGGGTGAATCGGTCCCCTTGCCGCGAGGCGAGGAGTCCGTAGGAGACCTTCCTGCTCCGAACCCGTCAGCTAACCCGGTAGGCGAGAAGGAAGGAAAGGACCAGCCGCTTCATGGCGCTCATCCGCCCGACCGGCAAGCACCGCCGTCCGAGCCGCATCACGCGCACCACCGCCAGCGCCGCGGGTGTCGCCGCCCTCACCACCACCGGTGTGATCTCGGGCCTGGCCGCTCCGGCCCTCGCCGCCGACGGCTCCGCGGACCACGCGAGCACCGGCCTCACGCAGGCCATCGCCATCAACGACACGCTGGCCGACGAGATCGACGCCCAGGCCGCCGCCCAGAAGCAGGCCGCCAACGACGCCGCCGCCCAGAAGAAGGCGGAAGAGGCGGCGCGGCAGAAGGCCGCCGAGCAGAAGCGCAAGGCCGAGGCCGCCGCGAAGGAGAAGGCCAAGAAGGAGGCCGAGGCCAAGGCGGCGAAGGAGGCCAAGGAGCGGGCCCGCGAGCGCGCCGCCCGTGACGCCGAGCGCAAGCGCCTGAACGCCTACGTCGCCCCGGTCGCCGGCTCCTACGTCTCCACCTCCTACAAGGCCGGCGGCGGCATGTGGTCCTCCGGCAGCCACACCGGCATCGACTTCCACGCCGCGTCCGGCACCTCGGTGCAGGCGGTCGGCGCGGGCACCGTCGTCGAGGCGGGCTGGGGCGGCGCCTACGGCAACAACATCGTGATCAAGATGAACGACGGCACGTACACCCAGTACGGCCACCTGTCGTCCATCAGCGTCACGGTCGGCCAGGCCGTCACCCCCGGCCAGCAGATCGGCCTCTCCGGCTCCACTGGCAACTCCTCCGGGCCGCACCTGCACTTCGAGGCCCGTACCGGCCCCGAGTACGGCTCGGACATCGACCCGATCGCGTACCTGCGCTCCCACGGCGTGGGCGTCTGACGCGTCGACGGTGCGAGCGCCCCGCGCCCGCGCACGTCCCGAAAGCCCCGGCTCACCGAGCCGGGGCTTTCGGCATCGAGGCATGGCCAGGGTCCTAAGCGCCCACCACCGGTAAGCGCGCCGCTGCGCACACCTTTGGCCAAAAGATATCCATGGATTCCGGTGCCCCATCGGAAAATGCGGCCATCTGCAATAGAGTCCGTCGTGACAGCGTCCATAGAGTCGCCGCACCAGCGTCTTCGACGCGTCGCGCGACGCGTTTCGCGGGCATTAAAGCGGAGGTCCGTCATGCGCATTCCCGCGCACTCGGTCTGTACGGCCATCCGGGACGACATCGTCTCCGGTGTCTACGAACGCGGCACGCGGCTCACCGAAGAACTCCTCGCCCGCCGCTACGGCGTCTCGCGCGTCCCCGTGCGCGAGGCCCTGCGCACCCTGGAGGCCGAGGGCTTCGTCGTCACCCGCAGGCACGCGGGCGCCTGCGTCGCCGAGCCGACCGAGCAGGACGCCGCCGACCTCCTGGAGGTCCGTACGCTCCTGGAGCCGCTGGCGGCCGCCCGCGCGGCCCAGCGCCGCACCGAAGCCCATCTGAAGGTCCTGCGCGGCCTGGTGCGGCTCGGTCAGGAGCGGGCCCGGCGCAGCGGCGGCGAGGACCTGCGCGCGCTCGACGGCTGGTTCCACGAGACGCTCACCCAGGCTTCCGGCAGCCCCGGCCTCATCGCCCTGCTCACCCAGCTGCGCCACAAGGTCGCCTGGATGTACGTGGCGGACGCGCCGGCCGCGGCCACGGACCTGTGGGCCGGGCACGCCGCGGTGGTCGACGCGGTCGCCCGCCAGGACGCGGACCGGGCCCGCGCGCTCACGCTCCTGCACGCCGAGCGCACGGCGTCCGCGTACCGGCCGCGCGCCGGGCGTGTGAGAGGTTCGCAACACGCCGTCAACAAAGTAGGCGTACGGAATTAACAGACGCGCCGTACACAGGATTACGCGCCGTACACAGGATTGCGCGTACACGACCTTCTGCCTGGCGTCGTGAAAGCCCGGCGTGCCCGCGTGGGAATTCCCCGCCTGATTTACTCGCCGGGGGTGCCGCCTTTGTGCCACCGGTGGTGCGCCACCGGCTCGTGAATTCGCTTAGGGCGTTCGCCGGGCGGGACTCCGCAGAGGTGCGCCTCGGGGCGCGCCCCGAAAAACGACGGAGCCGCGCGGCCACCCAGTGGCTCACGCGGCTCCGGCACGCTGTGTCCGACCGTGTCAGACGGTCTCCGGGAGCTCCTCGAGGCCCTCGGAGACGAGCTTCGCCAGCCGGTCCAGGGCGGCGTCCGCGCCCTCGGCGTCCGAAGCGAGCACGATCTCCTCGCCGCCCTGCGCGCCCAGGCCGAGCACCGCGAGCATCGAGGCCGCGTTGACGGGGTTGCCGTCGGCCTTCGCGATCGTCACGGGGACGCCCGAGGCCGTGGCCGCACGGACGAAGATGGAGGCGGGCCGGGCGTGGAGGCCCTCGGCCCAGCCGACGTTGACGCGGCGCTCAGCCATGTGTTGCTGCCCTTCCAGGTGTCTCACACTTGTCTAGACCAGTGTCTCATGCCGACCCGAGTGCTCCCGCAGGACCGGCGGAGCGCTGCCCCACGGGCCGCGTCCCGCCACCCGAGCGCCTTCGACCCCTCCTACATTGCCCCGGGCCCGGCGGCCGCGCGACCCGTACCCTGGCCCCATGCAGACCCCGGCGGACGGCTCAGCGCACACCTCGTCGGACAGCGCCGCGCACGCCCCCGCGGCCGACGCCGCCTCCGCCCCGGCGGCGGACCAGCACCCCTACCCCTCCCACTGGGAGGCCGACGTGGTGCTGCGCGACGGCGGCACCGCCCGCATCCGGCCCATCACGGCCGCCGACGCGGACCGTCTGGTCAGCTTCTTCGAGCAGGTCTCGGACGAGTCGAAGTACTACCGCTTCTTCGCGCCCTACCCGCGCCTGTCCGCCAAGGACGTGCACCGCTTCACGCACCACGACCACGTGGACCGCGTCGGGCTCGCGGCCACCATCGGCGGCGAGTTCATCGCCACCGTCCGCTACGACCGCATCGACGCCCAGGGCCGCCCCGCCTCAGCGCCCGCCGACGAAGCGGAGGTCGCCTTCCTGGTCCAGGACGCCCACCAGGGCCGCGGCGTCGCCTCCGCGCTGCTCGAACACATCGCCGCCGTCGCCCGCGAACGCGGCATCCGCCGCTTCGCCGCCGAAGTCCTGCCCGCCAACACCAAGATGGTGAAGGTCTTCACGGACGCCGGATACCAGCAGCAGCGCAGCTTCGAGGACGGCGTCGTGCGCCTCGAACTCGACCTGGAGCCCACCGACCGCTCCGTCGCCGTCCAGCACGCCCGCGAACAGCGCGCCGAGGCCCGCTCCGTCCAACGGCTGCTCGCGCCCGGCTCCGTCGCGGTCATCGGCGTCGGCCGCGCCGAGGACAGCGTCGGCCGCGGCGTCCTGCGCAACCTGCTGCGCGCGGGCTTCACCGGCCGCGTCCACGCCGTCAACCGCGCCTTCACGGACCGGGCCACCACCGAGGGCGTCGAGGGAGCCCCCGCCCACCGCTCCGTGCGCGACATCGCCGGGCCCGTCGACCTCGCCGTCGTCACCGTCCCCGCCGAGCACGTGCCCGAAGTGGTCGCCGAGTGCGGCGAACACGGCGTCCAGGGCCTCGTCGTCCTCTCCGCCGGATACGCCGAGAGCGGCCCCGAAGGACTGGAGCGCCAGCGCGAACTCGTCCGGCAGGCCCGCTCCTACGGCATGCGCCTCATCGGCCCCAACGCCTTCGGCGTCATCAACACCGCTTCCGCCGTACGCCTGAACGCCTCGCTGGCCCCCGAACTGGCCGCCGCGGGCCGCATCGGCCTGTTCACCCAGTCCGGTGCCATCGGCATCGCCCTGCTGTCCCGGCTGCACCGCCGCGGCGCGGGCCTGTCGTCCTTCGTCAGCGCGGGCAACCGCGCCGACGTCTCCGGCAACGACGTCCTCCAGTACTGGTACGACGACCCGGACACCGACGTGGCGCTCATGTACCTGGAGTCCATCGGCAACCCCCGCAAGTTCACCCGCCTCGCCCGCCGCGCCGCCGCCGCGAAGCCCCTCGTCGTCGTCCAGGGCGCCCGGCACAGCGGCATCGCCCCCACCGGCCACGCCGGGGCCGCGACCCGGCTGCCGCACGCCACCGTCTCCGCGCTGCTCCGCCAGGCCGGGGTCATCCGCGTCGACACCGTCACCGAGCTCGTCGACGCCGGGCTCCTGCTCGCGGGCCAGCCGCTGCCCGCCGGGCCCCGCGTCGCCATCCTCGGCAACTCCGAGTCCCTCGGCCTGCTCACCTACGACGCCTGCGTCGCCGAAGGCCTGCGCCCGCTGCCCCCGCGCGACCTGACCACGGCCGCGACGCCCGAGGACTTCCGCGCCGCCCTCGGCGCCGCGCTCGCCGCCGACACCTGCGACGCGGCCGTCGTCACCGTCATCCCCTCGCTCGGCGAGTCGAGCCGCGAGGGCCAGGGGGAGACCCTCGCCACCGCCCTGCGGGCCGCCGCGGCCGCGTGTCCCACCAAGCCCGTCGCTGTCGTCCACGTGGAGCTCGGCGAGCTCGCCGAGGCCCTGTCCGCCGCCGCGAGCACCAAGCCCGGATCGCCCGCCGTCCGGCCCGCCGACCGGCCGCCCGCCGCCCCGCCCACGGCCGCCGCCCCGCCGCCGCACGCCCGCATCCCCGCCTACCCCGCGGCCGAGCGGGCCGTGCGCGCCCTCGCCGAAGCCGTCACCTACGCCCAGTGGCGGCACGACATCGCCGACCCCGGCAAGGTGCCCGAGTACGACGACATCGACGAACAGGGCGCCGCCGACCTCATCGCGGACCTCCTTGCCAAGGGCGGCGACCCCCACGGCCTGACCCTCGGCCCCGACGACGCCCGCGACCTGCTCGGCCGCTACGGCATCGCCGTCCACGCCGTCCTGCCCGCGCCCGACGCCGACGCGGCCGCCGACGCCGCCGCCAGGCTCGGCTACCCCGTCGCCCTCAAGACCACCGCCCCGCACCTGCGCCACCGCCCCGACCTCGGCGGCGTACGCCTCGACCTCGCCGACGAGGAGCAGCTGCGCCGCGCCTACCGCGAGCTCACCCACGCCCTCGGCCGCCCCGCCGAGCTGCGGCCCGTCGTCCAGGCCATGGTCGCGCGGGGCGTCGACACCGTCGTGCGCGCGGGGCACGACCCCGCCGCGGGAGCGGTGCTGTCCTTCGGCCTCGCGGGCGCGGCGTCCGAACTCCTCGGGGACACCGCCCACCGACTGATTCCCGTCACCGACCGCGACGCGCGCACCCTCGTGGGATCGATCCGGACCGCGCCCCTCCTCTTCGGCTGGCGCGGCGCGGCCCCCGTGGACACCCCAGCCCTGGAGGAGCTCCTCCAGCGGGTCTCGCGCCTGGTCGACGACCATCCCGAAGTGGTCACCGTCTCACTGGAACCGGTGGTCGTCGCCCAGGACGGCCTGTCCGTCCTCAGCGGCACCGTCCGCCTCGCCCCGCCCCCGGCCCGCGACGACCTGGGGCCGCGCACCCTGCCCGCCTACTGACGAGCCCGCGGCGCCCGCCGAGGCGGCCACCGCGCACCGTCGGGCGGGCGCCGGGCCGTAGGATGGGCGTCATGGCAAAGACCGGTACCACGACCCAGGGGCTGCGCGCGGCGATCGAGCGCAGCGGCTACTACCCGGCCCTCGTGGCCGAGGCGGTGGAGGCCGCGGTCGGCGGCGAGACCATCGGGTCGTACCTGGTCCACCAGGAGACCACCTTCGACGCCAACGAAGTACGCCGTCATGTGACGGTGCTCGTCCTCACCGACACCCGCTTCATCGTCAGCCACACCGACGAGCAGGCGGCCGACAGCACCTCGCCGACCCCGTACGCCACGACCTCCACCGAGTCGGTGAAGATCGGCCGGATCTCGTCGGTCGTCGTCAGCCGCGTCGTCGCCAATCCCGAGAAGTACGTCCCCGGCTCCCTGCCCCGTGAGGTCGTCCTCACCATCGGCTGGGGCGCCGTCTCCCGCATCGACCTCGAACCGGCCGCCTGCGGCGACCCCAACTGCGAGGCCGACCACGGCTACACGGGCAGCTCCACCGCCGACGACCTCAGCCTGCGCGTCAGCGAGGCCGGCGACGGCCCCGACACGGTCCGCCAGACCCTCGCCTTCGCCCAGGCCCTCTCCGAGGCCACGGCGGTCACCGCCGGCGGCTCGGGCGCCACCCGCTGATGGTCACAGCCGACTGGACCGGAGGCTGGGACGACGTACAGCCCCTGGAGCTCGCCACCGCACCCCTGCCCGAGTACGGCACCGGATCGCTCGCCGACCTGCTGCCCACCCTCGTCGCGCACCAGGAGGTCGACGGCTTCGCGCCCGCCATCGCCGAGCTGGCCCCCGCCGACCGGAACTGCGTCTTCCTGATCGACGGCCTCGGCTGGGAGCAGCTGCGCGCGCACCCCGCCGAAGCGCCGTTCCTGACCTCGCTCCTCGGCTCCTCGCGCGGCGGCACCGGACGCCCCATCACCGCGGGCTTCCCCGCCACCACGGCGACCTCCCTCGCCTCCGTCGGCACGGGCCTGCCCCCGGGCGTCCACGGCCTGCCCGGGTACACCGCCCGCAACCCCGACACCGGCGAGCTGATGAACCAGCTCCGCTGGAAGCCCTGGACCGACCCGCACGCCTGGCAGCCCCACCCCACGGTCTTCCGGCTTGCCCACGAGGCGGGCGTCCACACCGCGCAGGTCTCCTCGCCGACCTTCGAGCACACCCCGCTCACCAAGGTCGCCCTGAGCGGCGGCACCTTCCGCGGCCGCCTCTCCGGCGAGGACCGCATGGACCTCGCCGCCGAGCAGCTCGCCGCCGGTGACCGCTCCCTGGTCTACACGTACTACGCGGAGGTCGACGGCAAGGGCCACCGCTTCGGCCTGGACTCCGACGCCTGGCGCGGCCAGCTCATGTACGTCGACCGCCTCGTCCAGCGCCTGGCCGAGCAGCTCCCGCCGCGCAGCGCCCTGTACGTCACGGCCGACCACGGCATGGTCGACATCCCCTTCGACGACGAGTCCCGGATCGACTTCGACGAGGACTGGGAGCTGCGCGCGGGCGTCGCCCTGCTCGGCGGCGAGGGCCGCGCCCGCCACGTCTACGCCGTCCCCGGCGCCGAGGCCGACGTCCTCACCGTCTGGCGGGAGGTCCTCGGGGACCGCTTCTGGGTGGCCGGACGCGAGGAGGCCATCGCCGCGGGGTGGTTCGGCCCGCGCGTCGACGAGCGCGTCCACGGCCGCATCGGCGACGTGGTGGCCGCCGCCCACGACGACGCCCTCATCATCGCCTCCCGCACCGAGCCCCACGAGTCCGCGATGGTCGGCAACCACGGCTCCATGACCCCCGCCGAACAGCTCGTACCGCTGCTCGAAGTACGCTCCTAGCCGCCGCGCGCGCCCTCCACGGGCGCCCCCGCACGCCCCCACATGACGAAAGGCCCTCAACTCCCCATGCCTGAGCTGGTGTTCTTCTCCGGAACGATGGACTGCGGAAAGAGCACCCTCGCGCTGCAGATCGAGCACAACCGCTCGGCCCGCGGCCTAGAGGGGTTGATCTTCGCGCGCAACGACCGCGCGGGGGCGGGCAAGCTCTCCTCCCGCCTCGGCCTCGTCACCCAGGCCCTCGAAGTCGCCGACGGGCTCGACTTCTACGCCCACCTCGTCGACCGCCTCTCCCAGGGCGGCCGCGCCGACTACGTGATCGTCGACGAGGCGCAGTTCCTCACCCCGGAGCAGGTCGACCAGCTCGCGCGCGTGGTCGACGACCTCGGACTCGACGTCTTCGCCTTCGGCATCACCACCGACTTCCGCACCCGGCTCTTCCCCGGCTCGCAGCGGCTCGTCGAGCTCGCCGACCGCATAGAGGTCCTCCAGGTCGAGGCCCTGTGCTGGTGCGGCGCCCGCGCCACCCACAACGCCCGCACCGTCGGCGGCCACATGGTCGTCGAGGGCGCCCAGGTCGTCGTCGGAGACGTCAACCAGGCCGCCGACGAGGTGGGTTACGAGGTCGTGTGCCGCCGTCACCACCGCCGTCGCATGACCGCCGCGTCCGCCCACGCGGGCGCCCTGTCGCCCGACGTCCTGCCGCTCGACAGCGACAGCGCCGTCGGCACCCTGGAGCGCTCCTAGGGCCTCTGGGGCCGCTGGAACCTCAACACCCTCCGGGAGCCACAGAGACCCCTGGAGCCTCCGGAGCGCCGCCGTCAGAGCGTTCCCGGCGGCTCCTGGCAGGACCGCTCGGTGTGCACGAGCGTGAACACCGCGCCCTCCGGGTCGGCGACCGTCGCGATCCGCCCGTACGCGCCCTCGCGCGCGGGCCGCACGAGACGGCCGCCGAGCTCGACCGTCCGCTCCACCGCCGCGTCCACGTCCGCGGCCTCGAAGTACGTCATCCAGTACGCGCCCCGGTCGCGCGGCAGCGCGCCGCCGACGCCGTGCACCGACGCCACCGCACGGCCCTCCAGGAACAGCGTCATGAAGTCCGCGTCGGGTGCGCCGGACGCCTCCTCGGTGTAGCCGAACAGCGTCCGGTAGAACTTGGCGACCTCCGCCGTCTCCCGGGTCACCAGCTCGTTCCAGGCGGGCGCGCCGGGCACCCCGGCCACCGCGGCGCCCAGGTGCTCCAGGGGCTGCCAGATGCCGAACACCGCGCCCGCGGGGTCCGACGCGATCGCCATGCGCCCGGCCTCGGCCGCGTCCAGCGGGCCGACGCCGACCGTGCCGCCGCAGTGCCGGGCCATCTCCGCCGTCTCGTCGGCGTCGTCCGTCGCCAGATACGGGGTCCAGGCGATCGGCAGGCGCCGGTCGGCCGGCAGCTCGCCGATCCCGGCCACCTCGCGGTCGTCCAGGAAGGCGCGTACGTAGGGGCCCAGCTGCTGCGGCCCGGGCCGGTACGTCCAGCCGAAGAGCCGCGCGTAGAACTCCTTGGTCGCGGCCAGGTCGTGCGCCATCAGGCTCACCCAGCAGGGCGTGCCGGGTGCGGGCCGCGCGGTCCGCACGCGTCGGCTGTCCGGCCACCGTGCCTCGGTCATCGTCACTCTCTCCTCGGGCCCTCGTGGCGGCGGCAGCTCACGGACGGCACCGGCCGCCGACGCCAGGGGGCCGGACGCGCGATCCGTCATCTGCTGTGCCATGACGTCGCTCGTCCACCCGCTGCCGTCCGCCACCCGCCGTCGGTCAGCCGCCGCCACTCCGCTTCGACTCGCCTTTCGAACGCGCGTACCCTGGCCGCGCGCATGCCCGTCCGTGCAGATGCTTGCACCACCCGCCGCCGGGCGCCCCCCGGCCGCGCCGCCTTTGCTGATTCCTGGCGGAGGATGCCCGGTCTGCCGTTTCCCATCCGTAAACGTGCGATTGCCGAGCCGTGTCCGTTGTCGGTACGGGGCGTGCCCGGTTCCGTACGCCACGTGTTCGGGCGGGTCCGGCCGAGCAGGCTAGCCGGACCTGGACGCGGCGGCCACCCCGTGGGCAAGGTTGGGGCTTATGAAAGCCATCATCTCCGCATCCGAACTCGCGAGCGACCTGGCGGGCGGGAACCCGCCAGTGCTGCTCGACGTCCGCTGGCAGCTCGGCGGCCCGCACCAGCGGCCCGCCTACGAGGAGGCGCACATCCCGTCGGCGGTCTTCGTCGACCTGGACGCGGACCTGGCCGGTCCGGCCGGGGCGGAGGGCCGTCATCCGCTGCCGGACGCCGGGCGCTTCGGCGCGGCGATGCGGGCGGCGGGCGTCTCGGGGGACCGGGACGTGGTCGTGTACGACGGCGGGCAGGGCTGGGCCGCGGCGCGCGCCTGGTGGCTGCTGCGCTGGGCGGGGCATCCGTCGGTGCGCGTCCTCGACGGCGGGCTCGCGGCGTGGCACGGCGAGCTGGAGTCCGGTGACGTACGACCGCCCGCACAGGGCACGTTCACGCCGGTCCCCGACTCCGTGGCCCGGCTCGACGCGGACGGCGCGGCCGCCCTGGCCCGCTCGGGTCTGCTCCTGGACGCCCGGGCCGCGGAGCGCTACCGGGGTGACGTCGAGCCGATCGACCGCGTGGGCGGGCACATCCCGGGCGCGGTCTCGGCCCCGACGACGGAGAACGTCTCCGGGGATGGCCGATTCCGTCCGGCCGGGGAGCTGACGGCCCGCTTCACGGCCCTGGGCGCCGCCGACGCCCCGGAGGTCGGGGTGTACTGCGGCTCGGGGGTCTCGGGCGCCCACGAGGTCCTCGCCCTCGCGGTGGCGGGCATTCCGGCGGCGCTGTACGTCGGTTCGTGGTCGGAGTGGTCCTCGGACGCGGCTCGTCCGGTGGCGACGGGGCCGGATCCGCAGTAGGGGCCGCGGCACCGTCGGCGCTTGCGAAGCCGAGGGCGACACCGTCACGCTCCGTAGGCGGGCAACTGTCACGCTCTGTGACGCATGGCCGTCATGTGAAGGGCCCGTACGGATCTTGCGTACGGGCCCTTCGACGTGTCCGCGGGAGTGCGGAGGATGGTTCCTCCACCTCCGCGCGGCTACTCCTGCTTCTTGCGGCGGGTGCCGAACACGATCTCGTCCCAGCTCGGCACGGCGGCGCGGCGGCCGGGCCGGACGCCGTCCGCCTCGGCCTGGCGGTCCGTGGAGCCGACCAGGCGCTCGCGGTGGCTGGCGACGGCGCGCGGCATCAGCACGTCCGCGTACGCCGAACCGGCCGACGCCGCGGTCGCCGGGGGCTCCTCGGCCTCGGGCTCCTGCTCCGGCTCGTCCTGTGCGGACGGCAGTTCGGAGGGTGCGGTGGTGGGGCGCTCCGGGACGACCATGTCGCCCCGGAAGCTCGGCACCGCCTCCAGGAGGCTGGTCAGCGAGTCCCGCTCCTGCTCGGCGACGGCGCCGCTCGGACTCGGCTCGTCGGGCTCCGGCGCCGGGGCGCCGGGGCGGTCGAGGGCGCGCTCCAGCGGCCGGTCCCTGGGCAGCCGGGCGATGCGCGGCACGAACGGAAAGCTCGGCTCGGGCGCGGCGATGTCGTCGGTCTCGCCGATGAGGGCGCGGGCCTCGTCGTCGACGGCCTGGACGAGGCGGCGCGGCGGGTCGTACGTCCAGCTGGCGGAGTGCGGCTCGGTGGCGACGCGGTAGACGAGCAGCACCTCCCAGGTGCCGTCGTCGCGGCGCCAGGAGTCCCACTGCACGGACTCCTTGTCGGCGCCGCGCAGCAGCAGCCGCTCCTGGACGGCCTCGCCGAGCTGAGGTCCGGTGTTCTCGCCGGGGCGGCGCACGGGGGTCTTCCGGGCGCGCTCGGCCATGAAGGCGCGCTCGGCGAGGACGGGGCCCTCGAAGCGGCGGACGCGGTCGACGGGGATGCCGGCGAGCGAGGCGACTTCTTCCGCGCTGGCTCCAGCGCGTATACGGGCCTGGATGTCGCGGGGCCGGAGGTGGCTCTCCACCTCGATCTCGATCTGGCCGAGTCTCGGGCGGTCGCCGCGTACGGCGGCACGGAGCCGTTCGTCGATGGGAAGCGTGTACTCCGTGCTGTCCGCAGCCTTCAGCACCAGCCGTGTGCCGTCGTTGCTGACGGCCACGACACGCAGTTCGGGCATGGGGACCTCCCGGGTGGTGCCTGCCGACGTCACGTGCGTCGCTGCTTCCGCTAGTCGAGTGTGGCCTGCCCGGGTGCAGCCTGCCACAACCTTGCCGAGTTGCCCGGCGTGTCGGGCGAGGGCCCGGGATCGCCGTTATGGCACGGTTACCTATTCGCAACGCTAAGTGACCAACTTGGTCACCCTGTGCAGCGAGCCCCCTCCCGGCGGTCCTGGCTGGCTCCGGGCACCCTGGTGGGAGACCGGACCCAGGGCTCGCAACACTACTCCATTCGGGCCACCCGGGTGGACCGGCACGCCGCCGAACTTCTCCCGGGTGAAGGGAGTTGATGGCGCCACAGGGCGCGAACACCCCGCGCGCAGGTGGCGCTCTTCACGTAAACGCCAGAAGCGGAACTATTTTCTTCGCACGTACGTCCCTTTCTCATGTGACTCGCGTGGCTCGTACGCGAATCAGCAGTGAAGCCCGCAAGGCGAGAAAGGTGACAAGGGTCGGAGATGCGTGGAAAGCCGGATACCGGCAGGACGTCGGAGGACACGTCGGACGGCACGTCGGAGGACGCGCCGAAGAAGCGGCTCGATCTGAGCGTGCCGCAGGTGGCGGGCAGCGCCGTGGCCGCGGTGCTCGCCGCGAAGCTCGCGTCCAGCTTCGGCGTGTACGGAACGATCCTCGGCGCCGGTGTGGTGAGCGGCATCGCCACCTGCGGCGGCACGGTCTTCCAGCACTTCTTCAAGCGCACCGGCGAGCAGATCCGTGACGTCGCGGTGCAGGCCAAGCCGAAGGCGCAGCAGGTGCCGGTGACGGCGGCCACTCCGGTGCCCGAGGCCTTCAGAGCCGCGCCCGCCACGCCCCCGTCCGGCCACGCCCCTGGTCATGCGTCCGGCTACGCGACCGGTTATACGTCCGGCTACGCGTCCGGCTCGGGCCCGGTGACCACCACCTGGGGCAGGCAGTCGGCGGACCACCGCGCCCCGGACGCCGACCCCACGACCGCGCTGCCGATGGCGGGAGCCGACCCGACGGCCGTGCTGCCGATCGCCGGTGCCGCCGACCCGACGGCCGCCCTGCCCGCGGTCGGGGCGGGCGATCCCACCGCCGCCCTGCCCGCCGTGTCCGCCGACGCCGAGCAGACGCAGCTCCTCGGATCCGTGGACGCGACGCAGCTGCTGCCGCGTGACCAGAAGACCCAGGTGCTGCGCGCCACCGGCCCGGCGGTTCCCGGGTCGCCGCAGCCGCAGCCGCCGCTCCCTTCGGACGAGTTCACCGAGGGCACCACGCACCGCGCGCGGGTGACGAGCTGGAAGCGCCCCCTGGTCGCCGCCGCCGTCGTCTTCGGCGTGGCGCTCACCGGCATCACCACGTACGAGCTGGTGAGCGGTCAGAGCTTCAGCGGTGACGACAAGAGCACCTCCATCGCCGACTTCATGAAGGGCAAGAACTCCTCCTCCACGTCGGACGATCCGCGGCCGGGCGGCGACTCGGACCAGCCGTCCGACCAGGGCACCACCGGCGAGGACGACGGCTCCCAGCAGGGCGACGACACCTCCAAGGACCCCAGCGGCAAGCCTTCGCCGGACGACGGCACCGGCTCGGACACCGGCAAGGACCAGGGCGGCAAGCCCGACGACGGCGGCAAGGACGACGGCGGTGGCTCCGGCGACGGCGGCTCCAAGGTCGACCCGACGCCGACGCCCACCCCCACGCCCACGCCGACCCCCACCCCGACCCCGACGCCCACCCCGGCCAACGGCGGCGGGAACGGCGCCCAGGACCAGCAGCAGTCCCCCGAGCAGTGAGCCCGGCGACTGAGCCCCGGCCCGGGGCTCAGTCGCCGAGGACCCGCCGCAGATAGGCGTTGGCGAAGAGCCGGTCCGGGTCGAGGCGGTCGCGCAGCGCCGTGAACTCGCCGAAGCGCGGGTAGGCCTTCGCGAAGTACGCGGCGTCGCGGGTGTGGAGCTTGCCCCAGTGGGGCCGCCCCTCGTGGGCGACGAAGATCTGCTCCGCGGCGCTGAAGTACGTACGGAAGGGCGTGCCCTTGTAGAGGTGCACGGCGATGTAGGCGCTGTCGCGGCCGGACGCCGTGGAGAGCGTGATGTCGTCGGCGGGGGCCGTGCGGACCTCCACGGGGAAGCTGACGCGCAGCGGGGAGCGCTCGATCATCGTCTTCAGCTCCCGCAGCGTGTCCACCAGCGCCTCGCGCGGGACGGCGTACTCCATCTCCACGAAGCGCACGCGCCGGGGGCTGGTGAAGACCTTGTACGGGATGTCCGTGTAGGTGCGGGCCGACAGGGCCTTGCTGGAGATCCTGGCGATGGCGGGGATGGTCGCGGGCACGGCGCGGCCGAGCGAATTGACGACCTGGAAGAGGCCGTTGGAGAGCAGTTCGTCCTCTACGAAGGCGCTGATCGCGCCGGGCGGGGCCGCGGGGCCCAGGCTGCGGTTGTTCCGCTTGGCGGTGCAGTTGTCGGTGTGCGGGAACCAGTAGAACTCGAAGTGCTCGTTCTCCGTGGCGAGTTCGTCGAACGACCCGGTGACCTGGTCGAACGACATCGGCTCCTCACGTGCCTGGAGGAAGAAGAGGGGCTCTACGGAGAACGTGATCGCGCTGATGACGCCCAGGGCGCCGAGGCCCACGCGCGCGGCGGCGAAGACGTCGGGGTGCTCGTCCCGGGAGCAGGTGAGGACCTGGCCGTCCGCGGTGACCAGTTCGAGCGCCGTGATCTGGGCGGCTATCGACGCGGAGTCGCGGCCCGTGCCGTGCGTCCCGGTGCTGACGGCCCCCGAGACCGTCTGCTCCATGATGTCGCCCATGTTCGTCAGCGACAGGCCCTCGCGGGCGAGCGCGGCGTTCAGGCGCTTGAGCGGGGTGCCCGCCTCGACGGTGACGGTGCCCGCGGCGCGGTCGATCGCGCGGATGCCCGTGAGCAGGTCGGGGCGTATCAACAGGCCGTCGGTCGCGGCGGCGGCCGTGAAGGAGTGGCCGGTGCCCACGGGCTTCACCGTCAGGCCGTCGGACCTGGCCCCGCGGACCGCCGCGACGAGCTCGTCGACCGAGGCGGGCGTCGCCTCGCGCGCGGGGTGCGCGCTGACGGTGCCCGCCCAGTTACGCCACGCCGCTCGACTCCTCCCGCTGGTCACTGCCGCGCCCCTGCCCGTTGCCCTGCTCATGGGTCCCTCCCCGTCGCGGATCCGGCCGCTTCAGCCGGCGATACCCCAGGAATCCGACCGCCGCCGCGAGCGCCCCGGCCACGCCCGGCACGCCGTACCCGGCACTCGGTCCCGCGGCGTCGATCACCCAGCCGGCCACGGAGGAGCCGAGCGCGATCCCGACGGCGAGCCCGGTGCTGACCCAGGTCATGCCCTCGGTCAGCTTCGCGCGTGGTACGTGCTGTTCGACGAGGGCCATGGTCGTGATCATCGTCGGTGCGATGGACAGGCCCGCGAGGAAGAGCGCCGCGGCCAGGAACGGCAGGCTCCCGACCAGTTGCAGCGGGATCATACTCACGGCCATCGCGCAGAGACCCACCAGCCACCTGCGCGCGGGCGCCCCGGTGAAGTGCACCAGGCCGAAGCCGACGCCCGCGAGACACGAGCCGAGCGCGTACACCGCGAGGACCAGGCTCGCGGCGCTCTTGTGGCCCTCCTCCTCGGCGAAGGCCACCGTGACCACGTCCACGGCGCCGAAGATCGTGCCCGTGGCGACGAACGCGGCGACCAGGACCTGGAGGCCGGGGGAGCGCAACGCCGAGCCCCGGGTGTGGTGTTCGCGCGGGTGCGGCACCGGCTCGGTCGCGCGCTGCGCGGTCAGCCAGAAGACGCCCACGGCGAGGAAGACGGCGGCGAGCAGCGGCCCCGACTCGGGGAACCACACCGTGGACAGGCCGATCGAGATGATCGGCCCGAAGATGAAGCAGATCTCGTCCACGACGGACTCGAAGGAGTACGCCGTGTGCAGCTGCGGGGTGCCGCCGTACAGGGCCGCCCAGCGTGCCCGGACCATCGAGCCGAGGCTCGGCACGCAGCCCGCGACCGCGGCGCACACGAAGAGCGTCCAGTCCGGCAGCTCGAACCGCGCGGCCAGCAGCAGGCCCGCGACGGCGACGAGCGTCACCAGGGTCGCGGGCCGCAGCACCCGGCGCTGGCCGTGCCGGTCCACGAGCCGGGATATCTGCGGGCCCAGCGCGGCGGCGGACAGCGCGACGGTCGCCGACAGGGCGCCCGCGAGGCCGTACCGCCCGGTCATCTGGGAGACCATCGTCACGACGCCGATGCCCATCATCGACAGGGGCATCCGCCCGATGAGACCGGCGGCGGAGAAGCCCTTGCTGCCGGGGGCGGCGAAGATGGCGCGGTAGGGGCTCGGCACGTGGACTCCGCGGGGGCGCAGGGGCGGCCGACCCGGGAGGGGTCGCGCGGCTCCGGTAAGGCGTGAAGATGGCTGATACAGCTTACGGCCGCGAGGCCCTTCGGCGCACCGGTAATTTCCGTCCCGCGCGCGTCACCAAGGGAGCACCGAGGAAACACCGGGGAAGCGACGAGGAAACACTGGGGAAGCGCCCGCGCAGTGCCGGGGAAGCGCCGCGCACGTGCTGGGGGAGCCCCGCGCGAGCGGGCGCGGGGAGGGGATACGACGGCGTCCCCGGTGCGGCGAGCGGCGTCGCCCCCGGTGAGGAGTACCGCCGTTTTCCGGCTGTCAGTGCCGAGTGGCAGGATCAAAGGCATGTCCGATGCGCTGGATTCCCCACTGGATCCCACTCCGTACGACGCCTTGCTGCTGCTCTCGTTCGGCGGGCCCGAGGGCCCGGACGACGTCGTTCCGTTCCTGGAGAACGTGACGCGGGGCCGCGGCATCCCCAAGGAGCGTCTGAAGGAGGTGGGGCAGCACTACTTCCTCTTCGGCGGCGTCAGCCCCATCAACGACCAGAACCGCGCCCTGCTCGACGCCCTGCGCAAGGACTTCGCGGACCACGGCCTCGACCTGCCGGTGTACTGGGGCAACCGCAACTGGGCGCCGTATCTGACGGACACCCTGCGGGACCTCGCGCGCGACGGCCGCCGCCGCGTGCTCACCCTCACCACGAGCGCCTACGCCTCGTACTCGGGCTGCAGGCAGTACCGCGAGAACCTGGCGGACGCCCTCGCGACCCTCCAGGAAGAGGGCCTGGAGCCCCCGCGCGTGGACAAGCTGCGGCACTACTTCAACCACCCGGGCTTCGTGCGCCCCATGGTCGACGGCGTCCTGAAGTCCCTGGCCGACCTCCCCGAAGAGGTGCGGGACGGCGCGCACCTGGCGTTCACCACGCACTCCATCCCGACGGCCGCGGCCGACACCTCGGGCCCGGTGGCCGACCACGGCGACGGCGGGGCGTACGTGCGCCAGCACCTGGACGTCGCCCGCGTCATCGCGGACGCCGTGCGCGCCGAGACCGGCGTCGACCGGCCCTGGGAGCTGGTCTACCAGTCGCGCTCCGGAGCCCCGCACATCCCCTGGCTGGAGCCCGACATCTGCGACCACCTGGAGGAGCGGCACGGCGCCGGGGCACCCGCCGTGGTGATGGTCCCGATCGGCTTCGTGTCGGACCACATGGAGGTCCTGTACGACCTCGACACCGAGGCCACGGCGAAGGCGGCCGAGCTCGCCCTGCCGGTGCGGCGCTCGGCCACCGTGGGCGCCGACCCGCGGTTCGCCGCCGCGGTGCGCGAGCTGGTCCTGGAGCGCGCGGCGGCCGAGAGCGGCCGCGCGGTGACGCCCTGCGCCCTGGGCGCGCTCGGCGCCAGCCACGACCTGTGCCCGGTGGGCTGCTGCCCGGCCCGCACCCCGAAGCCCGCCGCCGCGGGCGCCGACAGCCCCTTCGCCTGAGGAGCCCCCGTTGACCGACCACTCCACCGCTCAGGACGGCCTGAGGGCCGAGCTCCTCGCCGTCGCCCTGGAGGCCGCGCGCCGCGCCGGTGAGCTGCTGCGCGACGGCCGCCCGGACGACCTGGGGGTGGCCGCCACGAAGAGCAGCGCCGTCGACGTCGTCACCGAGATGGACATCGCGTCCGAGAAGCTCATCACGGACTTCCTCGCCGAGCGCAGGCCCGCTGACGGCGTGCTCGGCGAGGAGGGCGCGAGCTCCGCGGGCAGCAGCGGCGTCCAGTGGGTCATCGACCCCATCGACGGCACCGTGAACTACCTGTACGGACGGCCGGACTGGGCGGTGTCCATCGCCGCGCGCGCGGGCGACGAGACCCTCGTCGGCGTCGTGCACGCGCCCGTGCGCGGCGAGACGTTCCGCGCGGTGCTCGGCCAGGGCGCGTACGTCAACGACAGGCGGGTGCGCACCCGCCCCGCGCCCCCGTTCGAGCAGGCCCTGATCGGCACCGGCTTCGGGTACGTCGCACAGCGCCGCGCCCACCAGGCCGAGGTCGCCCGGGAGCTGCTGCCGCTCGTGCGGGACATCCGCCGCTGCGGCTCGGCGGCGATCGACCTGTGCGACGTGGCGGCGGGCCGCCTGGACGCGTACTACGAACGCGGCCTGAACCCCTGGGACTTCGCCGCCGGGGACCTCGTCGCGCGCGAGGCGGGCGCGCTCACCGGCGGCCGCCCCGGCGAGCCCCTGTCCGGCGAGCTGACGGTGGCGGGCCCGCCCGGCCTCTTCGAGCCCCTGCAGACGTTCCTGGACGAGCGGGGCGCCTGGCACGACTAGGGCCTGTCCGATGGGTCGGCGCGGCGTCGCGACGCCTGGCACTTCCCCAAGCTCTCGGCTTCGCTCGAGCAGGGGAGGCCCCACCCGAGGACATTCCGGCGCCTTGCGATCGCACGCACCAGACGCCGCTCCTTGCTCCACGCCGACCCATCGGACAGGCCCTAGGCCGGGCCGTATGGCCCCGGACACACACCAGGGCCCCGGCCCCCGTGGACGCGGGGTGCCGGGGCCCTGGCGCAGGACGTGTCGGCCGGTCAGGAGGGCGAGACAGCGACCTCCACGCCGTGCTCGGCGGCCAGGCGGTGGAGGTCTTCCAGCTCGGCCAGCTCGACCTCGGCCAGGAAGTCGTCACCCGTCTCGCGGGCGTGCTCGAGGTCGGATTCCGTGGTCTTTATGCGCTGCAGGAGACCTGCGGTGAATGCGTCCATGGTTGCGCCCCCTCGGCTGGGTCGTGTGGGTCGGTGGCACGGGGGTGTGCCCAAGAAGCGGCGATCACGTCCGATGACGCTGCGTGGAGCGCGCCGTGGCACATCACATACGAAGCGTGATCGCGGGGTGTAAGGCCGTCCTCCCCCCGGCCTTCCTCACGGAAACCTCAAACACGGGCGGAAGTCCGAGAAATTCCCGTGTTCCCAGGGGCGCCGGCCGTCTTACAGCCGGTTTATGGCCGAAAGGGGCAGGATGGAGGTCTCACCCCCAGATCAGACCTGCCCTCGCCCACGGGAGAACCGGGGCCGGGCACAGAGGAAGGACAGCGACGTGCGCGTACTCGTCGTCGAGGACGAGCAGCTGCTCGCCGATGCGGTGGCCACCGGACTGCGCCGGGAGGCCATGGCCGTCGACGTCGTGTACGACGGCGCGGCCGCCCTGGAGCGCATCGGCGTGAACGACTACGACGTGGTCGTCCTGGACCGCGACCTCCCGGTCGTGCACGGCGACGACGTCTGCCGCAAGATCGTCGAGCTCGGCATGCCGACGCGCGTCCTGATGCTCACCGCGTCCGGCGACGTCAGCGACCGTGTCGAGGGCCTGGAGATCGGCGCCGACGACTACCTGCCCAAGCCGTTCGCGTTCAGCGAGCTGACGGCCCGCGTGCGCGCCCTTGGCCGGCGCACCAGCGTGCCGCTGCCGCCCGTCCTGGAGCGCGCCGGCATCAAGCTCGACCCGAACCGCCGCGAGGTGTTCCGTGACGGCCGCGAGATCCAGCTCGCGCCGAAGGAGTTCGCCGTCCTGGAGGTCCTGATGCGCAGCGAGGGCGCCGTGGTCTCCGCCGAGCAGCTCCTGGAGAAGGCCTGGGACGAGAACACGGACCCGTTCACGAACGTCGTCCGCGTCACGGTCATGACCCTGCGCCGCAAGCTCGGCGAGCCCGCCGTCATCGTCACGGTGCCCGGCTCGGGCTACCGGATCTGATCTCCGGTGGCCGCGACACCGGCGCCGCCAGCGGCGCCCCCCAAGCCGACCTGGGACCCCCGGAAGGTCGAACCGCCCTTCCCGTGGCTGCGTCCCACCATCCGCATAAGGCTCACGCTCCTGTACGGCGGCATGTTCCTGATCGCGGGCATCCTGCTGCTCTCGATCATCTACCTGCTCGCCGCGCAGGCGCTGAACGTGGGCAGTGAGCTGCCCTTCAAGATCGTCTCGGGCCGGGTGGAGAGCAAGGTCTGCGACCTGCCGAGCCGCGCCTCGCCGGACGAGTTCAACGCCGCGATGAACGCGTGCGTGAACGAACAGCGCCAGCACGCCCTGGACAACCTCCTGAGCCGCTCGCTGCTCGCCCTCCTCGGCCTCGCCGTGATCGCCTTCGCCTTCGGCTACGCGATGGCGGGCCGCGTCCTGTCGCCGCTCGGCCGCATCACCCGTACCGCACGCCGCGTGGCGGGCACGGACCTCAAGCGCCGCATCGAACTGGACGGCCCCGACGACGAGTTGAAGGAGCTCTCCGACACCTTCGACGAGATGCTGGACCGCCTGGAGCGCGCCTTCACGGCCCAGCAGCGCTTCGTCGGCAACGCCTCGCACGAGCTGCGCACCCCGCTCGCGATCAACCGCACGCTCCTCGAAGTGCAGCTCTCCGATCCGGGCGCGCCGCCCGAGCTCCAGCAGCTCGGCAAGACCCTCCTCGCCACCAACGAGCGCAGCGAGCAGCTCGTGGAGGGCCTGCTGCTGCTCGCCCGCAGCGACAACCAGATCGTCGAGCGCAAGCCCGTGGACCTCGCCGAGGTCGCCAACCGCGCCGTCGACCAGGCGCGCGCCGAGGCCGAGGAGAAGGGCGTCGAGATCCGCGGCGAGCGCGGCCTCGCGATCGTGCAGGGCAACGGCGTCCTGCTTGAGCGCATCGCCCTGAACCTCGTCCAGAACGCCGTCCGGTACAACGTGAAGGAGGCGGGCTGGGTCGAGGTCACCACGGAGGCCCAGCACGGCCAGGCCGTGCTCGTGGTGACGAACACCGGACCCGTGGTGCCCGCCTACGAGATCGACAACCTCTTCGAGCCGTTCCGCAGGCTCCGCACGGAGCGCACCGGCAGCGACAAGGGGGTGGGTCTCGGCCTGTCCATCGCCCGGTCGGTGGCGCGCGCCCACGGGGGCCGTATCATCGCGGAGCCTCGTGAGGGGGGTGGGCTCGTGATGCGCGTCACCCTGCCGATCTGAGATGCTGCCGCGTGACCATGCCGGGTGTTCGCTTTGAGCGGAATTTTCAGGATCTGGTCCTGCTCATTTCGTGTGTGATCGATCACAGGAGCGAATTTCTGGCCATCCACTCTCCGTGACCGCGAAAGTCGTCGGAAAGCCGGGAAAATCCGGGTTTTCGAGGGTCTTGATCACGGGAAGTACACGGGGTGGCGCCCGTGAAGTGCGACATTCGGACCGTGTACGGTCCCGATCGCCATCCAAACCGATCACCTCTTCAGGGGTGCGGTTGGGTGTCGATTGAGTAACAGACCTTGATGTGAGGCAAAATCTCCGCCTCAGGTCGGGCACAAGTCCGGCCTCTCACGCGTTACGTGCGCTGAGACACCGCAGACACCCAGAGGGGGAGAGCGACATGGCAACGGACTACGACACCCCACGCAAGACCGACGACGACGTCGACTCGGACAGCCTTGAAGAGCTGAAGGCCCGGAGGAACGACAAGTCCTCCTCGGCCGTCGACGTCGACGAGTTCGAGGCCGCCGAAGGCCTCGAGCTGCCCGGAGCGGACCTGTCCAACGAGGAGCTCGCCGTGCGCGTGCTCCCCAAGCAGCAGGACGAATTCACCTGCATGAGCTGCTTCCTGGTGCACCACCGCAGCCAGCTGGCCCGGGAGAAGAACGGTCAGCCGATCTGCCGCGACTGCGACTGAGGCAGGGTCGGCCGTGACAGGCTCGACCCCGCCTGGGAAGAACCGCTTCGGCGACCACGAAGCGGACGCAGCCGCGCCCGCCGGCGAGACGGACGCCGAGCGGGGCCCTGAGGCCTCGCTCAGGCCCGTCGACACCCCGGGAGAGGCCCCGGCCGACCCCGTCGGCCACCAGGGCCAGGAAAGGGCGCAGAACGGCGCTGAGACGGCGTACGAGGCGGTCCCCGCGCTCGTGCACAAGGCGGCGGTTTCGTCGCCGCACCAGGCCGTCGAAGCCGTGGACACCGCGACGACGGCGGGAGACGAGGGCCCTACGACCAAGGGCAAGCGTTTCGCCGCCGTCGCGAACGGATTGAAGAACGGGGCGCTCCGCGGTGGCCGCGGAGCCAAGGCCGGCATCGGCTATCTGGCCGACCGGATCATCGAGAACGCCCCCCGGGTCCCCGTCCGGGACCTGGCCACCCTCCGCGAGCAGTTCCCGGGCCTCGGCCCCGATCAGCTCGCGGACAAGCTCATCGCGGGCGCGGCGAACGCCACCTCCACGGTGGGCGCCGGCGTCGGCGCCGCCGCCATGCTGCCGGTGCCGCCGGCCATGCCCGCGGAGCTCGCCGCCGAGATCACCGGCGTGGCCGCGATCGAGCTGAAGCTCATCGCCGAGCTGCACGAGGTGTACGGACGGCGCCCGCCCGGCACCCTCAAGCAGCGCAGCACCGAGTACCTGCGGTCGTGGACCGAGGAGCGCGGGATCGACGTGGCCAAGCCCGCGTCGGTGAACGCCGCGCTCGGCGGCCAGCTGAAGCGGGAGCTGCGCCAGCAGATCACGAAGCGCATGGTGCGGAACCTGCCGAACCTGATGCCGTTCATGGTGGGAGCCGCGGTCGGGGCGTTCATGAACCGCCGCGACACCAAGAAGCTCGCGGAGCGCGTCCGCGCCGACCTGCGGCGCACCCAGGTGCCCTGGGACGCCCTGGGGGAGCTGCCGCCGCTCACCGGCCCCAAGGAACTGGAGTCCTGAGCCCGGCGCCACGGGACGCGTGCGGCGGGGCTACGACGCCGTGACCGCTCCCAGGGCCTTCGCCAGCGCCTGCGGGTTCCGCGTCGACACGTACACGTACGGGGTCGGGTCCTCGGGATCCGTGACCTCCACGCGCAGGGCCGTCGGGATGTAGCTGCGCAGGACCATGAACGCGCGCGGGTCCGCCTTGTGGGTCCGCCAGGCGCGCGCCTCGGCCGCGTCCAGGGCCTCGGCCCGGCCGAGGGCCGTCAGCGGGATCTTGGCGTCGCCCGCGACCAGGAAGCCCGCCACGACCCGGATGCGCACCGAGCCGTACGAGCTGGTGAGCACCGCCGCGAGCGCCGCGCCCGCGACCAGGCCGCCCAGGAACGGCAGGGTGCCGAACGGGAGCGCGATCAGACCCGTCGCGATGCCGACGAGCACCGAGACGAGCCACCACGAACGGGGCGCGGTCAGGCGTTCTTCGTAAGGCTGCATGAAGCCAAGCTTGGCATGGTGCGCGACCTCCGCTGACGCGGAGGTAAGGTCTGCGCCTGTGAGTGGTACAACAGCGGCCCTGCGGCCTCCGGCCGACGCCATACCCCCCGTGCGGCACCCCGACGCGCCCGCGCCCGGGGAGCTGATCGGCGCGCACTACGCGCAGTGCTTCGGCTGCGGCGAGGGCCAGACCCACGGGCTGCACCTCGCGGCGCGCGCCGGGGAGGGCGTCACCGTCACCGCCGAGTTCACCGTGCGCGAGGCGCACCAGGGCGCGCCCGGTCTCGCCCACGGCGGCGTGCTCGCCACCGCGCTCGACGAGACCCTCGGCTCCCTGAACTGGCTGCTGCGGGTGATCGCCGTGACCGGGCGCCTGGAGACGGACTTCGTGCGGCCGGTGCCGGTCGGCACAGTGCTGCACCTGGAGGCCGAGGTCGTCGCCGTCGCCGGACGGAAGATCTACTCGCGGGCGCGGGGGCGCATAGGCGGCCCCGAGGGCCCGCTCGCCGTCCGCGCCGACGCCCTCTTCATCGAGGTGAAGGTGGACCACTTCATCGACAACGGCCGTCCCCAGGAGATCCGGGCGGCCATGAACGACCCGGACCAGATCCGGCGCGCCCGCGCCTTCGAGGTGAACCCGTGACCGACCGTGCCCCCCTGGACGTGCTGATCAGGCGCGTCGACCCCGACGTACCGCTGCCGGCGTACGCGATGCCCGGCGACGCCGGCGCCGATCTGCGGACGACCGAGGCCTGCGAACTCGCGCCCGGAGAGCGGGCGGTGCTGCCGACGGGGGTTTCCATCGCCCTGCCCGAGGGGTACGCGGCCTTCGTGCACCCCCGGTCCGGCCTCGCCGCCCGCTGCGGTGTCGCCATGGTGAATGCCCCAGGGACGATTGATGCCGGGTACCGTGGGGAGATCAAGGTGATCGTGGTGAATCTCGACCCGCGCGACAGCGTGCGGTTCGAGCGCTTCGACCGGATCGCCCAACTGGTCGTCCAGCAGGTCGAGAAGGTGCGCTTCCAGGAGGTGGCGGAGCTTCCCGGCTCGGCGCGGGCCGAGGGGGGCTTCGGGTCGACCGGCGGTCACGCCGCCGTGGGCGTCAGCCCGGGCGAACAAACGGGTGGGAATCGATACGCATCGGCCGTATCCGACCGGGAAGGACAGTGACGTGTTCGGACGTCGCAAGAAGAGCGGTGCCGCCGAGGACGCGGCGGGCGAGGCCGAGCAGGTCGTCGACGGCACGGAGAACGCAGAGAGCGCAGCGTCCGAGGGCGCCGCGTCCCAGCGCGTGCGCCTGGAGCCGGAGCCGCGCCCGGACGGTCCCTGGGACGCATCCGAGGTCCGCGAGCCCGGCGAGGGCCGGGTGGACCTCGGCGGTCTGTTCGTGCCGGGGGTCGAGGGCATGGAGCTGCGCGTGGAGGTCGCGGGTGACGCGATCGTCGCGGCCACCGTCGTGCTCCAGGACAGCGCCGTGCAGCTGCAGGCCTTCGCCGCTCCCAAGCGGGAGGGCATCTGGGGCGAGGTCCGCGAGGAGATCGCCTCCGGCATCACCCAGCAGGGCGGTGTCATCGACGAGGTCGAGGGGCCGCTCGGCTGGGAGCTGCGGGCGCAGGTGCCGGTGCAGCTGCCGGACGGCACGGGCGGCTTCCAGGTCGTCAGGTTCGTGGGCGTGGACGGCCCGCGCTGGTTCCTGCGCGGAGTGATCTCCGGGCAGGGCGCGGTGCAGCCGCAGGCCGCGGGTCTGCTCGAGCAGATCTTCCGGGACACGGTCGTCGTCCGCGGCGAGGGCCCGATGGCCCCGCGGGACCCGATCGTCCTCAAGCTGCCCGAGGACGCGCAGATGGTCGCGGAAGGCGTGCAGCAGGAGGACCAGGAGGCCTCCCGCTTCTCCGGCGGCATGGGCCAGCTGGCCCGGGGGCCGGAGATCACCGAGGTGCGCTGACGGCGACGCGGGCCGGAAAAAGGCCGTCGGCACCGTCGCGAGAGCTGACGCGAAGCTGACGTAAAGCAGTGCGATCCAAGGGGCCGCACTCCCGAATCGGGAGTGCGGCCCCTTGGCGTATATGCGTGTGAACTGGTTGAACGCAGCGCCGTAAGAGATTCGTCAACGCCGCGCCAATGGCCGCTAGGGAGACGTCAACGGCGATCGAAACCCGCCATTGAGGCGGTTTCCTCGGGATGTCAGCAATTCCGAATCTCATCTAGGAGCACACGATGGCCGACGTGGCCTTCGTCGTCACCACGATCGCGGTCTTCGCGCTGGTGGCTCTCGTCGCCAAGGGGGTGGCGAAGCTGTGACCGCCGAAAACATCGTCGGCCTCGCCGTGGCCGTCGCCCTGCTCGGCTATCTCGTCCTCGCCCTTGTGTTCCCGGAGAGGTTCTGAGCCCCGACATGAGTCCCGTTCTCGCTGGCGTGCTCCAGCTCCTCGCGCTCGTGGCCGCGCTGGCCCTCGCGTACCGTCCGCTCGGCGACTACATGGCGGGCGTCTACTCCTCCGACAAGCATCTGCGCGTCGAGAAGTGGATCTACAAGGGCATCGGCGCCCACCCCGGCACCCAGATGCGCTGGCCCGCCTATCTGCGCGGCGTGCTCTCCTTCTCCCTGGCGAGCCTGCTCTTCCTGTACCTGCTCCAGCGGATCCAGGGCTCGCTCCCGGGCTCGCTCGGCTTCAAGTCGATCGACCCGGACCAGGCGTTCAACACCGCCGCGTCCTTCGTCGCCAACACCAACTGGCAGTCGTACTACGGCGAGCAGGCCATGGGCCACGTCGTGCAGACCGCCGGTCTCGCGGTGCAGAACTTCGTCTCCGCGGCCGTCGGCATCGCCGTCGCCGTGGCGCTGGTGCGCGGCTTCTCCCGCTCGCGCACCGGTGAGCTCGGCAACTTCTGGGCCGACCTGGTGCGCGGTGTCGTCCGCATCCTGATCCCGATCTCCGTGATCGGCGCGCTGGTCCTGGTCGCCTGCGGCGCGATCCAGAACTTCTCCGGCATCCACGGCGTCGGCCAGTTCCTGGGCGGCGAGCAGC
Source organism: Streptomyces sp. NPDC053474 (assembly GCF_044544845.1). Taxonomy (NCBI): domain Bacteria; kingdom Bacillati; phylum Actinomycetota; class Actinomycetes; order Kitasatosporales; family Streptomycetaceae; genus Streptomyces; species Streptomyces sp. NPDC053474. The sequence goes on from NZ_JBITXV010000026.1 coordinate 75,408, forward strand.
AGTGGAACGGCGGCGCGGTCGCCTCCCAGGAGGTCATCAAGGAGCTGGGCACCAACGGCGGCGGCTACTTCAACGCCAACTCCTCCCACCCCTTCGAGAACCCGAACCCGATCTCGAACCTCTTCGAGATCTTCCTGATCCTGGTGATCCCGTTCGCCCTGACCCGGACCTTCGGCCGGATGGTCGGCTCGCTCCGGCAGGGCTACGCGATCCTCGCCACGATGGCGACGATCTGGCTCGGCTTCACCGCGCTGATGATGTGGACCGAGTTCCACCACGGCGGCCCGGCGTTCGACCTCGCGGGTGGGGCGATGGAGGGCAAGGAGACGCGGTTCGGCGTCGGCGGCTCGTCGATCTTCGCGGTGGCCACCACGCTCACCTCCACCGGCGCGGTGAACTCCTTCCACTCCTCGTACACCGGCTTCGGCGGCGGGATCACGATGCTGGGCATGCAGCTCGGCGAGATCGCACCCGGCGGCGTCGGGTCCGGCCTCTACGGCATGCTCGTCATGGCGATCATCGCGGTCTTCCTCGCCGGTCTGATGGTCGGGCGCACCCCCGAGTACCTGGGCAAGAAGCTCGGCACCCGCGAGATCAAGCTCGCGGCCTGCTACATCCTCGTCACGCCCGCGCTCGTCCTCGGCTTCACCGGCGCCTCGATGGCGATGGACACGCCGAAGAACTCGATGACCAACAGCGGCGCCCACGGCTTCTCGGAGATCCTGTACGCCTTCACCTCCGGCGCCAACAACAACGGCTCGGCCTTCGCGGGCCTGAACGCGGACACGCAGTGGTTCAACACCACGATCGGTCTCGCGATGCTCCTCGGCCGGTTCCTGCCGATGGTGTTCGTGCTCGCGCTCGCCGGATCCCTCGCCGAGCAGCGGCCGATCCCGAAGACGGCGGGCACCCTGCGCACCGAGAAGCCGCTGTTCACGGGCCTGCTCGTCGGCACCATCATGATCATCACCGGTCTGACGTATTTCCCGGCGCTCGCGCTCGGGCCGCTCGCCGAGGGTCTCGCGTCATGACCACCCACACCAGGAAGCAAGAGGAGCGCAGCTCCATGACCACCGCTACTCCCACGCGCGCGCCGCACCAGGACGTGCCGACCGGCCACAAGCCGGACGACGGCAAGGTCGGCGGCGGTCTCTTCGACCCGGCCCAGCTCCTGAAGTCCTTCCCGGACGCCCTGAGGAAGCTCGATCCGCGGGTGATGGTCAAGTCGCCCGTGATGTTCGTGGTCCTGATCGGCTCGGTGCTCACCACCGTGCTCGCCTTCAAGGACCCGGGTGACTGGTTCGGCTGGACGATCGCCGCGTGGCTGTGGCTGACCACGGTCTTCGCCAATCTGGCGGAGGCGGTCGCCGAGGGCCGCGGCAAGGCCCAGGCCGACACGCTGCGCAAGGCCAAGACCGACACAGTCGCCCGGCGCCTGTCCGCCGACGGCAGGACCGAGGAGCAGGTGCCCGGCACCGACCTGAGGATCGGTGACCTGGTCGTCTGCGAGGCGGGCGACATCATCCCTGGCGACGGTGACGTCGTCGAGGGCGTGGCCAGCGTCGACGAGTCGGCGATCACCGGTGAGTCGGCGCCCGTCATCCGCGAGTCCGGCGGCGACCGGTCGGCGGTCACCGGCGGTACGAAGGTCCTCTCCGACCGCGTCGTCATCAAGATCACGACGAAGCCCGGCGAGACCTTCATCGACCGGATGATCAACCTGGTCGAGGGCGCGGCCCGGCAGAAGACGCCCAACGAGATCGCGCTGAACATCCTGCTCGCCTCGCTGACCATCGTCTTCCTGCTCGCGGTCGTCACGCTCCAGCCGTTCGCCGTGTACGCCGGTGCCGAGCAGTCCATGATCGTGCTCTGCGCGCTCCTGGTCTGCCTCATCCCGACGACCATCGGCGCCCTGCTCTCCGCGATCGGCATCGCGGGCATGGACCGCCTGGTCCAGCGCAACGTCCTCGCCATGTCCGGGCGCGCCGTCGAGGCCGCCGGTGACGTCTCCACGCTGCTGCTCGACAAGACCGGCACCATCACGCTCGGCAACCGCCAGGCCGCCGAGTTCGTGCCGGTGCGGGGCACCACCGAGGCCGAGGTCGCCGACGCCGCCCAGCTCTCCTCGCTGGCCGACGAGACGCCCGAGGGCCGCTCCATCGTCGTCCTCGCCAAGGAGAAGTACGGCCTGCGCGAGCGCCACCAGGGCGAGCTGACCGGCGCCGAGTGGATCGCCTTCACCGCCCAGACCCGCATGTCGGGCGTGGACGTGGACGGGCGCAAGGTCCGCAAGGGCGCGACCGGCTCGGTCGTCGCCTGGGTCCGCGAGCGCGGCGGCACCGTCTCCGACGAGGCCCAGGAGCTCACCGACACGATCTCGCAGGCGGGCGGCACCCCGCTGCTCGTGGCGATCGAGGACACCGACGGCGCCCGCGTGCTCGGCGTCATCCACCTCAAGGACGTCGTCAAGGAGGGCATGCGGGAGCGGTTCGACGAACTGCGCCGCATGGGCATCAAGACCGTCATGATCACGGGCGACAACCCGCTGACGGCCAAGGCGATCGCCGACGAGGCGGGCGTGGACGACTTCCTCGCGGAAGCCACGCCCGAGGACAAGATGGCGCTCATCAAGCGCGAGCAGGCGGGCGGCAAGCTCGTCGCGATGACGGGCGACGGCACCAACGACGCCCCCGCGCTCGCGCAGGCCGACGTCGGCGTGGCCATGAACACCGGCACCTCGGCCGCCAAGGAGGCCGGGAACATGGTGGACCTGGACTCCAACCCGACCAAGCTCATCGAGATCGTGGAGATCGGCAAGCAGCTGCTCATCACGCGCGGCGCCCTGACGACCTTCTCGATCGCCAACGACGTGGCGAAGTACTTCGCGATCATCCCGGCGATGTTCGCGGTGGTCTACCCGGGCCTGGACAAGCTCAACATCATGGACCTGTCCAGCCCCAAGTCCGCGATCCTGTCGGCCGTCATCTTCAACGCGCTGATCATCGTGGCCCTGGTGCCGCTGGCCCTGAAGGGCGTGCAGTACCGGCCGATGAGCGCCGACCGGATGCTCCGGCGCAACCTCGGGATCTACGGTCTCGGCGGTCTGGTCGCGCCGTTCATCGGCATCAAGGTCATCGACCTGCTCCTCTCCCTCATCCCTGGCATTGGGTGACTTGGCATGAATAACTCCGTCGGAAACACCGCCCGGTTGCTGGGCGCGGGCCTGCGGGCCGTGCTGGTCCTCACCGTGGTCTGCGGCGTGCTCTACCCGCTCGCCGTCACCGGCGTCGCCCAGGCCCTCTTCCCCGGCAAGGCCAACGGCTCCGAGGTCAAGGACGGCGGCAAGGTCGTCGGCTCCGAGCTCATCGGCCAGCGTTACGACCTGCCCCTGAAGAAGGGCCAGGAGACGCCGGACCCGGACCTGAAGTGGTTCCAGCCCCGGCCCTCCAACGGCCTCGGCAGCAACAGCGTGAACACCCGGTACAAGCTGCTCCTGTCCGGCGCGACCAACCTCTCGGGCGACTCCGGGTCCACCAAGGACAAGGACGGCAAGCAGGTCTGCGACCCCAAGGCTACGGACGGGCTCTGCGCCCAGGTGCGGGCCGCCAAGGACGCCGTCGTCAAGGACAACTCGACGGCCGACTTCAAGGTCAGCCCGTCGGACGTCCCCGCGGACGCCGTCACGTCCTCCGCCTCGGGCCTGGACCCGCACATCTCACCGGCGTACGCCGACCTCCAGACGCACCGGGTCGCCGAGCGCAACCACCTGGACGTCAAGGCCGTCGAGAAGCTGGTCGACGACCACACGGACGGCCGCGTCCTCGGCTTCATGGGGGAGCCCCGGGTGAACGTCCTGAAGCTCAACATCGCCCTGAAGCACCTGGTCGCCGCCCAGGGCTGACCTGCCCGCCAGCGGCCCGCGCACGGCCCGTGGGCCCCGGAGCGACCGGGGCCCGCGGGCCCGCTTCCGTGCGTCCGCGGGCCAGGGCCATCAGGGTTGCGTCAAGGACCCTCGGGAACGCCCGCCTCGTCCGATTTACCGCGATTGTTGGCCGTAAGGTCGACGCTGCGTACACAGCAGTTTCAGGAAGACAATGGGGCCATGGCACGCGGCAAGCTTCGGATCTACCTCGGTGCGGCACCGGGTGTCGGCAAGACGTACGCGATGCTGTCCGAGGCCCACCGCCGGGTCGAGCGCGGCACGGACTGCGTGGTGGCCTTCGTCGAGCACCACGGGCGGCCGCGCACGGAAGTGATGCTGCACGGCCTGGAGGTCGTACGGCGCAAGGAGCTGGAGTACCGGGGCGCGGCCTTCACCGAGATGGACGTGGACGCCGTGCTGCGCCGGGCCCCGGCCGTGGCGCTCGTGGACGAGCTGGCCCACACGAACGTGCCGGGCTCGCGCAACGCCAAGCGCTGGCAGGACGTCGAGGAGCTCCTCGAAGGAGGCGTCGACGTCATATCCACGGTCAACATCCAGCATCTGGAGTCGCTGGGTGACGTGGTGGAGTCGATCACGGGGGTGCGGCAGCGCGAGACGGTGCCGGACGAGGTGGTGCGCCGGGCGGACCAGATCGAGCTGGTCGACATGTCGCCGCAGGCGCTGCGGCGCCGGATGGCGCACGGCAACATCTACAAGGCGGACAAGGTCGACGCGGCCCTGTCGAACTACTTCCGGCCGGGCAATCTGACCGCGCTGCGGGAGCTGGCGCTGTTGTGGGTGGCCGACCGGGTCGATGAGTACCTTCAGCAGTACCGGGGCGAGCACAACATCCGCTCGACCTGGCAGGCCCGCGAGCGCATCGTCGTCGGCCTCACCGGAGGCCCCGAGGGCCGCACGCTCATCCGGCGCGCGTCGCGCATGGCCGCCAAGGGCTCCGGCAGCGAGATCCTCGCGGTCTACATCGCCCGCAGCGACGGCCTGACCGCGGCCTCGCCCAAGGAGCTCGCCGTCCAGCGCACCCTGGTCGAAGACCTGGGAGGAACGTTCCACCACGTCATCGGCGACGACATCCCCGCCGCGCTGCTCGACTTCGCCCGGGGCATCAACGCCACCCAGATCGTCCTCGGCTCCTCGCGCCGCAAGACCTGGCAGTACGTCTTCGGGCCCGGCGTCGGCGCCACCGTGGCCCGGGACTCCGGGCCCGACCTGGACGTCCACATCGTCACGCACAGCGAGGTCGCCAAGGGGCGCGGCCTTCCGGTGGCGCGCGGCGCCCGGCTCGGCCGCTCCCGCCTCATCTGGGGCTGGCTCGCCGGTGTCGTGGGGCCCGCGCTGCTCACCCTGCTCCTGACGCACATCGACGCCGACCTCGGCCTCGCCAACGACATGCTGCTGTTCCTGACCCTCACGGTCGCGGCGGCCCTGCTCGGCGGCATGCTCCCGGCCCTCGCCTCCGCGGCCTTCGGCTCCCTGCTGCTCAACTACTTCTTCGCGCCGCCGCTGCACCAGTGGACGATCTCCGACGCCAAGAACATCGTCGCGATCTGCGTCTTCGTGTCCGTCGCGGTGTCCGTGGCCTCCGTGGTCGACCTGGCGGCCCGCCGCACCCACCAGGCCGCGCGCCTGCGCGCCGAGTCGGAGATCCTCTCCCACCTCGCGGGCAGCGTGCTGCGCGGCGAGAACAGCCTCGCGGCGCTCCTGGAGACCATGCGGGAGACCTTCGCCATGGAGGCCGTGGCCCTCCTGGAACGCGAGAACGACACGGCGCCCTGGACCTGCGCGGGCAGCGTCGGTACCGGAGCGCACGTGGGCCGCCCCGAGGACGCCGACGTGGACGTGCCCGTCGGCGACCACATGGCGCTCGCTCTGTCGGGCCGGGTGCTGCCCGCCGAGGACCGCCGCGTGCTCGGCGCCTTCGCCGCGCAGGCCGCCGTGGTCCTGGACCGGCAGCGCCTGCAGTCCGAGGCCGACCGGGCGCGCACCCTCGCCGAGGGCAACCGCATCCGCACCGCCCTGCTCGCCGCCGTCAGCCACGACCTGCGCACGCCCCTGGCCGGGATCAAGGCGTCGGTGTCCAGCCTGCGCTCCGAGGACGTGGAGTGGTCGGACGAGGACCAGGCCGAGCTGCTCGAAGGCATCGAGGCGGGCGCCGACCGGCTCGACCACCTCGTCGGCAACCTCCTGGACATGTCCCGCCTCCAGACCGGCACCGTCGCCCCGCTCATCCGCGAGGTCGACCTCGACGAGGTGGTGCCGATGGCGCTCGGCGGCGTGCCGGACGGCAGCGTGGACCTCGACGTCCCCGAGGACCTGCCGATGGTCGCGGTCGACAAGGGCCTCCTGGAGCGCGCCGTCGCCAACGTCGTCGAGAACGCCGTCAAGTACGCGCCCGAGGACGCGCCGGTCCTGGTGTCGGCGAGCGCCCTGGGGGACCAGGTGCAAGTGCGCGTCGTGGACCGGGGCCCCGGCGTCCCCGATGACGCCAAGGAGCGCATCTTCGAGCCGTTCCAGCGCTACGGTGACGCTCCACGCGGCAGTGGCGTGGGCCTCGGCCTCGCCGTCGCCCGCGGCTTCGTGGAATCCATGGGGGGCACCCTCAACGCCGAGGACACCCCCGGCGGCGGCCTCACGATGGTGCTGACGCTCCAGGTGGCGGACGGCCGGCCGCCGGTCGTGCCCGACCTCTCCGCCCAGATGACCTCGTGAGTGCCACCGCCGGCCGCGCACGGGGCACAACCAGCCGCACGAGCGGCGCTGACAAGCCCGAAAGGCAGGTAGGAATGACCCGGGTGCTCGTGGTCGACGACGAGCCGCAGATCGTACGCGCCCTCGTGATCAACCTGAAGGCGCGCAAGTACGACGTGGACGCGGCACCGGACGGCGCGACCGCCCTCCAGCTCGCCGCCGCCCGCCACCCCGACGTGATCGTGCTCGACCTCGGTCTGCCCGACATGGACGGGGTGGAGGTGATCAAGGGGCTGCGCGGCTGGACGCGGGTACCGATCCTGGTGCTCTCCGCCCGGCACAGCTCCGACGAGAAGGTCGAGGCCCTGGACGCGGGCGCCGACGACTACGTGACCAAGCCCTTCGGCATGGACGAGCTCCTGGCCCGGCTGCGGGCCGCCGTGCGGCGGGCCGAGCCCACCGGGGCGGGCGAGGACGACGTCACGATCGAGACCGAGGACTTCACGGTCGACCTGGCCGCGAAGAAGGTCAACCGGGGCGGGCGCGACGTGCGCCTGACCCCCACCGAGTGGCACCTCCTGGAGGTCCTCGTCCGCAACGCGGGCCGTCTCGTCAGCCAGAAACAGCTCCTCCAGGAGGTCTGGGGGCCCTCGTACGGCACGGAGACGAACTACCTGCGGGTCTACATGGCCCAGCTGCGGCGCAAGCTGGAGACCGATCCGGCGCACCCCCGGCACTTCATCACGGAGCCGGGGATGGGCTACCGCTTCGAGCGGTGACCCGCCGGGGGCCGCGCACCGGCGTTGCGGGGGTGTCGGGGAGCACGGGTAGGCTCGGGGTATGAGTGCTGTTCCTGGATCCGACAAGCCCGCAGGGCGCTTCCGGCGCATGCTCGACCGGCTGTCGTCCTCCCAGCAGGACTTGGACTCCCAGGAACTGCGCGAGGACGCCGAGACGGCCGGCTGCACCCGCATCGGCGACTGCCACGACCGCCAGATCGTCACGGTTACTGGTACGTTGCGCACGGTCACCCTGCGGCCACGGGCCGGTGTGCCCGCCCTGGAGGCGGAGCTGTTCGACGGCTCCGCCGCGGTGGACGTGGTGTGGCTCGGCAGGCGTTCCATCGTCGGCATCGAGCCGGGCCGCCGCCTGATCGCCTCGGGGCGGATATCCATAGACCGCGGCCGCAGAGTGCTCTTCAACCCCAAGTACGAACTCAGACCGCTCGGACGGGAGTAGCCGGTGACGTCAGTCGACAAGCCGACCGACCAGGGCCTGGCGGGCGTGAGCCCCCAGGACACGGACACCAGGGCTCTGACGCAGGCTGCGCTCTTCGACGCCTTCGGCGGCATCCGCGGCACGGTCGAGACGATGGTCCCGGGCCTGCTGTTCGTGCTGATCTACACGATCACCAAGGACCTGCACAGCTCGGCGATCGCCGCGCTCGGCGTCGCGGTGCTCCTGGTCGTGGTCCGGCTGGTGCGTCGGGACACGGTCAAGCACGCGTTCAGCGGCGTCTTCGGCGTCGCGTTCGGCGTGGCCTTCGCCATGTTCACGGGCAACGCCAAGGACTTCTACCTGCCCGGGATGATCTACGGCACCGGCCTCGGCGCCGCCTTCTTCCTGTCGGCGCTCGTGGGCTTCCCGCTGCTCGGCCTGCTGCTCGGGCCGGTCTTCCGGGAGAACCTCTCCTGGCGCACCCGCAACCCGGGCCGCAAGAAGGCGTACACCAAGGCGTCCCTGGCCTGGGGCCTGATCTTCCTCGCCAAGTACGCGATCCTCTTCCCGCTGTACTGGTGGTCGGACACCGAGAAGCTCGGCTGGGTCCTGATCGCCCTGAAGCTGCCGCCGATGGTCCTCGCGGTGTACTTCACCTGGATCTTCCTGGCGAAGGCGCCGCCGCCCATTGATGTTTTCGCGGAGATGGAAGCCGAGGAGCGGGCCGAGGCCGAGCGCAAGGCGGCCGCCGAGCAGCAGCAGCGCCAGGCCTGACTCTCCCCGCCCACCCGCCCCTTCAGGGGCGGGTGGGCGGGGAAAACGCAGGTGGGGGCGCCCGGAAGATTCCGGGCGCCCCCACCTGCGTACAAAGCCCTACGGCTCTAGTTGCGCGCTGAGAGCAGGTCCTCCAGCTGCTCCTCGCGTGCCTGCGCGGCCACGAAGAGCAGCTCGTCACCCGCTTCGAGCGAGTCGTCGGGGGTCGGCGTGAGGACGCGCGTGCCCCGGATGATGGTGACGAGCGAGGTGTCCTCGGGCCACTGGACGTCGCCGACCCGGGTGCCCGCGAAGGCGGACTCCGGCGGCAGCGTCAGCTCGACCAGGTTCGCGTCGCCGTGGCTGAAGCGCAGCAGGCGCACCAGGTCGCCGACGCTCACCGCCTCCTCGACGAGCGCGGACATCAGCCGCGGCGTGGACACCGCGACGTCGACGCCCCAGGACTCGTTGAACAGCCACTCGTTCTTGGGGTTGTTGACGCGGGCGACGACGCGCGGGACGCCGTACTCGGTCTTGGCGAGGAGCGAGACGACCAGGTTCACCTTGTCGTCGCCCGTCGCGGCGATGACCACGTTGCAGCGCTGGAGCGCAGCCTCGTCCAGGGAAGTGATCTCGCAGGCGTCGGCCAGCAGCCACTCGGCCTGCGGGACGCGCTCGACGGAGATGGCCGTCGGCGCCTTGTCGACGAGCAGCACCTCGTGCCCGTTCTCCAGGAGCTCACCGGCGATGGAACGGCCCACCGCGCCCGCTCCGGCAATGGCGACCCTCATCAGTGACCGCCTTCCTCGGGGCCCTCGGCGAACGCCGCCTCGACCTTCTCGACGTCGTCGGTGCGCATCATCACGTGCACCAGGTCGCCCTCCTGCAGGACCGTCTGCGAGGTCGGCAGGACCGCCTCGCCGAGCCGGGTGAGGAAGGCGACGCGCACGCCGGTCTCCTCCTGCAGGCGGCTGATCTTGTGGCCGATCCAGGAGGCGGAGGCGTGCACCTCGGCGAGCTGGACGCCGCCGGTGGGGTCGCGCCACAGCGGCTCGGCGCCGGAGGGCAGCAGCCGCCGCAGCATCTGGTCGGCGGTCCAGCGGACCGTGGCGACCGTGGGGATGCCCAGGCGCTGGTAGACCTCGGCGCGGCGGGGGTCGTAGATGCGGGCGGCGACGTTCTCGATGCCGAACATCTCGCGGGCCACCCGGGCGGCGATGATGTTCGAGTTGTCGCCGCTGGAGACGGCGGCGAAGGCGCCCGCGTCCTCGATGCCGGCCTCGCGCAGGGTGTCCTGGTCGAAGCCGACCCCGGTCACGCGACGGCCGCCGAAGCCGGAGCCCAGACGGCGGAAGGCGGTGGGGTCCTGGTCGACCACGGCGACCGTGTGCCCCTGCTGTTCCAGGGTCTGCGCGAGAGCGGAACCGACTCTCCCGCAGCCCATGATGACGATGTGCACGTCGCTACCCCGCGCTCCTCACGGCCCACTTGACCTGCGTAAATGCCCTACTCATGACTCTCTTTCGGCGCGCCTGCGCGGCGGCGGCGCATCCCGCCCAGCGGCTCGCGGTGCGGGGCGCTCTCGACCGGCCCGGTGTGTCCGGGTGCGTTTGCAGAGTCCACGGTAACGGCTTTCGCGCGCGGGCCGGAGCCGGAGTGCGCGCGCCCTCGCCACGGGCCGCTGGTCGCGCGGGCCGCTAGTCGACGGAGCGCAGCATGCTCTCCATGGACCTGACCCGCACGTTGAGCTCGGTGAGCTGGTTGCGCACGGCGTCGGCCTCGGACCGGGCGGTGTCCAGGGCCTGGCGGTAGGCCTCCATCGCCGCCGCGTACTCGCGGTCGCGCTCGCGGCTGCGCTGCGTCTGGAAGTGCGCGACGGCGACGATCGCTCCGGCGAGTATCAGGAAGAAGGCGATCGGGATGATCGCGTCGCTCATGGGGGCGTCTCCTCGGGTGAGTGCTGTCCGGCCTCGCTCGCCCCGTCCTGCTGGGCCGCGGCCAGAATCGTATCCACGTTCAACCGCACGTCAAACGGCGCGAGTTCGAAGTACTTGAGGGCCTTGCCGTCGTCGGAGAGCTCCAGCCTGCCGAGCACGAGGTCCGCCTTCTCCAGGCGCTCCAGGTGCATGTAGAGCAGGGGCCGGGAGACGCCCAGGCGCCGTGCCAGCTCGCTGACGTACATGGGGCCCGTGGCGAGCTCCTTGATGATCCGGATCCGCTGCGCGTGGCCCACCGCCGAGAGGAAGGCAAGCAGCTCCTCGCTGTTCATGGCCCGCCTCTGTGCCGTTCCGATACCTGTCAGCCAAGGCTTACGCACGCCGTGAAGCACTGTCAAACCCTCCGTCGACCCGGAGTTTCCCGCTGGATCTGACAGTTGACGTACTCATCCTTCACCTGTCAGTCTGCGCTTACACGTCATGTGTAAGTCAGTTCTTACACGTGAAGCAGATGAAGCACATGAAGCACGGCTATCCATGGGGGTCGGAGATGGGGATACGAGGGTCGGGCGGGGAGCGGCGGTCGGTGACCGTGCGGGTGGCGCGCTGGAGCGCGCTGCACCCGTGGCGGGCGATCGTCGGCTGGTTCGTCTTCGTGGCGCTGTGCCTCGTCGCGGGCAGCGCGGCCGGGATGAACAGCGCGGCCTCGGAGGACTACCGGGTCGGCGAGGCCGGGCGCGCCGAGGCCATGGCCTCTGCGGGCGACCTCCAGCTCAAGTCGCTGGAGCAGATCCTGATCAGCGGCAGGGCCGGGAAGCCGGACGAGGCGAAGGCCGACGCCGCCGTGCGGGACGTCACCCGGCGGATGAAGCGGCTGCCCGAGGTCGACGAGGTGGGCGCGCCCGTCCGCTCCGCGAACGGCGAGGTCATCCGCGTACCCGTGACGCTGGGCGGCCCGGAGCAGGAGGCGCGGGAGATCGTCGTCCCGCTCCAGGAGCTCACCGAGAAGATCAAGAAGGCCCATCCGGGCGTGGTGATCGAGGAGACCGGCGCCGCGTCCGTGAGCAAGGGCGTGGACGACCAGCGGGACGAGGACCTCGCGTTCTCCGAGGCGATCACGCTGCCCATCACGCTGATCACGCTGGCCCTGGTGTTCGGCTCGCTGCTGATGGTCGGCGTGCCGCTGCTGCTCGCCGTCACCTCGATCGCGGCGACCATGGGCCTGGCGATGCTGGCCTCGCACCTGCTGCCCGACACCGGCGTCGGGCTGAGCATGATCCTGCTCATCGGCATGGCCGTCGGCGTCGACTACACGCTCTTCTACCTCAAGCGCGAGCGCGAGGAGCGGGCCCGCGCGGGCGGCAGGCTCTCCTCCGAGGCGCTCGTCGAGGCCGCCGCCGCGACGGCGGGGCGCGCGATCGTGGTCTCCGGGCTCGCCGTCATGATCTCCACCGCGGCCCTGTTCCTGGCCGACGACGTCATCTTCGACTCGCTCGCCATCGGCACCATCCTGGTCGTGGCGGTCGCCGTGGCCAGCTCGGTCTCCGTGCTGCCCGCGATGCTGGTCAAGCTGGGGCAGCGGGCCGAGCGCCGGGCGGCCCGGCGCCGGGCCCAGGGCAAGCGGGTGCGGCTCCACGAGGAGCGGGCGCCGGGCCGGTTCTGGAACGCCCTGCTCACGCCCGCCCGCAAGCGCCCCGCGCTCACCCTGGGGCTCGCGGTCCTGGCCCTGGTCGGCCTCGCCCTTCCCGCCCTCGACCTGAAGCTGAAGGACCCGGCCCGGGACAGCTTCTCGCGCGAGATCCCGGCGATGCGGGGGTACGACCGGCTGCTCGCCTCCTTCCCCGACGAGCGCCTGCGCTTCCAGGTCGTGGCCCGCTCCGCGCCCGAGCGGTCGGACGACGTCGTACGCGCCCTGCGCGCCCTGGACCGCGAGGCCGCGGCCGACCCGCTCTTCGCCCGCCACGACACGCCGCGGATCAGGACGTCCGCGGACGGCCGCGTCAGCACCCTGGACCTCGGCGCCCGGCACGCCACGTACTCGGACGAGGCCGCGCGGACCCTGGACCACCTCCGCGACGACTACCTGCCCGCCACCGTCGGCAAGCTCGGCGGCGTCGAGACCGCCGTCAGCGGCGACGTGCCCCGCGGCGTCGACTACGTGGCCCACCAGAACGAGAAGCTGCCGCTGGTCCTCGGCGCGCTGCTCCTGCTGACCTTCGCCATGACCGTGTACGCCTTCCGGTCCGTCGTGCTCGGCCTGCTCGGCATCGTGCTCAACCTGCTGTCGGCGGCGTCCGCGCTCGGGCTGCTCGTCCTCGTCTTCCAGGGCGAGTGGGCCGAGGGCCTGCTGTCGTTCGAGTCGCTGCACGGCATCTCCGCGCGCGTGCCGCTGTTCCTCTTCGTGATCCTCTTCGGGCTCTCGATGGACTACCAGGTGTTCGTGGTCAGCCGGATCCGCGAGGCGGCCCTGAACGGCGTGCCCACCCGCAAGGCCGTCATCGACGGCATCGCGTCCTCGGCGAAGGTCGTCACCAGCGCGGCGATCGTCATGGTCACTGTCTTCGCCAGCTTCGTGATGCTGCACATCCTGGAGATGAAGCAGATGGGCTTCGTGCTCGCGGTGGCCGTCCTTGTCGACGCCTTCGTGATCCGCGTCATGATCCTGCCGGCGGCGCTCCTCCTCCTCGGCCGCGCCACGTGGTGGCCCTCGAAGGCGGTGCGGCGCGCCGAGGGGCGACTGACCCGGGGCTACGCTCCGCAGCCGGACCCGGGCGCGGAGCCGCTGGTCACCGGGGTCGGGGCCACGCCCGGGCGGTGAGCGGGCGCGCCCCGCTCGGCGGGGGGGGGGGGGGGGGGGGGGCGGGGGGGGGGCGCGGCCCCCCCCCCCCCCCCCCCCCGCCGCGCTGGCCCTCACGGAGCACGTCACGCGGCTCGCGGACCGCTCCACGCAGGCCGTGTCCGACGAGCTCTGGGACGAGGTCGCCGACCACT